>JAXEGS010000019.1:0-2819 GCA_034102905.1 Collinsella sp. | reverse complement strand
GGGGGCGCCCCCGGGCCCCGGGGGCCCGGGGGGGGGTGGGGGGCGGAATAGCCCCCCGGGGGGGCCGGGGGCGGCCGTGGGGCCCCGCGCCCGCGCCCGTTTGCACATCCGGGCTGTATATGTCATAGGTGGGCGCTCATTCGGGGCGGAGCGCGGGGCGCCTGGTGGCCCCCGAGCTGCTGTTTTATATAAAGACCCAGCTATTTACAGGTTTTCTGCACGCTGTCAAGATTTGTTTCAAAGAATTTCCGCCTACCGCCGACTTTCAACCGTCTGGGGAACGCTTCGTTAATTCTGAATAAAAGTGATGACTTTGTGAGTATCATCGAGCCGTATGCAGATACATGGCTGCAGTACCTCTTGAAGGAAGGGAAGGCAAGATGAAGCTACGTTCCGTCTTGGGCAAAGTCGCAGGGGGAGGCATGCTGGCCGCGTCGCTGATCATGGCGGCGCCCATCAACGCCCTCGCCTGCACCCAGGTCTACATGGGTAGCAACCTCACCACGAACGGCTCCACCTTCGTCGGTCGCGCGGAGGACTGGAACCCCCGCTACATCAAGGCGTTCGGCGTCCAGGAGCGCGAGGTGAACCCGCAGTTCCGTTCCTTCGAGAACGACGCGGTCATCGGCTCGGGCTTCGAGTACACCTACGGGGGCACCAGCCATCGCTACACCTACGTGCGCGACCAGCCCACCGAGTGGGGCGCCGAGAACGATGCGATCGCCGAGAAGGTCTACTCCGAGGCCGGCATCAACGAGAAGGGCGTCGCCGTCTCCGCCACGCTCACGAGCGACCTGAACGACGAGATGGCCGCCCTCGACCCCTCCGTCCCCACGGGCATCGGCGAGTACAACCTCGCTGACGTCGTGCTCGCGATGGCCGACACCGCCCGCGACGGCGTCGAGAAGCTCGGCCGGATCGTCGACGAGCACGGCTCCTACGATCAGAACCAGATCATCATCGCCGACCAGAACGAGACCTGGATCTTCGGCCAGCTCTCCGGCCACCAGTGGATCGCCCTCAACATGAGCCCCGACGTGGTCTCGGCGAACCCCAACATCGGCCGCCTCGAGTACAAGGTCGATCTCGATGACCCGAACCAGGTGCTGCACTCCGAGAAGATCGTGAGCCTCCCCGAGGAGGCCGGCCTGCTCAAGACGTTCGAGGACGGCACGCCCAACATCGCGAAGACCTACGGCCTCCGCGACCCGGGCACCGCGCAGAACATCCGCTACGCCCAGGCCCGCGCCTACTTCGGCGCCCCGCTCACCGAGGGCACCGACTACACCCTGAACGACTGGGGTTCCGTCGCCGACCTCACCGACCCGCAGCTCATGTTCACGCCCGGTCGCGAGATCGACACGTTCACGGCGCTCCGCTCCGTGGCCGCCCGCGGCGAGCAGACCGAGAACCTGAACGCGAACAACAACAAGTACTTCTACGCGGTCGGCAACAACCGCACCGTCGAGGCGCACATCTTCGAGATCCGCCACGACGCCGACCTCTCCTCCGACATCGCGATCATCCAGTGGGAGTCCCTGTCCCGCTCCGAGTTCAGCGTGTCGCTGCCGAGCTACTCGGCGCTCCTCACCGAGGTGCCCGAGGACCTCTACCCGAAGTGGAACTCGATCGACGCCAGCCACCGCGGCGATGATCCGAGCAAGGATGACATCAACAAGGCCCTCGAGCCCGACGAGAGCGGCATCCTGAACTACGTGATGATGGACATCAACACCATCGCTTACAACAACCGCGAGACCATGGCCAAGGGCACCCGCGACTACCTTGACGCGATCCAGCACTCCGTGATCGCCCAGCAGGAGGTCGTTGACCAGATCATGCGCACCACGCCCGCCGACGAGCGCACCGCGCTCGCGAACGACCTCTTCGCTCAGGTCTCCCGCTCCAGCTACGAGAAGTGCAAGGCCCTCGTCGAGGAGATGCGCGCCTACGTCAAGGCCGGCGACTTCTCCGAGCCCTTCGTCCCGAGCGACTACGACGCCGAGACCCAGGGCCTGAAGACCCCGTTCGAGTACGCCGGGTACTTCGTCGCCCCGACGATCACCGCCCAGCCCGTCTCCGCCACCTATGAGAAGGGCGCCGAGGCGACCCCGCTGACGGTCGCCGCCACGGTCGAGGACGGCGTCGAGGGTTCCGACTCCCAGCTCACCTTCCAGTGGTACAAGCGCACCGCCGCCGCTGCCACCGATGGCACCCAGGACCGCGCCGCCGATGGCGACGAGGAGCTCCAGGGCTATGTGAGCAGCACGCTGCCCGTGGACACCTCTGAGGTCGGCGAGTTCGAGTACTACGCCGTCGTGACGAACGCCCAGGGCCTCTACACCACGTCCGACGTGGCCACCATCAAGGTGACGGAGCCGACTGCCCAGCCGACGCCCGAGGAGCCCGAGGTGAAGCCCGAGCCCAAGCAGGTCAAGACCGGCAAGAAGGGCAAGCTGCCCAAGACCGGTGACGTCGCCCTGCTCCAGATGGGCATGGTTGCCCTCGCGGGCGCCGCTGCCGCCGGTGCCGGCCTCGTGACGGTCAAGCGTCGCAAGAAGTAGCACAGAGGGGTCACTTCCCTCATCGGACCGGCCGGGTCCCCTTCGCGCGTGGCTTCGCAAACGCGCTCCGGGGACCCGGCCGGTCCTTGCGTTTCCCGCCCTGTGCGGGAGGAGTGGTGGGGCCGTGGCCCTTCCGTTTGCGCGTGGCTTCGCGAACGCGTGGCCGGTGGGATTCGGCTGGTCCTTGCGTTTTCCGTCCTGCGCGGGGGCCGTGCCCCTTCCGTCTGCGCGTGGCTTCGCGGGCGCGCAGACGGA
>JAXEGS010000018.1:0-36195 GCA_034102905.1 Collinsella sp. | reverse complement strand
TGTCCGGTCCCGGTCTGGCTGCCCCCTCCGCGGGGCGGGCCCGGTCCCCGCCATTATCTTGCCGGGCTACCGGGGGGGGGGGGGGCGTGGGGGGTGCGGGGGGGGGGGTGGCCCGGGCTGTGTCGCCCGAGCGACGCTGCTCGAGCGACACAGCCCGGGCCACCCGCCGCTCGCACGGCACGCGGACCCGAGGGCGTCATCCCCTCGGGTCCGCACGGGCCGCTCGCACGGGCAGGGTATCCTCGCAAATGGGCCGTGCGCCCCCTCGCGCGTTAGCGGCGCACCACGGAGATGCGCTCGCGCACGTGGGCGTCCGCGCCGCTGCGCTCGGCCTCGTCGACCATCGCGATCGCGAAGTCGGCGTAGGAGATCACGGACTCACCGGCGGCGTTCGGCGTGAACTCCTCGCCGTTCAGCTGGTAGGAGCCAGTGCGCTCGCCCTCGGCCTGGAAGTCGGCGGCGGGGGAGACGTAGGTCCAGCGTACATCGTCGCGCTGACGGAGCTCGGTGAGGGCCTTTGCCATGGCGGTCGCGAGGGGCAGGAAGGCCTCGGGGAAGCCCTCGGTCTCGGAAAGCGTGAGCGTGTGCTCGGGGTTCACGTAGAGGCTACCCGCGCCGCCCACCACGAGCAAGCGGGTGTCTGTGTTCGCGAGGAGGTCGGCGAGGTGCGCGAGGGTCGTGGAGTGCTGGGGCAGGGTCTCGGGGGTCCAGGCGCCGAAGGCGTCGATCACGACGTCGAAGCCGGCGAGGTCGTCGGCCGTGAGGTCGAAGATGTCCTTCTGGATGGCGTGCGGGGCCTCGGTCTTGTTCTCGCTGCGGACGACGGCGGTGACGTCGTGGCCGCGGCGCACGGCCTCGGCGGTGATGAGGGAGCCGGCCTTTCCGTTGGCGGCGATGACGGCGATCTTCATGGTGGTCTCCTGTTCTGTTCTGGGCTCGTGCCCGGTCCTTCTTGGCGAGATCATCATCCCGCGGTACCATCTGATTCGGAAGCAAGCACTATAAAGTTCGGTAGGTTCCATTTGGTAACTAATGTGTTTCACCTGCTGAAATATATATGTTGGAATGATGGAGGATGCGATGATGACCGTTGAGACCCTGCCTGCCTGCCCGGTGGAGACGACGCTCTCGCTGATCACGAGCCGGTGGAAGATCCTGATCGTGCGCGATCTCCTGACGGGCACAAAGCGCTTCAGCGAGCTGCAGCGCTCGGTGGGCCATGTCTCGCAGAAGATGCTCACCCAGAGCCTGCGCCAGATGGAGGAGGACGGCCTTGTGGCGCGGACGGTCTTCGCCGAGGTGCCGCCGCGCGTGGAGTACGCGCTGACGCCGCTCGGAAGGAGCCTGGAGTCGGTGATCGACGCGATGTGGACCTGGGGCGAGGGCTACCAGGAGCAGGTGCGCGCGCAGGGGTAGGCCGGCGAGGGGGCGGCCACCTGGTGCGGCGTTCGGCGCGCCCCGGATGACCGTCACTTGCCTTGAGCGTCCCGGTCCGCGCCACCGATCTCGGCCCGCTCCGGCGTTCATATCCCGTAATCGCACAAAATGGGGCACATCCGCACCGCTTTTCGTGCGAAAACAGTCACTGAATGCCGTGCCGTGCGCGCCGCCGCGTCCTCACACCCCGCCCATCGCGCTTTGCTACACTGTCGCCACCCCGCCCACGCATCGAGAGGATCTAAAACCCCGTGCTCAGCTCGCTCATCCCGCAGCTCATCATCTGGTCGCCGAGCATCCTGTTCGGTGCCCTCTTCGCCTTCTCGTGCTGGCGCGAGCCCCGGCAGTTCCGCAACGCCCTCTTCTTCTTCGTCTTCCTCCTCTGGACCGCCCTCATGCTGCTTCTCAGCTACGGTCAGGCATGGATGGTCATCCCCCTCATCGTCCTCATCGTCGCCTTCCCCTTCGTGAGTGTCATCGCGCTCATCGCCAACGGCGTCGTCGTGATCCGCCACAACGGCCTCTCCGCGGCCTCGGCCCTGCCCATCGCCCTCGCGCTCCTCATCGCCGGCATGTTCTTCGCCGCGCCGATCGCCGGCTTTCTCAACGCCCCCGCCTGGCTCGAGTCGATCCTCGGCCTCTTCGTCCTCGAGGCGATGTGGTTCTCGTTCACCCTGGTCGCGCTCCTGCTCTACTCCTTCCTCTACCGGATCGTGCCGCGCCGCCGCACCTACGACTTCATCATCATTCACGGCGCGGGCTTGAACGGCACCGAGCCCTCGCCCACGCTCGCCGGCCGCATCGACAAGGCCCTCGAGCTCTGGGAGCGCCAGGATCGTCAGGGCCTGCTCGTGGCGTCGGGCGGCAAGGGGGCGGACGAGGTGATCTCCGAGGCCGAGGCCATGCGCCGCTACCTCCTGCGCAAGGGTGTGCCCGAGGACGCGCTCATCCTGGAGGACCGCTCGACCACCACCTGGGAGAACCTGACCTTCTCAAAGGAGATCATGGACGAGCGCATGGAGGCCGCGCCCTACCGCGCCGCCGTGGTCTCAAGCGACTACCACGTGTTCCGGTGCGCGGAGTACGCCAAGCACCTGGGCATCACGGCTGACGGCGTGGGCAGCCACACGCGCAGCTGGGTCTGGCCCTCGGCGTTCATCCGCGAGTTCGCCGCCGTCACGAAGGCGCACGCCTGGCCCTACGTCGTGATCTTCGTGCTCTGGCTGATCCCCGTGGTGCTCGAGTTCGTGTTCCGTGTCCTCGGGGGGATCGCATGACGGGCGCAGGGCGGAGCGCGGCTGCGGCCGCGGCAGACCGGGATGTGCCCATGACCGAGAAGGCCAAGCGCGACCGGGGCCTCTGGTACGACGCGAACAACGACCCCGAGCTCATCGCCGAGCGCGCCGCCGCCGACGAGCTCGCCTTCGCCCTCAACCAGACCCACCCCTCCGATGTGGCCGCTCGCGAGCGCATCCTCTCCGAGCTGCTGGGTTCCCTCGGGCCGGGCGCGACCATCCTCTCGCCCTTCACCTGCGACTACGGCTACCACATCTCGATCGGGGCCGGGAGCTTTCTGAACCACGGCGCCTACCTCATGGACTGCGCGCCCATCACCATCGGCGCGAACGTCTTCATCGGCCCCGACTGCGGCCTCTACACCGCCGCGCACCCGCTGCTCGCCGAGGAGCGTCGCACCGGTGCCGAGCGCGCGCTTCTCATTCGCATTGAGGACGATGTCTGGCTGGGTGGCGGCGTCCGCGTGATGCCGGGCGTGACGATCGGCGCGGGGTCCGTGGTGGGGGCGGGGAGCCTCGTGACCCGCGACATCCCGGCGGGCGTGATCGCGCTCGGGAGCCCGGCGCGACCGGTCCGCGCGATCACGGAGGCGGATCGCGTCCTCGGCGCGTGAGGGGCGCGAGGCGCGTTCTCGCTGCCGCGCGGCAAATCTGGAGAGCGCGGGAAGCCCCATGCCCGCCCCGCAACTCTGCTACACTCGACCTATACCGAGTTTCGCATAGCGATCGGTGCCATCGATACATTTTCGCATCAAGAGGGCCGCGTGCGGCTCACCCTCATGCGGAGCCGGCGACATCGCCGCAGGCAGTCTGACCCCAAGGAGGGACCATGAAGAAGTTCATCGCGGAGGATTCGTTCTGGGAGCTCTTCCCCGAGGCCACGATCGGCGTCCTCGTGGCGCGCGGCCTCAAGCCGAGCGCCGAGGTGCCCGAGGAGGAGGCGGCCGAGATCGCCCGCGGCCTCGACCGCGCGAACGTCCGCGCCGAGCGCTTCCTCACGAGCGACACCATCTCCGAGAACGAGCCCGTCCGCGTCTGGCGCGAGGCCTACCGCCGCTTCAAGACGAAGAAGGGCGCCCGCTGCGCCATCGAGAACCTGCTCAAGCGCGTGCTCAAGGGCAAGCCGGTGGGCTCCATCACCCCGTCCGTCGACATCTACAACACGGTGTCGCTCACCTACGCCTTCCCCACGGGCGGCTTCGACCTCAACAAGATCGAGGGCGATTACCGCCTGGCCGTGACGGTCGAGGGCGGCGAGCCCTTCCTGCCGATCGGCGAGGAGGAGAACGACCCGGCGCTTCCCGGCGAGCTCATCTACCTCGATGACGCCGGTGCCACGAGCCGTTGCTGGAATTGGCGCGACAGCCAGCGCACCGAGCTGAACGACGAGACGCGCGACGCCGTCGTGGTGTTCGAGTGCATCGAGCCGGCGCGCGTGGATGACGCGAAGGGCGAGCTCGAGGCCCTGGCCGAGAACCTGAGCCGCTACCTCGGCGCCGAGATCACCGTGAGCGAGCTCGTCACGGCGGACAACCGCGAGGTCGTGCTCGAGGGCTAACGCTCGCATTCGGACCACCATGTCATGCTCGGTTGGCGCCGGGCCGAAGGGTCGGAGGGACAATGGCTCCCTCCGGCCCTTTCCACTTGTGGAGGGCGTCTCATTCACTACACTAGAGGGTGTCAGTCACGAGGGGCCGAGGGCCCTGAGAGGGGGATGGGATGGCTCGCTTCTGTGGATCGTGCGGAGCGCAGATGGGGGAGGATTCCCGGTTCTGCGCCAGTTGCGGCGCCCCGGCGCCCGATGACGGCGCGCCCGTCGACGATGGGGCGGGTGCGGAGGACACCGACCTCGCGGGGCGGGACGCACCGGAGGATGTTGATGCGACGCAGGTGGTCGCGCGCCCGGAGACGAATGAAGGGGCCGACCCGCTCCCGGCGACGGCCGTGATGCCGCGCCCGCAGGCGGACCGCTCCCCGGCCTCAGCCGGACCTATCGCGGGAGAGACCGGCTCTCCGCAGGGAGATGCCGCGGGGAAGAGGCGCCGCGGCACCGTTGCCGCGCTGGCGGCCGCTGCGGTCCTGGTGATCGCTGCGATCGGCGCGGGGTTTTGGTTCATGTCGTCCCATGCCTCCGGCGGATCCGATCCCAAGGCCGCGGCGGAGGCGGGGAGCTCCGTGACGTCGGAGAAGGAAGGCGCCGAGGCCGATGAGCCCGATGAGGTCCTGATGCCCTCGCTCGTCGGCTTGGACCAGGCGGCGGCGAAGAAGCTCCTCGAGGGGGAGGGGCTCGCCCTCGGCTCGATCACCACCGCGGCGAGTGACGACGTCCCCGCCGGAGCGATCATCTCCCATGCGCCGGCGGCGGGATCGTCCATCGCCAAGGGGTCGTCTGCGGCGGTGGTGGTCTCGACCGGGCCCGCCGCGCCGCACCCCAACGGGGATCCGGTGACCCCGGCCTCGCCTGCTGTTCAGGGCACCTATATCCTGCCCGATTCGGATGCGCGGGTGTACAGCACCGATGAGCTCGCCCAGTTCTCCGACTGGGACCTGATGCTCGCCCGCAACGAGATCTACGCCCGTCACGGCCGCGCCTTCAAGGACGATGACGTGCGGCGGTACTTCGAGGGACAGCCCTGGTACCAGGTCCTGTACACGGCAGATGAGTTCGACGCCATCGCGAACAGCGTGCTGAGCTCCACCGAGCAGCAGAACATCGCGAACATCAAGAAGGTCGAGGACAGCCGCTAGGGACGCGACGGGAGCTCGGGCTTCGCATGCGTGGGGCACCCCGCCGTTGCGGTGACGCGATGGAGGGGTGCCCTCGTGTTAGCGAGGCCGCGCAATGGGTAAACATCTGACCTGATAATACGAACCCGCACGTAAGAGGTAATCAGATGCTAGACAGATTCACCGATCGCGCGCGCAAGGTCATGTCCCTATCCAAGGAGGAGGCCATCGCACTCGGTTCACAGAAAGTGGGGACGGAGCACCTGCTCCTCGCCCTCGCCAAGGAGGACTCCGGCATCGCCGCCGAGGCCCTGCGCGAGCTCGAGATCACGCATGAGGACATCCTCGCCGAGCTGAAGGAGGGCGCGGGCGGCACGGGTGGCGCCGAGGCCGCCACCCCGGCCGCCGCGGAGGAGGCCGGCGAGGGCGGCGAAGCGGCCGGTGAGTCCGACGCTTCGAGCGCTGACGCCGCCGCGGCCGCCGACGCCGCGACCGACTCCGCTGACGCCGCGCCCTCGAGCTCGAAGCTCGCCTTCACCCCCTCGGTCATCGCCGTGATGGAGAAGAGCTTCCGTCTCGCCCGCGAGAACAACCAGACCTACGTCTCCACGGAGCACTTGCTGCTCGCCATCGTCTCGGAGAGCGACAACCGCGCCACGGACCTCCTGAAGCGCCTCGGCACCTCCGCCGCCTCCGTGCGCGGCGCCGTGGAGAAGCTCACGGCCAAGGACCAGGGCGGCAAGCGCCCCATGGCCGGCGCGGGGTCGGGGCGTCCCGGCGCGGGCCTGCCGTTCTTCTCGGGCGGCTCCGGGCAGCCCCAGGCGGAGGAGAGCTCCACGCTCGCCCAGTTCGGCACCAACCTGACCGACCAGGCGCGCGAGGGCAAGCTCGATCCGGTGATCGGCCGCGAGAAGGAGATCTCCCGCATGATGGAGATCCTCTCCCGCCGCGCGAAGAACAACCCGCTGATCCTCGGCGATCCCGGTGTTGGAAAGACCGCCATCGTCGAGGGCCTCGCGCAGGAGATCGCCTCCGGCAACGTGCCCGAGAACCTCATGAACCAGAACGTCTGGACGCTCGACCTCCCCGGGCTCGTGGCCGGTGCCAAGTACCGCGGCGAGTTCGAGGAGCGCCTGAAGAACGTGATTCAGGAGGCCACCGAGGCCGACGACATCATCCTGTTCATCGACGAGATGCACACGCTGATCGGCGCCGGCTCCGCCGAGGGCTCGATCGACGCGAGCTCGATGCTCAAGCCGGTCCTCGCCCGCGGCGCCTTCAAGATCATCGGCGCCACCACGGCCGAGGAGTTCCGCAAGCACCTCTCCAAGGACCCCGCGTTCGAGCGCCGCTTCCAGGCGATCGACGTCGAGGAGCCCAATGTCGAGGACACCGTGCGGATCCTCACGGCGCTCACCCCGCGCTACGAGGAGCACCACCACGTGCGCTACACCCCGGCGGCGGTGGAGGCCGCGGCCGCGCTCTCGAGCCGCTACATCCAGGACCGCTTCCTGCCCGACAAGGCCATCGACCTCATCGACGAGGCCGGCGCCCGCGCCCGGATCGCCGCCAACAAGGCGCCCGCCGAGGTGCGCGCCGCCGAGCGCCGCGTGAAGGAGCTCGAGACCTCCGTCACCGAGGCCACCGAGGCCGACGACATGAACCGTGCCGCCGAGCTCAAGCAGGAGCAGGAGGAGGCCGCGGCCGCCCTCAAGGACGCCCGCGCGGCCTGGGAGGCCGAGATGGAGGCGAACCCGCTCGTCATCGACGTGGCCCAGATCGCCGACATCGTCTCCGCCACCTCGGGCGTGCCGGTGTCGTCGCTCACCGAAGACGAGTCGCGCCGCCTGCTCAACTGCGAGAGCGTGCTCAAGACCCGCATCATCGGCCAGGACGAGGCCGTTGCCGCGGTGTCCAAGGCCATCCGCCGCTCGCGCTCGCCGCTCAAGGACCCGCGCCGTCCCGGCGGTTCGTTCATCTTCCTCGGCCCCACGGGCACGGGTAAGACCGAGCTCGCCAAGACGCTCGCCGAGTACCTGTTCGGCAGCAAGGACGCGCTCATCAGCTTCGACATGTCCGAGTTCGCGAGCCAGTACGAGGTCTCGAAGCTCATCGGCAGCCCCCCGGGCTACGTGGGCCACGAGGAGGGCGGCCAGCTCACGAAGGCCGTGCGCCGGCACCCGTACTCCGTCGTGCTGTTCGATGAGATCGAGAAGGCGCATCCGGACATCTTCAACATCCTGCTGCAGGTGCTCGATGAGGGCCGTCTGACGGACGGCCAGGGAAAGACCGTCGACTTCCGCAACACCGTGGTGATCATGACCTCGAACGTGGGAGCGCGCGAGATCGCGCAGGACGCGAGCGTGGGCTTCGGCACCACCGGCGAGGTGGGCCTCACCTCGAAGGAGATCCGTGGACGTGCGATGGGCGAGCTCAAGCGCCTGTTCCGTCCCGAGTTCCTGAACCGTATCGATGATATCGTGGTGTTCCAGAAGCTCGCGGGCGAGAGCCTGAAGGCGATCGCGGGGCTGCTGATCGACGAGCTGCGGCAGCGGCTGATCGCGAACGGCATGAACATCGAGCTGACCGACGCGGCCGTCGAGAAGATCGTGGCCGAGGGCACCGACCTCACGAACGGCGCGCGCCCGCTGCGCCGCGCGATCCAGACGCTGATCGAGGACCCGCTGTCCGAGGAGTTGCTGGCTGGCGAGTGGAGCGCCGGGGACACCGTTGTGGTGGATGTGGCGGATGAGAAGTTCGTCTTCTCGCACGGCACGGGCGAGATCCCCGCGCCGCGGCCGGTCGGGGCGCTCGGGGCGAGCTTTGAGGCTGCGCCCCGCAATTCCGGCATCGCCCCGGCGGTGGCCGGGCCGCGCTCGGGCGGCGGCATGCAGATGGGTGCCGGCACGCGATAAGTGGCGCGCTTGGCTGCGTCAAAGGGCGCAGTTTGCCGCGCCTGGAGACTCGATTGGCCGCATCTGATCGACCGTTACGGGAGGGGATACCGCGGTATCCCCTCTTTTTTATGATTTTTAAGTTTCTTGCGTGATTCTGTATGAGCCAGCACGTCGCATGGCTCCCAACCCCATCCATATGGCAGCGAATGGCGAAAATGCACTTTTTGCAGATGCGATCAGAGCGTCGTGACACATGTTCGGCCTCTGGAAACCGCGAATCGACGTTCATATGGCCTGTTTTGCCATACTGTGCATGACGGTATTTGTGCGCACATTCACGCGGCCGTGATGCATCCATTGGAGCCAAGTGCATTTTCGCCATTCGCTGCCATGCCGCTTGCATCGGGGTGGGCGCTTTAAGGCCAGCCATCTGATCCGGGCTTTTCGGTTCGCCTCCCATACGCGTAATGCCGGTGCCGTTTGCCGTTATTTTTCTTCCGCTCACCCTGTTATCCTCCAAGTCACAGACAATCTCAGAAAACATGGGCGCAGCAAGGGGTGACGCCTCTCGCGGCGCCGTGGTCAGGAGGCAGTCGTATGCTCGATACCAGCGCATTCCAAGACATCGATTTCGCACGCGGACGGGTTGCGGTCCTCGGGTCCATGAACGCCGACTACACGATGGAAGTCGATCATCTGCCCCTCCCTGGCGAGACGGTGGCGGGCGGCCCGCTCCGCCTGCTCCCGGGCGGCAAGTCGTCAAATCAAGCCGTTGCGGCGGCCCGCGCCGGGTCCGAGGTCACGCTTCTCGGGGCGCTCGGCTCAGACGAGAACGCCGCCTTCCTCGCCTCCCGTCTGCATGAGGCCGGCGTCAGCACCGACTCCGTGAAACGCGTTGAGGGCCCGAGCGGCGCGACCCTCATCACCGTGGACGGGAGCGGGGAGAACGCGATCGCCTACTCGCCGGGGGCGAACGCCGCGGTCGATGCCGCCTACGTGCGCGCGGTCGCATCTGAGATCCGCGCCGCGCGTGTTCTCGGACTCTGCCTCGAGAGCCCGCTGCCGGCCGTTACCGAGGCGGCCCGCATCGCCCATGAGGCGGATGTCGCCGTTGCGCTGAACAACTCGCCCTTCCAACCGGAGCTCCCCGACGCCCTGCTCGCCGCCGTCGACATCCTGATTGTCAACGAGCACGAGCTCGCCGCGATGCTCGGCCTGCCCGCCACCTCACTCGATGCGACCCGACTCGCTCGTGCCGCCGACGACCTCGGCGTCCCCGCCATCATCGCGACGCTCGGTGCCCGCGGTTCCGTCATCGTGCGCGAGGGCGTGGTCACCTCCGTCACCCCGGTTCCCGTTGAACCAGTCGACACCACGGGCTGCGGTGACGCCTTCATGGGAACCGTTCTCGCCGCGCTCGCCGCCGGTGCCCCGCTGGACGCCGCCGCCCGCGCTGCGTCGGCTGCGGCCGCCTACGCCGCCTGCGGTCACGGTGCCCAGGCGTCCTATGGCACCCGGGCGGAGGTGGAGGCCTTCCTCGCTGCCCGTTGAGCCTGGGGCCTGCGGGCCGGCTGCCTGGATGTCGCCTCGGGATCCGCATTCCCCTCGGCGCTCCCGACCGCTGCACGGCGTCGCCCCGGTACCCGCCCCGCGGTGCTCCCGGCCGCTGCTCGGCACCGCTTCGTCACCCGTGCCCCCTTGGCGCTCCCGGCCGCCGCTCGACGCCGCTCCGTCACCCCTGCCCCCTTGGCGCTCCCACCCGGCTTGACCCCACCGTCGCTCGGCACCCGCGTCTCAGTCGTCGCGACCCCGCCTGCCCACTTGGCCCCGTGTCTCCGTCGCTCCGACATCCGCGCCCCCGCCTCGCCACCGCCGGTGCCCCGCCCGCCTCCTGGCCCTCGCGCTGGCGTTCGTGCCGCCACCCCGCGCCCCCGCTTGCCCGCTGGTACCCGTACCGGCGCCCCGCCCCGCGCATGGTTTCGGGAGCTTCCGTTACGCTCCCGTTTCCTCACCGGGCCGCCCAGCTTCCCGTGGCAAAATACAAGCGGACGCATGGCCCTTGAGCGAGGCGGGAGCAGCAGTTGGAGAAGAGTGACGCGCAGAAGCGCATGCAGGAGGCGATTCGCCTGACCGCCCCGGGGCAGCCCATCCGAACCGCCTTGGACATGATCATCGCGGGCCACCTCGGCGCCCTCATCTGCGTGGGCGACACCGAGCACGTCCTCGGCGCCGGCAACGACGGCTTCCCGCTGAACATCTCCTTCACCGCCAACCGCCTCTTCGAGCTCTCCAAGATGGACGGCGCGATCGTCATCGACGAGGACCTCACCCAGATCCTCCGCGCCAACTTCCACCTGAATCCCGATCCCTCTCTCGTCACGAGCGAGACGGGCATGCGCCACCGCACGGCCGCGCGCATGTCGGTGCTCACCGACGCGATTGTGATCTCCGTTTCCTCCCGCCGCGCCGTCGTGAACGTCTACGTGCACGGCAAGAGCTACGAGCTCCAGCCCGTGAGCGCGCTCATGGGCTCCGTCAACCAGCTCATCGCCACGCTCCAGACCACCCGCACCTCGCTCGACCGCTCGCTTTTGCGCCTCACCGCGCTCGAGCTCGACGACTACGTCACCCTCGCCGACATCACGGACATCTTCTCCAGCTTCGAGATCATGCAGCAGGCCAAGATCGGCCTCGAGGACGTGATTGAGAAGCTCGGCACCCACGGCAAGCTCGTGCGCCTGCAGCTCGAGCAGCTCGCCGGCGCCGCCATGGACGACGAGTACAACCTCATGATCCGCGATTACGCGGCCGACTCCTCGGAGGAGAACGCCGCCCAGATCCGGAAGCAGTTCCTCTCGATGTCGGCCCAGGACCTCACGAGCCCCATGCGCGTGGCGGAGGTGCTCGGCTACGACAACCTGGACGAGGACTCGGTGCTCACGCCCCTGGGGCTGCGCACCCTCTCCCGCGTCTCGGTGGTGCGCGACGGCGTGGCCGAGAAGATCGTGGACGAGTACGGTTCGCTGCAGGACCTCATGAACGACATCCGCACCGACCCGGAGCGCCTGGGCGACTTCGGCGTGAACAACCCCGCGATCCTCGCCGACAGCCTGTACCGCATGCGCGGCGGCAAGCAGGGGGCGGGTGCCTGATGGAGCGTGTCTGCGCCGTCATCGCCTCGGGGGGAACGGGTTCGCGCTTCGGGAACCCCGGGGGCAAGCAGCTCGTGAACGTGGCCGGTCGCCCGATGGTGACCTGGTCGGTCATGGCCTTCGACCGCTCGGCCTACGTGGGGCATATCGTGGTCGTCTGCCCGCCGCGACGCCGTCTCGAGATGAAGCGCCTCGCCATCGACCCCTTTGACATCCGCACACCGGTGACCTTCGCCGACTCGGACGCGACCCGCCAGGACTCCACGCGCGCGGCGGTGGCCGCGGTGCCGGAGGGCTTCGAGTACGTCGCCATCCACGACGGCGCGCGGCCGCTCATCACCACCGAGGCCATCAACGGCGCCATCAGCGTGCTGCTCGATACCGACGGGGTCGATGGCGTGGTCTGCGGGCAGCCGGCGATCGATACGCTCAAGATCGTGGACGGCGCGCGCATCCAGGAGACGCCGCCCCGGAGCATGTACTGGGCGGCCCAGACCCCGCAGATTTTCAGCGTCGACGCCATGCGCCGCGCCCATGAGCGCGCCCTCGCCGAGGGCTTCGTGGGCACGGACGACTCCTCGCTCGTGGAGCGCGCGGGCGGCACGGTCCTCTGCGTCCAGAGCCCGCGCGACAATCTCAAGGTTACGGTGCCCGAGGACCTGCGTCCGGTGACGGCGATCCTCCTCGGTCGGATGAGTGACGCCGAGAGCGCCCAGGACACGGGGATGTTCCCGCGGCTGTCGTAGCGTGGACGGCGTGGGGCCACGCGGCACAGCTTCATATGATCGAACGGGGCCGGAAGGCCCCGTTTTCATGTGGCACGGCCGGCCACGAGGGTTGCTTCGCCGCATCGGGACGCACCTGTGGTCAAAAATCGCAGTAATCGGTGTTTTGAGATCGCCAAGATGGCTGAAAACGGGCCCGTGGTCGTCGCTCTGCGCCTCAGTGCACAACACTTTGGCTGCTACGAACAACGTTTCTTGATCCAATGCCCCGCACGGTCGCCGGCAAAGTACCGATTAACGCGTTTTTTGACCACAGCCGCGCGTTTTCGCGTTGCAGCCGGCAGAACCTGCGGTCAAACCGCGCCGCATCCCCGTCCGTCCGGGCCGCGCACGGCGCGTGCGGTATCATGGCAGGCGGAATCACCGCGATCGAGGGAGCTCGCATGGCCTCATGGCGCATTGGACACGGATACGACGTGCACCGTCTCGTCGAGGGGAGGCGCTGCGTCATCGGCGGCGTCGAGATCCCCTATGAGAAGGGCCTTCTCGGCCATAGCGACGCCGACGTCCTCGCCCATGCGCTCGCCGACGCCATCCTGGGTGCGGCCCGCGCCGGCGACATCGGCAAGCTCTTCCCCGACACCGATCCGGCCTACGAGAACGCCGACTCCCTCGTGCTCCTCGCGCGCGTCATGGAGCACGTGCGCTCGCTCGGCTTCGAGCTCGTCGACGCCGACTGCACGATCGCCTGCGAGCAGCCCAAGATCACCCCGCACCGGGACGCCATGCGCGCCAACCTCGCGCGCGCCCTCGGAGCGGACGTCGAGGCCGTCGGCGTGAAGGCAACCACCACCGAGAAGCTCGGCTGGGAGGGGGAGGGCCAGGGCATCGGTGCCTGGGCCGTCTGCCTCCTGGAGAAGCGATAGGAGAACCCCATGCGCATCTACTCATCCCAGACGCACGCGAAAGCCGAGTTCGCGCCCATCGAGCCCGGCCGCGTCCGCATGTACGTCTGCGGCCCCACGGTCTACGACAACATCCACATCGGCAACGCCCGCACCTTCATCAGCTTCGACGTGATCCGCCGTTGGCTCATCGCGTCCGGCTACGAGGTCACCTTCGCGCAGAACCTCACCGACGTGGACGACAAGATCATCAACCGCGCCAACGAGCAGGGCCGCACCTCCGAGGAGGTCGCGCGCGAGTTCTCGGATCGCTTCATCGAGATCATGCGCCGCGCCAACGTGCTCGACCCGGACGTGCGCCCGCGCGCCACGGGCGAGATCGGCCCCATGATCGGCATGATCAAGAGCCTGATCGAGCAGGGGCACGCCTACGCGGCCGATAACGGGGACGTCTACTTCTCGGTGCGCAGCGACGAGGGCTACGGAAGCGTCTCCGGCCGCCGCATCGACGACCTCATGGTGGGCGCCCGCATCGAGGAGAACGAGGACAAGCGCGACCCACTCGACTTCGCCCTCTGGAAGGCGGCGAAGCCCGGCGAGCCGAGCTGGCCGAGCCCCTGGGGGCAGGGGCGCCCCGGCTGGCACACGGAGTGCGCGGCGATGGTCCACCGCTACCTCGGCGTGCCCATCGACATCCACGGCGGTGGCTCCGACCTCGCCTTCCCACATCATGAGAACGAGTGCGCCCAGGCCTCCTGCGCGTGGCACGAGGGGTTCGCGAACACCTGGATGCACACGGGCATGCTCCTCGTGAACGGGGAGAAGATGTCGAAGAGCCTCGGGAACTTCTTCACCCTCGAGGAGGTGCTCGAGAAGCACTCCGCCGCGGCGCTGCGCCTGCTCATGGCCCAGACGCACTACCGGAGCCCGCTCGACTTCTCCTGGGAGCGCCTCGAGGGCGCTGAGAGCTCGCTCGCGCGCATCGGTGGCACGGTTGACAACCTGCGTTGGGCGGTGAACCACGCCGCCGGCGAGGCGGACGGTGCACTCGCGACGGGCCTCACCGATGCCGTCCGCCGCGCCAAGGACGAGTTCCGCACGCAGATGGACGACGACTTCAACACCGCGGGCGCCGTGGCCGCCCTCTTCGGGCTCCTCACCGAGGCGAACACCTACCTCGAGCGCGCTGCCGGCGCCGTGGACGCCGCTGCGGCAACGGCCTGTGCCGACGCGATCGCGTCCGCGTTCTCGACCCTGGGCATCGAGCTCCCCGAGCGCGTGAGCGCGCTCCCACGCGAGCTCGTGGAGGTCGCCGCCCGTCTTGTCGGCTTCACCGGGGACGACGTGGACGCCGCGGCCGCAGCCGTCCTCGCGGCCCGCGCCGAGGCCCGTGCGGCCAAGGACTGGGGCCGGGCCGACGCGATCCGCGACGAGCTCACGGCGATCGGGCTCACGGTGGAGGACACCGCGGCCGGTTCGCGCATCAAGCAGGCGTAAGGGGACGAGGATGGCTGAGAGCAGGCGAGGCGGCCAGGGCGGCCGCTCACAGGGCAGGCGCGGCGGGGGAGAGGACCGCGGGCGCCGGGGCGCCCAGGACCGCGACCGCCGTGACGGCACCCGGGGGCCGAAGGCCCCGCACGCCCGCGGTCCCCGCGGCGGCGATGCGGGCGGCGCGGCACCCCAGGCCCGCGGCACGCGCGGGGACGCGCGCACGCGCTCCCGGCAGGACGGACCTCGCCCCGCCGAGCGCGATCGCCGCGACGCCGCACCCCAGGGCCTCTACATCGAGGGCCGCAGGGCGGTGGCCGAGGCGCTGCGCGCCGGTTTCAAGCACAAGCGGGCCCTCATCGCCGAGGGGCAAAACGACGCCGGCACCGAGGAGTTCATCGCGGCGCTCGAGGGCATCGGCACGCCGATCGACTACGTCAGCCGCGACCGCCTGACCGAGCTCTCGAGCCACGGCGCCCACCAGGGCATCATGCTCGAGGTCGGCGCCTTCCCCTATGCGGACATCACGGAGGTCATCGCTGCCGCGGGCACCGGTCCCGCGCTCGTGGTCGTGCTCGATCACGTGACCGATGCCGGGAACTTCGGGGCGATCGTGCGCTCGGCTGAGGTCGTGGGGGCGGCGGGCGTCGTCATCGCGAGCAAGCGCGCCGCGGAGGTGACCGTCGCCACCTACAAGACGAGCGCCGGGGCCGTCATGCACCTGCCGATCGCCCGGGTGCCAAACCTCGCGCGCGCCATCGAGCAGCTCAAGGAGGCCGGCTTCTGGGCCGTCGGCGCGAGCGAGCACGCCGAGGGGAGCTGCTGGGACGACCCGCTCGACGGCCGCGTCGCCCTCGTGATGGGCGCGGAGGGCACGGGCCTCTCCCACCTCGTCCAGGAGAAGTGCGACCTGCTCACCAAGCTGCCCCAGCGTGGGCGGACCGAGAGCCTGAACGTGGCCCAGGCCGCGACCGTCCTCTGCTATGAGTGGCTCCGTCGCAGCTGGGACGCGCTTCCCGCAAGCGCACCGGAGGCGTAGGCCATGACGAAGAAGAACCGGGCGAAATCGAAGGCGAAGCGGTTCGGCGAGGGGTCGGTCCGAGGCGAGGTGTCGGCGTCGACCTACGGCGTCGGCAACGCGTTCGCGGACTTCGGCCTCAGCGACCCCGCGGCGCCCCCGCGCGGCACCAACGCGCGCGGCCAGAAGGAGCTGCTGGTCGTGGACGGCTACAACATCATCCACGCGACCCCCCGCTACGAGCGCCTGATCTTCGACCGCTCCGACGACCCCTATTCCTCCGATGTCTACGACGCCGCGCGGACGGCGCTCATCGCCGACGTCGCGGCGTTCGCGCAGGGGAGCTACGAGGCCGTGGTGGTGTTCGACGGCGCGGGCAACGTCTCGGCCGACCGCCCGAACCTGCCGCAGGCGGGGATCCGGATCGAGTTCTCGCCGACGGGGGTCTCGGCCGACACCGTGGTCCAGCGGCTCTGCACGGAGGCCCGCGAGGAGGGGCGCGCGTGCTCGGTGGTCACGAGTGACGGGACGATCCAGTCGACCGTGATGGGGAAGGGCGTGACGCGGATCTCGGCGAGGATGCTCGTGGAGGAGATCGGCCAGATCGACCGCGAGATCGAGCGCGTCCAGGAGGAGGCGCCGAACATGAAGCTGACGCTCGGCGGAAGGCTCTCCCCGGAGGCCCGCGCGCGGCTCGCGCGCTTGGGGCACGCGGGGAGGTAGGCGCGGGGCCGGGGCCGGGCGCTGCGCGGGGCCGCGGGCGTGGCGCGGGGACGAGCGCTGCGTGGCGTCGGGGCGTGGTGCGGGGACGAGCACTGTGTGGCGGCTCGTCTCGTAGGGGTTATGTGTTCGAGCAACGCGTTTTCGGACGGTTTTCGGCCCAAAGCGCCCCGATTTCGTCTGAAATCGCGGGTTCGAACGATTCGATCCTGCGGGCCGGATTGGTGGAAATGAAAAAGGGGCGCGCCTGTGCGCACCCCTTCGCTTCAAATGGAGCCAGCGACAGGAATCGAACCCGCAACCCACTGATTACAAATCAGTTGCTCTACCGTTGAGCCACGCTGGCGCAGCGTTAAGCATACGTGATGGCGAATCGGCGTGCAAGGGAAGGCGTCGTTAGCGGGGCGTTGGCGGCGTTCGGTCGCGAGGATTCAAGCGACGCGATGCGAGCGTTTTTCGCGAGGGGGCGAGAGCGTCCGAGGGCGTGCTGCTCGGCTGGACGCCGCGGCGCGATTCCCGGCTGACGTCTGCGGCGCGATGCCGTTCCGGTCTGGGACCGCTTGGGCTCCGTGAACGTTCCATCCCGCGTTTTCGGACGGAATCGGAGCACCACGAGGCCTAAACCGTCCGAAAACGCTTGATGGAGTGGTTCTTCGGGCTCGACATGTCGAAGATGGCGCGACGCGGATAGGGCGGCGCGGAGAGGGTGGCGCGGCGCGGCCTTGACGGGCTTTGTCAGGGGGGGCCGCTGGGGCTGCCGGATCGGGACCGCCCGGACCCCCCGTGGGCGTTCTATCCCGCGTTTTCGGACGGAATCGGGGCGTCTGGAGGCCGAAACCGTCCGAAATCGCTTGCTCGAATAGTTGCGGGGCCGAGTCGCCGTGGTCCGGAGCTGTCGCAGGGCCGCGGGCAGGTGTGGCCCCGAGCCACTGCGACTTCGAGCTCGACGAGGGCAGGGCTGTCGTGGCTTCGAACATGGCCTTGGTCGCGATGCGGGGGGCGGAACTCCGTCCTCCATCCCAGCGCGCCCTCTGGCATCCGATGCCCCGTCGTGCGGTTGCCACGTCCGCCGTCCCACCGCTCGCTGCAGCGTGCCCGTCCCCGCGCCACGGTCGCCGGATCCGTGCCCGTCCTCGGCGCCGCACTCGTTGTCCGCCGCAACCACGAGCGCTGTTCCGCCCACGACCTCAACCGCGACAACGGCCTCCGTTCCGCGACCGCACTTGCCCCTCTGCGCCGCGCTCGTCGCGTTTGTTGTCCGCCGCGACCACGACCGCCGTTCTGATCCCCGTTCTACTGCTCCCCGCCCCTCCAAAAAGAGGGGTGGTTACTAATAACTTTCAATTGCGCAATTGAAGAGATGAGAAAATAACACAAATAAATCATCGAATAACAATACCGGCTGCAAGCAGCGCAAATATAGAAATGTGCGGGGGAGGGGGCTCACATTCTTAGAGAACAATTGAAATGGGAGTGTACTGATAACAGTTCAGAGTCTTGCGCAACCCGCACAACCCGCGGTCGTATACTCTACTCGCGCGTAGTACGCGCGCGTATATGACCGACCATGACAATTCAAAGTTGGGAGAGGGCTTACGATGAACGAAGACTCGTCAACGTCAACCACACCGACCAAGATCAAACTGGTGCGGGCGACCAGCACCGGCGCGCTCGCCGCCGTGCTCGGCCTCGGCCTCGTCGGCACGTTCTACCCCGCGCCGGCCATCGCCGCCGAGGCGGACGGCACCTCCGACCGCTCGCTCGACATGAACACCCACTTTGCCGCAACCGGCATGGAGGACTCCGACCTCCGCTACGCGATCACCCGCTATGCCGGTGTCAATAGCGACGGCACGATCACGCTTACGATCTCCAAATGGGCAGATGGCCTTGCTGGCTGGGGCACAAGCACTACGAATGAGTGGGCGGGCAAATACATCCTCAGCTTCCTGAATGATGAATTCTACACACAGATCGATTCGGTGACACTGGACAACGGCACGTCCATGCAGAAGTACGATGACGGCGCCATGTGGACTGTGCCAATTCAGGTTTCGAACGGCTTGCGTCCTGGCCCCGCATTTGTTGCGAGCAACAACAGCCTGAAGATCAAGCTCAAGAACGGCGCCACCCTGGAGTCCCTTGGCATGTCCGACGACAAGCTCGGCTACGAAGCCGTGTGGGTGAAGGGCAACGGAGCCATCGCGAACGAGTCCGTCTCCACGGGCTTCGTCCAGGAGAACAACCCGAATGTCAAGAACGAGAAGCCCACGGACTTCACCGCCGGCGAGATGACCAACACGGTCGTTATGGACACGAGCGCCATGCGCATCAACTCCGTCCACGCGTTCAAGCCGAACCAGAACTTCCTGCAGACGGACTACGCCTGGGTCGTCTACATCCGCGAGCAGGTACCCGAGGAGCTCTTGCCGTTCATCGACTTCACCGGCACGCAGATCTACAACTCCGACCTGCAGGGCCAGTACGTCGACAAGAACCGCACGGTCTACAACGTCAACCTCTCGGCTGACGGCAAGGTCGACACGAGCACGGATCCCGCGCTCTCGATCGCGCTCGATGGCGACGATCTCACCTACAGCAAGCTGCAGCAGGTCCGCAGCAACATCAACGAGATCTTCTGGGGCACCCTCGGACAGTCCCGCTACTACACGATTTCCTACAAGCTCAAGGACGATGTCAAGCTCTCCGACTTCTCCGACAAGGTCCGCGAGCTCATCGAGACGAAGCAACAGCCCCTCTACTTCGAGTCCTCGCTCGCGGCCGACTACCAGAACAAGTACATCGCGGGCGGCCTGCTCGGCAAGGCCGATAACGGAGCTGACTTCAAGCAGCTCACGAACTCCTACGCCAACGCCTATCTGCAGACGAACGACAAGGACGAGGACGGCATCTTCGACTTCGTTGAGTTCTCCTTCGGCTATGACTACAACAGCGTCGACACCGACGGCGACGGCGTGCCCGACCCGCAGGAGCTCTACACCGACGAGACGGACGGCACGAAGCCCGGCCAGTACAAGGTGAGCGCCCCCACCACGCAGACGACGCGCATCTCCCCGGCCTCCGACAACGTCATCGCCGGCACGATGCCCAAGCCCGAGCTCCCGAACCCGGCCGACCCCACGCAGACGATCCCGGTGAGCAACGACGCCGCCGGCGGTGCCACCGTCAAGCTCGTCCAGGCTGACGCCGACGGCAACCCGGTGGAGAACGGGACGGTCTACGCGACCGCGACCATCCCCATCGCCGATCTTGAGGCCGGCACCTTCAGCATCGAGGTCCCCGCGGGCACCATCCCGTCCACGGTCAGCAAGGTCGTGCTCCTCGGCGCCGATCCCGATGGTGTGAACAAGACCTCAGGCACCGTGATCGACGTCGCCTCGGACGCCGACCACTACGAGCCCGAGGGGCAGGACCTCACGGCCACCCCCGGCTCCACGGCCCCGACGGCCAAGTCCGCGATCGCGAACGCCGGCGACCTCCCGGAGAACGCCACCTACGCCTGGAAGGACGGCGATCCCGACACGAGCCGTGAGGGCACGGTCGACGCCACCGTCGTCGTGACCTACCCCGACGGCTCCACCGACGAGGTGGACGTCAAGGTCTTCGTCGCGAGCGCCTTCAAGGACAACCAGCTCTACACGCCGCACGGCGGCACGGTGGACAAGAACTTCGGCGAGACGGCAACCCTCGACGAGCTCAAGGCCACCCTCACCTACACGCCGGAGCTCCCCGAGGGCTATGAGGTCAAGTCCGTCGCACTCAAGGACGGGGAGACCATCCCCACCTCCGGCACGAACCAGCGCGTGACCCTCACGGTCACCTACGCCGACGACACGACCGACGACGTGGACGTCACGGTGAACTACCAGACCGCCGCCGCGGCCTTCGAGGCCACCGCCTCGACCGTGGAGAAGGGCTTCGGCGAGACGGCCACCCTCGACGACATCAGGGCCGCCGTTACGGTGAGCCCGAACGCCGACGCGGTCTCGAGCATCGAGCTCGTTCCCGGCACCACGATCCCCACCACGGGCAAGGACAACCAGGTCGCCGTCGTCGTCACCTACACGGACGGCACCACGGACACCCTGACGGTGCCGGTCTCCTACCAGACCGCTGCTGAGAAGTTCGCCGTCTCCGGCGGCACGCTCTCCAAGAAGCCGGGCGAGACCGTGACCCTCGACGAGCTCAAGGACCTCGTGACCTTCACGCCCGAGCTCACCGACCCGAGCCAGGTGACGAGCATCGACCTCGCCCCCGGCCAGACGCTGCCGAACGGCGACGAGGACAAGACCGTCACGCTCACGGTGACCTTCTCTGACGGCTCGACCTCGAACGTCTCCATCCCCGTGAACTTCGGCCCCCTGAACGAGCGCTTCGCGCCGGAGGGCCAGGACATCAAGGCCGCGATGGGCGGCGCGGCGCCGTCCGCGATCACCGCGATCTCCAACACGCAGGCCATGCCCGCGGGCACGACCTATCGCTGGAAGGACGCCGACCCCAGCACCGCCGCCGCCGGCCCGGTGGAGGCCACCGTCGAGGTCGTCTACCCCGACGGCACGATCGACGAGGTCCCGGTCACGGTGAACGTCGAGGACACGCGCCCGGATTCGGTGAAGTACACGCCCGCGGCCTCCCCGCTCACGAAGCCCTACGGCCAGACCCCGACGGTCGAGGAGCTCGCCGCGCAGGTCTCGATCGCCCCCGCGCCCGCCGAGGGCACCGTCACGGGCATCGCCCTGCCCGACGGCGTGACGATCCCCACCACCGGCAAGAACGTCTCCGTGCCCCTCGTGGTCACCTACGCCGACGGCACCCAGGACGTCGTCTCCGTGCCGCTGACCTACGGCAACGCGAGCGATGTCTACACGCCTATCCCTTACACGACCGAGGACGGCCAGCCCTATGAGACGACCGTCGGCGTCGTGCCGCCGGCCTCCGATCTGATCGCGAACAAGGACGAGCTGCCCGAGGGCACCACCTATGCGTGGGGCGAGGGCGATCCGTGGGTCGAGGCCGAGGGGAACCCCTTCGCCCAGGTCATCGTGACCTACCCCGATGGGAGCACGGACTCGGTCACCGTCGGCCTCGAGATCCTCGACAAGCGCACCGACGCCCAGAAGTACCCGGCGACCGGCGGCTCGCTCGACGTCGCCTACGGCACCGCGGTCACCGAGGCCGACCTCGCCGCCAAGGTCACCGTCGCGGACACCGACGGCAACCCCGCTCCCACGTCCGCGGTCACGAGCGTGAAGCTCGCCGACGGCGTGACCATCCCCAAGGACGGCCGCGGCCTCAAGCTTCCGATGGTCGTCACCTACGCCGACGGCTCCACCGGCTCGGCTGAGGTCACCCTCGGCTACGGCGCCGCGAACGACGCCTTCGACCCCGAGGCCGAGGAGATCAAGGCCGCGCCGAACGCCGTGCCCGCGGCCTCCGACGGCATCAAAAACAAGGACGACCTGCCCGCCGGCACCACCTACGCGTGGAAGGACGGCCAGGCTCCCTCCACCTCGGCGCCCGGCACCCAGACCGGCACCGTCGTCGTGACATACCCCGACGGCACGACCGACAAGGTCGAGGTCTCCGTCACGACGAGCACCTACGCCGAGCTCTCCGAGCCCAGGGGCCAGGACCTCAAGGTCCCGGTGGACGGCACCCTGCCCGACGCCGCCGGCGCGATCTCCAACCTGACCGACCTGCCCACCGGCACCCAGGTCACCTGGAAGGACCCCGCCCCCGACACCTCCAAGCCCGGCGCGCAGGACGCGACCGCGACCGTGACCTACCCTGACGGCTCCTCCGAGGAGGTCACCGTCACGGTGAAGGTCGGCACCGACGCCGACGCCGCGAACCCGGTGGGCCAGCAGGTGAGCGCCGTCACGGGCGGCGATGCCCCCTCCGCCGAGGACGCGATCACCAACAAGGGCGACCTGCCCGAGGGCACCAAGATCGAGTGGGTCAAGGAGCCGGACACCTCCAAGCCCGGCACCACCTCCTCGTTCGTGAAGGTCACCTATCCGGACGGCTCCTCCGATATCGTCGAGGTCCCGGTCAAGGTCGGCACCGACGCCGAGGCGAGCGACCCGACGGCCAAGGACGACGTGAAGGTCGACACCGGCGCCGACGCGCCCGCGCCCGGCGACGTCATCGAGGGCGACCTGCCCGACGGCACGAAGGTCGAGTGGACGAAGGAACCCGACACCTCCAAGCCCGGCGACACCACCGGCACCGTCAAGGTCACCTACCCCGACGGTTCCTCCGAGACCGTCGAGGTGCCCGTGAAGGTCGGCGACGACGCCGATGCCGCCGATCCCGAGGCCAAAGACGACGTGAAGGTCCCGACGGGCGGCACCCTGCCCGACGCCGCGGACACGATCAAGAACCCCGAGGACCTGCCCGAGGGCACCACCGTAACGTGGAAGGAGCCGAAGCCCGACACGAGCACGCCCGGCGCCACCGAGGGCACCGTCGTCGTGACCTACCCCGACGGCACCTCCGAGGAGGTCACCGTCCCGGTGAAGGTCGGCACCGACGCCGAGGCGAACACCCCCGAGACCCAGGTGGTCAACGTGGCGAAGGGCGCCGACGCGCCCGCCGCCTCAACGGCCATCAAGAACGCGGACGACCTGCCCCAGGACACCGAGATCGCGTGGGTCGAGGAGCCCGACACGAATAAGGTGGGCGAGCAGTCCGCCTTCGTGAAGGTGACCTACCCCGACGGCACGAGCGACATCGTGAAGGTGACGGTCAAGGTCGGCACCGACGCCGAGGCGAGCGACCCGACGGCCAAGGACGACGTGAAGGTCGACACCGGCGCCGACGCGCCCGCGGCCGGCGACGTCATCGAGGGCGACCTGCCCGACGGCACCAAGGTCGAGTGGACGAAGGAACCCGACACCTCCAAGCCCGGCGACACCACCGGCACCGTCAAGGTCACCTACCCCGACGGTTCCTCCGAGACCGTCGAGGTGCCCGTGAAGGTCGGCGACGACGCGGAGGCGAACACCCCCGCGTTCGGCCCCGTGAGCACGCCGATGGGCACCGTGCCCGCGGCCTCGGCCGGCGTGACCAACGCCTCCGAGCTCCCGGCCGGCACGACCTTCGCCTGGAAGACCGAGCCCGACACCACGAACCCCGGCACCGTCACGGCCACAGTCGTCGTGACCTACCCCGACGGCTCCACCGATGAGGGCGAGGTCGAGATCACGGTCAACGACACGCGCCCCGACTCCGTCAAGTACGATGCGGCGGGCGGTGAGCTCACGAAGGCCTACGGCGAGGCCGCGACCCTCGACGAGCTCAAGGCCAAGGTCACCGTCACGCCCGAGGCGGGCGCCGACGCGGTCAGCTCGATCGAGCTCCCGGCCGGCGCGTCCATCCCGACGACGGGTAAGGACAACGCCGTGACCCTCGTGGTGAAGTACGCCGACGGCACCCAGGACGTCGTCTCTGTGAAGCTCTCCTACAGCGACGCCAGCGACTCCTTCGCGCCCGTGGCCGCGACGCCGGCGGTCGACCTCGGCACCGTCCCCGCCGCCTCCGACGGCATCGCCAACAAGGGCGATCTGCCCGAGGGGACGACCTACAGCTGGAAGGGCGGCTCCGCGCCCGACACGAGCGCGCCCGGCACCGCCGCGGGCACCGTCGTCGTGACCTACCCCGACGGCACCACGGACGAGGTCCCGGTCACCATCACGGTCAACGACACGCGCACCGAGGCGCAGAAGCACACCGTCACCGGCGGCACCCTCGAGGTTGCCTACGGCACCGCGGTCAGCGAGGCCGACCTGACCTCCAAGGTCACGGTCTCGCCCACCGACGCCGTCACCTCGATCGCGCTGGCCGACGGCGTGACCGTCCCCACGAACGGCAAGGGCCTGAAGGTCCCCGTGAAGGTGACCTTCTCCGACGGCTCCGAGACCTCCGTCGAGGTGACGCTCAGCTACGGTGACGCCAACGCCGCCTACACCCCGACGGCCCAGCCCATCGAGGCGCTCGTGAACTCCGTGCCCGCTGCGGCCGACGCGATCGCCAACCTGGCCGACCTGCCCGCGGGCACGACGGTCACCTGGAAGGGGAGCGCGCCCGACACGAGCGCGGCCGGCACCGTGAACGCCACGGCGCTCGTGACCTACCCCGACGGCACCACGGACGAGGTCCCCGTCACGATCACGGTCAAGACGGCGGCCGACGCCTTCGACCCGACGGCCAAGGCCGACGTCACGGTTCCGCTGAACGGCACCCTGCCTGAGGCCGGCACCGTGATCGAGGGCGACCTGCCCGCGGGCACCACGGTCACCTGGGTCGAGCCCGCGGTGGACACCTCGAAGCCCGGCACCCAGACCGGCAAGGTCACGGTCACCTACCCCGACGGCTCCACCGAGACCGTCGACGTGCCCGTGAAGGTGGGCACCGACGCCGACCTCTACAACCCGACGGCGAAGGACGACGTGAAGGTCCCGACGGGCGGCGACGTCCCCGCGGCCGCCGACGTGATCGAGGGCGAGCTGCCCGAGGGCACGACGGTCGAGTGGACGAAGGAGCCCGACACGACGAAGCCCGGTTCCCAGACCGGTATCGTCAAGGTGGCCTACCCCGACGGCTCCTCCGATGTCATCGAGGTCCCGGTCAAGGTCGGCACCGACGCCGAGGCTACGGATCCGAAGGGCCAGGATGTGACCGTGGGCGAGGACGGCAAGCTGCCCGATCCGACCGAGGCCATCTCGAACCCCGGCGACCTGCCTGACGGCACGAAGGTCGAGTGGAAGGACCCGAAGCCCGATCCGACCAAGCCCGGCACCCAGACCGGCACGGTCGTCATCACCTACCCCGATGGCACGACCGAGGAGATCACGGTGACGGTCTCCGTGCCCGAGAAGACCGACGGCACGGGCGGCCAGAACGGCCAGAACGGCACCGGCGGCACCGACGGCTCCGGCAGCCAGAACGGCGCGGGCTCCGGTAAGGGCAAGGGCAAGGGCGGCTCGTCCCGTACGGGCATCCTGCCCAAGACCGGCGACGCGAGCACCCTCGCGGCCGGCTCGCTCATGGGCGGCGGCATCATCGCCTCCGCCATCGGCAGCATCCTCGCTGCCTGGAAGCGCCGTCGCCGCGCCGAGTAAGCAGGCGCGCGTTCGGGGCATCGACCCCATCGCTTCGGCCTCCCGCCTTCGGGTCCCTTGGGGATCCGGGGCGGGAGGCCTTTTTCATGGCGAGAGAGACTGCGCCGCCCGGGGCCCGCTTCCGCCGGCGCGTCTCCCGCCGCCCGCAGCTACGACTCGACGCCTCGCGCGCGGCACCAACCACGCTCCACCGCCTGCCTCATTCGTATCCCGTCTTCGCATAGAAAAGAACCTGCTTCCCCTCGTTTTCGTGCGAAAACGGGATGTGAACGGGCCAGCGCCGCCGATCTCGCCCGCTCGCCGTGTTCGGCCACGGTCAAAAACCCCTTGACACCGCGTTCCGGCAACGCTTTACTGTCCCCACACACATTTCATCCCGGTGCCGCTCACATGCACGGCACTCCCGCACATCAGACAGGTTGAGCACGTAAGAGATCGAAGGAGCGCACAGCAGATGGACGAGCAGAGGTATCACATCTAACAACTGAATGACGTTTGCTTCGAGTCGCCTTGAGGGACCGCTCTGTCGCGCGTTTGCGGAGGGTGGCGCCACGGCGGCCCGGGCCTGCCTGGCCACGAGCCGGGCGCGTACCCTCACAGCCACATACCGCTGTCGCCTCACGCCTGGCGAGCGTGTCCCGAGCGCGCGACGACCCTCAAAGAGCGAGCCCCGGCCGGGCCATGACCTCAGGTGCGACGGCGACCAGAAGGCGGGCCGCGCGCTCGGCGCAGGTCCGCGAACACCACGGTTCAGCAGGGCAAATCGAACGGAGGCAGCGAAGTCTGCCCTCAGCCGAGCCGAATTGCACGCATGAAAGACGGAGGCGGGCACCCGCCTCAGCACATCAGAAAGGAAGCGCATATGCCACACGTCAACATCAGCCCCCGTATCATCCGCGAGACATCCGCGGGACTCACCTTCACCACCGTCTACGACGAGATGCTCGCCCGCCGCGAGATCGCGATCGTGGGGGACATCGCCGATGCCATGGCCTTCGAGGTCTGCCAACACCTGTTCGCCCTGGAGCGCCAGGACCCGCGCGCCGAGATCGCGCTCCACATCTCAAGCGGGGGCGGGTCCGTCGGCGCGGGGCTCGCCATCGTGGACGTGATGAGCGCCGTGTCCTGCCCGGTCAGGACCGTCTGCCTGAACCTCGCGGCGTCGATGGCGGCGGTGATCTTCGTCGCGGGCGACCGGCGGGAAATGGGCGAGCACGCCGAGCTCATGATCCACGATCCGCTCATCATGGGAGGCGCCGGCAGCACGGCGCTCGCGGTGCAGGCGACGAGCAAGCGCCTCATGGGGATGCGCCGCACGCTCAACGGCCTCCTCGCCGAGCGAAGCGGCCTCACGCTGAAGCGCGTCCAGGCGCTCACGTCCAAGGACACCTACCTCACGGCGGAGCGCGCCTGCGAGCTCGGTTTCGCCGACGCCGTCATCGCAAGCCGGAAGGAGGCCACCCGTGCCTAGCCCCACCCCCGCCATCGACCGCAGGATCTCCTACCGCGGCGAGACCATCCTCGGCGCCGGGCGCATGCTCGAGACGGACTCGCATCGCACGGGGCTCAACAACAACATGCTCGTCATCGGCCTCTCGGGCGCCGGCAAGACCCGCGACGTCCTGATCCCCAACCTGCTGCAGATGACCTCGAGCTATATCGTGGTCGACACCAAGGGGACGCTCTGCGGGAGCGTCGGGCCCGTGCTCGCGGCCCATGGCTACGAGGTCGAGCGCATCGACTTCACGGATCTCGCGTCGGGCGGCTCGGCTGGGTGCGCGATCGCGTCCGTGGGCTACGATCCGCTCCGCTTCATCCGGTGCCCGCGCACGCGCGGGAGGACGGCGCCGAGCCAGCAGGACATCCTCTCGGTCGCCCGCGCCCTCTGTCCGGTCGAGAACGAACGGGACCCGTTCTGGGACCACGCCGCCGCAAACCTCATGGCCTGTCTGATCGCCTACGTGATGGAGGTGCTCCCGGAGCGCGAACGGAGCTTCGCGGCCGTGGTGTCCCTCGCGGAGGGGCTGGGGACGGGCGAAGCGTTCAACCGGTTGCAGATGCATGCCGAGGCGGACGAGGGCACCCTCGCCGCCTCCCTCTACCGCCGCTACGCCGGGACCGTCGTCGCCGAGAAGATGAACGCGAGCATCATCGGCGTGCTATCCGAGAAGATGGCCGTACTCGGCTTCGATGGGGCGAACCGCCTGTACCGCTGCCCCCGGCAGGTGGACCTCGCCTCGTTCGGCACCAGGAAGCGGGCCCTCTTCGTGACCGTGAGCGACATCGACCGGGCCCTGGACCCGCTCGTGTCGCTCTTCCTCTCCCAGGCGCTCACCGCGCTCATGCGCGCGGCCGACAGCGCGCCCTCGGGTGCCCTCGCCGTGCCCGTGCGGTTCCTCCTCGATGACTTCGCGAACCTCCGCATGCCCCGCATCGACGAGATCCTCGCCGTCGTCAGGAGCCGCGAGATCTGGTGCACCCTGCTCCTGCAGTCGGTGTCCCAGCTCGAGGCGCTCTACGGGAGGCCACGGGCCATGTCGATCATGGGGAACTGCGACACCCACCTCGTGCTCGGCTTCCAGGACCTCGATACGGCGCACGCCTTCTCGGAGCGCGCGGACCGCATGCCGACGAGCCTGCTCCTCACCCCATTCGATCGGGCGTGGCTCTTCATTCGGGGCCGTCGCGCGGAGGAGGTGGCGCGGTTCCAGCTGGAGGACCACCCGCGCTACGGCGAGTTCCAAAACCCTCCCACTCCGCCGGCGTCCCGCTGGCCCGCGGGGTGCGGCTACCCGCCGATGGAATTCGAGGCCGCCGTCGCCGATGGGTTCGACCTCGAGGGGGAGATCCCCTATTAGGTTGGTATCATGGTGCCACGGCCGCCCCTGCGGGCACCCTCATCTCGAAAGCGAGGAGCGCAACATGAGCTCGCATCCCACCCCCGAGGACATCATCGCCCGCTACACCGTCTGCGCCGAGGTCCTCGGCCGCGAGGTCGTGGAGGCCGACCCGGACGATCCGGGGGCGGTTCCCGAAGAGCGCTGGGCCGCCTACTCGCTCCACTGGTTCTACCGGCACCTCACCTCCCCGGAGCGCCTGAACAGCCTGTTCCGCGCCTACCTGGGGGACGCCGCCGCGCGCCTTCGGCTGCGCTTCGGCGAGGCAGAGCGGGCGTCTTTCGCAGGCGACCTCCTCGAGAGCCGCTATCCCTTAAACGAGCGCCAGACCCAGGCTGTCGCCCGGGCGCTCGTGAGCGACCTCTCGCTCGTGCAGGGGCCGCCGGGCACCGGCAAGACCGAGACGATCTTGAACATGGCCTCGTGCATGGTCGCCGCCGGCTCCACCGTGGCGGTCGTCGCCAACAACGGCAAGGCCATCGACAACATCACCGAGAAGATCGAGGCGTGGCGGCGCGAGGGGGAGGGGGCGCTCGGCCCCAACCAGCTTCGCCTCACGAGGGCCTACGCGGCGCTCGGCAGCAAGCAGAAGCGCGCGGCCTGGGTGGAGGCAAACGCCGACGCCCCGGAGGAGCTCCTGTTCCACACGGGCCGGCGGGCGCTCGACGGGAGCCGCTTCACCGAGGCGGACCAGGCGCGCACGAGGCGCTTCGAGACGATCGGCTGGGAGCCGCGCGTCCGGGCCGCCGATTTCCTCGCACGCCACCCGTTCATCACGAGCACGGTCCACTCGCTCAAGAAGTGCTTCGCCGACGGCGACGCCTACCGGTTCGACTACGTCATCATGGACGAGGCCTCCCAGTGCAGCCCCCTCCTCGCCCTCGTGGCCATGAGCAGCGCGCGCCATCTCGTCCTCGTGGGCGACGTCGAGCAGCTGCCGCCGATCTACTCCGAGGACCTGGGCGCCGCGACCACCGCGGAGCTCGCCGAGCGCGGCCTTGAGCCCCTCGAGGATGCCGCCTTCGGCCTGCGCGACGCCGAGACCGGGGCCGGGACGAGCATCATCGCCTCCGTCGAGCGGTCGCTCGGGAACGCGGGCGTCCCGCACACCTTCCTGAACGAGCACTACCGCTGCCATCCCGGGATCATCTCGTTCTGCGACGAGCAGGTCTACCGGCCGGGCGGCAACGCGCTGTCCGTCAAGACCCCCTCCTATGACCGGGAGGTGGCGACGCCCATCCGCGTCCGCTGGTTCGAGGGGAACTACTGCGAGCCCACGATCATGGCCCCCACCGCCCCGCGGCGGGGGAAGCGCCCGCCGAAGCGGCTCACGCGCACGAACGCACGGCAGATCGAGATCTTCATGCGCGAGGAGTGGCCCGAGCTCAGGGAGAGGTTGATCGCTGACCCCGCGCTCAGCGTCTGCGTCCTCTCGCCCTATCGCGGCCTCCTCGCCGCCCTCGAGCGCCGCATCTCCGAGGAGGGCGGCCTTGCCGGCCACGCCATGGGCATGGAGGGGACGTCCGCCCCCGAGGACCCCACCGCGGCGCGGCAGATCCCCACCTTCACGATCCACAAGTCCCAGGGCCAGGAGTACGACATCGTCTACCTCCTGCCTGGGGAGGACGGCGCCTGGGAGTGGCCGTGGACGGAGGCGAAGCCGCTCATCAACGTCGCGGTCTCCCGCGCCCGCCGCGAGCTCGTCATCATCGTGTCCACCTGCCTCATGAGCCCCGAGACGCAGGCGGCGCTCGTGGGTGCCGGACGGGTGGTGTCGCCCATCGAGAACATGGCGGGAGAGCTTCCCGAGGAGGAGCGCGCCCGCCGCGCCGAGCGCGAGCGCTTCCTGCAGCGGCTCATCGACTACGTGCGCGACCGCACGGGCGATGCGCGGCCGGCGGGGGAGCCCCGGGGGTTCCCCGTGAGCGAGCACGCCTTCGGCTTCCACCGCTCGGCCATCCGATCGGTGTTCGACGCCGCCCCGCGCATCCGCGAGGAGCTCGGCCTGCGCCCCGGCGCCTCCCCCTCGGCGCCCGAGATCGCCCTCATCCGCGCCGTCGGGGCGATGGACCTGGCCGGCCGCGGCCTTACGGTCCGGCGCGAGCTTCCCGTGCGCGTCTGCGGCGACTTCATGGACGAGCAGGTGCTCGAGGCCAGATGGCGGGCGCTCGGTGGGGTGCGCGTGGCGGGGGAGGAGGTGCCCTGGGATCGCGCACGGGTGTTCCTGGCCGGTGACTCCCACTTCGACCTGGCCATCTTCGAGGAACAGACGGGCCGCGCCGTTCTCTTCATCGAGGTGGATGGCGAGCTCCACCGCGCCCCGCGCAAGCGTCGGGATGAGGAGGCCTTGGACCGCGAGCTCGCGGGCCTCGCGCACCGCCAGGAGAACGACCGGCTGAAGGACGCGATCGCCGTGGCGCTCGGCGGGCGCGTGCTCAGGGGGAACGAGGCGTGCGGGGAGGACCCCGTGACCGCGCCCTCCTTCATTCTCCTGCGCCTCCCCACGGACGGCACCACCGACCATGAGGCGCGCGAGCTGGGCGCCGATGCGCCTGCGGGCCGTGCGACCATTGAGGACCTGCTCGACGAGGTCATGCGCGGGAGGGCGGACGCTCCGGCACTCATCGTGGGCGATCCCGCGCAGGGGAAGGCGCTCGAGCTCGACGCCCCGGCGAGTTCCGATCTCCGCCATCCCGGCATCACGGCGCTCCTCAAGGCCTGGCGGCAGGAGGGCGAGGAGCTCCCGGAGGGCGTCAGGACCGCGGCCGCCGCGAACCGGGCCCTCGTCCGCGCGGGCCTCATCGAGAAGGCGGATGGCGCCTGGCGCGCCACGCAGGCGGGCCGGTCGGTCGGGATCGTCGAGAGCCGGGAGCACTTCCGCGACGCCAAGACGGGGCGGGAGAGCGAGGGGACGATGCTGCGCTATCCACCCGAGGCGGCCGCGGCGGTGCTCGAGGTGCTGCTCCGCGGGTGAGGAGCGTGGTTGCTGCGTGCGTGGGCGGCGGCCCGCGGCCGAACGGGCGAGCCACGTTGCCGGCCATCAGCGTGAGGCCCGCGGCGCGGCGTTCGGATCCCGTTTCCTCACGCATCCCGTCGCAACGAGGGCCGTTTCTGTTAGGAAACGGGATCTGAATCCGCCTCGATCCCGCGCCGTCGGCTCCGCGGACCGCGACCGACGCGGCACCGGTGCCCCGAGCACGCCCGCCCACCTCCGAACTGGGCCTCTCCATCTAACTAAAGCACAGCTTATGGAGGTTGCGCGCAGTGAGATACGCCCGAGGGCGTGTGTTAGACAGTTTGTATTGACAGGCCCCGGTATCGCGTCGTACTATTCTCCTGCTTGCGAGCGAGCCGGCGCCTCCGTGCTGGAACGAACGCGAGTCTTGTACGACATGGGAGTGTGCCCGAGTGGTTAATGGGGACGGGCTGTAAACCCGTTGGCTCTGCCTACCAAGGTTCGAATCCTTGCGCTCCCACCCGTATAAGTGCCTGTGTAGCTCAGTCGGTAGAGCACTTCGTTGGTAACGAAGAGGTCACCGGTTCAAGTCCGGTCGCAGGCTCCAGTTCGGCGGTGTAGCTCAGTTGGTTAGAGCACACGGTTCATACCCGTGGCGTCACTGGTTCGAATCCAGTCACCGCTACCAGGTAACTAAAGTGGCTCATTCGGATCTCCGAGCGGGCCACTTAGGGTTAGAAGGCAAGGTCCCAAAAAGGGGACGACCTTTACGAAGGAGGGCTTTATGGCCAAGGAAAAGTTCGAGCGCACTAAGCCGCATGTTAACATCGGCACCATCGGCCACGTCGATCACGGCAAGACGACCCTGACGGCGGCCATCACCAAGGTTCTCTCCGAGACCGAGGGCTGCAAGGCAGACTTCACCGCCTTCGAGAACATCGACAAGGCTCCCGAGGAGCGCGAGCGCGGCATCACCATCTCCGTCTCCCACGTCGAGTACGAGACGGTCAACCGCCACTACGCCCACGTTGACTGCCCCGGCCACGCCGACTACGTCAAGAACATGATCTCCGGTGCCGCTCAGATGGACGGCGCCATCCTCGTCATCGCCGCCACCGACGGCCCGATGGCCCAGACCCGCGAGCACATCCTGCTCGCCCGTCAGGTCGGCGTCCCCTACATCGTCGTCTTCCTGAACAAGTGCGACATGGTCGACGACGACGAGCTCATCGACCTCGTTGAGATGGAGACCCGTGAGCTCCTCTCCGAGTACGAGTTCCCCGGAGACGATATCCCCGTCATCCGCGGCTCCGCCCTCGGCGCCCTCAACGGCGAGGCCAAGTGGATGGACGCCATCCGCGAGCTCATGAACGCCGTCGACGAGTACATCCCGACGCCCGATCGTGACAACGAGAAGCCGTTCCTGATGGCCGTCGAGGACACCATGACCATCTCCGGCCGTGGTACCGTCGCCACCGGTCGTGTCGAGCGCGGCGAGCTCCGCCTCAACGACCCGGTCGAGATCGTCGGCATCAAGGAGACCTCCAACTCCGTCGCCACCGGCATCGAGATGTTCCGCAAGTCCATGGACTTCTGCGAGGCTGGCGACAACGTCGGCATCCTGCTCCGTGGCGTGAAGCGCGAGGACATCGAGCGCGGCCAGGTTCTCTGCAAGCCGGGTTCCGTGACCCCGCACACCAAGTTCTCCGCTGAGATCTACGTCCTCACCAAGGAGGAGGGTGGCCGTCACACCCCGTTCTTCTCCAACTATCGTCCGCAGTTCTACTTCCGCACCACGGACGTGACCGGCACCATCAAGCTGCCCGAGGGCACCGAGATGGCCATGCCCGGCGACCACGTGACGATCGAGGCCGAGCTCATCCACCCGATCGCCATGGAGGAGGGCCTGCGCTTCGCTATCCGCGAGGGCGGCCACACCGTGGGTTCCGGCATCGTCTCCAAGATCGAGGCCTAAGCTCGCCCCTAACCGGTAACGGTTGCTCTAAGCCCGGCACCTCTCGCAGGTGCCGGGCTTTCTGTTGGGGGAGCGTCCGCGTCCTCCCACACATACGTGGTGGTTTTGTCAAAGGGGCAGCTCTTGGGTTGTATATGTTGACAAGAAACCCCGCCACCTGATATTGTCTACAACCGCGCTGTCAGCGACAGACGTTTGGCAGTGATTGTCTACAGGAGGATTAATGCGTACACAGGTTACACTCGCATGCACGGACTGCAAGCGTCGTAACTATACGACGACCAAGAACAAGGCTAACCAGCCCGACCGCATGGAGATCAAAAAGTACTGCCCTTGGTGCCACAAGCATACGGTGCACAAGGAGACGCGTTAGTCTCCCACATCTCACACGCCAGTAGTTCAATTGGTAGAGCATCGGTCTCCAAAACCGAGTGTTGAGGGTTCGAGTCCTTCCTGGCGTGCCAGTCATTCATCCGTAAGCCTCTCCGGAGGCTTACGGTTTCTACGGATTAGGCGGAAACGCCGGAGGTTTGAGCGATGGCCAACAAGACGAAGACGAAGAAGGGCAAGCCCGGGTTCCTCGCGCGCGTGCGCGGGTACTTCTCGAGCGTGCGCTCCGAGATGCGTCGGGTCGTGTGGCCCAGCAAGAAGGAGCTCATCAACTACTCCGTCGCGGTGTGCGTCTCCCTCGTTGTCGTGGGTGTCGTCATCGCCCTGCTCGATGTCGTCATCAGCCAGGGGCTGGTCCTCTTCTCCAGCCTGAGGGGGTAACATGTCCAAGCGCTGGTACATCGTTCACACCTATTCGGGCTACGAGAACAAGGTCAAGGCTGATCTCGAGCACCGCATTGAGACCATGGGGATGCAGGACCGCATCTTCGATATCCAGATTCCCACCGAGCGCGTCACCGAGATCAAAGAGGGTGGCAAGCGCGAGGTCAAGGACGCCAAGATCTTCCCGAGCTACGTCCTCGTCCGCATGGAGATGGACGACGACGCCTGGACCTGCGTGCGCAACACGCCGGGTGTCACCGGGTTCCTCGGTGCCAACGGCAAGCCCGCGCCGCTCTCCCGCGATGAGTACAACAAGATGATGCGGAAGTCCGATAAGGGCGATGCCCCGAAGCGCACGGCTGTGAGCCTCGAGGTGGGCACCTCCGTCCGCGTCACGAGCGGCCCGCTCGCCGGCTTCGACGGCCAGGTCTCCGAGGTCAACGCCGAGGCAGGCAAGATCAAGGTCTCTCTTCTCATCTTCGGTCGCGAGACCCCGGTCGAGCTCACGTTCGACCAGATCGAGGTCATCGCCTAACGATTCCCCGCCGCCTCGCGCGCGACCCTTAACGCCTCCGGCCGCTCACCGGAGAGCGTGCTTCTTGAGGGAAGGGCGCTTGCGCTATAGCAAGTTCACACGCACGTGTTTGAAAGGACATGACATGGCTGATAAGAAGGTTGCCACCGTCATCAAGCTCCAGATCCAGGCCGGTCAGGCCAACCCGGCTCCCCCGGTCGGCCCCGCCCTCGGTGCCGCCCAGGTCAACATCATGCAGTTCTGCCAGGCCTTCAACGCCGCCACGCAGGACAAGATGGGCGACATCATCCCCGTCGAGATCACCGTGTACGAGGATCGCACCTTCGACTTCGTCACCAAGACCCCGCCGGCGGCTCACCTGATCAAGAAGGAGCTCAAGCTCAAGGGCGGCTCCGCCACGCCGCACAGCGTCAAGGTCGGCCAGCTTACCGATGAGCAGCTCACCAAGATCGCCGAGATCAAGATGCCCGACCTCAACGCCAACGACATCGACGCCGCCAAGAAGATCGTGGCCGGCACCGCCCGTTCCATGGGCGTGACCATCGCCGAGTAGCTCGGCGCTCACCAGGGTAACCGCGCAGTCGCATTCGGCGACCGCGCCTGATGTGGAAGGGCAGCACGCCCGCTTGCACCACAGGAGGTAATCGCTATGGCACAGAAGCATGGCAAGAACTACCGCGCCGCGGCCGAGAAGATCGATCGCGCCGCCGTGTACACCCCGCTCCAGGCGGTGAAGCTCGTCAAGGACGCCGCTCACGCCAAGTTCGACGAGACCGTCGAGGTCCACTTCCGTCTGGGTATCGACACCCGCAAGGCCGATCAGAACATCCGCGGCTCCATCTCCCTGCCCCACGGCACCGGCAAGTCCGTGCGCGTGGCCGTCTTCGCCGAGGGCGAGAAGGCCCGTGAGGCCGAGGAGGCCGGCGCCGACGTCATCGGCTCCGACGAGCTCGTGGCCGCGATTCAGGGCGGCGAGATCAACTTCGACGCCGCGATCGCCACGCCGAACATGATGGCCAAGGTCGGTCGCATCGGTAAGATCCTCGGCCCCCGCGGCCTCATGCCGAACCCCAAGCTCGGCACCGTGACCATGGACGTCGCCAAGATGGTCTCTGAGCTCAAGGCCGGTCGCGTCGAGTACCGCGCCGACCGCTACGGCATCTGCCACGTCCCCGTGGGCCGCGTCTCCTTCGACGATCAGAAGCTCGTCGAGAACTACGCCGCCCTCTACACCGAGATCCTTCGCGTGAAGCCCGCGTCCGCTAAGGGCCGTTACGTCAAGAGCATCTCCGTGTCCTCCACGATGGGCCCGGGCGTCAAGGTTGACGCCGCCGTCCAGCGTGACTTCATGGCTGAGTAACGCCGCAAACACATCGCGTGCAGACCCGGTCCGCCTCATGGTGGGCCGGGTTTTTTGAGGCTTCGGTAGTTTGTGTGACAAGGGGCTAGCCTAGGCAGCAACGCTCTTCGCTCCCTTCACGCCCTTCTTCCTCGCCTTCACCGGGCGACCCGGGAGCTGGGGCTGGCAGTCGCCGCACCTGAGCATGAGCA
>JAXEGS010000017.1:0-30635 GCA_034102905.1 Collinsella sp. | reverse complement strand
CCCCCCCCCCCCCCCCCCCGCCGCGGTCGGGTTCAGATATGGACACGGGGCCTTACGCGAGAGCGCCCATCGGGTCCCAGGGAGCGAGCTCGATGGGCGTGCTCTCATAGGCCGCGAGCTCCTCGGCCGTCAGGTACTTCTTATCGACGACGACCTGGTAGACGTACTCGTCGAACCACGTGGCCGAACCGATGTCGTAGCCCTTCTTGCCGTGGTCCTCGCCCCAGCTGTTCTCGATGCGCCAGCGCGTGGGCTCGCCGTCCGCGTCGAGGTTCACGCCCTGGATCGTCATCGCGTGCGTCATGAGCGACTCGCCGTAGTCAAGGCGCGCGGCCTTGTCGAGCCCCGCCTCGATCGGCAGGTCGAAGAGGGCGTCCACATCGAGGGCCGCCGGGTCGAGCACGCCGTCGTCGCGGAGGAACCCCTGGTCGACGTCGGATCCGAACCAGACCGGCAGGCCGTCCCTCAGCTGGGCCACGGCCACGCGGCGGAGCGCCTCGATCGGCAGGTTCACGTAGCGCACGCCGCCGTCCTCGATCACGTTGCCGAGGTACTTCACCGAGTACGAGCGCATGAAGGGCTTATCGGCCGTGGGCGCGTTGATGATCGAGATGTAGGCGTCAAGGTCCATGTCGACGAACTCGCGGAAGAACTCCTGCGGCGTGTAGGTGCCCGAGGCCTTGAGCTCGTTCTTCTCGTCGCGGATGCGGACGTCGAAGGACGCGGGCGGCTCGCCGAGGCAGATCACGAGGAAGCGGTAGACGCCCTCGAGCAGCTCCTCCTTGAGCGCCTGGAGCTCATCGGAGCCCGCGCCCGCGGAGACGGCGTCGCGCAGGCGCTTGGCCCCGCCGCGCAGGTAGCGGGTCAGGTATTTGTTGAGGTCGCCGGTGTTGGAGGAGGACGCCGTCTCGGGCATGGCCTCCTTCGGCACGACGCCGTACTTCTTCACGAGGCTGCGGAACATATCCCACTGGCCGCCGTCGCAGAGCGGGTCGAAGAGCAGGAAGGCGAGCTCGCGGCCCTCGAGCGGCTCGGCGGCGCTCGCGATCACGTTCTCGAAGAACCAGTTCGTGCGCTCGTACTTGTCCCAGAACAGCGGATAGGCCTGGGAGAGCTCGAAGGTCTTCACGCCGAGCTTCTTCATGATGCGGAAGCGCATGGTGTTCAGGCTCGCAAACATCCAGCAGCGCCCGGAGCGCTTCTGGTTGGTGGGCTCGCCCTGCTCGAGTTGGATGTCGAAGGTCGTGGTGGCGGCCGCCGCGGCGTCGACGTCGCGGGCGGCGGCGCGCACGCCCGCGGCCGTGGTGGCGTTCCGGGCGAGGAGGTCGGCGCGGCTTCGCGCGATGGCGTCGTGGGCGCGCTTCGTCACGGATGCGGGGATGGCTTGCGATGAGCTCATGGGTGCTCCTTAAAGAACGGACGGGTGGACTCGGATACTCACGAGCCTACCCGTCCGGGAGCGCTATGAAACACCCGCGGCCGCGGACACAAAAGCCGCAGGCGCGCGGGATGCGGGGCGCGGGGGCGCCGCCGTTAGGCGACCTGACGCACGAGGATGCCCTTCTTGTACTCCTCGACGCGGGCGAAATCCCCCAGGCCCGGGCACTCGACCACGTTGGCGCCCGTGGCCATGGAGAGCGTGAGCGCCTCCTCGACCTTGGCCGGGTCGTCGTGCCACACGGAGAGGAAGGCCGCGAGCGAGGAGTCGCCGGCGCAGACCGTGGAGACGAGGTTCACGTCGAAGGTGCGCTTCGAGAACCAGATGTGCTCGCCGTTCGAGAAGTAGGCGCCCGCGCCGCCGAGGGTGAGGAGCACGTTCTTCACGCCGCGGCCGTGGAGCTCGCGCATGGCCGCCACGACCGAGGCGTCGTCCTCGCCGTCGACCTCGATGCCGAAGATGTCGCGGAGCTCGTCGTCGTTCGGCTTGATGAGCAGCGGGCCCTCGGCCACGAGCTCGGCGAGCTTGGGCGAGGAGATGTCGAGGACGAACTCGGCGCCCTTCGCCTTGACGCGGGCGATGACCTCGTTCAGGAAGTCCTCGGAGGTGTGCGGCGGCAGGGAGCCGGAGATGACGAGGCAGGAGAGGTCGTCGAGGCCCTCGATGAGCTCGTACATGTCCGCCTCGTTCTCAGGGGTCACGGCGGCGCCGGCGTTCACCATGTTGTACTCGGTGTCGGGACCGGCGTTCAGGAAGACGTTCACGCGGGTGATGCCACGGGTCCAGACAGGCTTGACGGGCACGCCGAGCGCCTCGGCGCCCTCGACGATGAAGCGGCCGGAGAAGCCGGCGAAGAAGCCGAGGATCGTCGTGGGGACCCCGTAGTGGTCGAGCGTGAAGCTCACGTTCAGGCCCTTGCCGTTCGGGGTGTAGACGGCGTCGCGGGTACGGGTCACGCGGTTCGGCTCGAGGCCGTCGCTCGCGATGTTGTAATCGATCGCAGGATTCGCGGTCAGCGTGTAGATCATGGGATACCTCCCGGGGCCGGATGCTGATGGTGCGGGAACGCGAAGGGCCGCCCCACGCGGGACGGCCCCTGCAAGCGGCGTGCTAGGCGCGCTCGAGCTTGCGCACCGCGATGCGCTTGCTGTATTCGTCCACATGGCCGAAGTCGCCGAGGCCCTGGCTCTCCGCGACGTTGGCGCCGGTGGCGAGCGCGAGCTTCAGCGCCTCCTCGACGTTGTCGCGGTCCTTGAACCACTTGTTGATGAAGGCCGCGAGCGTGCAGTCGCCGGCGCAGACCGACGAGACGAGCTTGATGTTGAACTCGCGCTTGGCGTACCAGATGTCCTCGCCGTTGGAGAAGTAGGCGCTGCCGCGGCTGCCCATCGTGAGCAGCACGTTCTGCACGCCGGACTCGTGCGCGAGGGCGAGGGCGCGCCGAGCGTCGTCGTCCGTGTCGATCTTGATGCCGTAGATCTCCTCCATCTCATGATGGTTCGGCTTGATGAGGAGCGGCTTCTTGTGAGCGAGCTCGCGCAGCTTGGAGCTGGAGAGGTCGAGGACCACCTCGGCGCCGCGCGCCTGGGCGTGCTCCATGACCTTGTCGAGGAAGTCCTTGGAGGCCTTCGGCGGCAGGGAGCCCGAGACCACGAGGCAGTCGAGGTCGCCGGCGGTGTCGAGGATGCGGTAGAGCTCCTCCTCGCTCTGGCGCGTGAGGGCCGGACCCGGGTTCAGGATGCCGTACTCGTGCTCGCCGTCGTTGATGTAGCAGTTGATGCGCGTGATGCCGTCGATCCAGACCGGGCGGCAGAGGCAGCCGAGGTTCATGGTCTCCTCGACGATGAACTTGCCGGTGAAGCCGGCGAAGAACCCGAGGGCGACGGAGTCGATGCCGAACTTCTTGAGGGCGTAGCTCACGTCGAGGCCCTTGCCGTTGGCCGTGTAGCTCGCTCCCGTGGTGCGGACGTTCTCGTCGGGCTCGAGGCCCACGCACGAGGTCGTCATGTCGACCGCGGGGTTGGCAGTCAGTGTGTAGAACATGCTTGCCTCCAAAATCTAGCGTCTATGGATACGGGACCGCGGGTGGAGCCGCGGTCCCGAATGCGAGCGAACCCTTAGCGGGCGGCCGCCTCGAGCACGGCCTTGACCTCCTCGGCGGTGGCGCAGGCGAGGGCGCGCTCGGCGAGCTCGTCGGCCTCGGCCTTCGTCCACTGGGAGAGGGTCTTGCGGGCGCGCAGGATGCTCGGGGCCGACATGGAGAACTCCTCCATGCCCCAGGAGATCAGCAGCGGGTCGAGCAGCGGGTCGGCCGCGGCCTCGCCGCACATGCCCACCATGATGCCCGCGGCCACGCCGCTCTCGATGATGTTCTTGATCGAGCGCAGCACCGCCGGGTAATACCAGCTGTAGAGGTAGCCCACGCGGTCGTTGCCGCGGTCGGCGGCCATCGTGTAGCCCGTGAGGTCGTTCGTGCCGATGGAGAAGAACGCGGACTCGCGCGCCAGCAGGTCGGCGATGTTCGCGGCCGCCGGCGTCTCCATCATGATGCCGACCTCGATGTCGGCGTTGAAGGCGACCCCCTCGGCGGCCAGCTCGGCCTTGCACTCCTCGACGAGTGCCTTGACCTGGCGGATCTCCTCGACGCAGGTGACGAGCGGAACCATGATCTTCACGTCGCCGAAGGCGCTCGCGCGCAAGAGGGCGCGGAGCTGGACCTTGTACTCCTCGGCGTTGTCGAGGCAGTAGCGCACGGCGCGGTAGCCCATGAAGGGGTTCTCCTCGGGGGCCATGTTGAGGTACGGGATCGCCTTGTCGCCGCCCACGTCGAGGGTGCGGATGATGACCGGCGCGCCCTTCAGGGCCTCGGCGACCTTCTTGTAGGCCTGGAACTGGTCCTCCTCGGAGGGGAGCTCCTTGGCGTCCATGAAGAGGAACTCGGAACGGAAGAGGCCGATCGCCTCGGCGTCGTGCGCGAGGGCGGCCTCGACGTCGTCGGGGCTGCCGATGTTGGCGGCGACGATCTTCTTGATCCCGTCGGCCGTCAGGCTCTCCTTGCCGCGGAAGGCCTCCAGGGCCTGCTTCTCGGCGGCGAGGGCGCCGGCGCGCTCGGCGTACTCGGCGCGGGTCGCCTCGTCGGGGCTCGCGATGACCTTGCCGGCCGTTCCGTCAACGATGCAGGCCATGCCGTTCTCGAGGGCGGAGCAGATGCCGGGGATCGAGAGGACCGCGGGGATCTCGAGGGCGCGGGCGATGATCGCCGAGTGCGAGGTGCGGCCGCCCGTCTCGGTGACGATGCCGGCGACGTGCTCCTTGTCGATCGTGGCGGTCATGGAGGGCGTCAGGTCGTGCACGGCGATGACCGTGTTCTCGGGCAGGACGGAGAGGTCGATGACCTCCTTGCCGAGGAGCTCCGCCAGGATGCCGGTGCGGATGTCGGCGATGTCGGCCGCGCGCAGGCGGAACATCTCGTCGTCCATCGAGAGGAACATGTTCTCGAACATCGTGCTCGTCTCGACGAGGGCCTGCTCGGCGCAGGTTCCGCCGTCGATCATGCCGTTGATCTGGTCGGTCATGCCGGGATCCTGGGCGAGCAGGATGTGGCCGGACATGATCTCGGCCTCGGCCTCGCCCACCGCGACCTTCATGTGGTCGGCCTGGGCCTGGGTCTTCTCGCAGAAGACGCCGAGCGCCGCCTGGTAGCGCTCCTTCTCGGCCGCCGGGTCAGAGACCGTGCGGGGCTCGAACGACAGGTCGGGATCGACGGCGACCATGACGGTGCCGATGCCGATGCCCTCGGATGCGTTGACTCCTTCGTACATTCCCATTCCTCTCCTCAATGGCGTCCGTGCCGCCATGTTGTGGACATGGTAAGAGAAGGCGCCCACCCACGATGAGCGGACGCCTTCGCACATACACCTTTTGTCTATCAGGCCACCGTGGGTTACTCGCCCAGGCCGCTCTTGATGAGCTCGATGGCGGCGGCGAGGGCCTCCTGCTCGTCGGCGCCGTCGCAGCGGACCTCGACCTCGGTGCCGCAGGGGATGCCGGCGGCCATGAGCGCCATGGGGCTCTTGCCGTTGACCTCCTTGTCGGGGGCGACGATGGTCACGTCGCTGGCGAACTTGCCCATGGTGGACGCGAAGAGGCCAGCCGGACGCATGTGAAGACCCTGGGGGTTGACGAGGGTTGCCTTATCCGAAACCATACTTGTCTCCTTTACTACATGCCCGCAGACCACGCGCGCACGATACGGTACGTCGCACATTCTAGCGCATCCACGGGACAAAACCATCCAGAACAAAGATTGCCATGAGGGCGCCAGGGCCGTCCGAGAAACGGCCGGGGCCCGTCTCCGGACCCCGGCCGCAAACCGGTCGAGATGACCCGTCGCCTTACGAGAGGCGGGCGTTGATGGCCGCGGCGATGACGGCCGGATCGGAGGCGCCCTTGACCTTGGCGCGGAAGTCCTCGTCCATCAGGGCCTCGGCGACCTTGGAGAGGAGCTTCAGGTGGGTGGTGCCCGCCTCGGCGTCGGGGATGAGGAGCGCGATCGCCACGTTCACGGGCTGGGAGTCCATGGTGTCCCAGGAGCCCACGCCCGCGTCGTCCTTGACGACGATGACGGCCGGCTCGGAGACGGCGGCGGACTTGGCGTGCGGGATCGCGAAGCCGTCCATCATGCCCGTGGAGCCCTCGCCCTCGCGCTTCAGGAAGGCGGCCATGAGCTCGTCGGCGTCGGTGGCGACGCCGGCCTTCACGGCCTCGTTGGAGACGAAGGAGAGCGCCTCGTCGCGGGAGGCGAAGTCCTGGCCGCAGAAGACGAGCTCGGACTTGACGAAGCCTTCGGTGTCGGCGGCGACAGAAGCGGGGGCAGCGGCCTCGGCAGGGGCGGCGACCGTAGCCGGGGCGGCGGCGGGGGCGGCGGCCTCGATCACGGGAGCGGCCTCGGCCTGGTTCCTCGTGTACTCATAGCGCTTGAAGATCACGAAGAGGATACCGCCCACAACGGTGCCGGCGAGGATAGCGAGGACCCACTGCAGGCCGCCATCGACAACAGGGAGCACGAGGAAGCCGCCGTGCGGCGCGGGGTCGTGCACGCCGAACATGATCGTCAGGATCGCGCCGATCGAGGAGCCGATCATCATGATCGGCATGACCGGCCAGATGTTCTTCGTCATGAACGGGATGGCGCCCTCGGTGATGTGCGTGCAGCCGAGGATCAGGTTGACGATGCCGGCGTCGTGGTCCTCCTGGCTGAAGTACTTCTTGCCGACCACGACGGCGAAGGTGGTGATGAGCGGCGGCACGATGCAGGCGGCGGAGACCGCGGCCATGAAGTTGGTGCCGAACTCGTAGGTGGGGGTGCCCACGCCGGCGGCGAGCGCCTCGGTGAGCATCGCGGTGCCGGTCACGTAGGCGGCCTTGTTCACCGGGCCGCCCATGTCGAAGGCGCACATGCAGCCGATGGCGAGGCCGAGGACGATGGCGCCGGAACCGGAGAGGCCGGTCAGGAAGTCCATCATGGCCTGGTTGATGGCGGCCATGGGGCCGGAGATCCCGAGCATCGCGAGGCCGACGATGAAGGTCGAGCACAGCGGATAGAGGAAGATGGCCTTCAGGCCCTTCAGGTTCTCGGGCAGCCCGGCGAAGAGCTTCTCGAGGAGGACGACGACGTAGCCGGCGAGGAAGCCGCCGACGATGCCGCCGAGGAAGCCGAAGCCCACGCCCGAGCCGCCGGCGTCGATGAGGCCGGTCTCGGCGTTGATGGGCAGGCCCTGGATGGCGATCATGCCGGCGACGAAGCCGGGGACGAGCGCCGGGCGCTTGCCGATGGACTCAGCGATGTAGGCCGCGAGGACCGGGACCATGAGGTTCATCGCGATGCCGCCGATGGTCTTGAGCATCGCCGCGAACGTGTTGTAGTCGGCCGCGGTCGAGTCGAAGCTCGTGATGCCCCAGAGGAAGGACACGGCGGTGAGCACACCGCCGGCCACGACGAAGACGAGCATGTGGGACACGCCGTTCATGAGGTGGCGGTAGAGCTGGTGCCCGATCGACTCCTTCTCGTCGGCGCCGCCGGCGAGCTCGGCCTGGGCGCGCTCGGCGGCCGCGGCGTCGCCCTTGGCGGCGAGCGCGCGGTCGATGAGGGCGCCGGCGGACTCGACAGAGAGCGCCTTGGAGACGGCGACGTTCACGAGGGGCTTGCCCTCGAAGCGCTCGGCCTGGACGTCCTTGTCGGCGGCGACCACGACGGCGCGGGCCCCGGCGATCTCGGCGCGGGTGAGCTCGTTCTCGATGCCCACCTGCCCATGGGTCTCGACCTTGATGGAGAGGCCGCGCTCGGCGGCGGCCTTCTCCAGGGCCTCCTTGGCCATGAAGGTGTGGGCGATACCCGTGGGACATCCGGTAGCTGCGATGATATCGAACGTATCTGCCATACAGTCCTCCTATTCCAATCAGTTGGTATCGATGCGGCCCGCTCCAGAGCGGCGGACGCGCTCACGAGGATAGCATAATTTGGTAACGATTTCATAAGCTGCGGTTGTGCGGCGGCAGAACCCGGGGCCGCGCGGCCCCTTCTGCGGCATGCGCTATAATCATTCGGCATGCGCCATTAGCTCAGTTGGATAGAGCAGGGGACTTCTAATCCCAAGGTCGACGGTTCGAATCCGCCATGGCGCACCCCACCCGCCTCATGAGGGCGCCCACTCGGGGCGCCCGTTTTCATCTCCGGGCGCAGCGGGCCGGGGCCGCGGCGCGAGGGGCAGGTGCCGGACGCGTCCTCACGCCTTCCGGCCGCCCTCCAGCCAGCGCTTCCGCGACCAGAAGCTCCACACCATGACCACGGCCGTGGCGCCGATCTTGACCAGGCGGTAGTCTGCGGCGGCAAGCTCCGTCCCCGCCCACATGCAGGCCTCGTTGATGAGGAGGCCGGCCGTCGAGAGGATCACGAAGAGGATGAACTCGCGCCGGCGGGTGATGTCGCCCCGGCGCTCGAAGACGAAGCTCATCGAGAGCAGGTAGTTCACGATGAGCGAGACGGTGAACGAGATGCCGGCCGCGAGCACGGCGTCGACGCCAACGAGCTCCTTCAGCGCGATCATGAGCAGGTAGTCCACGAGGAAGGCGATGACGCCGACCACGCCGAACTTCCCCATCTGCCGAATCAGCGAACCCATCCGCCTCACTCCCCCATCGCGGCGCGCGGCGGGCGGCGCTCCTCGTCGAGAACCCGGTAGACCTCGAGCTCCCAGGCCTTGCGATCGACCTTCGCGACCGTGTCGAGGATGAGGCCCGTCGCGAGCGAGAGGCCCGCGAGGAACTCGAAGGCCACCGCGAGCACCGCCGTGGGCAGGCGCGGCACGAGGCCCGTCTCGAGGAACTCGATCACCACCGGCACGCCGAGGGCGAGCCCGATGAGGCCGAGGATGAGCGCGACCAGGCAGAAGAACTTGAGCGGGCGGTAGTTCTTGAAGAGCGAGGCGATCGCGCCGAGGACCGCCGCGCCGTCACCGACGGTGTCGAGCTTGGAGACGGAGCCCGCCGGCCGGTCCCGGTAGGCTACGGGCACGTGCGCGATGCGCCAGCGGCGGTCGACGGCATGGATGGAGAGCTCGGTCTCGATCTGGAAGCCCTCGGAGAGCACGGGGAAGGTACGCACGAAGGCGCGGGAGAGCGCCCGGTAGCCGGTCATGACGTCGCCGAAGGAGTACCCGTAGATCCAACGGATCATCGCACGCACGAGGTCGTTGCCGAACCCGTGGAAGGCGCGGCTGTTCTCTCTGGCGTAGGCGCCGCTCGCCATGCGGTCCCCCACCACCATGTCGGCCTCGCCCGCGAGGACGGGCGCCACGAGGGCGGGCGCGGCCTCGGCAGGATAGGTGTCGTCGCCGTCCACGAGCAGGTAGACGTCGGCGTCGACGGTCCGGAAGGCCTGACGGACCACGTTGCCCTTGCCCTGGCGCGGCTCCGCGGCCACGCGGGCGCCGGCGGCGCGGGCGAGCTCGGCGGTGCGGTCGGTCGAGTTGTTGTCGAAGACCCAGATCTCGGCTCCGGGCAGGGAGCGGCGGAAGTCGGCCACCACGCGCTCGACCGTGGGCTCCTCGTTGTAGCAGGGGACGATCACGGCGACGCGCGCATCGCGGCGCCCTTGCCGATCGCAGGCGTCCATGGAACCTCCTCAGCTCGTCGCGGCGGCGCACGGGCGGCCGCCTGGGCAAGAGCCCAGTATACGCATTCGCGGCACCCACCGTCGCGGCGGGCGGGCCTGTCATCGGCTGCGAGCGACCGCTCGCAGAACGCCCGCGGCCCCTCCACACCGTCTTCGCACCCGCCGCCCATACTCATGCCCATCTGCTCGCGCGAGCCCATCGGCATCGAGGAGGACGCATCCATGGCCCAACCGGACACTTCCGCGCAGACCCTGAAGTACCTGACGCTCCTGTCCCAGCAGTTCCCCACCGAGCAATCCGTCTTCACCGAGATCATCAATCTGCAGGCCATCCTGAACCTGCCCAAGGGCACCGAGCACTTCATGAGCGACCTGCACGGCGAGTACGAGGCGTTCATGCACATCCTGAACAACTGCTCGGGCGACATCCGCGAGCACGTCGAGTTCGTCCTCGGCGAGACGGGGGGCGCGCGCGACCGGGCGGATCTGTGCACGCTCATCTACTACCCGCACGAGAAGCTCCGCCTCACGCGGGCCCAGCGCGCGGACTCCCCCACCTGGTACCGGACGACCCTCGGCCACCTCATCACCGTGGCGCGCGCCCTCTCGAGCCGCTACACCCGCTCGAAGGTCAGGAAGGCCATCCCGCGCGACTACGCCTACATCATCGACGAGCTCCTGCACACGCATCCCGACGAGAGCGACTACCGCGTGCGCTACCACGACCGCATCATCTCGAGCATCCTGGAGACCGACGCGATCGAGGACTTCATCTGCTCGCTCGCCGACCTCATCAAGCGGCTCGCCGTGGACCACCTGCACCTCGTGGGCGACGTGTACGACCGCGGCGGCGGCTCGTCGAAGATCATGGACAGCCTCCTCACCCGCCAGGGGAAGCTCGACATCCAATGGGGGAACCACGACATGCTCTGGATGGGCGCCGCCGCCGGCGAGCCCGCCTGCATCGTCACGGTGCTCCGGAACAACCTGCGCTACGGCAACTTCGAGATCCTCGAGAACGACTACGGGATCTCCCTGCGCGAGCTCGTGGCCTTCGCCGACGTCACCTACCGGGCCGGCGAGCCCATCACGCCCCTCATCAAGGCCGTCGACGCGCTGCTGTTCAAGCTCGAGGGACAGCTCATCCGCCGCCACCCCGAATGGGACATGGCCGACCGGCTCCTCCTCGAGCGCGTGGACACCGAGGCGGGGACGGTGGTGCTCGACGACGGGCGCGCCTGGCCGATGCTCACGCGCGACTTCCCCACCCTCGATGCGGCGGACCCCTACGCGCTCACGGCCGACGAGCAGCGGATCGTGGACAAGCTCGTGTGCGAGTTCCTCGACAGCGACCACCTGCGCCGCCATGTCGACTTCCTCTACCGGCACGGGTCGATCTACCTCACCTGCAACGGCAACCTGCTCTTCCACGGCTGCGTGCCGATGAACGAGGACGGCACCTTCACGTCCGTCCGCTGCGGGGACGCCTGCCTCTCGGGCCGCGCCTACCTCGACTTCTGCGACGAGATGGCCCGGCGCGCCTGGCGCGGCCGCGGGCGGGACCGCGAGGCCCTCGACTGGATGTGGTACCTCTGGATCGGGTTCAAGTCGCCGGTGAGCGGGCGGCTGGTGAAGACCTTCGAGCGGTCCTACATCGAGGACACCTCCACCTGGGCGGAGCCGATGGACCCCTATTTCACCCTCACGCGCGAGGAGGGTCCCTGCGACCGGATCATGCGCGAGTTCGGGCTCTCGCCGGAGGGCGGGCACATCATCAACGGGCACACGCCGGTCAAGACGAAGCGCGGCGAGACCCCGATCCGCGCGAACGGGCGCCTGCTCGTGATCGACGGCGGCTTCTGCAGCGCCTACCACCCCAAGACTGGCATCGCGGGATACACGCTGATCTACAGCTCGCGCGGGATGCGCCTGAAGGCGCACGAGGCGTTCAGGAGCGTGGAGGACGCCCTCGCGCGGAACATGGACATCGAGAGTGAGACGGACTTCTTCGCCCCGGTCGAGCGGCGGATCATGGTGAGCGAGACGGACACGGGTGATGAGATCCGCGAACAGATCAACGACCTGCGGCGCCTGCTCGACGCCTACCGGACCGGCCTCGTGCCGACGCGCGACCGCTAGGCGTCGCTGCCGAGGAAGCGGCGGCGGCTGAAGTAGTTGTACCAGGTGACGAAAAAGGTGGACACGACCTTCATGAGCTGGTAGCCCATGTTCAGGAGCTGCACGCCCACGAACATGTACAGGCCGTTCATGGCGAGGCCCACGGCCGAGAGGATCGCGAAGATCGTGAACTCGCGGCGGCGGCTGATGTCGTCGCGATGCGAGAAGACGTAGCGCACCGACAGGAAGTAGTTCACGACGACGCCCGCCAGGAAGGACACCGTGGTCGCGGCGAGGTAGTTCATGCCGTAGCGCTCGACGAACATGATGAGCAGGGCGTATTCGATCGCCAGGGACGTGAGGCCCACCAGGGCGAACCGGCCGAAGCGCCTCGCGCCGGGCTGGTCTATGTGCATCCGCAAGGTGCTCACGTGACTCCTTTGTCATCTTTCGGGCTGCCACACTATAGGCAGAAGGTTAAGAAAATGTAAGGTTTGCCATCATTTCTCCGCGCAAAGGGCACGAACGGTGTGCTTCGGAGGCCGCGCGCGGGCGGATTCACGCGCGGAGGCGCATCTGTGGTCAAAAATCGCGTTAATCGGTGTTTTTAACGGGGCCGTGGGGCCTTTTAAGGCGGTATGGGACCATTCGGGGCCGGTAATGGCAGGGTTCGACCGAGATTGCATATCTAACTCTGTGCGCATGGCCGTTCGCCCGCCGTCGCGTGGGCGCGGAAATAACGATTAACGCGGTTTTTGACCACGGAAGCGGTTCGTTACGTGCGTGGCGAGGCCGCAGGCGTGATCGCGCGCTGCAGGCGCGAACGGACGGCCGACATGGAAACGGGCCGCCCCGCCTCCGATCGCGGAGGCGGGGCGGCCCGCTCAGGTGCCGGACTCAAACGGCGTCAGGCGGAGTAGTACCAGGAGACAGCATCCCCGTCCTCGAGGACGTAGTTTGCCGCCGAGGTGTTCGGCTCGCTCCCGTTGACGGCGTACATCCACCCGCTCGACCCGGAGGCGGCGTACCCGCCGATCGCACGCACGTAGATGCCGTACACGGTGTTCTCTGAGCTCACCGAGAGGTCGGTGCCCATGAGGGCGTCGTAGGCCGTTGCCCCGCGCTCGAAGGTGAGGGAGGTGCTCGCGAGCGTGCCGCCGCCCGCCGCCCGCGCGCTCACCGAGATCGTTACGGTGACGGTGTCCGGGGCGGTCGGAGCCGAGGGGCCGGTGGCACCGCCGGAGGCGGACGCTCCCGCGCCGGGCGCGGCCGTTCCCCCGCCGGAGGCCGATGCGCCCGGGGACGCGGGCGCGGGGCCGGAGCCGCCCGACGCGGCGCCCCCGTCGTCCGCAGGGGCGCTCGCGGGCGCGCCCTCGTCCCCCGCCGCGGCGGGCGCGGCCGCGGAGGCGTCGCCGGATGCGGCCGGGCCCGGGGCGGAGGCCTCGGCCACAGAGCCGGACCCCTGGCCCGCCGCATCGGCGGAACCTGACATCACCGGGGCGGAGCCCGGAGCGGTCGTCTCCCAGAGACCGCCAAGCGACGGGGCGCCGCCCGGAAGCGCGAGGGCGAGGGCGACCGCCGCGACGATGAGCGCCGCGGAGGCGAGCGCAAGCACCGCGACGGCACGGCGCTGGCCGGTCCTTGCGGGAGCGGCCTCGGCACCCGCCTCGGCGCCCGGGTGGACGCGGGCGTCGGCACGTTTCTCATCTGCCATAGGGCATCACGCCTCCCCGCGCTCGCGGCGGCGGATCACAAGGAACCACAGGCCCGAGACGATCAGGCCGAGCACGCCGATGGCGGCCAGGATCCAGGGCAGCTGGGCGTTCGGGACCTCGGCGGCGTTCGCGGCGACATCCGCCATCGCCGGGGCCGCGGGTGCGGCGGCCGCGGAATCGCTGGAGGTCGGGACGGTGCCGGACTGGCCGGCGCCCTCCCCCGTCGAGGCAGCCCCCGTCGCGGCGGCACGGGCGGCGCCCGTGATCGGCTGCCGCCCGGGCGCGATGGCGCCCGCACGCGGGGCCGCGGTCGCACTGGTCGGGCCGGCGACGGTCCCGTTCCGTGGGCCCGTGGGCGCGCCCGAGGCGCCCGTGCCGGCACCGGGCGCGCCGGCGCCTCCGCCAGGCTGCTGCCCCTTGCCGCCCGAACCCGAGCCGCCACCGGGCTGCTCGCCCCCGCCGTCCGAGCCGCCAGGCTGCTCGCCGCCGCCGTCACCGGGGGCACCCGGCTCAGCCGCGCCGATCGCGAAGATCACGCCCGCGTCGTTGCTGTAGTAGAGCGTGCCGTCGGCGTCCGCGATCACGCTCGCCGTGGTGTAGTTCGCCTGCTCGCCCGTCGGCTCGTAGAGCACCTTGGTCGCGCCCGTCCCCGCCTCGTAGCGAATGAGGGCACCCGGCATCATGTTCGCCGTCACGTACACGTAGGTCTTCCCGTCCGCGCTCGCCACGAGCGGCGCCGACTTGACCTCGGCGTCCGCGACCGTGACCGCGCGCTTGAGCGTCATCGTCTCCGTGTCGATCTCGGCGAGGACGCCCTTGTACGCGGCGTCCGCGCCGCCCACGAAGGCCGTCTTCCCGAGGATCGCGGGCGTGGAGGTCGAGGAGGCCGCGAAGGCGACCTGCCCGGCGAGGACGAGCGCGTCGCCATCGCGCAGGATCTTGTAGAGGGTCGCCGGGGCGCGGCCCACCGCGAAGAAGACGGGCTTCCCGCCCTCCTCGCCGCCGGCGACCACCGTGGCGCGCACCGGCGAGCCGAGGGAGAGCGCGGCGCGCGTCTCGCCTGTCGCGGTGTCGATGAGCGAGACCGTCCCGGACTCGTCGCCGATCACGATGTCGGAGCCCGACACGGCGGCACCGGCCCAGTAGTAGCCCGCGCCCGCATCGGCACCCTCGGCCCGCGAGGTCCTCATCCAGAGCACCGCGCCGTCCGCGATCCGCACGGACACGAGCGCCCCGGCCCGGGCCGGCGCGCCCGAGGCGCCGATGCCCGCCACGAAGGGCGCGATCACGCTCCCGCCCGCGACCGTCAGAGTTGAGCTCGCCTGCCAGCTCGACTCGCGGCCGTCGACAACCGGCCGCTCGAGGGCAGGGGTCTTCCAAACGCAGGTCAGGGTGTCGGCGGTGAACGCCGCGAGCGACCCGTCGTCGGAGGGCACGATGATGACGCCCGCGGCGAAGACGGCGCGCGAGAAATACGCGGTCGAGCCGTAGGTCTTGGCGCGAGCGACCACGGCGCCGGTCTTGCGGTCGATCTTCACGAGCTCGGTCGAGGTCGTGGCGAAGAGATGGTCGCCGACGATGATGGGGTCGCCGATGGCCGCGTAGGCCTCGCCCGCCTGCTTGAGGTCGGCGCTCCAGAGCGCACGCGCCGCGTCTCCGGGCGTCGCGACCCCCTCGAGCGCCGCCCTGCCGCCGTTCGCGAAGCCCGACCAGGTGGCCGTGACATCGGGGCGCGGGGCGTCCGGCACGATCACCGGACCCGTCTCCCCGCCGTCGCCGGGATCGGAGAGGCGCGGGGTCACGTAGACGAGCTCGATCCTATCGCCGGGGGCGAGCTCCACCTTGTTGGCGTAATCGGTGGCGTACGCCCCGTTGACGAGGAAGCTCCAATACGCCCACTCGCTCCCGATCTGCTCCATCCCGAGGGTGCGGCCGTCTGCGGACGTCACGGAGCCGGGCACGCCCGTCGCGAGGTCGTAGGTGCAGCCGGCCTCATCGAGGAGGGCGGCGAAGACGTCCCAGGCGGTCTTCGCCTCGCCCTTCTTGAACGTGACCGTCGTCGCGCCCACCCAGGCCTCCGCGCGCACGGAGCCGTCGGCGGCGGGCGCCGTCACGCCCATCACCGAGGCCGTGACGCTCACCGGCGCCGCGGCCTCGGGGTCGATCGCGCCCTTCGTGCCCTTGACCGTGAAGGTCGCCGACACGGGCTGGGCGATGAGCTTTGCGAGCTGGGCGTTCTCCGGGTGCGCGAGGGCGAGGGCCTCGTAGCGCCGGTAGGTGAGGACGGAGTCGACCGTGACCTCGGCGTCAAAGGCGGGGCGCGTCACGCGCAGGCTCTCGCTCGCCACCACGCGGTCGTTCGAGGAACGGAAGGTGCGCCAGGACTGGGAGGACATCGGATCATATCCGGGCAGGTCAACGGGGGAGATACCGCCCGTGGAAGCCTCGGCCGCCGTACGGGCCCAGATGGGGCCCTCGGTGCCGGGCAGCACCGCCGCGAAGGTCGCGAGGTCGCCGGTCACCTGGTCCGCGGCGGCGTTGGCACCGAGGAGGTGCGCGGCGTAGCCCGCCTTCGCGGCCTCCATGAGCGCGACGGCGGCGTCAATCTCCTCGGGGCCGACCTCCGCCATCGTGAAGGTGCCCAGCTCGCGCTCGACCGTGACCCCCTCATAGGTGAGGACGGCCTTGATCGAGGTCTGACGCGGGGCGTCGCCCGCGAGCGCCGGCGTGATCGACCCACGGTACCCGTTGACCCGCACCACGCCCTCGTCCGCCGACACGTAGGAGAGCTTGTAGACCTTGCCATCGAGGCCGAGCTCGCGGGGGCGCGAGAACTGGAGGTCCCCGGCAACGGCGTCCTTGGCGACATCCGCCCCCGTCGCGAAGTCCGTGACCTTGACCTTCGCGAGGTAGGTCTTGAGACGACGCTCGATCTGGGCGGTCGTGGCGCCCGAACGGGGCGCAACCTCGAGGGAGATGTCGCGGGAGAAGGTGGTCGCCGGCGCCGAGCCGTAACCCGGGATCCTGAGGGTGAGCGTGGCCGTGAGGGTCACCGCGGCCGGCGTGGGCTGGTGGGCGAACTTCGCCGTCGCGATGCTGTTGTAGCTCGCATCGAAGCCCGCCTGGACCTTCGCCGCAGACGGGTCCGAGCTCTTCCAGGCGATGCTCGCCACCTTGACGCCGCCCGCACCGAGGGCGTCGGCCGGCAGGGACGCCTCGGTGACCTGTTCGCCAACGGTGCCCGACGCGATCGCATCGGGCAGCGGGAGGGCAGCCGCCGCGTCGGCGAGGTAGGCCTCGACCGCCGCCTCGTCCCAGGCGAGCGTCGTGGCACGCGGCGGGGTGTAGGTGGCGCGGGCGTCGCCGAGGGAGAGCTCGAAGGTGGGCTTCACCTGGCGGAGCACCGAGTAGTCAAATGTCGTGGTCTTCTGGTCGGGTGCGAGGAAGAAGTAGGTGATGGCGCCGTTGGCGGCCGTGGCCGAGGCGTCAACACCGCCCGTGGCCGCGGGGTCCGAGAGGGCCTCGGCGGAGCTCACCTGCGCGGTGATCCCCGGGTGCCCGAGCGCGGCGAGGCGCGCCTCAATCATCGTGTTGAGGTTGGTGTCCGAGCCGTAGCGGGGGTTCGGGTAGTAGCCGCCGAAGCCGTCGGCGGCGAGGGCCGCCACTGCCTCCGCGAGGGAGCGGGCATCGGGGTCGGCCGGGACGGGCGGCTCCTCGGGCGCGGGGTCCGCGACCTGGCCGGTGGTGGTGGAGGCCCAGACGGCGCGGCCGCCGGGGTTCACCACGCGCGCCGCGATGTAGGAGCCGGCCTCGGCCTCCGTCACCGTGAAGGTGCGCGCCGTGGCTCCGTCGATGGGCGTGAATCCCTTCGCCTCCCAAGCGGCGGCGTCGTACTCCCCCGTGACGGGGCGGGAGCCCGCGTACCATTGGATGGCCAGGCCGGCGTACTCGGCGTCCGTGAAGTCCGCCTCGTCGCCGAAATCGCCGTACGGATCCTCGTAGGTGGCGTCGATGCGGAGCGTCTGGCCGACCTCGACCTCGCTGGCGGCCTCCCCGCTCGCGGCGTCGCGGATCGAGATCCAGTCGGCGGCGGTCGGGACGGTGGCAGCGCGCGCGGCAGGGCCGGGCACAGGGGACGCGCTCGGGACCGGGTCGGATGCGGCGTCGGATGCGGCGGACGGCTCCTGGGAGGTGGGGAGGTCGGCCTCCGGGGCGGGGGCGCCGGCATCCTCCGCGGGCGCCGGCGCGGCCTCCGACGGGGCGGCAGCCGGGACCTCGACCGGGGCCTCCGGGGCCGCCGCTTCCGGGGCCTCGGCGGCAGCAGGCGCCGGGAGCCCCGTCAGGGCGAGCGCGAGGGCGAGCGTCGCGGTCGCGGCGCGGCGTCCCCCCGATCGAATGATGTGCGCGCGCAAGTTGACGGCGCCGACAATACGGGCGCCATCGATGAGTCCGAGCATCTCGGATCCCCTTCCCTCCAGAGCCCTGGCGTCACGACATCGCGACGCGCTCAGATGGGAGGCGATCCGACTCTTCATCAACCGACCGCGCGCGCCGTCCGATCTGCGACGCGAAAGCCACGGCCGTCCGAAACACGGTTACTGGTACAGCTGGGGACTCTCACCCCATTCCCCCGGGCGCCGCAGCGCCCGTGCGTCTCCGCACCACCATCCAGGCCAGTTATATATGTCGTGCAATCGTATCACAGGGACGCGCTCCGCCCGCATCGCGCGGAACGTGCCATAATGAACCTCAACTGAGAACAATAGGAGGGGATGCCCATGCAGGGATCAGAGACGGAATCCGCGATCCTGAGCGCCGCCAAGCGCGAGCTCGCCGACCGCGCGGCGAAGGCGGCCGGGCCGCTCAGGTCCGCAGCCGAGGCCTACACCGGCACGCCGCGGGTGCGCTCGATCAACCTGTCAGCCAAGAAGGGCACGCGCAAGGCCCCCGTGACGTCGGGTGCGGCGACCGTCGTCGAGCAGCACGGCCTCGCCGATGACGCGCACGCCGGGCACTGGCACCGGCAGGTCTCCTTCCTCGCCCAGGAGTCGATCGATGCGGCCCGCGCGCGCGGCCTCGATGTCGGCGACGGCGCCTTCGGCGAGAACTTCACCACCGAGGGGCTCAACCTCTTCGACCTGCCCATCGGCACGCAGCTCCGCGTCGGGGACGAGGTGCTCGTGGAGATCAGCCAGATCGGCAAGGTCTGCCACACGCGCTGCGCGATCTACTACCTGGCCGGAGACTGCATCTTCCCGCATGAGGGCATCTTCGGCGTCGTGCTCCACGGCGGCGAGGTCCACGTGGGCGACGCGATCACGGTCGTGCGCCGGGGCGACGGCACCTGCGCCTTCACCCCGCCCGAGGCGCTCGCCGAGGTGGAGCGCGCCCGCGAGGACGGGACGCTCTGAGGCACAGCGCGCAATCGCAACGGTCAATCGGCGGCCCCGGGTCACGTGCCCGGGGCCGCCGTCGCTTTCGGGCACGGGTCGCCCGCGGTCCGCGTCGCGCGGGCGCGATGGGGCGCGCTCTGCGTTTCCGCAGGTAGATGCCGATTGCGTTTCGGCGAACATTCAACCTTCAAGTGAAACTCGAATCTCTATAGGCGCTCCACAACTCACCTGAAGCGCAGCTACGAGCCATCCTAAACCTTCAACTTGACCCTTAAACTTGTTTAAGGGTCAAGTTGAACTCGAAGGTGGTAGTACACTGGTGCCGTGAAATTCGAAGACGCTGTCTGAGGATGGTATATGAACGCACACCCGCATTCGCATCGCGCGATCGTCGTCGGCGCCGCACTCGCCTTCGCGCTCGCCGGCACGGCCCTGGCCCCCGCGCCCGCCCAGGCGGTCACGCAGGAGACGCAGGCCGAGATCAGCGCGACGCAGAAGAAGGTCGAGGAGACCGCGGCCGCCTATGAGGAGGCCGTTGCGAACCTGCAGGCGCTGCAGGGCAAGATCGACGAGAACACCGCCAAGATCCAGGAGCTTGAGAGCGTCCTGCCCGGCAAGCGCGCCAAGGCTGGCCAGGCCATGCGCGCCAAGTACAAGAACGAGCAGGGCACGAACGTGCTCATGAGCGTCGTGCTGCAGTCCTCGTCCCTGGACGACCTGCTCACCCGCATGAACTACCTCGATCAGATCCAGTCATCCAACACCCAGGCCCTCGAGGACCTGAACGATGCCGAGCGCGAGCTCGAGCAGCAGAAGGTCGAGCTCGAGCAGGCCCGCGTCAAGGCCGAGGCCGAGCAGGGCCGCGCCGACGCCGCCCTCAAGGAGGCGCAGAAGCTCCGCGAGGACGCGCAGAAGCGCGCCGAGGAGGAGGCCGCGGCCGAGCTCGCCGAGCTCGAGGCCGCCGCGGCGGCCGACGGCTCGCTCGGCGCCGCCGCCGGCTCGCCTTTCGAGAACAACGCGGTTGTCGACTGGGGCATGAGCCAGGAGGAGTTCGTCGCCTCGTGGGGTCCGCGCATCGACGCCTACCTTGAGGGCTCGCCGCTCGCCGGCTACGGCAACCAGTTCGCCGCCGCCGCGTGGAAGTACGGGGTCGACCCGCGCTTCTCCCCCGCCATCTCCAACACCGAGAGCAGCAAGGGCACCTACCTCTTCCGTGAGCACAACGCCTGGGGCTGGGGCAGCATCGACTTCTCCTCCTGGGACGAGGCGATCGACGCGCACGTGCGCGGGCTCGCCCAGGGCTACGGCTACACGATCAGCGTGGCCGGCGCCAAGAAGTACTGCCCTCCCAACTGGTACAACTGGTACCGCAACACCCTGAGCGAGATGCAGCGCATCTAGGCGCGGAGCCCTCGGGCATAGGTTGACTCGGCGCGGCGGGCCCTCGGGCTCGCCGCGTTTTTTGCGCCGAAATCGGGCGGGGCCGCGGCCGCGTCCATACCGTTCCAGGAAGCGGTTCCGCGATGGGCCGGGCGCTCTCTCGATGTGCAGGCCGGTCGCGCCCCGCATCCACGTGCGACCCGCTCGCCCCCCGCGGTGGAAGGCCATTCGCCCCCGCTTCTGCCATTCAGGCCGCTCGCCCTCCTTGCTTCCGCGATGCAGTACGCTCGGACCCCGCCGCCGTGCGGGCCATTTGCCCCCCCGCTTCCGCTATGCGCCCCACTCGCACCCGCATCCCGGTTGCGTTATTGACGGCTTTGCACCTTTTTCTCAATCAACATGACGGCTTTGCATAGGCAGGTGCAAAGCCGTCAAAATCGCAACTCGGTTTACCTGCGGTTTCTTTGCTCGTACTCGAGCTTGCCTCCCTGAGGTGTGCAAAGCCGTAAGAAATGCAACTCACCGCCCGCGCGCGGCAGCGGTCGAACGAGATGGGGCCGCGCTCGCCCATGCCGACCATGCGGCTCGGCACCCGCCCGAGGCCACACCGGCGCCCTCGCCCGCACCCATCCCCGCGAGAGCCTCAGAACCGCCCCAGAATCATCTGGGCGATGACGAGGACGACCATACCGGCGAAGCAGGCGACGCATACCTTGACGGTGAGCAGGAGGCAGCGCCTCCACGTCCAGCGGCCCGCCGCGGGCACGAGACGGCGCAGGCGGCGCTTGTCGCAGAGGAGCCAGAAGGCCGCGGCGCCGGGAATGTCCAAGACCAGAATGGCGGAAAGTGCTCGGAAGAGGGGGCCGCCGACGAGGGGATCGCGCGGGGACACCACGCTCCAGTAGCTCGACGCCACCAAGATGGCGGCCATGAAGATGAGCGCGAGGTTCCAGAGGACCCCGAGGACCGCCAAGATGCGGGCGAGGAGCGGGGACGATCGCAGGCGCGGCACCCAGGAGGGGCCCGTCGGCGCCGGCGGGACGGGGCCGGCCAAAACGCGGGCGGTCGCGGCCCCCTCACGCGTCGGCGCCGTCGCCGCGATCGCGGCCGCGAGCTCCGCGGCGCTCATATAGCGGTCGGCCGGGTCGAAGCTCATCGCCCTCGCCGCGACCGACGCGAGCGGCCCGGGCATCCCCAGGGCGCTGAGACCCGCTGCGGTCCGCTCGGGCACGGGGTCCTCCCCCGTGCAGCAGAAGGCGAGCAGGACGCCGAGGGCGTAGACGTCGCTTCTCACATCGGTCTGCCCGAAGCCGAACTGCTCAGGCGGGGCGTAGCCCCGGGTGCCGAGATGCGTCGTGTCAGCCGATCCGTCCGCGTGCCATGAACGGGCGATGCCGAGGTCGATGATCGTGACGCGCAGGCGTCCGGCGGGTGCGGGGCCATCATCCCAGCCCTCGACCATGATGTTCGAGGGTTTCAGATCGCGATGGATGATCGGTGCGGGAAACCCCTCGTGGAGCTCCGCGGCCCCCTCGCAGACCAGGGGCATGAGGGCGCGGGCGAGTGCGGGCGAGGGGCCGACGCGGCGGACGAGCGCCGCGAGCGTCTCACCGGACACGAGTTCCATGATCACATGGGTCTCCTCCCCCACCTCCGCGATGGAGAAGATCCGCGGCAGATGGCGGAGGCGGGCGCCTGAGCGCTCAGCGCGGAGCAGGGTCGTGTAGGCCGCGCCCATGCGCGCCTCGCGGCGCAGGCGCTTGAGCACGAAGGGACCGGCCTCACCCCCGCTGGGCGCGGGGAGGTAGACGACCTCCGTCGTCTCCGCGGAGCCGCGCTTGAGCACCTCATCGACGCGATATGACGCGAGGCCGGGGGCGGTATCCTCCGCGTGCCCGGCCAGCTCGTCCGAACGGGGGGCCACGGGCCTTCCCGATCTGCTATCTCTCTCAACGGTCTCCATGGGTGCCATCATAGCAGCGTGCGCGGACACGGCGTCCGGGCGCGGATGCGGGGCGCCGCACCTGCGTGGCGCCGATGTCAGCAGACGGTCTCCTCACCGAAGCGGAAGAGCTCCTCGTTCACCTTCTGCAGGGAGCAGCTGCGATCGAGGCAGAAGATGATGATCGCGTCGCGGCGGCTGTGCGGGTTCAGCGAGCTCACGCCCGCGGCACGGAGTGCCCGGTTCGTCTCGCGCAGGGTGAGCGCCATCGCGAAGGCGATCTGGAGCACCTTGTTGCGCGAGGGGTTTCGCGCGCCGGTGAAGATCTGGTAGCCGAAGGTCTCGTTGAGGTTGGCCATGCGCACGACGCCGGCGCGCGTGAGGCCCTTCTCCTCAAGCAGCTGCCTGAGGTAACCGGCGAGCGAGAGCGCGTCGAATTCGTGCCCCTCGATGAAGGTGTCGATGCGCGGGGCATCGAGCAGCTCGTCCAGCAGTTCCTCGGTCAGCGGTTCGGCCATCTCATCGTCCCTACGCAACGGTCCAGCTCGCCTGCACGTCCTTCGCGAATATGTTGCCGGTGTAGACGAGCTTGACCGTCCCCTCCTTGAAGTACAGCGTGCCCGTCTTGGTGCCCCCGGCCGCGAGATCGCCCGAGCTGAGCGCGTTGTCGTCGGTCTTGAACTCCGGGCTCGGGCTCGTGTAGAACTCAACGTGCTCCTGGGCGCCGTTCGCGTCCTCGCCCTTCCAATCGTACTCGTTGTAGCTCGCCGTGTCGTCGCCCTCGTTCTTATAGGTGACGGTTGCCTTCACGTAGGTGCCGCCGTTCCCCGCGACGCCCGTCTCGATCGAGTCGACGCTGACCGTGAGCCCGTTGCCCATGTCGACCGCCGTGCCGGCCGCGAGGTCGGTCGTCTTCTGCTCCTCCTGAGCCTCCTCCTGCTTCGGAGCGGGCGCGGATTCCTTCACCGAGGGGCTGCTCCCGCAGCTGGCGAGCGTGAAAGCGATGGCGCCCACGGCGAGGACGAGCAGGCCGCGACGGGCGGCGCGCGTGATTCCCGAGATCTTCATGTCGAACTCCCTTTCCCGACAGCGCGCCGGGACGGTCCCGGCGCTTTCGTTGCTCAACTGTATCGAGTCGCCGGGCGCGTTTCATTAGCTCCGAGCTAATGGCGGTGCGCGGGCGTTGCCGACACTGTGTCCGCTCGCGGCGAAATCTGGGTACCATCTCATGCGATCATGAATGGGAAGGACACCTATGCAGTTACTTCAACTCGTCCTGACGCTCTCGGTCGCGGTGCTCGCCTCCGCGGTCATCGCCCAGCTCCTGCCGCGCGTCTCGGCACCGCTCGTGCAGATCGGCCTCGGCCTCGCGCTGGCCCTCATCGTCGGCCCCGGCCTCGCCTTCAACATCGAGTCCGAGCTCTTCCTCGCCATCTTCATCGCGCCCCTGCTGTTCAACGAGTCGCAGTCGGTCGACCGGCGCCGTCTCGCCCGCCAGCTCCCGAGCGTCCTCTCCCTCGCCATCGGGCTCGTCGTCGCGGCGACCTTCGCCGTCGGGTTCACGCTGCACCTGATCGTCCCCTCGATCCCGCTCGCGGCGGCCCTCGCCCTCGGCGCCGCCCTCGGTCCCACCGACGCGGCGGCCGTCTCCTCGATGTCCACCTCCGTTGACCTCGGCGAGCGGCAGGAGTCGCTCCTCGCCGGCGAGGCCCTGTTCAACGACGCCTCAGGCGTGGTCTCCTTCCAGTTCGCCGTCGCCGCGGCCACCACCGGCGCCTTCTCCATCACCGACGCGGGCGGCTCGTTCGCCCTCTCCTTCGTCGGCGGCGTCCTCGCGGGCGCGGCGCTCGCCCTCGTCTACGGGCTCATGCACCGCATGGTCCGCGCCACCGGCCTCGAGAGCACGCCGTTCTCCGTCGTCTCCGAGCTGCTCCTGCCGGTCCTCGTCTTCCTCGTGGCCGAGGAGCTGCATGTCAGCGGCATCCTGGCCGTCGTGGCCGCCGGCATCGTGACGACGCTCTCGCCGCGCCTCTTCACCGTGGCGGAGGCCCGCACCGTGCTCGTGACGGGCAGCGTCTGGGGCACCCTCACCTTCATGTTGAACGGCATCGTCTTCGTGGTCCTGGGGCTGCAGCTCCCCGCCGTGCTCGTGGGCGGGGCGGCCACGATGGAGCTCGGGTCGCTCATGCTCGTCTCCCTCGCCGCCACCGCGGCCGTGGTGGGTGCCCGGTTCGCGTGGCTCTACGTGATGGAGCGCGCCGCGCGGAGGCCCCGGGGCGGACGCGCGGGGGCCGGCGCCGCGACCGAGCTCGCGCCCGCGGCCGACCCCGAGTTCGAGCGGACCGCCGCCCTCGACGCCCTCATCCTCACGCTCTCCGGCCCCAAGGGCGCGGTCACGCTCTCGATCGCGCTCACGCTGCCGACGGGCATGGCGGGCGGCGGGGCCTTCCCCTTCCACGACGAGCTGATCTTCATCGCGTCGGTCGTCATCATCCTGACCCTGCTCATGGCGAACTTCATCGTGCCGCTCCTCGCGCCCAAGTCGGCCGCCGAGGAGGAGCGCGAGCTCAACGCCGCCCGGCGCGCCGCGGCCGAGCACGTGGTCGAGACGCTCGAGCAGCGCATCTCCGACACCGATGACCCGAACGAGGCCTTCGCGCTGAGCTTCGTCGCCCGCACCTACCTCACGGGCATCCGCGACCTCAACGCCAGCCTGAACCCGCGCTCGTCGGGCGCGCTCGAGCGCCTGAAGGCCGATCTCGACACCGCCCAGGCCTCGTACCTCGAGGAGCTCGCCGCGGATGGCGCCTGGGCGGCGGAGACGGTCGATGCGTGCCGCCGGGCGCTCGGCGAGGGCGCGGCCGCGTGCATGAACGGGAAGCGGGCTGGCGGCCTGAAGGGGATCGGCGCCGTCGCGCGCGGGGCCCTGAAGCGGCGGGGCGGGGCGCCCGGCGTCTGCACCCTCGGCGTCCCCGAGGGGCACCAGGAGGAGTTCGCCGAGCTCTACGCCGCCGTCTTCAAGCGCGGGAGCGACTTTTTGCAGGGCATCGTCGACAGCGCCGACCCCGCAAGCGAGGAGGGGGCGGCCGCGATCCAGGCGGCGCAGTACCTGCTGGGGCTCCGGAGGTCGCTCAAGATGGGCATGAAGGCCAAGGCGAAGCGGACCGCAGCGCTGGCCACCCGCGACGAGTTCACCAAGCGCCGCGACCTCGTTGGCACGGGCGACCTGCGCGAGCGCATCGGCGCCATCGAGGCGGACGCCCTCGCGATCATGCTCGACGGCATCACGGAGCTCTTCGAGCTCGGGAGCATCTCGCCGGAGCAGGCGGCCACCCTGCGGCAGGGCGTGTACACGAGCCAGCTCGCGCTGCTGCAGAGCTGAGGCGGCGGGAGCCGGGGTCGGCGGCGCCGAGGCGCCCCCTACCGGTTCTCGATCGAGCCGATGTTCTTCAGCGAGATCGAGATCAGCCCGTTCGGCTCGTTCACGAACTCGATCAGGTCGGTGGTCGCGACCATCTCGGCCGGGAAGCTGATCGTGATGCCGGTGTCCGTCCGGATGCGGTGGTTCCTGACCTGCGCCCGCTCCACCTGGGCGCGCTCCACGGGCACGCGCTCGGGCACGCGCTCCTCAGTGAGCTGCGAGCGCACGGCCTCGCGGATCTGCGGCTCGTCCTCGAAGGCCGCGTCCACCACGTCCCACGGCGGCAGCTCCTCGTCCTCCTCCACCGCCTCGGCCACGGCCGCCTTCACGCGTGCGAGCGCCACGGCGGTGTTCGCCCCGTGGTCCTCGGCCACCTGCTCGACCACGCGGGTGACCGTCTCGATGGCCTCCTTGCCCGAGACCCCGCCCGTGCACTCGAGCAGCCCCTCCGGCAGGAGCATCCGGTCCTCGCCGGCGATCTTGCGGGCCTTGTCCTGGAAGAAGACCTCCATCGTGGAGGCGCGCACGAGCGCGTAGCTCGCGAGCTTCTGGGAGGGATTCGGCAGGATCGCGAAGTGCCGGCGGATGTCGTTTCTGACCTCGCCGCCCTCGCACCCCACCTCGTGCATGAAGGCCTGGCGGCTCCCGAGCAGAAGGATCGCGAACCAGCGCACGTCATCGTCGTCCTCGAAATCGGCCACGAGCACGTCGGTCGACTCCACCTTGTCGGCGCGCGAGAGCTCCCCCGCGAGGAACTCCCCCACCTGCTGCGAGAGGTCCACGAACTCGCGCTCGCCGAAGAGGTAGCCCTTGAGCTCGCCGGCGAAGGCAGAGGCCTCGGCGAAGGCCGCGCGGCGGTTGTCCGGGCTCGTCCGGGCGCGGCGGAGGTGCGTGCCGACGAAGGACTTGACCTGGCGGCTGTCGAGGTCGAGCTCGCGCTGGCTCATCACGGTGACCGCCGAGTCGAAGTCGAGGATGTGCAGGATGGCGTGGTTGACCTTCATGGATCGGGCACTCCTTCACGCTCGGGGAGGACAGGCGCGCGGCCCGGGATCTTGCGGGGACCCGAACAAAGGGCGCCCGACCGCGAGCAGCCGGGCGCCCCAGAGACGCGCATGGGTATGGATGAGACCTTACGCCTCGAAGTCGACCTTGTCCATGATCGCGCGCAGGGCGTCGGCGCTCTTGTGGAGCTCGGCCTCCTCGGCGGCGTCGATCGAGATGGGCACGCGGGTCACGACGCCGTCGCGGCCCACGACGGTCGGCATCGAGATGCTGATGTCGTCGAGGCCGTACTCGCCCACCATGAGGCTCGAGACGGGCAGGACGCACTTCTCGTCGCGCATCACGGCCGTGCAGATGCGGCGGACGGTCATGGCCACGCCGTAGTAGGTGGCGCGCTTCTTCTCGATGATGGTGTAGGCGCTGTTCTTCACGTCCTCAGCGATGCGGGCCTCGGTGGCCTTGTGGTCCTTGTGGCCGTGGAGCTCGCAGAAGTCGTTCAGCGGCACGCCGGCGACCGTGGCGCTCGACCAGGCCACGAGCTCGGAGTCGCCGTGCTCGCCCATGACGTAGGCGTGGACGTCGCGCGGGTCGACCTCGAGGTGCTCGCCGAGCATGTAGCGCAGGCGCGCGGTGTCGAGCACGGTGCCGGAGCCGATGACGCGGCCCTCGGGCAGGCCGGACATCTTGATGGCGGCGTAGGTGAGCACGTCGACGGGGTTGGAGACGATGAGGAGAATGCCCTCGAAGCCGCTCTTGCGGATCTCGGGGATGATGGACTTGAAGATGTCGACGTTCTTGTTGACCAGGTCGAGGCGGGTCTCGCCGGGCTTCTGCGCGGCGCCGGCCGTCACGACGATCATCGCGGCGTCGGAGACGTCGGAGTAGTCGCCGGCGTAGATCTTCATCGGGCTCGCGAACGGGATGCCGTGCGCGATGTCCAGGGCCTCGCCCTCGGCGCGGTTGCGGTCCACGTCGATGAGGACCATCTCGGAGAACAGCCCGCTCTGCATGATGGCGAAGGCGGACGACGAGCCCACGAAACCGCAGCCGACGATGGCGATCTTCCTGTCGTTGATCATGGTGCACCCTTTCTTCCAACGGGACGCATCCGGTACCCGCCCCTCGGGCGCCTGCTCCCGCTCTGAATCTAACACTCCTATTATTCCGCAACTCACCGACGAATTGCTACCGTTTACCGATTCGATGAAGTCATCGGCGTTTCTCTACGGTTGAGTCAGCCGCCTCGAGCGCATCGATCTCCGCGAGCCAGAGGGCCGCCGAGGCGTCACTCGGCATGCGCCAGTCGCCGCGGGGCGAGAGGGTGACCGAGCCCACCTTCGGACCGTCGGGCAGGCAGCTCCGCTTGAACTGCTGGGCGAAGAAGCGCCGGTAGAAGGTGCGAAGCCAGGTGAGGATGACCTCCTCGCCGAAGGTGCCAGCGAACGACCGGCAGGCCTGGCGGTAGATGCGCGCGGGGCCGTGCCCGCCGCGGAGCATGTGGTAGAGGAAGTAGTCGTGCAGCTCGTAGGGGCCGACGAGGTCCTCCGTGCGCTGGGCGATATCGCCGTCGCCGGTGGGGGGCAGAAGCTCCGGCGAGACCGGCGTGTCGAGGATGTCCCGAAGGATCGCGGCGGGGGCGGCGTCGAGCGTGCCCGCCACGTAGCTCACGAGATGGCGCACGAGGGTCTTCGGGACACCGGCGTTCACCCCGTACATGCTCATGTGGTCCGCGTTGTAGGTGGCCCAGCCGAGGGCGAGCTCGGAGAGGTCGCCGGTGCCCACGACGAAGCCGGAGAGGCGGTTCGAGAGGTCCATGAGGATCTGGGTGCGCTCGCGGGCCTGGCTGTTCTCGTAGGTGACGTCGCGAAGGGCGGGGTCCTGGCCGATGTCGGCGAAATGGCGCTCGACGGCGGCGCCGATGGGGATCTCGCGGAAGTCGACGCCGAGCTCCTCAGCGAGCCGCTCCGCGTTGCCCTTCGTGCGGGCGGTCGTGCCGAAGCCCGGCATCGAGACGGTGTGGACGCCGGTGCGCGGGAGGCCCAGGCGATCGAAGGCGCGGACGCAGACGAGAAGCGCGAGGGTGGAGTCGAGCCCGCCCGAGAGGCCGAGGACGACGTGCTCGGTGCGCGTGTGGGAGAGGCGGCCGGCGAGACCCGCGGCCTGGATGCCGAGGATGGTCTCGCAGCGCGCGGCGAGGGTCGCGGGGTCCGCGGGCACGAAGGGGTGCGGGTCGAAGACGCGGTCGGCATCGGCAGCGGAGCGGGTCGCGGACTCGCCCTCCGGGAGGGCGAGCGAGAAGGCGATGGGCTCGGGCGCCTCCGCCGCGGCGGCGGAGGGATGCCAGGTGGTGGAGCGGCGGCGCTCGGACACGAGGCGGGCGAGATCGATGTCGGCGGCCGCGGCGTCGCAGGTGAACGGCTCGGTCTCCGCGAGGAGGGCGCCGTTCTCCGCGATGAGGTTCGCACCGGCGAAGACGAGGTCGGTGGTGGACTCCCCCGCCCCCGCGTCGGCGTAGGCGTAGGCGCAGAAGAGCCGGGCGCTCGTGGAGGAGACGAGCTCGCGGCGGTAGGCGTCCTTGCCGACGACCTCATCGGAGGCCGAGAGGTTCAGGATCACGGTCGCGCCGGAGTCGGTGGCCATGCGGATGGAGGGGGGCTCGGGCACCCAGAGGTCCTCGCAGATCTCGACGCCGATGCGGGCGTCCTCGGCGCCGGCGTCCGCGCAGGCGAAGACGAGGCCGGAGCCGAGCGGGACGCGCGCACCCGCGAGGGTGACCTCAATCGGCCGCGCGGGGGCCGGGGCGAACCAGCGGGCCTCGTAGAACTCGCCGTAGTTCGGGAGGTTCCGCTTGGCCGTGAGGCCGAGCAGTCGGCCGCGGCAGCAGGCGGCCGCGGCGTTGTAGACGCCCGCGCCCGCGGCGACCGGCAGGCCGACCGCGAAGAAGATGGGGAGGTCCGCGGTCTCCTTGAGGATGCGGGCGAGGCCGCGCTCGCAGGCATCGAGGAGGGCGCGGTCGTGCAGGAGGTCGGCGGCCGTGTATCCCGTGAGGCAGAGCTCGGGGAGCGCCAGCGCCCGGACGCCGTCGGCGGCGGCGGCGCGGATGGCGGCGAGCACGGCTTCGACGTTGCCGGGGACGTCCGCGACGCGGATCCGCGGCGTGGCGGCGGCGATGCGGAAGAAGCCGTCGGCGGTGGGTTCCATGGTGCCTCCTTGCGGTTGCGGTTCTAATGGGGATTGTACCGCGAGGATCTTATGTCGCCCCAGCCATGGATTCAGATTGTATATGAGGTGTCTTTTATCAAAGAACGTCGAGATGCCGCTCCATCTCGCTCCCGGGTAAAGCAGGCAATGATCCTACACGTGCGCCGGTGTTCCGCACGGGCTTATGGGAACCGCCGCTCATACTGCTCAATAAAACGCTCGTACAATTCATCAGAGTTTTGAGCTTCAGTCAGCCTATCGACTAACTCGGCACCTTCCTCAAGGAGGCAGAACAGCTCATCCAGCATTCTGGCCTGAATCTCATTATTTGGAGCAGCGACGGCCATGATGAGGCGAATCTCCTCACACCCTGTTGGGAGATGTAAAACAACTGGGTCCGCGAGGGATATTAACGTCATGGAGAGCGAATAGGAGCTGCGCGGGTACCCATGCGGCATGCAGACACCATGGGGCAGAATCGACATCTGCCCGTATTCCTTCTGTATGTTCCTAACATCCGTCCCCCACTCCCCAGCCTGCATGGGGTCGTTGAACAAAACTGACGCAGCCCTGCTCACAACATCATCCCAGTCTGAACATACTGCATTCGCAAGTGTTCTCTGCCTCAGAACAACCTCTCTCAAACTTGGGAGGCTCATATCCCCCTCCTCTCGATGCTCCCCCCTCCCTTTGAGGAGTCTCTTTAAATGAGGCTTCGGTAGTTTGTGTGACAAGGGGCTAGCCTAGGCAGCAACGCTCTTCGCTCCCTTCACGCCCTTCTTCCTCGCCTTCACCGGGCGACCCGGGAGCTGGGGCTGGCAGTCGCCGCACCTGAGCATGAGCAGGGCC
>JAXEGS010000016.1:0-10804 GCA_034102905.1 Collinsella sp. | reverse complement strand
TGTGAAGAAGGAGGACGCCGACGCCGCCAAGGAGAAGCTCGAGGCCGCCGGCGCTGCCGTCACCCTGAAGTAACTTCGGTTTCATACCGACTCACCTACGGGTGCGAAGGGCCGATCCGGTTTGCCGGGTCGGCCCTTTTTCATGGCGCGGGTTCGTGCGTGCCACCGGCCGCGTCGGCGCCGGGAACTGCGGGCTGACGCGCGGGGGGGCGGGCTGCCGCGGGCCGACTGGTGCGAGGGGACAGGTCGCCGCGGGCTGGGGCTTGCGCACCGGGGGGCCGCCGCAGGGGCGCAGCTCGGGATGAGGCTGCTCATGGGCTTGAAACGCGGTGGCCCGAGCCGGTGGGCGGCGCCGCTAGTCGCTTGGTGCGAGGGGACAGGTCGTCGCGGATTGGGGCTTGCGCGTCGGGGGCTACCGCAGGGGAGCAGCTCGGGATGAGGCTGCTTATGGGCTTGAAACGCGGTGGCCCGGGCCGGTAGACGAAGCCGTGAGTCGGAGAAAGGGGGTCTTTCGTTTCCACTTTTCCGTTTCTGGACGCTAAGTCCGGGATGTGGCGGTTACACCGTGAGCCCACGTGCTTCTAGCGCGGCAAAAGGCCTGGAAAGCCTCATTCGCCTGCGCGCTGACACCGCCTCCCTGCGCCATTAGAGTCCAAAAACGGAAAAATGGAAATGAAAGACTCCCTAAGACGCGCCGAATGCGCCGTTTTTGTCCTGTTGCGCCCCGGTCGGCCCGCGCCATGCCCCCGAGACGTGCGCCCTCTCGGTAGGAGGTTGCGGTCGCAGCCCCCCGTCTGCTTCCCTCGGTCGCAGCCCCTCCCACCTGCTTTCCGTGCTTTCAAGCACGTTCCGCCTATCCGCCCCCGGCGAGGGCGCCTGCGTTCCGTCGCTTGCCACCGCCTCTCGCGCGCCGCCTGCTGCTGCTCCCGCTGTCGCGCCCACGTTCCGCCAGCCCGACTCCGCCGCCAGCGCCCGCGCTTCACCTGCCCGGCCCCGGCCGCCGGCACCCACGTTCCGACATTCCGGCCCCCTGCTGCCAGCGCCCTGTCCGTCGCTGCGCCCAATGCCGCACCACATCCCGCTCCCTCAAATAACCCTTTAACCTACTGGACTATTATGAATTTTTTTGACCTGCGCATATGTGAATAGAAGGGGCAGCAGGTTGGTATACTATCGAGCACAACACAAGCCGACCGCAGGGCCCGGGCCCGGCGATAGGGAAGGGTTACTATGAAAAACTCCACCAGTAAGCTCATGATCAACCGCCGCCAGGTCCTCGGCCTCGGCGCCGTCAGCGCGGTTGCCGCGCTTGGTCTCGCCGCCTGCAGCAACCCGAGCGCTCCCGCGCCCGCGGGCAGCGCCGCCGGCAGCAGCAGCTCAGAGGAGGAGACGCCCGTCGCGCTCGACTCCGCCGCCTACGACAAGCTCGTGGCCGCCGGCTCCACGGCCGATGACGCCACCATCGCCGCGAGCACCTGGGCCCAGAAGATCAAGGACGCCGGCACCATCCGCCTCGGTGTGGTTCAGACCTCCACGCTCTTCAGCCTCCTCGACGAGAAGGACGGCAAGCTCCGCGGCTTCGACGCCGGCCTCTCGCAGCTCCTCACCCGCTACATCCTGGGCGATGAGTCCAAGTTCGAGACCCAGCAGGTCACCTCCGACACCCGCGAGTCCGTCCTGCAGAATGACCAGGTGGACGCGGTCTTCGCCACCTACTCCATCACGGACGACCGCAAGAAGGTCATCTCCTTCGCCGGCCCGTACTACCAGAGCCAGCAGTCCATCCTGGTGCTGAAGGACAATGACGACATCAAGAGCGTCGACGATCTCTCCGGCAAGAAGGTCGCCGTCCAGTCCGGCTCCACCGGCCCGTCCCTCATGGAGGAGCTCGTGCCCGACGCCACCCTCCAGGAGTTCAAGACCGACGAGGAGGCCCGCAACGCCCTGCTCCAGAAGCGCGTCGACGCCTACGTCATCGACCGCAACATGCTGCTCGGTTCCATGATCAAGCAGCCCGGCAAGTACAAGCTCGCCGGCGAGCCCTTCGGTCCCGTTGATCCCTACGGCATCGGCCTCCCGCTCGATTCCGACGGCGTCGCCTTCGTCAACGACTTCCTCAAGAAGATCGAGGAGGACGGCACCTGGGAGGAGCTGTGGAAGATCACGATCGGTGACCGCGCCGGCGTCGATGAGATCCCCACGCCGCCCACGATCGGCGCATAAGCGTTAACAGTCAGCTCACATCGCGGGGTCCGGGCTCGGTTCGGGCCCCGTGGGGTGAAAATGGAGGGGGCCGTCCGCACACGATGGCCCCCGATGGTTTGGAGGGAGGCTCATGGGATTCACCGAGCTTTGGTCCACATATGGTGAGAACTACATCGCCGCGCTGCTCACCACCTGGGGCATGACCCTCGTCTGCTTCGCGCTCGTGATGGTGCTCGCCGTGGCCGTCACGGTGCTCCGCGTCTCGCCGTTCAAGCCGCTGCGGTGGGTCGGCGATCTCTACGTGCAGATCTTCCGCAACATCCCCGGCGTCTCGCTGCTCATCATCGTGGTCTACGCCCTCCCGTACCTGAACATCGTGCTCGACTACCTCCCGAGCGTGATCGTCGCCGTGGTGCTCGTGGCCTCGGCCTTCGGCTCCGAGAACTTCATGAGCGGCATCAACACGATCGGCGTCGGTCAGATCGAGGCGGCCCGCTCGCTCGGCATGTCCTTCGGCAAGATCCTCAGGCAGATCGTGATCCCCCAGGCCCTGCGCTCCACGGTGCTGCCCATGACGAACCTCTTCATCGCCGTGATGCTCACCACCGCGCTCGGCTCGCAGGTTCCGCTCGACACGCCTGAGCTCACCGGCGTGGTGTCCTACATCAACACGCGCTCCACCGGCGGCATCCTCGCCTTCGCGATCTCGGCGCTCGGCTACGCGCTCACGGCCCTCGCGATCGGCTTCGCCGGCAGCCGCCTCGACCGGAAGGTGAGGGTCCTCCGATGAGTGTGAACGCCCGCTCCGCGCAGTTCTCCATGCGCGATGCCCTCTACGAGGAGCCCGGTCCCAAGACGCGCCGCCGCATCCGCATCGGCACGGGCATCGCCGCCCTCGCGGTGGCGCTCCTGCTCGTGCTCGTGGTGCACCAGTTCTGGGTCACCGGTCAGCTCGATCCGCAGTACTGGCTCTTCTTCACCCAGCCCACCACCTGGAGCTTCCTGTTCTCGGGCTTTCTCGGCACGCTCTCGGTCTCGCTCACCGCGGCCGCGATCGCGCTTGTGCTCGGCCTCCTGCTCATGCTCGGGCGCATCAGCGGCATACGCCCGCTCGCCCTCGTGTGCCGGATCCTCACGGATTTCTTCCGCGGGGTGCCGAGCCTCCTGCTCATCTACTTCTTCTTCCTCGTGGTGCCGCAGTACGGCGTCAAGCTCCCGGCCTTCTGGATGCTCACGGCGCCGGTGGCGCTCGCGGCCTCCGGCGTGCTCGCCGAGGTGCTCCGCGCCGGCGTGAACGCGGTCCCGCGTGGCCAGATGGAGGCGGCCCTCTCCATCGGCATGAGGCCGTTCCGCGCGCGCATGCTCATCGTGGTCCCGCAGGCCATCCGGTTCGTGATCCCATCGCTCATCTCGCAGCTCGTGGTCGTCGTCAAGGACACCACGCTGGCCTACGTGGTGAGCTATCCCGACCTCCTGCAGAACGCCCGCGTGCTCATCACCAACTACGACGCGCTCGTCTCCACCTACTTCGTCGCAGCCGTCATCTACATCCTGCTGAACTACGCGATCAACCAGCTCGCCGTCTTCGCCTCCAAGAAGACGGGATCCACCCGGGTCGACCGCATGTCGCAGAACCCCACCTGATCGCGGGCCCGTCCCGCCCCCGTCCGTCCCGTCTGTCCGATCGGAGCTTCCATGCCAGGCACAGATTCCGCCGCGCCCGTCATCGAGATGCGGCACGTGAACAAGACCTTCGGCGACCTGCGCGTCCTGAAGGACATCAACCTCTCGGTCAAGACCGGCGAGGTCGTGGTCGTCATCGGCCCCTCGGGGTCCGGTAAGTCCACGCTGTGTCGCACGATCAACCGCCTGGAGTCGATCGACTCCGGTGAGATCCTGATCTCGGGCAAGCCGCTCCCTGAAGAGGGGAGCGAGCTCGCGGCCGTCCGCGCCGAGCTCGGCATGGTGTTCCAGAGCTTCAACCTCTTCGCGCACATGGACATCCTCAAGAACGTGACCATCGGCCCCACCGAGGTCCTGGGTATGAGCCGTGAGGATGCCGAGCGCGAGGCGATGGAGCTCCTCGAGCGCGTGGGCGTGGCCTCCCAGGCCAAGAAGGTGCCCGCGCAGCTCTCCGGCGGCCAGCAGCAGCGCGTGGCCATCGCCCGCTCGCTCGCCATGCACCCGCGCGCGATGCTCTTCGACGAGCCCACCTCGGCGCTGGATCCCGAGATGATCAACGAGGTTCTCGAGGTCATGGTCAACCTCGCCGGCCAGGGCATGACGATGATCGTGGTCACGCACGAGATGAGCTTCGCCCGCCTCGTGGCCGACCGCGTGGTGTTCATGGCAGACGGTGAGATACTTGAGGAGGGATCGCCCGAGGAGTTCTTCGAGCACCCGAAGACCGACCGCGCGAAAGAGTTCCTCGACTCCATCAGGGGGCATTAGAACAATGGCAAAACCGCTTATCCTTATCACCCCGCGCCTTGAGGCGCGGGAGCGCACACTGCAGGCGCCCGAGCACGTGGGGCCCGAGGCGGGCATCACCGACGCGTTTGCCCGCGCCATCTTCGCGGCGGGCGGCGTGCCGCTCACCATGGGCATCACGGAGGACGAGGAGACGATCGAGCAGTACCTGGCCCTCGCCGACGGCATCGCGATCCCCGGCGGTCATGACGTGAACCCCGAGCTCTGGGGCGTCAAGGGCTACGGGCATCCCGAGTTCCTCTGCCCGCGCCGCGACCGCTTCGAGATCGACATCGTCCGCCGGGCGCTCAAGGCGGGCATCCCGCTCTTCGCCACCTGCCGCGGCATGCAGGTCATGAACGTGGCGCTCGGCGGCACGCTCAACATGGACGTCCCCGGCATGACCCCGCGCCCCGGCACGGCGCTCTGGCGACACTCGGGGATCCTGAACAACCCGGCTCACCCCGTCGAGGTGCACGAGGGAACCAAGCTCGCGCGGATCGTGGGCGAGCGGCCCCTCATTCAAGTGAACTCCGCGCACCATTGCTGCGTTGACCGGCTGGGGGCGGGGCTCACGCTCTCCGGCGAGGCAACCGACGGCGTCCCCGAGGCGATCGAGTCCCAGGGCGCGAGCTTCGTGCTGGGCGTGCAATGGCACCCCGAGTACACCTGGGATCGGATCGAGAGCGACGCCGCCCTCTGGCGCGCGTTCATCGAGGCCGCCGCGATGCCGCGCTGACGGGGTGGCGCGGGCGGGTCGATCCGGCCTGCGCCGGCAGCCGCCCCGCCCCACGCCACCGACGAGCCCGGATCGCGCGCGGTCGGCATCAGGCGAGGAGGTCCGCGCGCTCGGGGTGGCGCTCAAACCAGCGCACGGCATACGAGCAGGTCGGACGCGCCCGCTTCCCGTCGCGCTCGATGACGGCCACGGCTCGCTCCAAAAGCTCGCCCGCGATGCCCTGACCGCGCAGCGACTCGTCCACGAAGGTGTGGTTGATCTCGGCGACGCCCGGCTCGACCGTGGGGAAGGTCACCTCGGCCACCACCTCACCGGCCCGCGCACCCGCATCGTCGATGACCTCGACGCGGTCCTCATGCTCCTGAAATCTCATAGCGCTCCCCTCGCTCGGCAGGTATCGTTTACGGGCATGCTACCCGGGGGAGGGTGCACGGATGCGCGGGATCCGCGCGAAGACGCCGGTGAACGGTCGGTTTCAACGTGCCCGGCGGTATGCACATTTGCGCTCCTTCTGCATTTCCTGTCGGAGGCGAGGGGAGCGGGGACGTCCTTGCTATGATACCGGGCAGTGTTTCGCCACGGATCGCCGCCGCGGCGCCAAGACATCTGCCATCGGGCCTCGCGCCCCTGAAAGGACGTCCCCTATGAAGGCCATCATCCCCGCCGCCGGTCTCGGCACCCGCTTCCTGCCGTCCACCAAATGCACCCCCAAGGAGATGCTCCCGGTGCTCGACAAGCCCGTCATCCAGTACGTGGTGGAGGAGGCGCTCGAGCCCGAGGAGGTCGACGGGGCCATCATCGTGACCAGCCCGGGCAAGCCCGAGCTCCTCTCGTATTTCCAGCCCGACCGCTCGCTCGAGGCGCTCCTGCGTGAGCGCGGCAAGGCCGAGTACGCGAACGCCGTGGCTGAGGCCGGCGGCATGCCGGTCGATTTCCGCTACCAGTACGAGCCGCGCGGCCTCGGCCACGCGATCCGCAGCGCGGCGGACGCCACCGCGGGCGAGTCCTTCCTCGTGCTGCTCGGCGACTACGTGGTGCCGTCGCGCTCCATCTGCAAGGCGATGCTCGAGGTGAGCCAGGCCCACGGCGGCGCCTCGGTGATCGCCGTCGCCCCCTGCGCCCCCGAGGACGTCTCGCGCTACGGCGTGGTGGCCGGCGAGCGCGCCGGATCGCTCGTAGGCTTCGAGGACGTGGCCGACGAGGAACCCGGTGCCGTGTGGCGCATCTCGGGCCTCGTGGAGAAGCCGGCCCCGGCCGATGCCCCGAGCAACCTCTACATCGTGGGGCGTTACCTGCTCTCCTCGCTCGTCATGGACCTCCTCGCCGATCAGGAGCCGGGCAAGGGCGGAGAGATCCAGCTGACCGACGCCATGGCGCGCAGCCTCGACCGCGAGGCCATGTACGCCGTGGTGGTCGACCCGCTCTCCGGGTACGACACGGGCACGCCGTCCGGCTGGATGGCCACGAATGCGCTGATGGCCGCTGCCGATCCGCGGTTCGCAGACGAGTTCTGGGCCGCGATCGACGAGCGCGGGGGCCTGAAGCGGGATTAGGCCTTCGCGTCCGAGCCGCGGAGCCAGCCCGCCCGATACCCTATGTGAGATGACCGCCTGGCGCCGATCGCGCGCCGGGCGGTTTTTTGTGGCGAGGGGATGGCGGGCTTGTGCACGGTCCGCACCTGGCGGCCGGGCGCGTCCCTTGGGACCGCCCTCGCCCGTCCCGCGCGTGCCCCTGCGGTCGCGTTCTTGCCCCGCGGTCGCGCGTGCCCCCCGGCACCGCTTCCGCGCCCGTGCCGCGCGTCCGCGCAACAGGTCACGCAATCGTGGCCCATCTGGTATCAAACTCCATAAACCAGCAGGTCAGAGCCTATACGCTCACCAGAAACATGCGACCGTTCACCGGCTCGGCGCATTGCACAACAAAGACTTAAACAGATAATATCCCACCCTTGTTCTGTCGGTATGTTGCACGGCCGTCGGCTCCGCAAGGGACTCCGCAGGCGGGTTCGCCCGTCGCATTGGAAAGAGGTCGAACTATGGTAGGAATCAGGCGATCGCAGCGCCGGCTCTTCATGCTCGCGCTCGCGCTCCTCGCCCTCGTTCTCGTCCAGCTCGCGTCGCCGGTGCCGTCTCGGGCGGCCGAGGTGACCGTGGGTGGCGGCACCGAGATCATCGACGATATGGATCCGCGTTTCACCTTCTCCCAGGGCAACGCGAACAACGGTGGCTGGGGCTCTGGCGGCTCCGGTTCCCCCGCCGCCACCGAGCACTGGGCGAACAAGCCCGCCGGAGCCACGCTCGACGTGAGCTTCAAGGGCACGGGCATCGAGCTCTACGGCAAGAAGGCCCCGAACCACGGCATGTTCAAGTGGTGGCTCGACGACGCCTCCGAGCCCGCTGACACCGATGAGGGCCATGTCGTCGACCTGTACGCTGGCTCCTCGGCACCGAGCTCCCTGCTCGTTCGCGCCGACGGCCTCTCCCGCGGCGATCACGTCCTGCACATCAAGTCCATCTCCCGCAAGAACGAGGCGAGCACGGCCGCGGCGGACATGTTCCCGATCCAGGTCGAGTACGCCCGCGCCCTCGGCGTCGAGGTCGACATGGGCACCGAGATCGTCACCGAGATCGACGACTCGAACACCACGACGTCCGGCGAGCTCCTCAGGTTCCAGTACGACAACAAGGGCTGGAAGTCCGAGGCCGGTTACCCGAACCTGTTCCAGAACGGCACCGATTCCTACTCCCAGACCGTGGGCGCCTCGTGGGCCATCAAGTTCGTCGGCTCCAAGATCGACGTGTTCGGTTCGCTCGGACCCAACCACGGCAGCTACGCCGTCACGCTCGACGGCGAGCCCCAGACCGACATCACCGCGACCGCGGCGACCCGCATCCACAAGCAGCTGCTCGGATCCTACGGCAACCTCGACCCGAACGCCGAGCACACGCTGACCGTGGCCTTCAAGTCCGGCGCGGCCATCCAGATCGACTACGCCGAGGTCACCCACAAGCCCATCGCGGCCACGGGCATCACGGTGCTGCCCTCCTCGCTCACGCTTGAGAGCGGGAGCACGGCTTCGCTCGTCTCGAGCGTCTCCCCGTCGGCGGCGGTCGATCCCGGCGCGGTCTACTCCTTCGACGACAAGCTGCTCTCCATCGACTCCGAGGGCATCGTCACGGCCAAGGACGTGACCGAGCGCACGGAGACCACCGTCACCGTGAGCCTGGCGAACAACAAGGACGTCAAGGCCGAGGTTCCCGTCGTCATCATGCCGAAGGTCGAGGGCTTCAACGCCTTTGTGGCCGACCCGAGCATCCTCGATATCCCGGCGGAGGCCTACGACGCCGCGAAGACCACCTTCACGGACACCTGGTCCGACACCGCCTGGCGCGGGGACGAGCGCGTCTCCAAGATCGGTGTCGCCACCCGTGACGCCGAGGTGAAGAACGCCCGCATCGAGGCGAGCGACTTCACGAACGAGAACGGCGACACGCTCGCAGCCGCGAACGTCGAGGCCAAGTGGCTCCGCACCGTGAACGCCCGCGAGTACCGCGGCGCCGGCGGTAACGTCAAGGCGTACCCTGACATCATCTATTTCGAGAACACGGGCCACGATATCCCCGCCGAGAGCCTCGCCCTCGCGTGGGTGACGGTTTCGGTGCCGGCCGATGCGAAGGCCGGAACCTACACCGGCACGCTGACGGTCACCGGCGACGGCGTCAAGGCGCCCACGAAGCTCACCTACACGCTCGAGGTCATCGGCCTCACCCAGCCCACCACCGACGAGGCGGGCTACGAGGTCCAGCTCTGGCAGCACCCCTTCTCCGTGAGCGGCTACTACTTCGCCAACTCCACGGCGAACGCCGCGCGCACGACCGGCACGAACGCCGACATCTCCACCTTCATGAGCGACGAGCACAAGGACCTCATGCGCGGCTCGCTCAAGGAGTACGCGTCCATCGGCGGCCACGACCTCGTGGCGAACATCGTCGAGGAGGCTTGGAACCACCAGTCCTACTACGGTGACACCTCGATGGTCACCTGGATCAAGCGCGCGGACGGCTCCTGGGACTTCGACTACACCCTCTACGACAAGTGGCTCGCCTTCGCCGAGGAGTGCGGCGTCATCGACCCCGCTGCGGGGATCGGCAAGATCAAGTGCTACTCGATGGTCTCCTGGGGCGGCTTCCGCTACCTCGATGAGACCACGGGGAAGATGACCGCCCTTCCCGCGAGCGTGACGCAGGGCAGCGAGGAGTGGCGCGCGATGTGGAAGGCCTTCCTGAAGGACTTCAAGGCGCATTCCGATGATCTCGGCACCTGGGACATCACCTACATCTCCATGGACGAGCGCAACTACAACCAGCTCAAGCCCGTCGTGGACCTCGTGAAGGACGTCGAGAAGACCGAGGGCTTCGACATCAAGCTGTCCTCCGCCCTGAACGTCGACGCCGACACCAACATCATCTCGCTCTCCGGCGACATCGAGGACATCTCGATGAACATCATGAACATCAACCACGAGGCCGAGTTCCGCAAGCTCGCGGACGAGCGCTCCGAGAAGGGCCTCACGACCACGATCTACAACTGCACCGGCGGCTACCCGAACAACTTCATGCGGAACGACCCGGGCGACAACTACTGGACCATGTGGTACGCGCTGTCCACCCACACCGACGGCTACCTGCGCTGGGCCTGGGACAACTGGGTGAACGACATGTTCGGCAACGCCACCTACCGCTATTGGGAGCCGGGCGACGGCTGGTTCATCTACCCGCTCGAGTCCGCCGCCGACCTCTCGAAGAACCCGGACGGCTTCTACTCCACGCCGCGCTACGAGATGCTCAAGCAGGGCATCCGCGACGTGTGCAAGGCGTTCTACCTGAAGAAGAACTTCCCGGACGACGCGGCCCGCATCGATCAGCTGGTCGACTCGCTCGAGCGCGGCGACGCGACGATGCTCTCCGGCGGAACGTCCGCCCCGGCGAACGAGGCCGCGCGCCAGCTCACGCACGCCGAGTCCGCGCGGATCTACGAGAACCTCATGGCAATCGCCCGCGAGGTGGCCCCCGAGCCCGAGCCTGAGCCCGTGGCCTCGATTGAGAACGCGGTGCTCGTCACCGAGGGCGGTGCCGAGGGCACGCCCGCCGAGAAGCTTTCGCTGGCGAGCGACGGCGGCGAGGTCGCGGTGTCCGTTGACGGCGTGAACCTCGCAGATGACGACGCGGTGACCGCGCAGGTCTTCGCCAACGGTGAGGCCGTGGACGCCCCCTGGGCGAAGGTGACGCTCGAGCGCGCCGCCTCCGGTGTGGCCTTCCGCGCCGCCGCGACCGATGATGTCGCCGCGTACACGGGGACGATCTCGTTCCCGGCGAACGAGGCCGAGGAGGC
>JAXEGS010000015.1:0-59849 GCA_034102905.1 Collinsella sp. | reverse complement strand
CATCGCCACGCACGCGACGCTCGGCGTCCACGACATCAAGCGGCTCCACCTGCCCCGGCACGACCCACTCGGCGTCGCACACCCCGGCCCCGTCCGCGTAGGTGCACGGCACCCACCGCGCGCACGTGCCGCAGCGGCGCTGCGCGGGCGCGGCCATCTCCCGCTCGATGTCGGCGTCGGTCACGCCGTCGGGGTAGCTCCCGGTGCTCATCTCCCCGCCTCCATCTCCTCGATGATGTCCGCGAGGACGTACTGCTCGCAGGTGGTTATGTCGTTCATCTCACGTCTCCTTTTCAACCAATTATTTTCGACCCATCATCTTCTCGATCTCGCGGGCCTCCTCGCCCATCCGCGACCCGATCCACGCGGCGACGTCGCCGACCGTGGGCCTGCGCCCCCGCCGTCGGCCAGCACGAGGCGGCGGACGATGCGCAGCCCGTCGGCTATCGATACCGGGTACTTCTCCATGCTCTTGAGGGCCCTCCCGTCTTCCGCCAGCCTGAGCTTGCTCGATGAGTTGTCGTATACCTCCGGCATGACCCGGTAGATGCACCAGCAGCTGTCGTTGTACGGCCTGAGCTCGTAGTCCCCGTGCCTGATGTTCATATCGATCAATCCCTCCATCTGGTGTTTTCTTTTCTGAGGCTGCGCAGGAGCCGGGAAGGCCATTTAATCTCCTCCATGGGCACTGACTATGCCCGAGGCGTTATCTCCCCGCCATCGGCCATGCGCGGCCTTAAAACGCCATTCCCGCGCGCTTCGCTCACCGCCTCGACACGACGCGCAGCGCGCTCCACGGCAGCCGGTGCGCCGAGCCGTCCGGCGCGACGACGAGCGCGAGCCGCCTAACGGGGTCCGACGCCGCCACGCGGTAGGCGTGCTGCCCCGGCTCGCCGGGTATCTCCACCGTGTCCCCGTGCACCGGGTCGCCCGGGGCGTAGTCTCGGGCGGCGCAGTCGTGGGCCGTCCCCTTGGCGAGGTCCTCGGCCATCTGGTCCTCCTATCCGTTATCGGGGGGCGCGAGCCGGAAAGGTCCGCGCCGCCCGCAGGCGGTGTGGGGCGGCGCAAGCGCCCCCACCCCGCGTGGCGGTCGGGACCCCGTCCGTATGCACGGGCCCACATCCCCCCTTTAGGGGGGATGCCACGCCACGGTGCGCCCCCCGACGCAATTGCAAATGCGTCGGGTAAATATCCAGAAAAGTTAATCGGCCTTTCCCCCATGGGATAATATGGCCGTCTATATTCGATTTCCTATTGGTTTTTCGCCTCTAGGTAGGGGCGCAACTGCAATGCGTCCCCCCTATTCATCCGTTCTCATGTGGCCCTCGACGGGCGCCAGGACGTAGGCCCCCGGCCCGTCGGCCCGCTTCTCGAACCCGAACATCGGTGCCCGGCGGGACCGCTCGGAGGGCTTCGACCAACGCGACAGCGCCTCTCGGTCGACGCCGAGCGACCGGGCCTCCTCGCCCATCCGCGACCCGATCCACGCGGCGACGTCGCCGACCGTGGGCCTGCGCCCGTCGGCCTCGATGGCCGCCACCGCGGCGCCCACCATCTCGTTCACGCGGCCCCATCTCCCGGCCCGCTCGGCGGAGCGGTCGGGGCGGGGGCCGCCGGACGGCCCGGCCTCGCCGACGACCCGGCACGAGGCGAGCTCGTCGGTCCTCGCGTGCAGGGGCCAGCGGAACACCACGTCGCGGGGCGGGGGCGTCTCGAACTCGCGGAGCGTGTAGCTCACTCGGTACGCGGCCCCGTGCCTCTCGTGCGGCCTGCCGTCGTCCCCCATGACCTCATATTCCAACACCCCTCTGAGGGATGCCGGGACGGCCAGCGGGCTCATGTCGAGGATCGCGTCGGGGTCTCGTGCGAACACGCCGGAACCCGACGCGCGGTCGACGCTCGCGCGCCTGCCCGCCTCGCCCTTCGCGTGGTGGTGGGCGTAGAACACGGCGCACCCGAGCTCGGATGCGATGACGTCGAACTGGTTCGTGAACGCGGCCATGTCGGAGGCGCTGTTCTCGTCGCCGGTGAGCACCTTGTAGATCGGATCGATGATCACGAGGCGGTACCTCCGGTCCGCGGCCCTGCGCACCAGCATGGGGACCAGCTTGTCGAGCGGCGCCGAGTGCCCGCGGAGGCTCCAGATGTCGAGCCCGTCGAGGCCGTCGAGCGGCCGCGCCGCGGGCGGCTCCCCCTCCTCGCGCCCCATGGCGGAGTAGACGTCGGCGAGGCGGTGGAGGAACGAGGGGCCCTGGATCTCCATGTTGACGTAGAGCACGCGCCCGCGGGCGCACCGGTGGCCCATCCAGCCCCACCCGCGGCACACGGCCACGGCGAGCTCGATGAGGGCGAAGCTCTTGCCCGCCTTCGACGGGCCGATCAGCATCCCCTTCTGTCCGTCGCGGATCACGCCGGCGATGAGCTGAGGCGCGAGCTCAGGCAGGTCGCCGACCTCTCCGGCGCTCACGATGTCGGGGAGCCCGCTCGCCTGCTCGGCGACCCAGTCCTGCCACTCGTCCCACGACGCGGGCCCCTCGCCGGGCCCAGCCTGCACGAGCCTCTGCCAACCGGACCCGCGCCGGAACCCCGGGAGCCGCGTCAGGCGCGAGGGGTTGCGGTTCTGTTCGTCGCAGTCGAACCCCGATGCCCGGCAGAACTCGTAGAGCGCCGTGACGCGCTCGCGGTACTCGCGCTTGTCCGCGGCGTCGACGCGCACGACCGCGTGGACGGACTTCCCGCCGCTCGTCGAGATCGCCGCGACCGGGAGGCGCATCTCGCGGATGAGGGCGAGCTGCTTCCCCGGCGGCAGGGTGTCCGACTCCACGAGCGCGTGGCGGTAGGCCGAGACGTTGGCGTCCGACGCGCCCTCCCCGTCGAGCGGGTTGACCCGCACCCACGCGCCCGCCTCGGGCGAGGCCGTGCAGAAGGTGCAGTCGAGCTGGCCGGGGTACTCCTCCATCGAGTCCAGGAGCTCGTCTCGCGTGCGGTCGGAGTAGCCGGCACCGGAGGGGCGCCACCTGCCGTCCTTCCCGCGGGCGACCTGGTCCGTCACGAAGCCGACGTGCTCGTCCGGGCCGAACAGGGCCCGGAGGTAGGCGGCGACCTCGGCGTCGGCGTCCGCGGGCGGGCCGTCCGGGACGGGCTCCTCGCCCACGTCCCGGGCGTCGACCGTCGTGGCGGTCACCGGGCGGGGGCGCGGGGCCGTCGCCGCCGGCGGGGCATCGGTCGCCTCGATGGCGTCGCCCCACCCGTACGCCGACCCGGGCGCCCCTCCGGGGCTCCACCCCGCGTCGTAGGCCAGGCGGAACACCGTCCTGGCGGTGACGCCCTCGTCGCGCGAGCCGAACGACCTCCACTTCCTCTCGCACTCCCCCTCGTTGTAGCGCCCGGGGTCGCGCGCGCTCCACGTGTCCCACGCCCCCACCGGGGCGCCCTCGGCCTTGAGGGCCATGCCGACGCGGCACCAGTCCTCGTATCCGAGCGACGAGGGGTCGATCGCGTCCAGGGCCGAGAGGAGCTCGCGCTCATCGGCCATACCGCTCCACCCCCGCCGCGTCGAACAGGTTGGGGCTGAGCCGCACCAGCCTGTCGCCGTCGTGCGCCCCGCACACGGGGCAGCGGAAGCTGCCGGTCTCGGTCATGAGCGACCGGCCGCCGCACGCGGCGCACTCGTTGACCCTGGCGTCGGGCGTGCGCGTCCCGTCGGGCCGGACGGTGTGGAGGAAGCCCCTCCCGTCCACCGACAGGAAGAGCGTCCCGGCCATCGCCTCAGGCCCCTCGATCCCCAGCGCCTCGCAGAGCGCCCGGGCCTGCCTCGCGTGCCGGCCGTCCCAGACCCCGGCGACCTCGACGATCGCGTCGGGGAGCGCGACGTGGAAGTCGGGCGTGTACCTGCCGCACTCGAACCCCGGGCCGCGGACGGCGATCGACTCGAACTCGAACGGTATGCCCAGGCGGTCGAACGACTCCGCCGTTCGGGCCTCCGCCATGCTGCGGTACCAGGTGCCGCCGTAGAACGTCCTCTTCGCCTGCATCTAATTCCCTCCTCTCGCGGGAAAAAAGGGCGGGCCGCCAGGCCCGCCCACGTCATCCGGACGCCCGTCAGAGCGAGCCGTAGCCGCCCGCCGGGGCCGCCTGCTGCGCCGGCGCCGCGAACACACGGCTCACGTCGTTCGTCTCGCGCTCGCGGCCGTCGTCGCCCGTGAACTTTCGGACGTAGACCTCGGCCATCCCGGTCGAGCCGATGCAGCGGTCCCACTCGGGGCGGAAGTCGTCGCCCTCGGAGGTGTCCGCGGGGATCTGCCCGATCGCCTTGAAGAACTGCGTCGCCTTCCAGCGCATAGAGTCCGTGAGCGTGATGAAGTACTTGATGTCCTTGGAGGCGCCGCCGGCGCCCTCCACGTGGAGGGTGTAGACCGCCTGGTTGGCGCCCGCGTTCTTGCCGCGCTCGACGCGGCCGCGCTGGAACTCGGTGACCGTGAAGCGGTACTCGCCCTCCTCGAGCAGCGTGCCGGAGTCCCCGGTTGCGGTGATTTCGTCTCCCCATCCGTATCCGTTAGCCATTTTCGTTGCCTTTCTCTTCGTTTTCTTCCTGTTTGGTCTTCCGGTCCGCTAGAACGGTATGCCCACCGCGCCGGCGACCTCCCTCGTCCTGCGGAGCTCGGACACGAGCCCGAGCACCGCGTCGCGCTGCGAGGCGACCCACTCGACGAACGGGTCCTCCCACGACTCGACGCGCTGGCCGCGCTCGCGCTTGCCCTTCCAGACCATGACGGCCTCGATCTCGTCGAGCGTCACGTTGCCCTCGACCACGATCTCCCGGATCGGGGCGAGGCGGTCCGGCAGGGCCGCGAGGCGGGCGGCGTGGGCCTTGGTCTCGTCGAGCCCCATCTCGTGCGGCGGCGGGGCCGTCTCCGGGGCGGCTGGCTCGGCGGTGGCCGCCGGGGCCGGCGCCGCCTCCCCCGGGTCGCGGACGGTCAGGTTCTCCCTCACGAGGGCGACCCCGTCGGCGTCGAGCGCGATGGTGTCGGGCAGGCCCCACCGGTTCTTCGCGTCCCACACCGGCGAGTGGTCGCACCGGATCACGCGCCGACCGCCGGACGCCTTCGCCCGGCCGTTGTCGTCGACCGAGATGAACGTCTCCCAGTCGCAGAAGAGGACGGCGTCGGCCCACTCCTTGACCAGCGACGAGACATGCTTGTTGAGCTTGAGCTCGAACCGGTCGTAGGCCCCGGACTCGTCCGGGCGCTCGAACTTCCTCATCTGGGCGTGGCCGACCACGACCACGTTGAGCCCAGCCTCGACCGCATGGTCGAGGGCGTCCAGGAGCTTCCTGAACTCGTCGCGGGCGTAGACGTAGCCCTTTCCGTAGCCGAAGTCCTCGATGCCCGACTTGCCGCGCTGAGAGCACACGAACCGCTGGCAAAGCGCCTCGGCGGCGTCGGCCGTGTCGACCACGACGGTCGAGGCCGCGCCGGGGTTCCCGGCCATGTGCAGGACCTCGGCTAGCAGCGTCCCCCAGTCGACCGGGACCGGGAGCCTCGCGCACTCCAGGTGGCTCGTCCCGTCCTCGACGTCGACGAAGACGGGGTCCGGCATCCGCGCCGCGAGCGTCGACTTGCCGATGCCCTCGGGGCCGTAGAGGAGGACCCTCTGCGGCCTCCTCACCGGCCCCATGGTGATCGTGAAATCCATCTCATCCTCCTATCAGCCCCCGCCCGCCCGCGAGCATGTCGCGGAACGTGGCGAGGGTCATGGTCACGTACTGGTCGCCCATCGACCGGGTGCCGCGCCCCGCCCGGTGGTGCACCACGACGGCGTGGTCCGCGTCGTCGTTCCCGCGCTCGGTCTCGGCCTCGGAGAGCCACGCGGACAGCTCCATCCTCCGGCGGTCCTTGCACTCGACCACGACGCGGCGCCCGTGGAGGAGGACCCCGCCGATGTCGCCGCGGTCCTTCGTGCCGTGCTTGACTCGGCGCTCGATGCGCGGGTCGAGCTCCGCGAGGTAGGCGGCCACGGCGCTCTCGAACCTGGTCCCCTTCGCCGTCTGCCTGCTCATCGGCCCTCCCTCCGCGTCAGCTCGTAGGAGAGCGCCCTCACCACGTCCTCCTTGAGGACGGCCCCGGAGAGGTTGACCGAGCAGCGCCGGGCGATGTCGCGGAGCTTCGGCACGCTGAGGCGCGAGAGGAGGAGTCGGCGCTCCTCGAATCGCTCCGAGTCGAACGCCATCACTCCCCCCCCAGCAGGCCAGCCACGGCCCCGGGGAGCCCGTCCCCGAGGGCGGCGGCGACCTTCGCGGGGTCCACGCGGAGCAGCGTCCCCGTGATGCGGGGAGGCTCCACCACCTTGCGGACCCGGCACCCGTCGGGCAGCTCGCCGTCGGCGGTCGCCGCCCTGAGGACGAGCCCGGGCTCGCCGTGCACGAGCCTCATGAGGGCGTCGCGGCCCCCGTCCGACCCGCGCAGCCAGCCCACGAGGGCGGCGGCGTCCTCCACGCAGGGCTCGGCGGCGTCCACGGGCTTGCTGAGCTTGACCGAGATCGTGCCGACCTCCTGCCCCGCCACGCGGAGCCGGGTGCGGTCGGCGCCCGTCTCGACGTACGCCCGCTTCACGGCGTCGTCCACGCGGGTGCGCAGGTTCGCGGCGCCGCGCCTCCCGCCCCGCGTGGACACGGCGTCGGACACGACCTTGTAAACAGCCTGGGCGATCGCCAGGCGCTCGATGTCATCCATCGTCTACCTCCTAGTCTTCGTATAGGTTCACCGGCGCGACGCGGGTGCGCGACACGCGCCCCACCCAGTCGCCGACCGTCTCGCGCGGCCCCTGCGGGTTCGCGTTGAGGGCGAGCCTGAGCGCCCGCCCCCGGTCCGACATCGCCGCTATCGGCCTCCCGTCCGCCGCGAGCGCGACGTGGACGAGTTGAGCGCGGCGACCTCCGCCGCCGCCCCCTCCCGGTCCCTCGACGCGAGGGCGCGGCGCGCCCTGGCACCGGACACCGGGGAGCACGGCGCCCCGCCCGGGAGCGGCCGGACCGCCTCGAACCTGCCCGTGCGGGCGTTGAGCTCCAGACGCCACGCCATCACATCCCCAGCCCGAGGGCGGAGCGGACGGCCACGGCGCACACGTAGACAGCCCCGTAGAGGGGCGGCAGGACGCGGAGCAGGGCCGCCGTCGCGGCGACCATGCCGAGGGCTATAGCTGCGCGGCGATCCATCGGTCCACCTCCTTGACGGGGATGCGGTAGCCCTTGCTCTGCCCGTTGGGCATGATGGCCGCCAGCTCCCCGCTCTTCATGGCGCCCCGGATCTGGTCCTCCGTGAACCCCGTGTAACTGGCGGTCTGCGAGACGCTGTACGCCATGCGCGGCGGCAGCCCCGACTTGATCGCGAACGCGAGCGCGGGGCTCCCGAGCGCGTAGGGCGTCTCCCCGATCCTCTCCGAGAACTCGTTCACGAGCCGGTGGAGGCTGTCCGTCAGCTCCATCACGGGGTCGTATGCTGTATCATTCATTGCGACCTCCTTTCAGGTCGGCCCCTGTTCGGTTGCTAGCTGTCGCAGGGGCTTTTCTCTATCTTTTTGGGGTGATCTGCTTGCTCGTCTCGGCGCTCAAGAGGTTCTGGTCGCTCGCGAGCGGCGTTGTCTTCGTCCTCTTCGCCACCCTCGGCGAGCCGTCGTTCATCGACCTCACGAACAAGTGGGTCGTGTTCGCCTGCGCCGTCGCCGTGTTCGTCCTCGGCTACCTCTTCGGGGTTGGAGAGGGCAGGCGGAGCGAGGCCGCCCGCAGAGAGCGGGGCGCGGACGATCGCGAGCGCAAGCGCATCGAGGGCATCGCAAGGTCGTGCCGAACGCTCTCGAAGCGGCAGCGCGCCATGCTGCTCAAGGGCCTTGACGATGGGGCTTACACGCTCAATTTCCAGCTCGACGCTGACGCGTCGTCCCTCCTGGCCATGGGGTTCATGAAGTCGTCTCCTGCAGCCGGGTTCACCATCGGCTCGACGGCCCACATCAACCCGAAGCTGGTGGACGAGCTCGACGAGCACAGAGCCGAATGGCTCGGCACGATGGAGGACTCCGAACGCGACGAGATAATCCGGCGCGGGGAGTTCATCCAGTACCGTTCAGCCGTTTCTCCCGACGAGGTAGCCGAGGATGAAGATCATCATGAATGACAGGGCTTTGAAGACCCATTCCATTTCATCCACCTCCTAGCCCACGAAGGCCCTGAGTAGCGCGAACATCGTCATGCCAAGCAGCAGGCCCAACGAGTAGGACGCGATGAATATCAGCGCGCCGTTCGCGGTCCTCCCGCCGCTCCGGTTCTCGTGACTCATACCGTTTCCGTTCTTCTGAAATTTGGCGCCCACGGGCGGACTCGAACCGCCGGCGCCCGGGTTAGGAACCCGGTGCTCTGTCCGTCTGAGCTACGTGGGCCTGCACATGCGTTTTCTTCTAGGGGTTTCGCCTCCCCGCGAGCCTGTTTAGCGAGTACCGGCTCAAACTCGGCCGCCTTACCATGCGAGGCGCACGCTTTTACGTCCGTGTCAGGGACGCGCTATGCGGTTGTCAAGGTTCTCTGGGCCTCCCCCGCCCGCGGCACCGGCACCGGCGGTGACGGGGACTGGCGCGGTGCCGTGGGCGGGGGAGGCGGGGTTGCGTTAGGGGCGCGCCACCGCGCCCCCTTCGGCTGAGTCCGCGTCGCCGTCGCATAAGTAGCCGACCGATACGCCGTAGTAACCGGCGAGCTTCTCCAGCGTCAGGAGACGCGGGTTCGTGTTCTCGCCCATCTCTAGCGAATAGATCGTGTTCTCGGTTATGCCGGCCGCGATAGCGACCTCGCGGCGGGTCTCTTCCCGCTCGTCCCTCAGCCTTCTCAGCTTCTTAGCGAACATGTTTCACCTCCAAACCTTTTTGGCCATTTAATCTGGCCATTTACGATAATAGCCATATATTTTGGGCAGTCAAGTATTTTGGCATATTATTTTTTTCGAATTGCTATTATTTAAGTAGAGATGGAGAACAAAATCGGCCAAATGGAGGAAAGATGAGTTTCTTCGGCGACAACATCGCACGTCTAAGAGCGGAAAACGGGTTGTCCCAACGCGAGCTCGCCGCTGCTTTGGGGATCAGCAAGAGCACAATTGGGGCGTGGGAGACGAAGAACACGCTACCGGACTGGGATAGGCTCGGAGAGGTAGCGTCCTATTTCGGCGTGAGGGCCGATACTCTGTTTAGGCAGTACTACCCGGCACGTGATGAAGAAGAGTTCTCGAGTTCCGAGCTCAGGGTCTTCGGCAGGATCGCGGCGGGCACTCCTCTTGAGATGGATGAGGGAGATTACGGCTTCCCATGCCCTACCTATCTCATGAAAAGGCACCCCAAAGCGTTCTATCTACGGATTGAAGGCGAGAGCATGAATCGTGTACTACCGAATGGCGCGCTTGTTCTCATTGACCCAACGTTGCGCGAGCCGGTTATCAACAACAACGTCTACGCTGTCTGCATCAACGGATATGATGCAACATTGAAAAGGGTGAAACAGCTTCAAAATGGCTTGGAGCTGATACCGGATTCAACTGATCCGTTTTACAAGCCTACTGTATTTGATATGAATGATGAGAAAACAGAATCCGTGACGATTATCGGGAAAGCGGTCTGGTACACGGTCATGTTTGATTATGAAATATAAGAAGTAAAAACCACCTCGTCTTCCAATGCTTGGATGAGAGGGGAGCGTGGCGCGAGACCGCCACGGAGGGCGGCGCAGTCCATTAAGGAGGAGATCCGCATGATATGCGTTGAATGCGGCGGGGAGATGGTCCCCTCGACCGAACCCCTCACCGAATCGTACAAGGGCATGGACGTGACGGTCGAGGGCCTCGAGTACCACATCTGCCCAGACTGCGGGGAGACCGTCATGTCCGGCGACATGGCAGACAGGCAGGCGCGCGAGATGGCGCGCCTACGCGCGGAACCGCCCCACGGCCTGGCCGGATGAATGGAGTCCGGGCAAGACCATCGGGCTTTATAGTCATAAATTGTTAAGCTTTTCTATTGACCATCAATCATTAACAGTTTACAATTAAATCAGAAAGGAGGTCTAGATGCCCACCGAGACGGAGGTCAGGACGGTCCTCAAGCGGCTCAGGAGGGAGGGCTGGGGAATCGAGAGCGGCAAAGGGAGCCACGTGGTCGCCAGGAAGGACGGCCGCATGGTCACAGTTCCGACGGCGAAGCGGGAGATCCCCATCGGGACGTACAGGAACATAGCGAGGGGGGCGGGCTGGCTATAGGCCCGCCCCCGGCGGGGGCATCGAGAGGAGATCATGGGAAAGCACATATATCAGGCCGTACTCACCCCCGGCGAGGAGGGCGGCTACGACGTGGAGGTTCCGGCGCTGCCGGGATGCTACACGTTCGGGGACACCTACGAGGAGGCCGCCATGGCGGCGGCGGACGCGATGCGCACCTACGTGGCATCGCTCCTGCTGCACGGGGACGATGTGCCGGCCCCTTCGTTCCCGCCCGCGCCGGCGGGTTCGGAGGCCATCGCCGTGTACTTCGAGGTCGACGAGGGATACATCGTGCGCGGTGAGGTCGTGAGCGCGGCCGACGCGGCGCGCAGGCTCGGCGTGAGCCGCGCACGGGTGACCCAGATGCTCGCATCCGGGGCGCTCGACGGGTACAGGCGCGGCCGCAGCACGTTCGTCTCGGTCGAGAGCGTCAACGCCAGGATCGCCGATGCGCCGGCGGCCGGGAGGCCCCGAAAGAGGGCGAGGCGGTAAAGGCCCCGCTCCCCTGATGCTTGGAGGCGATGGGGAGCGGGGCAAGAGGACTACCCACCGCACGGGAGGGCAGCTGAGACATTATGACATCAAAGCCCGGGGATGGCGGACTTCGCGTCCTTCAGAAACTTCACGGCGCGCGCCATCATGCTGTTCTCCTGCATGAAGGCCACCCCCTCCATCGTGACGCGCGGGCAGCTCGGCACGACGATGTTGGTCCCGCCGTACGTGCCGCTCACGTGGACTCCGGTCAGGTAGCCGCGCTCCGCGAGCTGGCGGACGATGTGCGCCCAGTAGGGCTGCGGGATGGCGAGCGCCCCGGCGTCCCATGCGCCGTTCTCAGGCTCCACGCCCTTCTTCATGCAGTCGTAGATGTAGGCCATGATGCGGTACATGACCACGTACATGTCATCCTGCGCCATCGCAAACCCTCCCTATCCGATGAGGTGACACCATTATGACACGCCAGACTAGGAGCGCGTACGGCTGCATCGAGAGGGCCGGGGCCAACCGGTGGCGCGTGAGGTGGTGGGGCGACCGCCACGACGGGCGCGGGTACCGGCGCCTGTCTAAGACCGTCCACGGCTCGCGCAGGGACGCGCGGCTCTACCTGTCGCAGATGGAGACGGCCCACCACGAGGACAGGCCGACCATGACCGTGGGCGACGTGTTCGAGCGGTGGTACTGGCCGCGGGCGAAGTCCATCCTGTCGAAGAACACGATCAAGAACTACGCGAGCGCCTGGAACCTCGTCCGACCGAAGTGGGCCAACCGCCTAGTGACCGACGTGCGCCCCATCGAGGTGCAGGAGTGGCTGCTCACGCTCACGGCATTGCAGGCGAAGAAGGCCCTCGACCTGCTGCGGCCGCTCATGGACTACGCCGTGAGGTACGAGCTGATCCCATCGAACCCGTTCCGCGTGAAATACGACGTCAACCGACCGTCTGACGCCAACGGAAAGGGCTCCGTGGAGATGGACAAGGGAATCTACACGCTCGACGAATGCATGCGCATCGCGGAGGCGGCGAAGGGCAGCTTCATGGCCGTCCCCGTCATCCTCCAGGCGTTCGCTTCGTGCCGCGTCGGCGAGTCACTGGCCCCGGGTCCGGATGATGTCGGCACCGTCACAGCCGGAAACGGCATGGTGTGCGCCGCCGTGCGCATTGCTTCGCAAATCGACCGGGGCGGGGCCCCCTCAACCTCGGTGAAGACGGAGGCGAGCGAGAGGACCGTCATAGTCCCCGCGCCGCTGTCCATGATCGTGGCGCAGGCGGCGGCTGACGCGAAGTCTGTCGGGAGCAAGCTTATAGCGCACGACGGCCTCGGCGGCGGGTTGAGCGAGTACCAGCGCTCGAAGGAGTGGCACCGGATCGCACGTGCGGCGGACGTCGAACGCCACCCGCTCCGCAACCTGCGCAACTCGTGGCGCACGTACATGAGGTGGGAGCTCGGGGCGGACCTTGAGCACGTCGAGCACCTCATGGGCCACGTGACCGGCAGCGTCTCCGACCGCCACTACGTCCGACCCACCGTCGAGCAGCTTACCGAGACCGTAGCTAACGCGTTCGCGTCTTACGAGAGGTGGGCCAGTTGGGACATTTAGGGACACACAGCAAATATACAGGCTATCTACCTGCTATTTTATAAATTCTAGTATTAAGAGATATAGTACCCGATTGGACGGGTCGAAGACCATCTCACCTTACCGGGTTTCGACTTTCCCATTCACGTCGCGGGGCTGCCCCCGGATGTGGGAACCCGGCCCTCACGCATCGAGCAGCCAATCGACCAGATTGACGATTCGGACGCCCCGCCTCGTCGTCCCCGTCCGGAAGCGATCGAGCGTAAGCACATAGCAGGGGAAGGAGTCCCCAAGGCCCTCGAACGGCGCAAGCTCGCGTTCATAGGTGTCCTGCCCCGAGAACTCATCACACACCTGGATATAGCAGCGCTCGCCACCCTTGCTCGCCACGAAATCGATCTCCCCGCGTCGGAGGGTGCCGACCTCCACCCTGCATCCACGGCGAATCAGCTCGTTGAAAACCACACATTCAAGTTGTGCACCGAAGTCATCAGGAGAGAAATCCACCGTCAGGTTCCGCAGACCCGTGTCCGCCGGATAGAACTTCCGCTGTGGTCTAAGCACCTGTTTTCCCGCTAGCCCGGTCTGCTCGCACTCGCGCACGAGATACGCGCTTTTTAGAGCGCGGATGTAATTGTCCACTGTTTCGACCGTCGTCGTGCGTCCCGAATTCGACAGGGCGTTCACGATATTGCGGCTCGAGAACAGATTACCTGAGGTCGAGAACGTGTAACGCACGAGCTTCGCGAGCAGATCGAAGTCGGAGATGCGTGTATGGGTGGCGACATCATTCAGTATCACCGTTTCATATACGGTGGTGAGCATCTCAGCCATGCGCTCCGGCGTTCGATCAACCATATCAAATTGGGCCGGCATCCCTCCGTAGCGCACGAATGAGGAGAAGAGGTCCGCTCGTCCCTGCCCCGGGGATCCTGCCGCGTCCGTGAACAGCCCGTATTCCTCGAAAGAGAGCGGATACACACGGATCGCGACATAGCGGCCACCGAGCAGCGTTGCCAGATCCGATGAGAGCACGTGCGCATTCGAGCCGGTGATGCATATATCCGCCTTAGGCTCGTTATGCAGACGTCGAATCACTTTTTCCCAGGCAGAGACCTCTTGTATCTCGTCAAGCAGGATATAGAAGGGTTTCTCGCGATCGGCAGATCCATGCGCCTGGGAGATGCGCTCTTCAAGCCATTCAGCCGTTGGGTTCAAGGGAAGACCGAGCTGATCCATGCGGAGGTAGAAGACGTTTACTTCCCCGACCTCCCCCCTCAGGCGCTCAGCATACGCTCGCATAAGAGACGACTTCCCGCATCGCCGCATGCCCGTGATGACCTTGATATCGCTGCTTTCGCGGTGCCGTTCTAGCTGCTGTTCGTAGCGGGGGCGGCTCACGTATTCCATCAAGACATGGCCTCCATTTTGTCGGTTGTACCCGACAATCATGATATGTTTTTTGTAATTGTCGAGTCAATACGACAATGAGTCCATGTTTTGAAAGGTTGTCGATTGTACTCGACAATTATATACCGTCGCATGGTCGTTGCGAGCTACGGCGGCAACCGGACCGTCGCGGCGAAGACGCTCGGCATCGCCGCACGACGCTCTGGAGCATGCTCAAGCGTCTGGACGCCCGTGGCGCCTGAGGCGGACCCGGATGCGTGACGCGGGCGCGCTCATACACGATTCCCGTGGTGCGGCTGTAAGAACTCGGCAAGCGGGCGCTTTTATCGGGGTGCGGAAAAGTCGGTTGGCTATAATGGCTAGGGCAGCAAAGAACGGTACAAGCAAGACATCTGGAGGTCTGCATGTTCAAACGCACCAAGATCGTATGCACGATGGGTCCCGCCTGCGATGACGAGAACATCCTGCGCGAGATGATGAAGGCGGGCATGAACGTCGCGCGCTTCAACTTCTCGCACGGCTCCTACGAGGAGCACAAGGGCCGCATCGAGCGCGTCCGCCGCATCGCCAACGAGCTCGGCCTTGCCATCGGCATCCTGCTCGACACCAAGGGCCCCGAGGTGCGCACCGGTCTGCTCAAGGACCACAAGAAGGTCGAGGTCCACACCGGCGACAAGATCATCGTCACCGCCCAGCCCACCTCCGAGGAGTTCGCCGGCACCTCCGAGCACATCTCCCTCGACTACCTCGCGCTCCCCTCCGAGGTCGTCCCCGGCTCCCGCATCCTCATCGACGACGGCCTCGTCGGCCTCGAGGTCGAGTCCGTTGACGGCGCCGACATCCACTGCGTCGTCCTGAACAACGGCCTCATCGGCGAGCGCAAGGGTGTGAACATGCCCAACGTCAACATCTCGCTGCCCGCCATCACCGAGCGCGACCGCCAGGACATCCTCTTCGGCCTCACGCAGAACATCGACTACATCGCAGCCTCCTTCATCCGCGACGGCGCAGGCGTCGAGGAGATCCGCACCCTGTGCCGCGAGAACGGCGGCGAGCACGTGACGATCTTCCCGAAGATCGAGTGCGCCCTCGGCGTCGACAACTTCGACGACATCCTCGAGCACTCCGACGGCATCATGGTCGCCCGCGGCGACCTGGGCATCGAGATCGCGCCCGAGCTCGTGCCGCACATCCAGAAGAAGATCATCAAGAAGTGCAACGACGCCTACAAGCCCGTCATCACCGCCACGCAGATGCTCGACTCCATGCAGCACAACCCGCGCCCGACCCGCGCCGAGGTCGCTGACGTCGCGAACGCCATCTACGACGGTACCGATGCCGTGATGCTCTCCGGCGAGTCCGCGGCCGGCCAGTACCCGGTCGAGGCCGTGCGCATGCAGGCCCAGATCGCGCACGAGACCGAGAAGCACCTGCCGGCCCACGGCAAGCTCGAGGTTCCCGCCGGCGCGCACGGCACGCGCGTGGTCAACAACGTCGTCGGCCTCTCCGCGGTGAACATGGCCACCACCGTCGGCGCCAAGTGCATCACCGTCCCCACCACGACCGGCCGCACCGCGCGCCTCGTGTCCCACTTCCGTCCCAACATGCCGATCGTCGCGTTCTCCCGCCACGAGTGGGCCGTGCAGCAGATGATCATGTACTGGGGCGTCGAGCCGCACCTCGCCGCCATCACGCAGGGCACCGTCAACGGCACGATCGTCAAGGCGATCGAGACCGCCAAGGAGCTCGGCTACGTCGAGAAGGGCGACATCACCGTCGCCACCGCCGGCGATCCGCGCATGTCCGTCCAGCTCGAGGACAAGATCTCCTCGACGAACGTGGCCTACGTCGCTCAGGTGCGGTAAGCGCCTCGAATCCCGCTCGGAGCCAGGCCCCGGCACGTTCCCGCGTGCCGGGGCCTTTTTTTCGCGCTGGACCTCATATCGGCCTCTTTTGAACAACTTAAACGTGCTCCTTCAATCAAAGCGGGGCACACAGGGGCGTCTTCTATTTTTGGTTTTCCGTTTCTGGACTCTAATCAGCAGCATCTCTCCGCGCGCGCCTGCAAAACCGCCCGAGCGAGGAACAAAACCGCAGGATTGGGATGCACCCCAGGATTCCTACCCCGCGAAATCCCCCATTAGCGTCCAGAAACGGAAAACCGGAATCGAAAGACCCCTCTCTTCACCGGAAGAGATCCTTCCAGTCCATGAACAGCGACCGCCGAAGCTCCCATTCCCGCTCATCCCACTTCTCACGAAAGCGCACGGGCACGCCAGCGAGCGCGCCGACATGGCGAACAATGTCATGCCATATCGTCATGTCCCTCACCTGATGCGCGGTGACCAGCACCACCGCATAGCCCATCAGCTCAAGGGCCGTCTTCCGGTCAGAATCGGATACGAAGCTCTCCGCGTTGTCGTGCGCCCACGCGCTCTGGCACTCGACGATGACTGGGCGACCTCCGAGCACCGGCTCGACGCACACGTCGCCATAGCAGGTCTCCCGACGCGCTATCCGTCGCGCCGCTCGGTTGAGGCGGATCGGCTCATTGAGCGTGATGCCCGAGATCCCAGCTCCGCCCAGTGTCCGCGGCAGCCCCAGAAGCATGGCAACCTGCACCTCCAAAGGCGATGCCGCACCATCCCTGACATGCTCCGCCACCTACAGGAGCTTTTTGCGACCAGAAACCCCCTCCATCTGAGACGCCAAATGCCTCAGATCCTCCCGACAGGTCAGGGCAGGGCGGGACCAGAGCCCCGAGATCGATCCGTCCTCCCTCAGAAACGGGCGCCAACCACTCCCCCGCCAGCCCGACGGAAGCTCGAAGCACTCGAGCTGCGCCGCAAGCTCCGCAGACGGGTGAAACACCGAGAACGTCCCGCACATCTCATGAGCAGCCATACAGAGCAGGTGAAACGGTGCGCTGCGGGCGAGGCTGAGCAACGTCACCTCGGGCGATGCGACCGCGAGCGACGCGTCCACCATCTCGCACCCGCGCTCCAGCCCCGATGCGGAAATGAGATGGCGCCTGAATGCCAGGGCATGGCGACGCTGCGACGCATCTGTCGAGAGCAGGTCGAGCGGAAGCGGTATGCACTCCATAAACGATCCCCGCCTTGAAAGGGCGCGGAGGGCCGCCCTCCCCTCCAGCGGCGGGGGAGGCCCCAGAGCCTCTCTGATATGAGGCGGAATGCGATGGTAGTGGAAGGCGGAGGAGGCACAGAGGATGCGGTCCATAGCGGGCACCTTTCGACGGCACGGCCTTGCCCCGAGTGTGTCATGACACCCCTGCGGCCCCATCCTATGAAAGCTGCCCGAACCTCACAGATCTCTGACGTGCCCCTCAAAACCGCAGGGCGCGTCGGCCCTGGGATCGCGCTCCTCCACATGTTCCCGGCGGCATGCCGACGAAATCGCCATCGTTCGGCCCCGATGCCCCGGCTCGCCTCATCCCCGGATGCGCTCTGCGAACCGCCGTTCCGTCACAGCGACGACCTCAGCGAACGTCTCTGCGAAGAACACATCCGTGAGCAGCCGGTAGGGCGCGTGCCCCTCGGTGCCCCCGTTCGTCCGGACGATCTCGTGCGCCACGCCCACGGCCTCGAGCACGTAGATGCGCTCGAGCGGGTACTGCGGGAACGCCTCGGCGGCGGCGAGCAGGCGCTCCGTCCCCCGTGGAACCGAGCTGATGCGGTGCGTGCGCCCGAACACGTCGAAGTCGGACTGCTTCTTGATGCGGAACTGCTCGCTCGGCTTGCCCCCGTGGGCATCGAGGTACTCGTTCACCCGTGTGTTCCAGAGGTTGTCCGCAAGCAGATGCGCCCAGGCGCCGAGCACGAGATCGAGCACCGATTGGCGGAGCTCCCCTGCCGTGGGGGCCGCATGCAGCGAGGAACCGCTCGACGGCGGCGCAGGGCGGCCGGCATAGCGCTTCGCGTAATGCACGCGATTCAGCGACTCTCGCTCCTGCTCGATCGAGGTGACCGCGACGCCGGAATCCGAGGGTTCGAAGCCCTCTGCCCCGACCAGCAGCGGCGCCACGAATGTGTCCCAGAACTCCCGCTCGCGCGGCTTCGGGATGGGCTCCTCGGCGGCGAAATGCGTGATGCGATAGGGGATCGGCTCCTCGACACCGGGCACCATGTAGCCCACCATGATGTCGGGGGCCACGTTGCCGAACAGGAACGCGTTCTGGTCGCGCACGGCCGAGGCGAGGGCGCCGCCCTGCGCGAGCAGCTCCTCCGTCTGGGCGATATGTATGTTCCAGCTCGGCATGCGCACCTCTCGATCGTCGCGAACGCCCCTCAGTATACGGCGGCCGCAACGGAGCGCCATCGCGGACCCCCAAGAAAACGGGCCGCCACCCGTTCGGATGACGGCCCAAAGAGCGCATGGGTCAAAGCGCCGACTGCGCCTCGCGACGAGAAACGCCGTGGCTCGCACGGGGCCACGGGGCCGTCCCCCGCGCCCCAAGCGCCTACGAGCGAACCTCGCCCTTCACCGCGCGGCACACCTTCGCCACGAGCTTCTCGTGCGCGCGCTCGACCTCCTCGCCGGTGAGCGTGTGGTCCTCCGCCTGGTAGGTGAGGGAGAACGCCATCGACTTCTTCCCCGCGCCCACGCGGACGGGGTCGCGGTACACGTCGAAGAGGCGCACGCCGGCGAGGAGCTTCCCGCCCGCGCTCTCGATCCGCTGCACGAGGTCCTGATAGGAGACGGACTCATCGACCACGATCGCGAGGTCAACATCAACGCTCGGGAAGCTCGAGAAGTCCTGGTAGCGCTCCTGCGCCTGCGCGGCCCGGAGCAGCTGCTCGAGGTTCAGCTCGAACGCCGCCACCGGCAGGTCGATGTCGAGCGCGGCGAGCGCATCGGGGTGCACCTCGCCCACCCAGCCGAGCACCGTGCCACCCGAGAGCACCTCGGCCGCGCGGCCGGGCTGCAAAAAGCCGTACGCCTCGCCCTCGACCGCGCGGAAGCGCACCTTCGCCACACGGAGCTGCGCGAGGAGCTCCTCCACCACCCCCTTGGCCTCGAAGAAGCGCAGGGGCTCCTGCTTCCGGTTCCAGGTGTCCTCGGCGGCCCCACCCGAGAGCACGCCCGCCACCGAACGCACCTCCTTCGGCAGGCTCGCGTGCTCACGGCCGTGAAAGAGCGTGCCCACCTCATAGAGCAGGACGTTCGGCGTGCCGTGCGCCTCGTTGTAGGCGACCGAGGCGAGCAGCCCCGGCAGCAGCGAGCGTCGCATCTCGGTCTGCTCGGCCACGAGCGGGTTCATGAGCGTGACGGGAACGCCGCGGCCCTCGTCGGTCATGCCGATGCGCGCGAGGTCGCCCGGAGCCGCGAAGCTGAAGCTCGTCGCCTCGTTGAGCCCTGAGGCGCGCAGGATCCGGCCGATCCGGCGGATCTGATGCTGCTCGCGCGTGAGCCCGCCGATGTGGTTGCGGGCAGCGGGCAGCGTGGCCTCAACCCGTCCCATGCCCCAGAGGCGCAGAATCTCCTCGATCAGGTCGACCTCGCGCGGCAGGTCGGGGCGGAAGCTCGGAGGCGTCACGCGGAAGTCCTCGCCCGCGCGCTCGACGGCGCAGCCGAGCCGCGTGAGCGCGCGCTCGATGAAGGCCGGCTCGATCGCGGCGCCGGTGAGCGCATGCACGCGGGAAAGGCGCAGGGTCAGGGGCTCAACCGTACGCGGCGCCGGATACACATCCACATGCCCCGGGGCCACCTCGCCGCCGGCGAGCTCCTCGATGAGCGCGCACGCGAGGTCCGCCACGTCCACGCAGCCGGTCTCGTCCACCTGGCGCTCGGAGCGGATGCTCGCGTCGGAGATGAGCGAGAGGTCGCGGCTCGTGTGGCTCGTGCGCCCGGCGCTGAAGCAGGCGCTCTCCACGAGCACGTCAACCGTGTCGTCCTCGATCTCGGAATCCATGCCGCCCATGACGCCCGCGAGCGCGACGGGACGCTCGCCGTCCGTGATGAGGCCCATGCCGGCCGCGAGCTCGCGCTCGACGCCATCGAGGGTCGTGAAGCGCTCGCCCGCCGACGCGGCGCGCACCGTCACCTGGCGGCGGCCGTCGCGCTCGGCGAACGTTGCGAGGTCGAAGGCGTGGAGCGGCTGCCCCGTGAGCATCATCACGTAGTTGGTGATGTCGACAATGTTGTTGTGCGGGCGGATGTTCAGGGCCGCAAGGCGGCGCACGAGCCAGTCGGGCGAGGGACCGACCTTCACGTTGCGCACGATGCGCGCCACGTAGCGGCTGCAGAGCGCCGGGTCATCGATAGTGACCGAGAGCACGTCGGACACGGGCGCGCCCGCCTCGGCCTTGACCGCGGGCAGCTCCACCTGGAAGTCGCGGTCGTAGATGGCGCCGACCTCACGGGCGATGCCGATCATGGAGAGGCAGTCCGGTCGGTTCGGGGTGATCTCGCAGTCGAGCACCGTGTCGGCTGTGCCGAGGTAGTCGGCGAGCGGCACGCCCACCGGCGCGTCCTCGGGCAGGATCCAGATGCCCGTGTGGTCGGCCGAGAGCCCAAGCTCGCGCGCCGAGCAGTTCATACCCGCCGACACCTGGCCGCGGAGCTTCCCCTTCTTGATCTCCATCCCACCAGGGAGCACGGCCCCCACGAGCGCCGTGACGATGTGGTCGCCCTCGTTGAAGTTCTGGGCGCCGCAGACGATCTGCAGCGGGGCGGGCTCGCCGTCCTCGCCGAGGTTGTAGCGGCCCACGTCCACCTGGCAGACCCAGAGGTGGTCGGAATCTGGATGGGCGGTCTTCGAGACGACCCGCGCCGTGACCACGCGGTCGAAGCTCTCGCCGACGGTGTCGACGGCCTCGACCTCGGTACCCGTCCGCACGAACTCGCGCACGAGCTCGGCGGGATCCTCGGGCAGCTCCACCATGGTCTTCAGCCACTCATATGAAACACGCATTGAACGTTCCTTCCTGAAGCTCCTGAATCGGGTTGGCCGCCGCTAGAACTGCGCGAGGAAGCGCATGTCGCCGGTCATGAGGGTACGGAGGTCGGGCAGGTCGTAGCGGAGCGCCGCGATGCGCTCCACGCCCGCACCGAACGCGAAGCCGGAGAACTCCTCGGGGTCGATCCCGCAGTTCTCGAGCACGTTCGGATCGACCATGCCGGCGCCCAGGATCTCGATCCAGCCGGAGTGCTTGCAGAAGCTGCAACCCTCGCCGTGGCAGACCCCGCAGGAGACGTCGATCTCGCAGGAGGGCTCGGTGAACGGGAAGAAATGCGGGCGGTAGCGCGTCTTGCGGTCCTCGCCGAACATCGAGCGCACGAAGTGGTCGAGGGTGCCCTTGAGGTCGCCGAAGGTGATGCCGCGGTCGACGACGAGCCCCTCCACCTGGTTGAACTGCGGAAGGTGGCTCGCGTCGGCGGTGTCGGGACGGAAGACCCGGCCCGGGGCGATCATGTAGATGGGAGGCTCCTGCGTCTCCATCGTGTGGATCTGCACGCCCGAGGTCTGCGTGCGGAGCAGGATATCGGACTCGCCGTGGGCGTGGACCTCGGGGTGCGCCACGGTGCCGGGGGCGTTGTCAACCACATAGAAGGTGTCGCGGGCCGAGCGGCTCGGATGGTCCATCGGCGCGTTCAGGGCCGTGAAGTTGTAGTAGCTCGTCTCGACCTGCGGGCCCGACTCGACCGTGTAGCCGATGCCGGTGAAGACATCCTCGATCTCCTCGATGATCTGGCTGATGAGGTGCTGGTGGCCGATCGCGGGGCGCGTGCCCGGGAGCGTGACGTCGATCGCCTCGGCGGTGAGGCGGCGCGCCTGCGCCTCGCGCTTCATGCTTTCGATACGGCTGCTGAGCAGGCCCTCCACCGCGGCGCGGACCTCGTTGGCACGGCGCCCCACGAGCGGGCGCTCCTCGGGGGCGAGCTTGCCCATCATGCGCATCAGGCCCGTGAGCTCGCCTTTGCGGCCGAGCAGAGCCACGCGCGCGGCCTCGAGCTTCTCCTCCGTCGACGCCTCGGAGACGAGCTCGTGCGCCCGTTTCTCCAGCTGCTCCAGATCATCGATCAGGCTCATGTCTTCTCTTCCACCTTTCAACAAAAAACCGCCCTCGCGTGCCCCCAAGGGGACAGGCAAGGGCGGAAGGTTCCGCGGTACCACCTCGCTTGGCTGCCGGATGTGCGCCCGACATGCCCGCTTTGGCCCGGTCTCGTCCGGGTGGACGGCTTCCCTACTCAGCGGAAGCCGCCGTTCAGGTTGCTGCTCGGGAGTGAACTCGGCGCTTCGTCGCGAAATGGGGCTCTCAGCCCATGGCCCCGTCTCTCTTATTCACGACTTCCGAGGCGCCGACCTCTCCGTCATCACGTTGTGGGCAAGGATAGCACATCGGGCGATGGCGGAGGGGTGCAGGGGGACGGGGGCGCGATGGCGGGGGGTCGTGGGGCACGGGGGACAGGCGGCCGGGGTTGTCGTGCGGGAGTGGTGGGGCCGTGTGCGAGTGAGAGCGAGGTGGGCGCGCGGGTTGCGCACGGTCGGCGCGCTCTGGGGCCGCGCCCTCGCCGCATCGCCGCGCGCTCGCCAGCGGCGGACGTCGAGCGTTCGAGATCCGGGTTTTTCGGCGCCATTCGCGCGGATTACGCACGGTCGGAGAGAAGCTCGGGCCGAAGCGCAGGCCCGGGCCGCGCCCGCGTACCGAAATGCCGGTTGTGAACGACGGCCGGGCACCCGTCCGCCCAAGCCAGAGAAAACCCGCAGGTAGCAGCGCGTACCAAAAAGCCGGTTGTGAACGAATCGTTCACAGCTCGCGTTTCGGTACGCGAAATCGTTCACAGGCCGCGTTTCGGTACGCGGGGACCGCCGGGAGCTGCGTCCGTCGGCGCACCGGAGCCCGAGCGCCGCACCGAGCGGGCGCGACCCGGCGTCTCTGCCCCCGCAAATGCGGATCCCGCACGGTCGGCGTCCATCCGCCGAGCTCCGATCACCAGCGCTCCATCTCTCCCTGTCCGCCAATCGTGCACGGTCGACGCGCCGGGGCCGTGGCCTCGCAGGCCATCTCTGCCGATCGCGCACAACCCGACAGCCACCCACCGAGCCCCTGACCGCCGATCCGATCGCCGACCGCTGCGGGCGGCGGCGCACCCAGCCCCGGCGGCGCCGCGGGCGGGCGCGACCCGGCGTTTCCCACCCGCCCCCCCCACATCGCGCACGGCCGCTACATCGGGTTGCGGTGGAAACGCGGCCATCTGCCCTGCCCCGCGCTACACTGGAGTCACCGCATCCGCCCCGCCGCCCACCGGGCGGCCCTCACCCAAAGGAGGCCCCATGGGAGCGAACGCACCCACGCCCGACCAGCTCACCGCAGACCTCCGCGCCCTCGAGCGCGAGCTCTGGACGCAGGAGTACCTCATGAAGATCTCCGAGTTCGACGGCGCGACCGTCGCGCCCGAGAAGGGCGCCGACGCCCGCGGCGAGGCGCTCGGCTACCTCGCCGCCAAGAACCACGCGCTCCTCACCGGCGAGCGCGCACGAGGCCTTGTCCGCGATGCCCAGGCCGCCATCGAACAGGACTCTATCACCGATCCCCAGCTCGCCGACGAGGTCCGCGTCCTCGCCCGCGACCAACGCGAGGCCACGGCCATCCCCGAGGAGGACGAGGTCGCCTTCACCCGCCTCGTCTGCGAGGCCGACGCAGTCTGGCACAAAGCCAAGAACGCGAGCGACTGGGAGTCCTTCGAGCCCTACGTCGACCGCCTCGTCGCCGCGATCAAGCACCGCGCAGCCTGCATCGACCCCGCGCGCGACCCCTACGACGTCATGCTCGACCAGTACGAGCGCGGCCTCACCGCAAAGCAGTTCGATGCCTTCTGCGAGCAGGTCCGCGCCACCGTCGTCCCCCTCGTCGCCGAGATCGGCGCGCGCCCGCAGCCTGCGGCCGCCTTCCTCACCGCGCGCGTGCCCGAGGCCGTCCAGCGCGCGATGTCCTACGACCTCATGCGCCTCGTCGGACTCGACATGGCGGCCTCCACGCTCGCGTTCACCGAGCACCCCTTCTCCGAGGGCTTCGCCGCCGGGGACGCCCGCGTGACCACGCACATCTTCGAGGACAACCTCATGTCCAACGTCTACTCGGTGATCCATGAGGCGGGCCACGCCATCTACGAGCAGAACGTCGACCCTTCCTACGCTTACACGCGCCTGGAGGGCGGCACCTCCCTCGGCATCCACGAGAGCCAGAGCCGCCTCTTCGAGAACACGATCGGCCGCTCCCGCGCCTTCATGGCCCCGCTGCTCAAGGTCCTTCGCCAGCACGTGCCCGACGTGTACGGGAAGGTCACCGAGGACGAGCTCTACCGCGCCGTGAACATCGCGCAGCCGTCCCTCATCCGCACCGAGGCGGACGAGCTCACCTACCCGCTGCACATCATGATTCGCTACGAGATCGAGCGCGAGCTCTTCTCCGGCGAGGCGACGGCGAGCGACGTCCCTCGTCGCTGGGCCGACCTCACCCGCCACTACCTTGGCCTCGAGGTGCCCGATCACGCGCGCGGCGCCCTGCAGGACACGCACTGGAGCGGCGGCAGCTTTGGCTACTTCCCCACCTACGCCCTCGGATCGGCCTACGACGCCCAGTTCCTCCCGGCCCTTGAGCGCGACGGCGTGGACGTGGATGCCGCAGCCGCCTCCGGCGACCTCGAGCCCGTGCGCGCGTGGCTGCGTGAGAACATCTGGCGCCACGGCCGGGCGGAGGACGCCCCCGAGCTGATCCAGGCCATCTGCGGCGCACCGCTCGACGCGAGCTTCTACTGCGACTACCTCGCGGGGAAGTTCGGCGAACTCTACGGCCTGTAGGGCAGCTACCGAAACCGCGCCCCCCGGGAAGCCGCCGGAGCGCGCATAGGTTCCCAAACACAAGGAGGCGGCCGGCACGGAGCCGGTCGCCTCCTTTCTCATACGTCAATCGCGCGAGCGGGACCTAGCCCACGAGCTCAACCACGTTCAGATTGAGCTCGCTCGCCTCGATGATCTCGCGCCCGCCGAAGACGCACAGCGGGGCCTCGGCGGCAACGCGCGTCAGCTCGGGACCGAGCCGGCGCAGGTCGGCCGGGGTGGTCTTGAGCACATCCTCGCGAAGCGCCGCGCGCCACCCCGCAGGGCGGCGGCTGAGGAACTCCCCATCCTGCCGCGCCGCGAGCGCGTAGGGAGTGACCGGCGCGTCGAGGCCGGCCGTGCAGCTCACGATGTACCCCTCGAAGGTCAACTCGTCGGGATCGAAATCTGAGAGCCAAGCGCCCGCGCCCTCGATGCGAGCCTGCGAGGCGTCCACGGCCGGATCGCGGTAGGTGTAGAACGCGAGCTGGCGGTCGGCGCGCGAACGGAACCCGCACCCGTAGGCGCCGCCCTTCACGCGGATCTCGTTCCACAGGAAATCGAAGGAGAGCACCTGGGACGCCACGCTCCACGTGCCGTTCGTCTCGATGCCGAGGACACGGGGGTCGGTCGCGCGGGCGGCGTAGCACACGTCGCTCGGGATCACGAAGGCCTCGGATTTCGGCTCCGGCCAGCGCACCATGAGCTCCTTCTCGGGCGCCGTGCGCTCCGTGAGGCCGAGGGTCCCGGCCATCTCCCAGAACCGCGCGTAATCCTCCTCGGATCCAGTGAAGCTCGCGATGAGCCCCGTCGAGGTGAAGACGCGCTCCTGGAGGTCCCTCATCCGCTCGATGAGCTCGTCCTTGCGCTCGTCGAAGTTCTCGAGGATGTCGCAGACGAACCGGTAGAAGTCGACGCCGCCCATCTGCTGGCTTGCCACCGCCGCCGGCGAGACGTAGCTCATCGCGCGGCCGAGCGCCGCCAGGTGGCCGGCGTTCAGGAAGGTCTGCTCCATCCTGATCTTGAGCTGACCGAGCACGTCGCGGATGCGGCCCTCATCCTCGAAGAGGGTCTCGGACCAGACCTCGCGCGGGATCTGGACCAGGTGCTCGAGCTTCTCCGAGAGCGCGGCGGCAGACATCTTCAGCACCGGGCGCGCGAGGCGCCAATCGGGTTGCTGGTAGACGGTCGTCGAGAAGGAGAGAGAGCCGAGGTTCGAGGTGATGTAGCTGTCGAGCTCATCGGCGCTGCGGCGCTCGGTGGGGAGCTGCTGCAGGAGACTCGTCATCACGGACGCGTAGGCGAGCTCGACGAAGCTCACGTGCGTGAGGTCGAAGTAGAGGGTGAGGTACGCGATCCCGCGCGTGGGGATGTCGTGCGCGAGGCAGGTGATCGGGGTCGTCGTGTCCACGGTGAGCGCCGGCTCTGGGCGGGCGGGGCCGATGTCCGACACGCGGAGGCGCGGCAGGGTCGCCTTCGCCTCGGGGCTGTCCTCGGCCTCCTGGGCCGCGCGCAGCGCCGCGACGTTCGCGACCACCTGCTCGAGGTCGGCCTCGCCCATGGATGCACGGAGCTGCTCGAGGTCGGAGCCGGCCGCGTTGGCGGCAGCCTCCTCCACCGGGACGAGCTCCACCAGGGCATGGTGGTCGCTCTCGAGCACGATCTCGCAGAGCAGCTCCTCGAAGTAGCCTCCCTCGAGCTCGCGGCGGAGCTCGGCGTACACCGGCCCGTAGGAGAGGGCAAGGGTCGCGTCGTCATCGTCGTAGAGCCAGGTCGAGAGCGCATCGCAGGCGAGGACGACGCCGTCCGCGGTGCCGAAGTCGCGCTGGCGCAGGTCGAACTCGTTGCTCGAGAGCACGGCCTCCAGGCGGGCGCGGGGAATGCCCTCGGCGACCAGCCGGCGGCACTCGTCCTCGATCACGCGGCGGAGCTCATACGCCGCATCCTCCTTCGCACCCTGGAGGATGATGAGCTCGTAGGGCTGCAGGCAGGAGGCCTGGGTGTAGCTGATGACGTTTCCGCCGAGTCCGGCGGCGAGGATCGCCTTCTTGATCGGGGCCTCGTTCGAGCCGAGCAGCGCCTCGAAGAGGATATCGGCCCCGATCACGCGCTTGCGATCGAGCGCATCACCGCCGAGCACGTAGGCCATGCCGGCGAGCGCGTGCTCGGGAGCCGTCGCCATCTCGACGCGCCTGTACGCGCAGGCGACCGGATCCTGGTGCGCGAGCGGGTTCGGGCCCTCGGCGATCGCGCGGTCGAGCTCCGCGGGGTCGGGAGCGGCCGCACGGCGGGCGCTGGCGTCGCGCTCACGGGGCGCCTCACCCAGATAGCGCTCCTCGAGAAACGCCAGGACGCGCGCGAGGTCAAGGTCGCCGTAGAGCGTGATGTAGCTGTTCGCGAGGTTGTAGTGACGGGCGTGGTTGTCCAGGAACGACTGGTAGGTGAGGTCGGGGATGTGCCGCGGGTCGCCGCCGCTCTCGCAGGAGTAGGCGGTGTCGGGGAAGAGTTCCGCCGCCACGGCGTCATCGAGCACGCTCATCGGATCGGAGAGCGCGCCCCTCATCTCGTTGTAGACCACGCCGTTGTAGCGCAGGCACGACGCGGGGTCCGAGGGGGCCGCGCCCTCGGGCACGTCGAGCTCGAGGTGCCAGCCCTCCTGCTCGAAGATGCTCGGCTTGGTGTAGATGGCCGGGTTCAGCACGGCGTCCATGTAGACATCCATGAGGTTGAGCAGATCCTGCTCATTGGTGCTCGCCACCGGATAGACCGTCTTGTCCGGGTAGGTCATGGCGTTCAGGAAGGTCTGCATGGAGCTCTTGATGAGGTCGGCGAAGGGTTCCTTGACCGGGAACTTGGCCGAGCCGCAGAGCACCGAGTGCTCGAGGATGTGGAAGACGCCCGTGCTGTCGGTGGGCGGGGTCTTGAAGCCGATCGCGAAGGCCTTGTTCTCATCCTCGCAGGCGAGGTAGAGCAGGCGCGCACCGGAGGAGGCGTGATGGAGCACGTAGGCGGTGGCGTCGAGCTCGGTGATCTCCTCGCTCCGCTCGACTGTGAATCCGCTGATCAGGTCACCGGAGGAGATGAGCGGGTTCAGCAGGCTCGCCGCGCGCTCGCGGGCCGGGGTCGTTGCCGCAGTTTCTGACATGGGCACTCCTTGCTGTTCGAAGTTCGTAGGTTCTAGCTTACCCATCGTGCGCTCCGAGCGGCAGGCAACGTGTAAATATGTGCGCCGAAGGGCGCGACGGGGGCGGCGGGGCGCGATTTCGGCACCTCGCGGATGCGATGGGGCGCGAATCCGGCACCGCGCGGAGGCGCTTCACCCCACGGCAGAGGGTTTTTCATTTTCACGTTTCCGTTTCTGGACTCTATTTCAGCGGGACCCATGGGTCACCCGGGCTTTTGCACAACTTCGCACCGAGGGAATGCCCGTTGGAGGAAGGTGCGCCGGCGCCTTTCACGGAGGAGGTCCCCATAAGCGTCCAAAAACGGAAAAATGGAATCAGACAACCCCCTTTGCACGCGAAGACCCCGCGCAGAACCCGAAAACGGCGCCCGCGCCAGCATGCGCGGGTCCCGGACATCCCCCCGTCCTTCCAATTCCGCTCCCCTCCGCCGGCCTTATGCGATATGGTGACTTTGCTATGCAACTACGAGGACGGGGGAAGCAAGCGTGAGCCACGGGGACCTGACGGAGAAGAACACTGGGGCGTCCGCACACGCGGACGTCGCCGAGGGCGTCGACGCCGTGTCCCGCGCCGAGCGCCGGGCCTGGCGCGACCACCTGAACGATCAGGCCACCCGCACCCTCGTCCTCGGCGTCATCGCCACAATCGTCGGAGGGGCGTTCTGGGGGTTCTCGGGCACCGCGGCGAGCTTCCTCTTCGAGCGCTACCAGGTTGACGTCCTCTGGCTCATGAGCTCCCGGCAGCTGCTCGCCGGCGCCCTCTTCATGCTCATCGCCCTCGCCTCCGACCGCAAACGGTTGATCGGGCTCTGGACCACGCCCGCCCATCGTCGCGAGCTCCTTGTGTTCGCGGCGCTCGGACTCCTCTTAAACCAGTTCGCCTACCTCGTGACCGTCCAGATCACCAACCCCGGGACGGCGACGATCATGCAGTGCCTGCAGCTGCTCATCATCATGGCGTACTCATGTGTCCGCGCGCGGCGCCGACCCCGCAACCGCGAGGTCGCAGGCGTTGTCCTCGCGCTCGGCGGCACCTTTCTGATCGCCACGGGCGGCGACCCCTCCCGCTTGGCGATCCCGCCCTTGGGCCTCGCCATGGGCATGTTCACGGCCGTCGCCGCCTCGCTCATGACCATCCTGCCCGGGCGGATTCTCCCCGAGTACGGCTCCACCGTCGTCACCGGATCGGCTATGTTCACCTCGGGTCTCGTTCTCAGCGCCGTCGTGCGCCCCTGGACAAGCATCCCCGCCCTCGACGCCGACGGCTGGATCGCCTTCGCCGTGCTCATCCTCGTGGGGTCGCTCCTCGCCTACCTGCTCTACATGCAGGGCGTGAAGGATATCGGCTCCATGCGCGCCGGTCTCCTGGGCACCGTCGAGCCCATCTCCGCCACGCTCACAAGCGCGATCATGCTCGGCACCGTGTTCGCCCCCGCCGACATCGTCGGCTTCGCGATGATCATCGTCATGGTGTTCCTGACGGTATAGGCCGCCATCGCCCCAGGGCCGCGCACCGGGTGCCAGGCCTAGAACTCACCGATCTGCTTGACCTCGGTCTCGAGCTCAACCCCGAACCGGCGGCGCACCTCGTCTTGAATGTGCTCGATCAGCGCGCGCACGTCGCGCGCCGTGGCGTCTCCGGTGTTCACCACGAACCCGCAGTGCTTCTCGGAGACCTGCGCCGCGCCCACGCGCGATCCGCGCAGACCGGAGTCCATGATGAGCTTGCCCGCGAAATAGCCCTCCGGGCGCTTGAACGTCGATCCGGCGCTCGGCATCTCAAGGGGCTGCTTCTCCTCGCGGCGGCGCTGGTAATCCTCCATGGCGGCGCGGATGGCGCTTGGATTCGCCGGCGACAGGCGGAAGGTCGCCGAGAGCACCACGAGCCCCTCGTCGTGCACACGGCTCTTGCGGTAGCCCATGTGCAAGTCGGCCACGGGGATCTCGCGCACGCGGCCCTTCTCCCCCGGCTCGCCGGGAACGTAGACCCGCACGGACTCGAGGACGTCGGCGGTCTGGCCGTCGTAGGCGCCGGCGTTCATGTGGCAGGCGCCGCCGACCGTGGCCGGGATGCCCCAGAGCGGCTCCATCCCGGTGAGGCCCGCGTCGGCCGCGGCGAGCGCCACGTCGCGCAGGAGCGCGCCGGCCTCGGCGGTCACGCGACCGCCCGACACCTCGATCCCCGCCATGTTCTCGCGGAAGAGCACCACGGCCCCGCGGATCCCGCGGTCCCCCACGAGCAGGTCGGAGCCGTTGCCGACGACGGTCACCGGCGCCCCCGCGATCGCGAGCGTATCGAGGACACGCACGGCCTCCTCGGGGTCGTGCGGGCGCACGAGCACGTCGGCGGGGCCGCCGATCTTGAAGGTGGTGTGCGCGCGCATGGGCTCGACCATCAGCACGTCGTCCTCGCCCACGATACCGGCGAGCGCGCCGAGCACGTCCTCGTTGAAGCTGTCGTAATCATGCATGGCGGTACCTATCCTCGATCGACCTGTCTGCGAAGACTATACCCCACGGCCACCCGCGGTTGAAGAATGCCGCCAAGCGTGTATAGTGGGGGCGTCATGTTTCAGGGCGGGGCGAGATTCCCCACCGGCGGTGACAGGGGGCGGCGCGCCCGCCTGGAGCCCGCGACCCGCGCACGCGGTTGACCTGGTGAGATTCCAGGGCCGACGGTCACAGTCCGGACGGAAGAAACGGAGGCACCCCATGGGTGGCACCATCAACACGAGACGAATCGCACTGGCTGGCCTTCTGACGGCCGCGTCCCTCATCACGAGCTTCATACAGATCCCCATCTTCCCGGCGGCCCCGTGGCTCTCGTACGACCCATCAGGCGTCATCTGCCTGATCGCCGCCCTCGCCTTCGGCCCGAAACTCGGCGCCGCCGTGGCCGTCATCTCCTGGCTGCCGCGCGTCTTCCTCGACCCGTTCGGCGTCATCATGGGCGTGCTGAACACCTGTTCCTTCATCATCCCCGCCGCCCTCATCTACCACCGAGGCGGCCGCGGGCGCACCGCCTCGATCGCGGGCATGGTCGCCGGCGCCGTCGTGGCGATCGCCGTCTCCTGCGCGGCGAACCTCATCGTCACGCCGCTCTACACCGCGGTCTCCATGGCCGACGTGGTGGCGATGATCCTGCCGATCCTGCTGCCCTTCAACGCGCTCAAGATGCTCATCAACGTCGTGGCCGGCCAGGTCCTGCTCACGCCCTGCATGAACGTCCTTTCCGCCTCCGAGCGCTGATGCCCGTGCCCCAGATCCACATCGAGGACGCCCGGTTCTCCTACGACGGCGACACCGAGGCCCTCCGCGGCGTCACGCTCGACATCGCCGCCGGTGAGCACGTCTGCATCCTCGGCGGCAACGGATCGGGGAAATCGACCCTCCTCCAGCTCATGAACGCGCTGCTGCTCCCGAGCGCGGGCGGCGTGCGCGTGGGCGGCACGGACACCGCCGCCGCGGGCGGCGCCCTCTCGGTGCGGCGCCAGGTTGCCATGGTCTTCCAGCATCCCGAGGACCAGATGGTCACGAGCATCGTCGCCGACGACGTGGCCTTCGGACCGGAGAACCTGGGTGTCCCCTCAGACGAGATCGCCCGCCGCGTGGACTCGGCGCTCGAGGCCGTGTCGATGTCCGACGCCGCCGGCCGCGACCCCGCCGACCTCTCGGGCGGCCAGAAGCAGCGCGTCGCGATCGCCGGGGCCCTCGCGATGGAGCCGCGCGTGCTCCTGCTCGACGAGCCCTCGGCGATGCTTGATGCCGCCGGCCACCGCGAGATCCAGGACATCATCGGGCGCCTCTCCGCGCGCGGCATCACGATCGTACACGTGACGCACTTCATGGACGACGCCCTCGCCTCCGACCGCGTGGTGGTGATGGACCGGGGCCAGGTGGCCCTCGACGGCACCCCCGAGGAGGTCTTCGGGCACCGCGAGGTGATCGAAGGCCTTGGTCTGGAGCTCCCCTTCGGCATGCGCCTCGCCGCCGGCCTGCGCGAGCGGGGGATCGACGCGCCGTTCATGGCCGACGACGGGGAACTCGCGCGCTGGATCGGCGCGGGCATCGACGCGCTCCCCGGCGCCCCCGCGGCACCGCAGGCGGCCCCCACGGCACCGCCTGCGGTCAGCTTCGAGGGTGTCTCCTTCACCTATGCCGATCGCGGCCGCGCGGACGCCCCGCAGGCTGTCTCCGACCTTCGGCTCTCCCTGGCGCCCGGCACCCTCACCGCGCTCGTGGGCAAAACGGGGTCGGGCAAGTCGACCACCGCCGAGCTGGCCTGCGCCCTCAAGGTCCCCCGCACGGGCACCGTGACCGTGGCCGGCATCGACACCGCCGACCTGCGGCGCCGCCGCGAGCTGCGCCGCCAGGTGGGCTACGTCTCCCAGCTGCCCGAGCGCCAGCTCTTCGCCCCAACGGTCCTCGAGGACGTCTCCTTCGGCCCCGCGAACCTCGGCATCCCCGCGAGCGAGATCGAGGCCCGCGTCACCCGCGCCCTCGCCGACGTGGGACTCGACCCCACTCCCGATCTCCTCGCTCGCTCGCCCTTCTCCCTCTCCGGCGGCCAGCAGCGCAGCGTCGCCCTCGCGGGCATCCTCGCCATGCGCCAGCCCATCCTCGTCCTCGACGAGCCCATGGCGGGCCTCGACCCCGCAGGCCGCGCGCACATGCGCCGCATCCTCACCGCCCTCAAGCGCGCGGGAGCCACGCTCCTGCTCGTGACCCATTCCATGGACGACGCGGCCGAGCTCGCCGATCGCATCGCCGTCCTCGAGGGCGGCCGTCTCGTTGCCGAGGGCACCCCGCGCGAGGTCTTCGACTCCCCGAGCTCGCGGGTCCCCGGGCTTCCCGCGGCCCTCGCCTTCGCGCGCGCGCTCGCCGACTCCGATCCCCTCTCCCCGCTGCCGGGCCTCCCCCTCACCCTCGACGGCCTCGCCGACGCGATCGCCGCTTCCTGGCAGGGAGGTGCGCGCTGATGGCACTGCGCGTGAGCATCGGACAGTACTACTCGGCCGACTCCCCCGTCCACCGGCTCGACCCGCGGGTGAAGTTCACCGTGTCCATCCTCTTCATGGTCAGCTGCTTCTTCGTGCGCGATGCCGCCACGCTCGCGCTCGCCGCCGCCTCCGTCCTCGCGGCCGCGGTGGCCTCGCACGTGCCGGTGGGCCGGCTCGTGTCGCAGGTGAGGCCCGTCCTGTTCTTTCTGGTCATCACCTCGGTCTTCAACCTGTTCTTCGTGCGGACCGGGGAGGTCGTCGCGGCCTGGGGGCCCGTGAGCATCCACCTCGGTGGCGTGGCGGCCGCCCTCCTCTACACGCTCCGCTTCGCGCTCCTCCTCGTGGCCGGCGGGCTCCTCATGCTCACCACCACGCCCACCGCGCTCTGCGACGCCTTCGAGGCGGTCTTCAAGCCCCTGGAGCGCCTCGGGGTGCCGGTGACCCAGGTCGCCCTCATCCTCTCAATCGGGCTCCGGTTCGTTCCCACCCTCGTGCACGAGGCCGATAACGTCATCGCCGCCCAGACGGCGCGCGGCGCCGACTTCGAGGGCAAGGGGGCCATCGCCTACGCCCGCGCCTGCGTCCCGCTCATCGTGCCGCTCTTCGCGAGCGCGCTCCGCCACGCCGACCATCTCGGCCGCGCCATGGACGCCCGCTGCTACACGGGCGGCACCGGCCGAACCCATTACCGCGTGATGCGCTTCTCCACCCGGCGCGACCTCCCCTTCTGCCTTGCGTTCGCCGCCTACGTCGCAGCGCTCGCGGCGCTTCTCATCCTTCTCTGATAGCACCTGGCCCCTCGCCGAGGAGCGCAGGAGGACGTAAAGGGAACGGGGCCGGAAGCGCGCGCTCCCAACCCCGTTCGGCTCTCATTGATATGCAGACGGCGGTGATCCGGAGCCCTAGGCCTCCAGGTTGATCCCGTTCGCCCAACCCCAACGCGGCGTGACGATGCCGCCGTAGTAGCGGATCCACTGGTCGACGTTGATGCTGCGGATGTAGCCGATGTTGTCCATGACGGTGTTCCCACCCACGTACACGCCCACATGGCCGTAGATCTGCCCGGCCTGGGTGTGCGGGTGCGAGGAGACGGCGATGATCATGCCAACCTTGAGCTTACTCTTGTCGGAGCTCGTGCACCAGGCGTTGTACATGTCGTCGGCGTTGCCGCCCACGCGGCCGAGGCCGGCGTTGGTGAAGACGTCGCTCACCCACGCGGCGCAGTAGCCGTAGCCGGCGGACGGGGTGACCCCGCAGGAGTTCACCACGCGCTGCTGCTTGGTGGCGCCCGCCACCGCCTGGCTCGTGCCGGCGATGACCCCGGCACCGCCCGCGCTCTTCGCCGCAGCGGCAGCGGCAGCCGCGGCGGCTGCCTTCCGAGCGGCTTCCTCGGCCTTGGCGGACTCGATGATCTCGTTGTCGCGCTTGGCGATGAGGGTCTTGACGTCATCGGAGAGGCCGGAGAGCAGGCTTTGCACCTCGGCCTTCTTGGACTTCATCTGCTCGAGCTGGCTCGCCTGGGCGCTCTTCAGCTGCTCAAGCTCGCCCTTCTGGGCTTCGAGGCTCGACTTCTGCTCCTCGAGGGTCTTCTGGATGGCGTTGACCTCCTCGATGGCCTTCTGATCGCTCTCGTTGACCTTGTTGATGTAGAAGGTCTTGGAGATCAGGTCATCGAACGATGTGGAGGACAGCAGCATGGCGAGCGCGTCGGCGTCGCCGGCCTTGTAGTTGCTCGAGACGCGCGAGGAGAGGACCGCCTGCTTCTTCTCGAGGTCGGCCTGCTTCTTATCGATCTCGGCCTGGGTGGCGTCGATCTGGTCCTGAACGCCCTCGATCTGGGAGATTGTCTGGTCCTGCTGCTCCGCGAGCTTCTGGAACTGGGAGGAGAGCTCGTCCATCTGGGCTTGGACCTTCTCATACTCCGCCTGGGCGGAGGCGAGGGCCTGCTTGGTTGCCTCGGTGGCGTCTGCCGCGCGGGCGCGGATGGGGTTCGCGAAGAGCACAGCCGAGCCGGCGAGGGCGAAGAGCGCCTTCATGGCGGAGCGGCGCGAGACGGCGGCCTGATATGAGGCGGCGAGGACGCCCGCGTCGGCGGACGCGGGGAAGCGATCGTTTGGCTTTGACATATGGACTCCGTTTAGTGTGTATGAATATGTCTTCGGTCAAAGTGCCTTACAAGGATAACGTATGAGGACGCGGGAAACCAATCTCCACGAAGCGCCGACAGCGAGCGGTCGGCGAGCGGTCGAGCGCTATACTTGCTTGCAATGCGCACGCACCGGAAGGAGCTCCCATGTCCGATTCGCCCAAGCCCGACACCACCTGCGTTCTCGTCACGGGAGGGGCCGGCTTCATCGGCTCCCACACCGTCGTCGAGCTCCTTGAGCGCGGGTACGAGGCCGTGGTCGTCGACGACCTCTCGAACGCGAGCGAGGTCGCGCTCGAGCGCATCCGCGAGATCGTGGGCGACGAGGCCGCCCGGCGCCTCACCTTCTACCCCGACAACATCCTCGACCGCGAGGCCCTCGAGCGCATCTTCACCGCGCACCGAATCGACCGCGTGATCCATTTCGCCGGCTTCAAGGCCGTGGGCGAGAGCGTCCAGAAGCCCATCGAGTACTACCACAACAACATCGAGAGCACGCTCGCCCTGGTCGACACCATGCGCCGCCACGGCTGCAAGTCCATCATCTTCTCGAGCTCCTCCACCGTCTACGGCGACCCGGACAACCCGCCCGTGACCGAGGAGTCGCCCAAGAAGGCCGTCACCAACCCCTACGGCTGGACGAAGTGGATGATCGAGCAGATCCTCACCGACATCCACACCGCCGATCCGGAGTGGAACGTCGTGCTGCTGCGCTACTTCAACCCCATCGGGGCGCACCCCTCGGGCCTCATGGGCGAGGACCCCAAGGGCATCCCCAACAACCTCGTCCCCTACGTGGCGCAGGTGGCCGTCGGGAAGCTCGAGGCCGTGCAGGTCTTCGGCGACGACTACCCCACGCCCGACGGCACGGGCGTGCGCGACTACATCCACGTGGTCGACCTCGCGCGCGGCCACACCGCGGCCCTCGACTGGATGGACGGCCGCACCGGCGTGGAGATCTTCAACCTCGGGACGGGCACCGGCACCTCGGTGCTCGAGGTCATCCATGCCTTCGAGCAGGCCTGCGGTCGCGAGCTCCCCTATGTCGTCCGCCCGCGCCGCGCCGGCGACATCGCGGCCAACTGGTGCGATGCGAGCAAGGCCGAGCGCGAGATGGGCTGGAAGGCCGCGTTCGATATCGCCGACATGTGCCGCGACTCCTGGCGCTGGCAGTCCCAGAACCCCGACGGCTACCGCACCGCGCGCTAGGCCGCCGCTCCCCCGTCCCCGCTTGCGAGCACGTCAGTAAGGAAGACCGTTCGCGTGAAGAGCCCATTCGTCAGCTTCCTGGAGCAGCACGTCGGTCAGATCGACGCCCACCTGATCCAAGCGTTTCAGAACCAGACCGAGGACGCCGACATCGAGGCGTACCTCTACGCCCCCCTCGAGCGGTTCGCGCGGACGGCGGGCAAGCGCCACCGCCCCCTCATCTGCATGCTCGCCTGCCAGGCTGTGGGCGGATCCTTTGAGGACGCCATCAGCGCCGCGGCGGCCATCGAGCACTTCCAGAGCGCGGCCCTCATCCACGACGACATCGCCGATCACGGCAAGCTGCGCCGCGGCGAGCCGTGCATGTACCTCACCACCGGCGAGGGCATCGCGATCAACTGCGGGGATCTCGCCCTCTCCCTCGTGACGGGCGCCGTCCTCGACGACCCCTCCCTTGACGACGGGCTCAAGATCCGCCTGCTCCGCGAGCTCGTCGACATGACCACCCGCACGATCGAGGGACAGGCGCTCGACCTCGGCTGGGTGCGCGACGGCCGGTTCGACCTCACGGTGGAGGACTATCTCCAGATGGCCACCCTCAAGACCGCCTATTACAGCGGCGCCACACCGCTCGCCTGCGGCGCCATCATCGGTGGCGGCAGCGCCGAGCAGGTGGGCGCCCTGCGCTCGTTCGGCCTCGACACCGGCCTCGCCTTCCAGATCCAGGACGACCTGCTGAACCTCGTGGGAACCGAGGCGGCGCGCGAGAAGGACTTCCGGACCGACATCACCGAGGGGAAGCGGACCCTCGTGGCCGTGCACGCGCTCGGCGATGCCCGGCACCACGACGAGATCGAGGTGCTCCTGCGCTCCGGCACCGAGGACCCCCGCGAGCTCGATCGGGCCGTGAAGCTCTTCGAGCAGACGGGTTCGATCGAGTTCGCCCGCGAGCGCTCCTTCGAGCTCACGCGGCGAGCGAAGGAGGCGCTGGCGGACGTGGAACTCGACCCGCGCTGCCGTGACCTGTTCATGAGCATGGCCGACTACTTCGTCAAGCGCCTGCGGTAGGCAGGCGGTGCCGCGGCCGGAGCTCCGTCCCGTCGCGGCGCCCCTCTGCGCCGCGAGGACGTATGGTGGACGCCTCCAGCATGCGCGCAGGAAGTGGCCGCGCCATGATGGCGGCGGCGAGTTTCGGGTACGCTCCTTCGGACGCAGTTGCTACACTGGTGCCAGTGACTTCACGGCGAGGACGCCCCCCCGGGGGGGCCGGCGCGCCGTCTCATGTGAAAGGGATTTCGATGGAGCCAATCACGCAGGGTCAGATCGGCCCGGCCGTTGAGGACGTGCAGACGCGCCTCGCGGGCCTCTCGTTTGAGATCGACGCCGCCGAGCTCAGCGCGCAGGAGTTCGGCGCCAGCACCGCCGCGGCTGTGCGCGCCTTCCGGGCCCAGCAGGGGCTCGCCGAGGGGGCCGAGGTGGACGCCATCGCCTGGAGCGCCCTCGTGGACGCCTCCTACAAGCTCGGTGACCGCACCCTCTACCTCCGTCTGCCCAACTTCCACGGGGCCGATGTCCGCGCGCTTCAGCAGGCGCTCAACACCCTCGGCTTCGCCTGCGGCGAGGACGACGGTTATTTCGGCCCGCACACCGAGGCGGCGCTCCAGCAGTTCCAGGAGAACGTCGGGCTCTTCGCCGACGGCATGGCCTTCCAGGACACCTTCAGCTACATCAACCGTTTGAAGCACGTCTGGAACGGCAAGCCCTCCGTGGTCGAGCTCGGCCCCGACGCACGCACCGGCTTCGCGCGCGCGGCCACGGTCCTCGAGCAGGTCAGCGTCGCCGTGGGCGGCGAGGACGCCATCGCGCGCAACGTCGCCTCGCGCATGTGGAACATCGCATCGGCGACCACGAACAACAGCGGCATGGTGCTGTATGACGACGAGGCGCCCGATGACGTCGACGTGGTCATCCACATCGCGAGCAACGACCTCCCCGAGGATGCCGAGCCCCAGGCAACCATCTCGCTCGGCGACGCCGGGAACCTGTCGCAGCGCATCCGCACCGCTGTGGCGGCCTCCAAGCGCAAGCCCGCGCGTCTGCGCCTGGAGATCACGGAGATGTCGGCTGTGGGGCGCTTCACCTCGAGCGATGCCCAGACCCTCGCCGTGCGCCTCCTTGACGGCGTCTGCGATGCGCTGAGCGAGTAAGTACGCTACACTAGTCCGGCGGCGCGAGCCGCCACGGCTTTGGGGCATCGTCCAGCGGCAGGACCCCGGTTTTTGGTGCCGGTTACGGGGGTTCGAATCCCTCTGCCCCAGCCATTTTATGCATACGAATCTCAAGCTCCCGCAGGTCTTGAAGCCGGGTATTCTCCGATAACTCATATTTCTTCCTATATTTTTTGCAATATCCATGCGCGAATGCAAATGGAATGCAAATGCCGCTCACTCCGCGTCGAGGTCGAGGGCGGCGTCGATCTCCCTCACCGCGCGGTGCAGGTCCGAGATCTTCTGGCGGACGTAGTACTGCTCGGTCGTCCTCAGGTCGCGGTGCCCCATGAGGGCGGCGAGCTGCGTCTTCTCCATGCCTGCGTTCACGCGGGCCGTCGCGAAGCTGTGCCTGAGGCTGAACACGGTGACCCGCGGGAGGTCCGCGTCGGCCCGCTCGATCATGCGGCGGATCCGCTTGCTGCCCGCGGCGGGGCCCATGCGCTTCCCGAACCTGTCAGTCACGACCGGGCCCTCCCCCAGCCCCCAGCCGCGCATGCAGGAGAGGGCGAAGGAGCCTATGGGCATCACCCTGACCGCGGCGGGCGTCTTGGGCGCCGTGAGCTCGGGGCCGCTCGCGCCGACCGTGTACGAGCGGAGCACCGAGAGCTCGCCGGCGCCTAGGTCTATGTCCTCCCCGTCGAGGCCGAACACCTCCCCCTTCCGCAGCCCCTGGCAGAGCCCGAGGACGACGATCCTCTCCTCCGCCTCCCCGGCGAACCGCTCGTGGACGTAGCTGAGGAGCCGCCGCTGCTCGTCGAACGTCGAGAGCCACTGGCCGTAGAAGTCGCCCGGATGGCTCCCCGGATCGGGGTACTGGTAGCGGAAACCGGCCGGGTTGACGGGGATCATCCCCATCTCGACCGCGAGGCCGAGGATGGACGACAGGGTCTCGCGGGCGTTCGTCGCCACCTCCGGGTGGCGCATGAGCTCAGCATGCCCTGGATATGGGCCCGGCCGATGTCCTCCACGTTCATGCCGCCGAAGGCGGGCATCAGCCTGAGCCTGATGTCGCGCTCGTAGCCGCGCCGCGTCGTCGGCCTGAGGCCGGCGCGCTCGCGCCAGAACACGTCGCGCACGAAGTCCTCGAACAGCATGCGCCCCGAGATCAGGCCGCGCCTCCCCTCCTTGATGAGCAGGAGGCGGGTCTCTGCCTTCCGGGCCTTGGCCTTCGTCTCGTGGGTCTCCGAGCGCCTGTCGAGCGTCCCGTCCCATCGCGCCTCCCGACGACGACGTCGGCGAGCCACCTGCCGTTCTTGAGCTGACGGACGGCCATGATAGAATCAACCTGCCTTTCCCGGTCGAAGGGCACCTGCCCCCGCGGGGGCGCTTCTATTTCTTCCTGAGCTCCGGGTGATTAAGGAGGGTCCTCCAATTGAACGGTATGCTCGGCAGGGGCATCCGCTCCGGATAGACGCGCTGCAAATCCTCCAGGTGGGCGCATATGCTCAGCTCAAGGTTTCTTGCGTAGATCAGGTTGGAGTCGTAACTCTGGAAGTGCACATCCTCGAGCAGCTTTACGAGAATCAGGACCGCGTAGAGCGGCGTCCTCCTCGAGCAGGAGACGCCGAAGATCCTCTTCGGCTGCGACGGGAGCTGCTTGCGCACGAACAGCGGCTCAAAATGAGCGCATATGTTCCTCACGGCCGTGATCGTCTTCGTCCAGCTCACAAGCTCGTCTTTCCGGCAACCGAAAGAGGAGGCGACGGCGTCGGTGACCGACCTATCAGCCGTGTTCGAATAGAACGCGGACAGCGTCCCGAGCGTCATGCACTCCATCCCCACCCAGAGCGGGACCCGTGAGCCCCATTCCTCGTACATTTGCCGGACGGCGCGATCGCGGCGGGAGCGCTTCAGAACCTCGGTCTCATAGGTCTCCGATGAAACGCGGCGCTTCTCCTCTCTGAGGAAGTTCCCCGGGTCGTAGACCGCGAACGGGCCGTGGGCCTCTGTCATCCGCGCCAGGTATTGGGCGCGGAACTGAGCCTCGAAGATGCCTACGTACTGCATCAGCACCGACTGCATCCGGCGGTCGAAGGTGAGGAGGTTGTGCGCCGCGTTCACCGTCTTCGGCTCGGATGGCGGCAGGTATGCGAGCGCCTTGAAATAGGGGATGAGGTGCTGGTAGCTGACGTGCTCGAGGATGTAGGCAGGCTCGGGCGTGCCGATGTCGGCATATCCCTTGAGCCTGAGCTCGTCCAAGAACCCGCTATTTGATTTAAAGACAGGGGAAGATACGACCGGGGGATTTCCACTTGCGCGGGCGCTAGAAGTGCCCCCGGTTCTTTCATCTAACATCCTACCCTCCCCCCTTCCTGATTTCCAGCGGATGGCAAATCAATTTGCCATTTATGGGAAAAAACCTTTCCATAAGATAGAAAATATGTTTCATCCTATCGTCCCGTGCGGACGCGACCCACGCCGCCCTCCGCTCGGGCGCTGCATCGTTCGGGCGTGTTGCCCGGCTCTCCTCCTCTGCTCGTCCTAGCTTTCCTCGTGATTCTTCTTATCGCCCTCATCAATTAGGTCGGAAAAACTCATTTGGCGAGGAGTTTTCAGAGGAAAATAACCAAGAACGCGCAGGATGCGATAGGTGGAGACTAGCTTCCCGCTCCTGCTCACTTCCTGCGTGATCTCAAGGTCGACCTGTAAGAGGTCCCCGGACGTCAGCCTCGCCTCCCCCTCTTCGAGGCGGCTCCTGAAGCCCTCATCCTCGATGGATACGTTTTTATATTTCTGAAAGTCCTCATCCTGGCCAGATGTGAACGTGTATCCCTTTTGGGCGCCTCCGTATGATCCCGATACCGGGCGAAGCAGGATACCGTGCGTGATGCTGGTGCTGCTGACCGTATCTGTATCCGCGAGCTCTTTTGCCTTACGCGAATAGGTGTCAAACACTTCTTTATCCTCGGGCCCGAAGGAAGATCCGGAGGATAATCCGCCGTCCGGGCTGTCACTGTCCTTGATATAGATGTTGACCTCTGAGACGTCCCCATTGAAGACAGCGAGAGGTCGTGTGGCGATCTCCTCGTAAAGCTTGGCCACCTTGGGGGATTGGATGATCTGATGCGCGGTCTCATCGACAGTCAGCGCATCCTTCCCGGTCCCATACGTATAGGTTCCATCTCCGTTATCAACATGTTTGTCAATCATCCCGCGAACGCGTCTGACGACAGATGGGATGTTTTTTCCTGAAACGAACTTAACAAAACCAAGTAGTTCAATTAAGTTCAAAAAAGCGTCGACAGGCTTGCTAGTCAGCAAATCGACAGCACCGAATAGGTCGGCAAGCCCACTTGAAAGAAGAAAATCAATGACAAAGGAGCCTTCCCTGAAAGGAAGGACTTTGATCTGCACCTCCTTCTCAATGCCGGCAATTCTGGCGCTTTCGGTGATTAAGCCGTGCAAACTTTCTAATTGTGATGCAAGCTGTTCCGGGTCAACTCCTTCCTCAGGGTCAACCCCGGCGAGGCGGTAGGTGAGCTCTGCATGTTCCATCTTGGCGATCTCCTTTCAGAGCTGTGTCAGATGTGGGGGAATCGGGATGCCGGCATCAGTGCCGCCGCACGCCGGCGGCCTGGAACCACTTGATGACGTCCCGAAAGCGGGCGCTATCCCCCTAGCTCACTCGCCGTCGATCAGATACGCCACCTCGCTCCGTATGGCGTCGCCGTGGGCATAGATGTCGTTAAGCCCGTCGATGGCGACCTTGTCGCCCTTCTTGCCATCGGCAAAGAGCATGATGTGCTTCTGCCTTTGGTTGAACAGGAGCCTCAGGATCGGCTTGCGGTTGTTGTCATCAAGGAAGATGGCGCAGTAGCTCTTGGCGTCTCGCATGGTGATGCGAGCCGGGTCAACGAGGGCGCAGGCGATAGCCTTGACGATCCGGTATGCGGCGATCTCATCCTCGGTGGTGATCACGCCGTCGTCTTCAACGGCGGCCTCATCCTCATCAGCCTCCTCATCCTCCGGATCGGAGGGTCCGACCTTGATGTCGTCGGCACCCAGCGCGGTCGTCAGGCGCTCGTTGACCTGATCGGCCAGGTAGCGCTTCAGCGCCTTCTCGACCAGCGGGCGGAACTTCGCCATCACGGCCTGGCGGAACACCCCCTCGTAGACGTGCCCGGCCATGAGCCGCACGAACTCATCCGTCGGCTCGGCGAACTCATCCCCGATGGCCCGCTTGAGGGCGCCGACGTATTTCAGCTCCTCGGCGCTGCTCGCGATCGACTCGAGATCGAAAGAGGGCTTCGTGAGCTTCTTCAGCTCAGGCAGGATCGTCTTGTCGATGTCGAGAAGGTCGAGCACGAGGAACGGCTTCGAGTCCATGCGGTTGGGCTCGTCGAGGTCCATGTAGAAGTTCCAGCGCTGGCCGTTCGTAAGCACGCCGATCCGCGCTCCCGTGCAGGCGAAGTATCGATAGAGCTGGCTGGCGTTCTCGAGCGACAGCGCCGCGCCGACCTTCTTGCACTCGATGAGGATCTGGACGTCCCCGTTGAGGACGAGCGCGTAATCGACCTTCTCCCCCTTCTTCACGCCGACATCGGCGGTGAACTCAGGAATGACCTCGTTCGGATCGAACACGTCGTAGCCGAGCACGCGGCCGATGAACGGCATGATGAACGCGGTCTTGGTCGCCTCCTCGGTCTGGATGCCGTCCTTCAGCTCTTTGACCTTGTCCGCAATCTGGGTGATCGCCTCGTTGAACTCCATCTGCCATCCCTTCTCGACTGACTTTCGATTACCGGTAGCTGCCGCTTTCAAGAATTACGTCTACGTCATCTGAAGCTCCAGCTGTAGGGGATGCAGTACCAGACCACCCGGCCGATGACGGTCATCGTGTCCGTGCCCTCGACGCCGTAGTCGTAGACGGTCGTCTTGAACGTGAGGTCGGTCGAGTCCGGGACGAGCTCGAAGCCGTTGGCGAGCCGCCTCACGCGCTTCACAGTCGCGTCGAACCCGTTCACGCACACCGCGTAGGGATCCATGTCCCGATCGACCGACTCGCAGGGCTCGACGAGCGCCATGGACCCGTTCGGGAGGATCCGGTTCATCGACTCCCCGCGGACGTTCAGCAGGAACGCGTCCGGGTACATCTCGTGGACCGCCATGGGGATGGGGTGCGTCTCGTCCACCGGCAGCATCTCGATCGGAGATCCCGCCGCGATGGATCCATGGAGGGGGACATCGTAGAAATCATTTGGGGTTTCACCGACCGCTACGAGGCGATTCCGCACAACCCAGTTTAAATCGAGGCCGAGCTCTGCAAGTATCGGGAGCACAGTGCTCGTCGTTCCAGACGTCACTCCTCGCTTCAAGAGCGTGTAGACGGTCTGAGGGGACATCCCCATCTTTTCGGCGAACTTCGGGATGCTCCCGAACCTGTCTACAACTATGTCCCTAAGGTGTTCTTCGAGCCGTCCCATAGGTTCCTCGCTTACGAAAAGAGCCTGCAAGCCGCTTCCTTTCAACTCAGTGTAACTATTTAAATTATTCAGTTGCGTAATTTTTCAAAATTGGAAGATACAAAACCATTCTATATCTACATAAGTGAAATAAACTAATTCCGTTCTAGAACCTGAAGGCTGAGATGACCCGAATGGGGGAATCGCCCAGGGTAAGGCAGGCGAGCACCTCTAAATTACCTTCAAAAACCCAATTTGAAGATCGTCGAGAAGCCCCTTGACTATTCAGGTAAGCAGATTGATTAAGAAGCCCAACTTTCCCAACATGCCTTTCAACCGACTCATCAAATCCACCTCGGCCAGAAGCGTTGTTAATGCTCCACTGTGCGCCATACCCTGTGGCGGGAGGGGGGCGGAGGCGCCCCCCGCAAGCTACGGCGGCCAGGCCTTCGACGCCCAAAGTCCCGCAAGGTGACCGGCGAGGAAATCGCCAACTCCAAGCACGTCCACGTAAGGCAGGACTTCGGATGATTCTCCGACCCGCGTGCATTTGCCCTCTCCGTGTGGTAGTCGGACGATCACCGCATCGTGGCTTTCACACGGAAGGCGTACACGAGGCTCAGGCCGGGGAACGGCTACACCGTCGTGTCTCACAAACGGCCCGTCTGGACAGCCCGGCTCCTTACTCCTGCTCAGCAGGCGGACGGGACCCTGACAGTCGGTCCGGAAAGAGGGCATAATACAGGGAAGTTCATCACGTTCCATCCGAGGAGGCGGCCATGAGGGAAGCGGCGACGACGCGCTACTACGCGGGGGAGCCCATGCGAACCGCCCCCTGCGCCGAGAAGGCCCGCGTCCTCGCGTTCATGCGCGGGGCTGACCCCGTGGCCGCCGCGGGGTACGTCCGCGACGAGAGGACGGGCGAGTACGCCGCCGGCGTCACCGACCTCGCCTTCGAGCGCGACGGGTGGGAGTGGTACCAGCGCGACATCTACCACCTCGAGAGGTACGACCTCGAGCTCGACCCCGGGTTCATCGACCTCGCCCTCTCCTAGCCCCCCTCCATCGGAGCCTCGGACGCCGCCCCTCGGGGCGGCGTTTCCTTTGCGCGGCGACACCATCGGTACATTCTCCTCGCTTGGGATAGCGCAAAAAACCCGCCTGCACCGCGCAGGGAAGCGTGCAAACAAACCCAGGGAGGGGAGAGGGACGATGGACCCGGAGAAGGACGAGAAGGTCGAGCAGGAGCCCGAGGGCGCCGTGGAGCCGCCCGCCGACGGCGACCGGGGCGGCGGCGAGGACGTCAGGGACGGGCGCGGACAGCCCGGCATCAACCGCGAGAAGTACCGACGCGACATCGAGGCCAAGGACAAGCAGATCGCGGAGCTGCAGGCGCAGCTCGACGAGAAGTCCAAGACCGAGGAGGGGCGCGCCGAGCTGAAGGCGGAGCTGGACCGCCTCAAGGCCGACATGGCCGACGAGCGCACCGCCCACCAGCTGAACCTTGTTGCCAAATAAGAGCTGCGCGAACCCCCGGTTTCGGTCTCCGGGCTGGGGGTTCGTTCGCTATCGGATGTGCAGAGCCGTCACCTTGCTCCCAAAACCGTTGCAAAATCAACGCCTCTGCACACCAGCGCCTACGCCGTCACCGCCTCGCCGGCATCCGCCTCGCCGCGGGCGCCGCGCTCGTAGGCCTTGCCCATCTCGGTCCACTCCTCGGCCTCGTCGGGCATCGACCCCGCCTCCTTGCCCACAAGCTCGCGCAGGCACCGCGCTGTCACGATCACACCGAGCACCATGAGCAGCAGCGCGAACACGAGCTGCAGCCCCTTGGTTGCCGCCACGGAGACGAGCACGTCGGGCGTCGCCGCCGACGCCGGCATCATCCCGAAGAACCCGTAGGTCGACACTGCCGTGAAGCACCCCCAGGCGCTCTGAGCGAGCGAGGTGAAGGTGCAGCAGAGCAGGAACGCCACCGGCACCCAGAGCATCCACCCGCGCCGGCCCGTGCACTTGCAGAACACCGCGAGGGTGATCATCGTCATGCCACCGAGCAGCTGGTTCGAGGCACCGAAGAGCGGCCAGATGTTCGCGTAGCCGCCGAACGCGAGGGCGAGGCCGGGCGCGAGCGTCACGACCGTCGCGAACCAGGGGTTCATGAGGGCTCGCGTCAGCCCTGTGCGCGCACCCGCGCTGGCTGCCAGGGCGTCGTTACTGCTCGCGAAGAACTCAGAGAACGAGGTGCGGGCGATTCGCGCCACGGCGTCGAGCGAGGTCAGGGCCAGCGCCGAGACGCACATCGTCATGAACACGGTCGCCACCGTCGCGTTCACACCGAAGGCCTGCATCCCGCGGGAGATCCCGGCCGCGAAGATCTGGAAGGGCGTGGAGGGGACGCCGCCGTTCAGGGCGCCCGTGCCCGCGGTGTTCATGTCGGAGAACATGATGCCCGCAACCACCACGGCGAGGATAGCCACGAAGCACTCGACGATCATCGCGCCGTAGCCCACCTTCACCGCGTCCGACTCGCGCTCGACCTGCTTGGATGAGGTGCCCGAGGACACGAGGCTATGGAAGCCCGAGAGCGCCCCGCAGGCGACCGACACGAAGAGCACCGGGAAGAGGTTGCTGCCCGCGGCGGAGAGCTTCGCCATCGTCTCGCCGTCCACGACCATCGGCGCGGTGATCGTGGCCTGGCCGACGGCGTTCAGCACGAAGATGCCGAGCACGGCCGCTGCGATCATGGCCATCATCAGGATGCTCGTGAGGTAGTCACGCGGGGCCTTGAGGGTCTGGATCGGCATGGCGCTCGCGAAGACCAGGTAGACCATGATGACCGCGAACCATCCGGTCTTATCGAGGTAGATCGGGAACTGCATGCCAACGGCGAAGATCGCGATGATGGCTGCGAGCGCCACGGCGAACTCGCGGGCGCCCGTCAGGTTGAAGCGGCGGCAGGCCCATCCGAAGGCGATGGCCGCGAAGGTGAAGAGGAGCGAGATCGTGCCCGCGGTGCCGGCCGCGTAGGAGGCGTTGCCGGCATCGACGCCGAAGCCCATCCCCGCGGCGGCACCCTCTGCCATCCGGAAGGTCCCGGCCACCATGTCGGTGAAGGCGGCGATGATGATAATGCAGAACAGCCAGCAGAAGAGGAGGAAGAGACGGCGCCCGGTCTTGCCGATATAGGTCTCGATGAGCTGGGCGAGCGACTTGCCGTTGCTCCTCATCGAAGCGTAAAGCGCCCCGAAATCGTGAACGGCGCCGAAGAAGATGCCGCCCACGAGCACCCAGAGCATGACGGGCAGCCAGCCGAACATCATCGCCACGATCGTCCCCGTCACGGGACCTGCCCCGCAGATGGAGCTGAACTGATGGGCGAAGACCGTGAACCCCGAGGCGGGCGTGAAGTCCCGCCCGTCCCGCATGCGGCGCGCCGGCGTGAGTCGCGTGTCGTCGACGCCCCAGGTCCTGGCCAGCCACCTGCCGTACAGGAGGTAGCCTGCGGCGAGCACCGCCACGGCCACCATGATCACCACAACACCGTTCATCTTCTCTTCCCCTTCCCTCCGGGACCCTATCGCGATAGAAAAAGACGGGGGCCATCGAATGAATCGACGGCCCCCGTCTGTGCAGCCGCCCGCTATCCGCGCGGGCGACGTATGCCAGCCCGCGTTAGATAATGACTACTACGCTGATAATGGATAGCTGGCGGTTGTTCATCGCTTGAATCCCTTCGTATCGCACGTCCCGCCCGATGCGGGCGCGCGCTCCTTCCGGAGTGGGTCAGAGTCTGCGCTTTTCCCTTCGCCCCGTCAAATTGCCTATTTCAAAACGATTTCGCTCTGAGGAAACCCGCAGGCAGACGAGGAGATCTTACAGATCGTCGACGAGGGCCGTCGACTTCGCGTAGGCCGTCGAACGCGCCTCGAAGAAGTCGGTCTTGACCATGTTGGCGTTGGAGTACTGGCTCACCCAGGCCATGTTCTCCGGCTCGCGCTCGTACCCCTCGAAGAGCGTGCCGAAGCCGAGGGAGTGCCACCGCAGGTTGCCGAGGTACTTGATGTAGTCGGTGACCATGTCGTGCGTGAGGCCGGCGATACGGTCGTCGATGACGTAGTGGCCCCAGGCGATCTCCTGGCGCACGCCCTCCTCGAGCATCGCGCGGAGCTCCGCCACCGTCTCCTCGTCGAAGAGCTGCGGCTCCTCGCGCTTGAGCTCCAAGATGATGCTCCGGAACAGCCACAGGTGCGTGTTCTCGTCGCGGTTGATGTAGCGGATCTCCTGGGCGCTGCCGGGCATCTTGCCGTTGCGCGCGAGGTTGTAGAAGAACATGAAGCCCGAGTAGAAGTAGACGCCCTCGAGGATGAAGTTGGCCATCATGACCTTGAGCAGGGTGCGCACGTCCTTCTTGTCCATGAAGGCGTTGTACTGGTCGCCGATGAAGGTGTTGCGGCGGAGCAGGTGCTCGTCGTTCTTCCACTGGTAGAGGATCTCGTTGCGCTTCTCGGGGCTGCAGATGGTGTCGAGCATGTAGCTGTAGCTCTGGGAATGGACGCACTCCTGGAAGGTCTGGATGTGCACGCAGAGGTTGACCTCGTTGGCCGTGATGTACTCGGCGACATTCGGGAGGTTCGCCGACTGCAGGGAGTCGAGGAACACGAGGAACGAGAGGATCTTGTCGTAGGCGCTACGTTCGGCCTCGGTGAGGTTGGGATAGTCCTTCACGTCCTGGGAGAGGTTGATCTCCTCCGGGATCCAGAAGTTGTTCATGGCCTGGCGGTACCAATCCGACACCCACGGGTACTTCAGGTTGTTGAAGTCGTTGAGGTTCGTGGAGTTCCCGCCGATCATGCGGCGGTCGCGCACCTCGGTGTCCCCGTCGGGGTTGAAGAGCGGGGTGCGGATGAGCTGGTCGGTGGCATCGAGTGTCATGAGCGTTCCCTTCATGGTCGTTATCCGCGCAGGCGGGACCTGCTTGGCTTGCATCGTATCACGCGCGGGAAACCGGGCGCGGGGCCGGGGCGCCTCAGGAGGCCAGGCGCTCCTCGAGCCAGGCCTTGAGCACGAGGGCGTGGTTCACCTGCGGGTCGCGGGCAGCATAGAGGAGGGTCACGCGGCCGCCTGCGGCCGCGACCTCCCGGCAGTGCTCGGCGAAGGCGGCTGCGGCCCCTGACGCCGCGAGCTCGTCGCGGTAGCGGGCCGCGAAGGCATGGAGCCGCTCGGGATCATGGCCGAACCACTTCCTGAGCTCGGGGCTCGGCGCCACATCCTTGTTCCAGGCGTCGAGGTGGGCGCGGTCGCGCGACACCCCGCGGGGCCAGAGCCGGTCGACGAGCACGCGCTCGCCGTCCTCCGGTGCGACCCCCTCATAGATCCGCTTGATCTCGATCCCCGCCATCTGCGGCCTCCTCACGCAGCCCTTAGCTGCTGCAGCTCTCGCACTCCTCGACCTCGAGCGACTTGCTGCGGATGTAGTAGACCGTCTTCACGCCCTCGCGCCAGGCGAGCAGATAGAGGTCGAGGACCTGCCGCATGGAGTAATCGTTCGTGACGTAGAGGTTCACCGACTGCGCCTGGTCGATATGGCGCTGGCGCACGCCCGAGGCGCGCATGCTCCAGGCTTGGTCGATGAGGTGAGCGGGCTTGTAGTACCAGTAGCTCGCCATCGAGAGGTCGGGCGCCACGCGCGGGAGCATGCTGCCCTTCTTCTCCTCGAGGAAGAAGCGCTTCATGACCGGGTCGACGCCGGCGGTGGTGCCGGAGAGGATGGACGTGGAGCTCGTGGGCGCGATGGCGAGAAGGTGGGCGTTGCGCATGCCCTGCTCGGCCACGCGGGCGGCCGTCTCCTGCCACGCGGGCGAGGTGTAGCCGCGCTTCTCGAAGTAGGCGCCCGTCTGCCAGTCGCTCCCCTCGAAGAGGGCGTAGCTCCCCTTCTCAGCCGCGAGCTTGCTCGAGGCCTCGATGGCCGCGCGGTTGATGCGCTCGAAGACGTCGTCCACGAACGCGAGATGCTCCTCGCTCTCCCAGGAGATGCCGCGCTTGGCGAGCATGTGGTGGTAGCCCGACACGCCCAGGCCGATGCTGCGGTAGCGATGATTCGTGATCTTCGCGTAAGGGAGCGCGTAGAAGTTGAGGTCGATCACGTTGTCGAGGGCGCGGACCACCGTCTCGACCGTGCGCGAGAGGTACGCGTCGTCCTCCACGGGCAGGTGCCCGAGGGTGAGGCTCGCGAGGTTGCAGACCACGAAGTCGCCGGGGCGCGTGGTGGACACGACCACGGCGTCACCGTCCTCGGTGACGACCTCGCGGGAGACCTGCTCGATCTCGCTCGTGTTCTGGGCGATCTCGGTGCAGAGGTTCGAGCAGTAGATGATGCCGGCGTGCGGATTGGGGTTCGCGCGGTTCACGGTGTCGCGCATGAAGGTGAAGGGGGTGCCCGTCTCGACCGCGCTCTTGAGCACGAGGCGGACGATGTCCTTGATCGTCATCACGCGCTTGGGGATGCGGGGGTCGTCCACGCAGTCGCGGTAGCGGCGCTCCCACTCCTCACCGAAGTAGTCCTCGAGGGCGTAGCCCTTGACGGTGAGGATGTCGTGTGGGCACATGAGGTACCAGTCCTGGTCGAGATTCTCCTCGGCCATCTTCCAGAAGAGGTCGGGGTAGCAGACCGCGGGGAAGACGTCATGCGCCTTCATGCGGTCGTCGCCGTTGTTGGTGCGCAGCTGCAGGAACTCCGGGAGATCGCGGTGCCAGGCGTCAAGGTAGACGGCCACGGCGCCCTGGCGGACGCCGAGCTGGTCGACGGCGACGGCGGTGTCGTTGATCACGCGGATCCAGCGGATCACACCGCCGGCCGCGCCCTGGAAGCCGCGGATGGAGCCGCCCGTGGCGCGCACCTTGCCGAGGTACATGCCCATGCCGCCACCGAACTTGGAGACCTGGGCGAAGTTGTCCACGCTGCGGTAGATCCCCTCGAGGCTGTCGGGGACAGTGTCGATGAAGCAGCTCGAGAGCTGGTGCTGGGGCTTGCGGGCGTTCGAGAGCGTGGGCGTGGCCATGGTGACCTCGAGCTTCGAGAGCATATCGTAGAAGCGGCGCACCCAGCCCAGGCGGTCGCGCTCCTCGTTCATCGCGAGATGCAGCGCGATGCCGAGGAACATCTCCTGCGGGCTCTCAAGCGGCTCGCGGCGGTGAGAGCAGACCACGTAGCGCTTGATGAGCAGGTCGAGGCCGGAGTAGGTGAAGAGGTCGTCGCGGCGCTCGTCAATGAAGCCGGCGGCTTCGGCAATCTCCTCGGGCGTGTAGCGCTCGAGGATGTAACTGCCGTAGAGACCCTGGTCGGTGAGGTAGCGCAGCTTGTCATAGAGGTTCGCGAGCCCGTGCTCGGACTCCATGGCCGCAAGCTCGCGATGGAAGGAGAAGGCGAGCACGCGGGCGGCGATGAACTCCCATCGCGGGGCCTCCTGGCTCGTGAGCTCCACCGCGGCCTTGGTGAGGGCGGCGAGGCGCTCATCGACCGTCATGTCCGACTTGAGGAAGCTCCTGAACTTGGCGGCGAGGTTCGCGAGCGGGTAGGTCTTGCGGTCGAAGTCGCGGGCGATCCGGACGAGGACCTCCTCGAGCTCGGGGGCGCCGGCCTCGAGGGCGATCACATGGCGCTCGGAGCGCTCCTCGGCGCGCTGGTGGCGGTAGAGGATGTAGCCCTTGGCCTCATCGAAGTACCCGTGCTCCATGAGGGAGCGCTCGACCTGGTCCTGGATGGCCTCGACGGAGGCGGGGCCGTCCTTCGCGATGGTCTCCTCGATGCCGACGAGGAGCTCGGCGGCGATCTCGGCGAACTCAGCGCCGGTGGCATCCTCCACGTCGCGCACGTCGGCGAAAGCGCGGCAGATGGCTGACGCGATCTTCCGCCCGTCGTACGGCTCCACGCGGCCATCGCGCTTGGTGATATTCATAAACCCTCCCTGGGCTCCGAATTATGAGGCTGTGAGTCCAAGGTAGTGTACCGTACTTCGCGCGTCTCAGACCGTCATTCGGAAAGTGATTCAGACTGAATTTGAAACGCGCGGCGCAGACCGGTCGGAGCCGGTGCCCGACCAGCCGCCCAAGATCGCATATCTGGCGGATAGACCTCGGTGAATACTATAGGTAGTGGTAAATCGTGACTTCGATAGCACAATATAGGGGATGGACGCGAGCTGAAGAAACGAATCACGGCAAGTGCCACGTAAGGGAATCCCACCCACAGGTCGTCACCGAACATCGGAGCGCTCAGCATGTGCTCTCTGGGGACGGACGGTTTGCCTGCGGACTCATCTTATGGGAGACCGTTTTCGAGAAAAACGTATTAATTGACGCTCTGCTTGGTCCCATCGGGGCCCGGGGAGGGGTGCCCTTCGGGCATGGCTTCGCGAACGCCCTTCGGGCACACCCTCCCCGGGCCCCTGCCGCGGTATTGTCGCAGCACTATAAAGAGGGGAAAGATGGTGCGCGGCTGCGCCGCGCCCGGTTTATGTGGGCTTGCGCCCACGGTTCTATTTCAGGAAAATGCCTAGATGGCAAAAACATGAAATAGCTCCATTGCGCGGCGCAGCCGCGCACCATCTTCTCCCCCTCCTGGAGTCGGGCGCGAGATGGCAGGGGGCCCGGGCGGCCCCACCCGCAGGGCGTTCGCGAAGCCACGCCCGAAGGATGGGTGCCGCCCGGGCCCCCGGTGGGACAGAACCCGCCCCTACAGCGTCATGTTCGGATCCGCATCCACCTCGAACCCGGCAACCTCGCCTCGCTCGAGCTTCCGGCGCGCCACCTCCGCGATCATCGCCGCGTTATCCGTGCAGGCGCCCTGCGGGGGCAGCACCACGCGCACGCCGCGCTTCCCGAGATTTCGCGTGAGGAGCTCGCGCAGGTGCGGATTGGCCGCCACACCGCCGCCCAGGCAGTACGAGTTCGCCCCCGTCTCCTTGAGCGCGTCCCACGCCTTCTTGAACTGCACGTCGAACACGGCCGCCTCGAAGGACGCCGCCAGATCGGGCAGATGGATCGGCCGGCCCGCCGCGCCCTCCTGCTCGATGTAGGTCACCACGGCCGTCTTCAGGCCCGAGAGCGAGAAGCGGTAGTCGTGGCTGTGCATCATCGCCCGCGGGAAGTCGATCGCGGCAGGGTCCCCCTCCTCCGCCAGCCTCGAGATGATCGGCCCGCCCGGATACCCCAGACCGAGCGCCTTGGCGACCTTGTCGAAGGCCTCCCCCACCGCGTCGTCGAGCGTCTCGCCGAGCACGCGGTAGTCGCCCCAATCACGCACGTGCACGAGCATCGTGTGCCCGCCTGAGACGAGTGTGAAGATGAACGGGGGCTCAAGGTCGGGATCGGCAAGGAGGTTCGCGAAGAGGTGCCCCTCGAGATGGTTCACGCAGATGAGAGGACGCCCCGCGGCGAAGGCGAGGCCCTTCGCGAAGGCGACGCCCACCACGAGCGCACCCACGAGCCCCGGCCCCTGCGTCACACCCACGGCAGCGAGCTCGCGCGGCGAGAGCGTGCCGCCCGCGAGACCCAAGGCAGCGCTCGCCTCCTCAAGCGCCGCTTCAACGACGCCGACGATCACCTCGACGTGCTTGCGCGAGGCGATCTCGGGCACCACGCCGCCGAACCGGGCGTGGAAGTCGATCTGGGTGGAGACCTGGTTCGCGAGCATGTTCCCGGCGCCATCGATGATGGCGACGGCCGTCTCATCGCAGGAGCTCTCGATCGCGAGCACGAGGCGACGCCCCTCGATCTCGACGCGCTCCCCCTCCGCGCGCGCGGGCGCGGGCGCCGGCCAGACGCGGACGGCGGCGGCCGTGGGCTCAGGCGACGCGGCGTCGACGGGCAGCGATAGCGGCAGGGCCGCGGTCATCACAGCCGCGTCCGCACCGGGGCCGTAGTAGTCGCGCCGGGTCCCCGCGGGTGTGAACCCGAGTGCCTCATAGAGCCCGATCGCCGCCGCATTTCCAGCCTCGACCTCGAGCGACGCCGTCGTGCAGCCGAGCATCTGCGCATCGTAGCTCACATGGGCGAGGAGCTTCCGCGCGATGCCCTCGCGACGGCGCTCAGGCGAGACGGCGACATCGAGGATCTGCACATCCGTATCGGTCTCCATGCCGCCGGCGATGCCGATGAGCTCACCGTCGTCATGAGCGACCCACCAGCTGCGCGGGGCCGTCAGATCGGGCGCCAGCTCCGAGAGGAAGAGCGCGGGCGTCCAGGGCTCATGGGACGCCATGTTGAAGCAGACGGCGTCGAGCGCGGCAGCTGCCTCCGCGTCGGAGGCAGCGAGGGGGCGAAACTGCAGGTGCCGACCGGCGAGCTCGTCGGCGACCCCCGTGACGGCGGTCGCAGAGCCCTCCGCGAGCCCCAGGCGCCGACGCTCGTTCTCCTCAGCGTCCGAGAGGCGCGTGTACACCGGCAGCACCAGGGCGGGATCTCCGGCGCCCACATCGACCGCGCCACGCTGGCCCGCGGCGAAGGCGTCGATGAGGCCCGCACCGCTCGGCCACCAGAGCTCGCGATCGAGCGCGTGGGCCATGAGCCCCGCCTCCTCGAAGAGCTCGCCATAGCGCACGAGGCCGTCACCCGTGAGCTGCAGCTCGGAGGCGAACGGCAGCTCGCTCCACTCCTCGACCGCCGCCGCGGCCTTGAGCACCCGCTCGCGCTCGAAGAGCCGTGCGGCGCCCTCATCCGTGAGCTCGTAGAGCGCAGGGTAGACCTCCCCGCGCATCGCGTCCGCGGCGACGCCCAAACGGCCGCGCACCCCGGCGCGCCAGGCCGTCCACGCGCACGCATCGAGGGTCGAGACCCCCACGAGCGGCAGGTTGGCGCCGACCGCGAGCCCCTTGGCGGTGGAGATTCCGATGCGCACACCGGTGAAGGAGCCCGGACCCCTGCCCACAAGGATGGCGTCGAGATCGTCGATCCCCGCGCCCGCCGCTGCCAGCGTGCGCTCGACCGTTCCCACGAGCTCCACGTTCGCCCGGCGGCGGCACCGATGGTCGCCCGCCGCCGCAACCTGAACCGTCGGCCGCAAGTCAGCCGTCGAGGCGGTCACGCTGCCGATCGCGCAGGCCAGCATATCCGTCGAGGTGTCGAGCGCAAGCACCCGCGCCCCATCCATGGCATTCAGATCCATCGCCTTGAACCGTCCTCACGATGTTGGAGCGCCGCACCGGAAGCCGGCGCGGCGCGAAGATGCGTCCCTGTGGGTAAGAGCCTACCCAATCGCCGCCGTCACCGCGACGTCGATGGCGGCGGCGAGCTCCTCCGCACGGCGGCCATGCGGCTCGAGCACGACCTCGCGGGCTTCCTCGCCCGTGCGGGAGATGACGATGCTCAGGTAGGCGTCAGTGAGCTCATCTTGGAACTGCTCGCCCCATTCGAGGAGGCAGACCCCCTCGTAGCCCAAGACATCGAAGATGCCCGTGTCCTCGAGCTCGTAGGCGTGCTCGAGGCGGTACAGGTCGAAGTGGAAGAGCGGGAGCCGACCGCCGTCATGCACCGCCATGAGGGCGAAGGTGGGGCTCGTCACCGGGTGGGCGTCGCCAAGGGCCCGCGACACGCCACGTGTGAGCTGCGTCTTCCCCACACCGAGCCCGCCGGTGAGCACGAGGACATCGCCCTCGGCAAGGCACGAGGCGATGAGCTCGCCCAGGTGCTCCGTGTCCTTCGGGCTGCCGCTCCGGTAGTGCCGCGCCGCCGCGCGCTCGAGCGCCATCGCTACTCCACCGCCTTCGGCAGGGCATCCGAATGGCCCGCGGGCGCGAGCGGCTCCCCGGCCGGATGGCGCGAGAGGTAGTCGCCGAGCATGCGGAAATCGGCCTCCAGGAGCTCCTGCCAGGCCGGGTTCCTGAGCGCCGCCGCCGGATGGAAGGCGGGCATGACCACGAAGTGCCCCATCTGGTGGAAGCGGCCGCGCAGGCGCGTGATGCCGATCTCGGTCTTGAGTACGAAATGCGTTGCTGGGTTCCCCAGCGTCACGATGATGTCGGGCCAGATGCTCCTGATCTGCTCGCGCAGGAATGGCGAGCAGGCGAGGACCTCGTCAGGCTTGGGGTTGCGGTTTCCCGGCGGACGGCATTTGAGCACGTTGGCGATGTAGATGTCCTCACGTTTGAGTCCCGCGAGGGAGAGGATGCCGTTCAGGTTCTCACCGGCGCGCCCCACGAAGGGCTCGCCTTGCAGGTCCTCGTTCTTGCCCGGGGCCTCGCCGATGAACATCACGCGCGCGTGGGGGTTGCCCACGCCGTAGACGATGGACGTGCGGGTCTGGGCAAGCTCGCAGAGGCGGCAGTCACCGAGCACGGCGCGGATCTCATCCAGGCTCACCTCGCGTGGCCTCTGGTTCTCATGGCCGGGTATGCGCATCACGCCCATAGCGCCCTCCTCACCGGTACACGCGCTCGAGGCGCAGCCCGAAGTTGCAGGCGACCTCGTAGTTGATCGTCCCGCGGAGACGCGCGTGTTCATCCGCCGTGATCGCCTCGTCCCCATCGCGGCCCATGATCGTCATGATGTCGCCGATCTCCGCCTCGGGCATCTGGCGCCGCGAGGTCTGGGTGATCGCCACCATGAACTGGTCCATGCAGATGTTGCCGACCTGCTGCACGCGCGCGCCACGAAACAGGACGTCCATCCGATTGGAGAGCGTGCGGGAGAGCCCGTCGGCGTAGCCCACGGGCAGCGTGCAGATCTGAACCCGCGCGCGCGGAACCCGGTAGGTGAAGCCGTAGCCCACACCCTCCCCCATGGCGGGATGGGCCACGCGCGTGACACGGGCGCGCACGCTCATGACCGGGTCGAGCGGGAACACCGGAGCCGTGCGGTCGCAGGGCTGCAGGCCGTAGAGGCCGATGCCGGCGCGGATCATGTCGAAATGCGTCGAGGCATCCAAGATCGAGGCCGGCGTGTTGTCGCAGTGCACGATCCCGCAGGGGAAGCCCGCGTCCTGCATGGCGGTGACCGCTTCCTCGAATCGGCGGCACTGGAGCTTGTAGTCCCAGCCATCCGGCTCATCGGCGGTGGCGAAATGCGTGAAGACGCCGTCGCAGGCGATGCCGCGATGGAACTCGATGCTCCGGCGGAACTCGACGACCTCGGTGTGGTGCACGCCGATGCGGTTCATGCCGGTCTCGATCGCCATGTGGTACTTCCCCACCACGCCCGCGCGAACCGCGCCCTCGCCGTAGGCGAGGGCGAACTCCGCCGTGTAGATCGACGGCATGATCTGATGGGCAAGCAGGGTCCCGACGGCCTCCGCCGGAGGCTCGGAGAGCAGGAGGATCGGCGCCTTGATACCGCCCTCGCGCAGCTCGACGCCCTCGCGGACGGTTGCGACGGCGAACATGTCGGCTCCCGTCGCGTACATGATCTTCGCGCACTCCACGGCGCCGTGGCCATAGGCGTCGGCCTTCACCACGCAGCAGAGCCGCTGGCGGGGACCGAGCAGGTTCTTGAAGGCCCTGGTGTTCCTGCGGAGCGCCCCCTGGTCGATCTCGACCCACGCCCAGCGCGTATCGGGCTCCCGGTTGAGCGCCATCCCTACTCCCCCTCCGGCTCGTCGAGGCCGAGACCGCCGTTGACCTCGTCCTCGACCATCTGCATGGCCGGCCCGATCACGTCGATCAGATCGGTGGCGATCACGTTCCGCGGGCCCATCGCCGACGCGGCGGCATAACCGGTGGCCGAGTGGATCGCCACCGCGTAGGAGCACAGGAGTTCCCAGCTCTCCGGCTCGGCGGCGGCCGTGGCGACCACCCCGGCGAGGATGCCCGCGAGGACGTCGCCGGAGCCCGCCGTGGCGAGCGCGGACGGGCCAGCCTGGGGCAGGAGCACGCGCTCGACGCCCACGGCGGCCGTCGTGGGGCCCTTGGCGAGGATCACGAGGTTGCTCGAACCCGCCGCCCAGGCGATCCGCTGAGCCTGCTCGATCGCGCCGGCGAGGTCACGGATCCTCTCGACGCCCGCAAGCCGGGAGAGCTCCCGGTAATGGGGGGTCATGATGAGTGGGGCCTCGCGGCGATACAGCTCGGGCGTGCTCTCGATCCCGTCGATGGTCACGCGGGCGAGGCAGTTCAGGGCATCGGCATCCAGGATGAGCGGGACCTCCTCCTCGAGGAGGCCCGTCACCACCTGCATGCAGCCGGAAGCCGTGGTCATGCCCGGCCCGCAGAGCACGCAGTCGTACTTGGGAGCGATCTCGCAGATGACCGACCGGGCCGCCGCGCCAAACGCGCCGCGGGCATCCGCGGGCACCGCGATGACCGGGATGGAGGGCAGGGCCATGCGGATGAGGTTCGCGCAGGTCTCAGGAGCTGCCACGGCCACATAGCCGGCGCCCGTGCGGGCGGCGGCCTTCGCAGCCATCATGGCCGCACCGGGATACGCGGAGGAGCCCGCGACCACGAGCACGGAACCGCGCGAGTATTTGTCGACGTTCGCCGGGAGCTCCTCGAGGCAACCGTAGAGATCCGCCGGGTCGACGATCTCCGCCGCGTGATCGACCTCGCCGATCACATCCGAAAGACCGCCGTAGAGCTCGCCGCAGATGACCTCGCCCGCGTACTCGGGCCCATCGGCGCTGTAGAGGCCGACCTTCGAGGCGAGCATCGTAGCCGTGGCATCCGCCCGCACGCAGGCTTCGGCAGCCGCTCCGGTCTCAGCGTTCAATCCGGAGGGGACATCCACCGAGACAACCGTGGGGGCAAGCTCGTTCAACGTGCGGATCCAGATGGAGAACGGGGTGCGAACCTCCCCGTGGAATCCAGTGCCGAGGATGGCGTCGATGACGACATCGGCCTGCTCGATCAGGGCAGCGAGCTCGTCTTTGGAAGGCCCCACGCAAACCGTCACATCTCGGCCCGCCGTACGGCGCGCGACATGGCGCGCGAGCGCCGCGGGCACCTCATCGGGCTCGACCGGCGTCACGACATCAACATGGATGCCCTTGTGCTGGAGGATGTCGGCAGCGACCCAGCCATCACCGCCGTTGTTGCCGAAGCCCGCGAGGACAACGACACGCGACGGCTCAAAGCGCTCAACGGCGGTGGCCACAAACTCCCCGGCAAGCTCCATGAGCTCGGCCTTGGAGGTGCCCTCCTTCTCGATCAGGTCCTCGAGGCGTCTGATAGCCTCAACATCTAGAACCGGCTTCATCGGCTCACTCCTGTTCCTCTAAAGAAATCTCGCCGGAAACGGCGATGAGCTCATGATCCTGGACGCGCTCCAGCTCGTCGAGAACCGAGCGAGCCTCACGGAACGACCGCGCTATGACCGCTCGCTCGTCCTCAGCGGTGTCTTTGGGTTTAGGGCGCGCCGCCTCGGTGATGCCCATGGCGTTCGCGACGGCGAGGTCGCCGGTGAAGGAGAGGGAGAGCGCCACCTCGACGATACCCTGCTCCCGTGCGATCTCGAGCGTGCGGCCCGACAGCTGGGCGATAGGGCGACCGGAAGGGTCGCGGGCCACGGAGACATCCGAACGGCCGACCCCTTGGGAGAAACCGGTTCCGAGCGCCTTGAGAACCGCCTCACGGGCCGCAAAACGGCAAGCATAATGCGCCGCAGGACGAGCCGATGACTCACAGTAGAGACGCTCGTCCTCCGTGAAGACGCGCCGTGCGAAGGAAGGGGTCTTCTCAAGGATGCGCTCCATGCGGGAGATCTCAACGATGTCGACCCCGATTGTCGCTCCTGCCATGATGCACCTCCCAAATTTCGAGCAATGCACCTATTGTATCGGGTCGTATGGGACTCGAGTGCCACACCGCAGGCTCCCATGGAAAATGGGAAGTAGGAGGAGTCGTTTCAGCATTCTGAGGTGCGCGGGCCGGAGAGCCAAAAAAAGGAAAGGGCCCCGGCGCCCGACGCGGCGCCGGGGCCCGCGCCCCGCGCAAAAAAGGCGAAGCGCCGTCCACCGGTCAGCGGCGCCCTGCTCTCCCACGGGCTGACCCCGCAGTACCATCGGCGCTCGGCGGCTTAGCTTCCGGGTTCGGAACGGT
>JAXEGS010000014.1:0-4320 GCA_034102905.1 Collinsella sp. | reverse complement strand
ATGTGAAGTTATTGTGTGAGACATTTCATATCGAAATTCCAAATGAGTATAGATAACTGCAAATAACAGTTTGTAGGGGAGTTCTGATACTCCCCTATAAAAATGGCTATTTATCAACTGTTTGTTGTGACATAGCCTTTTTTATTTATCTATTCACTGCTCTGAGAGCTCGCCGACGATGCGCGCGATGCGGCGGGCACGCGTCTCGGGGCGCTTCGCCGAGGTGACGGCATCCACGTGGGCGCGGCGCCTGCTGTAGGAGAGCGCCTCAAAGGACGCGCGGGCAGTGGGCTCGGCAGCGAGGGCGCGGGCGAGATCGTCGGGGATCTCCACCGTGCGCGGGGCATCATCGAGCTCGAGGGTCACGGTGGCGCGCTCCCCCGCGCGCACGCCCGCGGCCGCGCGGTTCTGGGCGCTCAAGGGGAGCATGGGCACGCCGCCGTACACGGCGACGGTGCTCCGATAGCTGTGGCCGTTCAGGGTCACGGTGACCTTCGGCCGGCGACCGGCACCCATGGCCTCGACCACCTCGACGGGAACGCGAAACCCCGTGGCGGTCTTGCCATTCAGGTCGATCGTGGTGACGAAGGTGTGGGACATGCGCGCTCCTCATGCGGACGGTTCGGGTCGGGCCGAACGGACGGCACGGCTCCATCCCAACCTGTATACCCGGATCGGGCGCGCGTCGGGGCGGGCGCGACATGAAAAAAGGGCCGCGGGTGGGTCTCCCCTACCCGCGGCCCCTCCGTTGGGGAAACGGCGATGGTTACGGCCGCGCGCTACGAGCGGCGGCGACGGAAGCAGGCGGCTCCGCTCCCGGCGAGGAGCGCCGTGCCGGCGAGGGCCGAGACGGCCATCGCGATCGAGGCGTCACCCGTCTTGGGGAGACGGCGGACCGTCTTCTTCGACGACACCGGGGTGGTCGGCTTCTTCGGCTCCGGGGTGGGCTCGGGCGTGGGCTCGGGATCGGGTGTGGGCTCCGGCTCGGGATCCTTCGGATCCTCCGGATCGGGATCCTCCGGCGGCGTGGTCGGCACGAAAGCGTTCGTGAAGGTCGCCGAGGGCGCACGGGTGGCCATCTCGTCGGAGTAGAGGTAGCCATCGGCTTCGGCGACGACGGAGCGGTAGAACGCGTCAGCCTCCTCAGCGCTGTTGAAGAGGTACATGCCGATGCCCGGCAGGTAGTCTACGATGAGCGTCTGCTCGTTCGCCGCGAAGGGCTCGCCCGCCGGATCCTCCGTGAGGACGTAGCGGTTGATGGTGTTGTAGTCGGCATCGGCGTTGATGTCCTCAAGGAGCTTGAAGACGTCCTCGTACTCCTCAGGCGTGAAGAGGGGCTTCGAGACCGAGGTGAGCTTCCCCTCGGCATCCGTCCGCTGGCGCGAGACGAAGGGTGCGCGGACCGCGTAGGCGTAATAGTTCACCGCGGGGTTGTCGTGCAGCGCGTAGGTCTCCGTGTAGTTCATGGGCCACGCCGGGGCGCGCAGCGACTCGGCGCCGGTGGCCTCCGAGACGGGCGTGTCGGCGGAGTAATAGCCCTCGGGGGTGAGCCAGGAGCGATCGGGCTCGACGGATTTGCCCGACGCGTAGTCCACACGGACCCGCCACGGGCTCATGCCCGCCGGCCAGCCGGTGTCGGCGCCACCCTGCTCGGCCCAGGCGGCCTCCTCCTCCGCCGTGGGAAGGCGGACGATGGCGCTCTGGGTGTGCGAGGAGGAGCGCATCTCACCCCAGGCGTTGTTGATGATGTAGTCGAGCGTCTCCTCGCTCTTGTTCTCATCGATCAGGTTCTCGAGCTCAGCCCAATAGTGATCGATGGAGCGGAACGTCACTGTGGAGAACGGCGTCGAGGTGGCGCCACCCGGGAGCGCTCCGGCCCTGACCTCATAGGTATCGTAATTCTCGATCTGGTAGGTGCTGCCGATGCCGAAGGAGGCGTGATCGCCCTCATCGATAACACCGAGGGTGTAACTGAACTGGGCGTTCGGGATCGCGGTGCGGTCCTGCGCGTTCGCCATGTCGATGGTCTTCTCGTAGCGGTAGCCCATGCGGAGGGCGTCGCCGATACGGACGTTGTCGCCTCCCGAGACCTGGCCGTAGGCTGCCGGCGGCATGACGAGCGACGCGGCGAGCAGCAGGCCACCTCCCACCCGTGCGATACGCGAGGCTAACGGCATCTGCTTCATTTGATCTCCTTCCACGGTTAGCCTGAGTCTTTTTTAACGACCCAATGCACTCACCGTATCATACAGACTCGAGTTTTTTGACAGTATTTTGAAGTTGAGCAATTGTTGATGAATCCGATAATTCTGTTAGATAAATAAAGTTGATAGCAGATGAATGTAACGTATTTCAGTGAGATGACCCCTGGTCTGTAAAAGAGGAACCGACTTGGTGGGATTTTGGTCAAGTTGTACAACTTTAATTATTAACCACTCAACTATACATGGGTGCTTTGTGCCGGGCGCGACGGCGCGCGACCGCCTGCTGCCACGGCGGCGCGCGTGGGTTCAGCGCTCCGTGCCGCACGGACGCCGAAAACCGTTCACCGGCTGAAACCGACCGTTCACCCTGATGCGACAATGGCGGTGGGCCGACGCGGCGGGCGACCCTGTCTGCAGCCGAGAGCGGTGCTCGCGTACCAAAATGGCCGCTGTGAACGATTCGTGCGTACCAATATGCCAGTTGTGAATGAATCGTTCACAACTGGCATTTCAGTACGCTTGCTGACCTGCGGTTTTGACGAGCTTGGAGCTGAGGGGTGATTTGAGTCGTTCACAACTGGCATTTCGGTACGCGGCGGAGCGGTTGACCATGCACCTCGATGCCGAGCGTGCGGAATACGGCCTCAAAGCCGCTCGCCCGGCCCGGCGTGCCCCGCCCCCGCGCGTGCAAAAAGGGCCGCGGGCGGGATTGCTCCCGGCCCGCGGCCCCTCCGTTGGGGAAACGGCTCTCTCAGCGCGGGGACCTCGGCCCCCACGAGGTGCCGACCGCGTTAGCGGCGGCGACGGCGGCGAAGCGCGCCGGCGAGCGCCATGAGGCCCGTCGCGGCGGCGGACGCCACGGCGATCATCGCCGGGTCACCCGTCTTGGGCAGCGGCTTCTTGCCCTTCGGCTTCGACGGCTTCACGGACTCGGGCTTGGGCTCATGGGTGTTCGTCACGGTGAAGCCGGCGGCCATGTCGCCCGTCACCTCGGCCGTGTAGCCCTCGACGGCGTCCTCGGCCACGGTGTAGACGATCTCCTTGCCGTCCTTGTTCACCGGAACACCCACGAACGAGCCCTTCCAGTCGCCGGCACCGGTGAGCACCAGGGTCTCGCCGGTGTCCTCGCCGTCAGCGAGGAGGCGCACGGTCACGGAGGCGGGACGGATGCCGTCCTTGTTGTCCGCATCGCTCCAGACCTTCGACACGTCGATCATTCGAACCGCCGGATTATGGGAGTTGGTCACGGTGAAGCCGGCGGCCATGTCGCCCGTCACCTCGGCCGTGTAGCCCTCGACCTCGTCCTCGGCGACCGTGTAGGCGATCTCCTGGCCGGCCTTAAACTGCGGCAGATCCTCGAAGGCGCCTGCCCACTCCCCCGCCGCATCGAGCGTGAGGACGCGATCGGTCTTCTCGCCGTCGGCGAGGAGGCGCACCGTCACGTCCTTGGGGCGGATGCCGTCCTGGTTCCCGGCGTCGTCCCAGACCTTGGTCACGTTCAGCGCGCGGACGGCGGGAACGTGCCGGTTCGTGATCGTCGTGCCCTCGACGGCCTTCTCGTAGCCCGCGGGCTCCGCGAGCTCGTCGACGCTGTAGGCGATCTCAGCGCCCTTGCTGTCGTAGGTGGGCAGCCCGGTGAAGCTGAAGCTCCCGTCGCCCGCCGCGGGGACCGTCGCCGTCTTGCCGGTGGGCTCGCCGTTCGCGATGAGCGAGATCTCCACCGACTCGGGACGGAGGCCGTCCTGGTTCTCGGCGTCGTCCCAGACCTTCGTGCCGGAGATGGACGTCTCAGGATTCTCCATCGTGTTCGTGATGGTCCACGAGGTGCCCTCGTGCGCCGTGTCGACGGTGTAGCGGTGGCCGCCGGCGGTGAGCGCGCCGCCAGCGGCGCCCTCCTCGGCCACGGTGTAGGCGATCTCCTTGCCGCCCGTGAACTGCGGCAGGTCCTCGAAGGTGCGCTGCCAGCCGGAGGAGGCGTCGAGCGTGGCGGAGTCGACCTTCGCGCCGTCGGCCATGAGGTTCACCGTCACGGCCGGGGCCGCGTCGGCGTCGATGCCGGCCCAGACCTTGGTCACGGCCACCGAGACCTTGCCCTCGATGGTGTTCGTGACCGTGA
>JAXEGS010000013.1:0-22648 GCA_034102905.1 Collinsella sp. | reverse complement strand
GTGCGCAGCGCGATCCGCCCCTCGCGCTCACCGAACGCGGCGATGTAGATCATGAGCCGCAGGGCGTAGCGGCCCTTGGATGACACCAGCATGTGACCCCCTTCCCTGAGTCGGATCCGCGTGCGACCGGGCGCGCCGCCCGAGGCGGCGTCACCGTCACCCGCGAGGATGCCGTCGAGCGTGCGCCAGGCGAGCTCGGCGCACTTCACGCGCGCCGGCATATGCGAGATGTCGCGGAGCTCCGCGGCCTCGTCGAGGTCATCGAAGTCCTCCTCCGAGAGCTCCTCGCCGCGGATCATCGCGAGGAAGAGCCCCGAGAGCCGGCGCGCCTCCTCCACGGTCTCATCGGTCACGAGCTCGGCCATGATGTCAGCGGAGGCCTGGCTGATCGCGCAGCCGTGCCCCGTGAAGCTCGCCTCGCGGATCACCCCGCCCTCGATGCGCAGCTGGAGCGTGAGCTCGTCCCCGCAGCTGGGGTTGATGCCGTCGTGCTCGTGGGTGGCGCCCTCCATCTCGTACTTGTAGTCGGGATGGGCGTTGTGGTCCATGAAGGTGGTTGAGGTGTACAGGCTAGCCATTGAAGGTGCTCCAAACGCGCTCGAGGCCGGCGATGAACGCATCGATGTCGTGCATGTCGTTGTAGAAGGCCACGCTCGCGCGGCAGCAGGCGAGGTTCTCGACGCCGAGCCAGGTGAGCAGCGGCTGGGCGCAGTGGTGCCCGGCGCGGATGCACACCCCGTCCAGGTCCATGATGCTCGCCACGTCGTGCGGGTGGATGCCACGCACGTTGAAGCTGACGACGCCGTGGTGGCGGTCCCAGTAGATGGACCCGATCACCTCGACGTAGGGCAGCTGGGTGAGCCGACCCATGAGGTAGTGGACGAGCGCCTGCTCGCGCGCCTGGATCGCCTCGTAGCCCACGTGGTTCACGAGATAATCGAGGGCCGCGCCCGTGGCGTAGATCCCCGCGGCGTCCTGCGTGCCCGCCTCGAACTTCTCCGGCACCGGTGCCCAGACGGCGCCCTGCTCGGTCACGGAGTCGATCATCTCGCCGCCCGTGAGCATCGGCGGCGTCTGCTCGAGGAGCTCGTGCTTGCCCCAGAGCACGCCGATCCCCATGGGGCCGAGGGCCTTGTGCGCCGAGAAGGCGAAGAAGTCGGCGCCGAGCTCGACCACGTCGACGGCCATGTGCGGCACCGACTGGGCGCCGTCCACCACGAGGTAGCCCCCGTGGGCGTGGACGGCGTCGGCGAGCTTGCGCACGGGGGCCTCCACGCCGAGGACGTTCGAGACGTGCGTGGTCGCGACGATCCTCGTCCGCGCGCCCACCTTCGCCGCGATCTCATCGTCGGTGAGCTCGCCGGTCTTGGTGGGATAGAGGTAGACGAGCTTGGCGCCCGCCGCCTTCGCGGCCTGTTGCCAGGGGATCAGGTTGGAATGGTGCTCCATCACCGTGATCGCGATCTCGTCGCCGGGCTCGAGCACCGTGGGCGCGAAGGACTTCGCCACGAGGTTCAGGGACTCGCTCGCGTTGCGGGTGAAGACGATGTCGGTCGCCGCAGGTGTGCGGGCATCCGTCGCCGGCGCGCCGATGACGTCGGCGATCTGGGCGCGGACGCGCGCGATGGCCTCGGTGGCCTCGACGGAGAGCGAGTAGAGGCCGCGCAGCGGGTTGGCGTTCATCGTCTCGTAGAAGCGCTTCTGCGCCTCGAGCACCGCGGCGGGGCGCTGCGCGGTGGCGGCGCTGTCGAGGAAGGCGAGGCCGGGGTTGCCCGCGAGGAGCGGGAAGTCGGCCTTGTAGGGGTTCTGCTCGATGTCGACGCGCGGCCAGGCGCGCGAGGCCTCGTCGCTCGCGTCGACGACGCCGCCCGTGGGGGCGGTGCAGGTGTCGCAGGTCACGTTCTCCGTGTCGATCATGCGATCTCCTCCTTGAAGTTGGGAACCACGGCCTCGCCGAGGCGGACGACGCTCGCGCGGACGGCCTCGTCGGGTGCCGAGAGCGCCGCGTCCTCGAGCTTGGCGGCGATGAAGAGGGCCTCGGCGGCCTCCTTCGAGAGGCCACGGCAGCCCAGGTAGAAAAGCTGCTCCGGGCGGACGTGCCCGATCGTGGCGCCGTGGTTGCCCGCGACGTCGTCCTCATCGCAGAGGATGACGGGGACGGTCTTGTTGTCGACCCCCTCGTCGGCGAGGAGCACGGTCTCCTGCTCGGACCCCTCCGCGCCGCGCGCGCCGTGCATGAGGTCGATGGTGCCGCGCAGCACCTTCTTGCTCGAGCCGGCGAGCACGCCGTTGGCGTCCATGCTCGAGACGGTCTTGCGGCCGAGGTGGCGGATCGCGTAGTTGAAGTCGCGCACCTGGTCGCGGGCGCCGAGGTAGCTCGTGTCGACGTCGATGCGCGCGCGGTCGCCGCGCAGGTCGGCGGCGAGGCCCGTGTAGGAGGCGCCGGCGCCGAGCACCGTGTGGGAGACCTCCACGCGCGCCCCCTCGTCGAGGAAGAGCCCGGTGTCGTCGAGGGCCACGAAGGCGTCGTCGGCCGTCTGGACGGTCGTGACGCTCACCCGAGCGTCGGACGCCGCGAAGACGCGCATCGCCGCGCCCACGAGGCCCGCGGACCCCTCCGGGGCCTCGCCGTCGAGCGCGAGGACGAGCTCCAGGGAGGAGCCGCGCCGCGCGACCACGTCGACGCTCGCCACCGCGGCCGTGCCCGGCGCGCCGGCGACGCGCACGGTCACGCGCGCCGCGGCCCCGCTCGGAACATCGACGACCGTCGGCTTCCGGCCGAGGCGGCGCAGGTAGGCGTAGGCCTCGGCGCCCATGCCGGACGTGAAGGCCTCGGAGACCGAGAGCTCCTCCTCAACGCGGACGGCGCCCTGCTGGTAGGTGGAGAGCGCCGGCGCGTCCATGGCGTCGAGCCCCCCCGCCGCCACGGCCGCGCGGTCGGCGGCGTCCCCGGGGGCGCTCGCGCGGGCGCGGGAGGCGAAGCGCTTGCCGGCGGCGGCGAGTGCGTCGTCCAGGGCGTCGGCGTTCGAGGAGAGCACGTCGGCGCCCTCGGACACCTCCACGGAGACGGCGGCCGGTGCGGGCGCGAGCCCCTCCGGCACCGCGACCGTCGCGCTGTTCATCTTGAGCCAGCTCCACGTGGGGGCCGGCATGGCGTTCACCCCGGACAGCACCGTCGGGGTCGCCTGCTCTGGAGACTGGGACATCAGCCAATCGCCCCTTCCATCTCGAGTTTAATCAGATTGTTCATCTCGACCGCGTACTCGAGCGGGAGCTCCTTGGAGACCGGGCTCGCGAAGCCGTTCACGATCATGGTGCGGGCCTCCTCCTCGGAGATGCCGCGGCTCATGAGGTAGAAGATCTTGTCGTCGCCGATGCGGCCGATCGTGGCCTCATGGCCGATGTCGACGTTCTTGGCGCGGATATCCATCGCCGGAATGGTGTCCGAGCGCGACTGGTCGTCGAGCATGAGCGAGGAGCAGGAGACGGTGGCCGCCGAACCCGTGGCCTCGGGCGTGGCGACGATGGAGCTCCGGAAGGTCTGCACGCCGCCGCCCTTCGAGATGCCCTTCGTCTCGACGGTCGCCGTGGTCTCGGGGGCCGCGAGCACGACCTTGCAGCCCGTGTCGAGGTTCTGGCCCGCACCGGCGAAGGTGATGCCCGTGAACGAGCTCTTCGCGCGGCGCCCGGCGAGGATGCTCATCGGGTAGAGATAGCCCACGTGGCTGCCGAAGGAGCCCGAGATCCACTCGATCTCGCCGCCCTCCTCCACGCGCGAGCGCTTCGTGTTCAGGTTGTACATGTTCTTGGACCAGTTCTCGATCGTGGAGTAGCGCAGGTGCGCGCGCTTCCCCACGAAGAGCTCGACGGCCCCGGCGTGCAGGTTCGCGACGTTGTACTTCGGCGCCGAGCAGCCCTCGATGAAGTGGAGGTCGGCGTCGTCCTCGACGACGATGAGGGTGTGCTCGAACTGGCCCGCGCCCTTGGCGTTCAGGCGGAAGTAGCTCTGCAGCGGGAAGTCGAGCTTGGTGCCGGCCGGCACGTACACGAAGGAGCCACCGCTCCAGACCGCGCCGTGGAGCGCCGCGAACTTGTGGTCGGTGGGCGGGATCAGCGTCATGAACTTCTCGCGGATGATCGCCTCCCACTTCGGCTCGTGGAGGGCCTCCTCGATACCGGAGTAGACGATGCCCATCTTGGCGGCCGTGTCCTGCATGTTGTGGTACACGAGCTCGGAGTCGTACTGGGCGCCGACGCCGGCGAGGTAGCTCCGCTCGGCCTCGGGGATGCCCAGCCGCTCGAAGGTGTCCTTGATGTCGTCGGGCACGGAGTCCCAGTCCGAGCGCTGCTCGGTGTTGGGCTTCACGTAGGTGACGATGTTGTCCATATCGAGGCCGGAGATGTCCGGGCCCCAGGTGGGGCCGGCCTTCTTCTGGTAGATCTCGAGAGACTTCAGGCGCAGGTCGAGCATCCACGCGGGCTCGTCCTTGCGCTCGGAGATCTCCCGCACGATCTCGGGGGTGAGGCCCGCGTCGAGGCGCTCGAAGCCCTCCTCGCCGTAGGTGAAATCGTAGAGGCTGCGGTCGATGTCCGCGACCTCGGTGCGCTTCTTCGCCATGCCCTACGCCTCCACCTGCTGCGCGGCCTCGCGCTCGAAGGACTCGAACCCGTGCTCGTCGATCCAGGGGATGAGGTCGGCGTCGCCCTCGCGGACGATGCGCCCGCCCACCATGACGTGCACGCGGTCGACGTCGAGATGCTCGAGGATGCGCGTGTTGTGCGTGATGATGAGCAGCGAGCCGGATGTGCTGCGGCGGTAGGCGTCCATGCCGCGCGAGACGGTCCCGAGGGCATCCACGTCGAGGCCGGAGTCGGTCTCATCGAGGATGGCGAGCTTCGGCTGGAGGAGCAGGAGCTGGAGCATCTCGACCTTCTTCTTCTCGCCGCCGGAGAAGCCGACGCCGAGCTCGCGGTTGAGGTAGGAGACGTCCATGTCGAGTTCGGCGGCGAGCTCCTTCACGCGACGGCGGAACTCCTTGCCCTTCATCTCAAGGCCCGGGCGGCCGGCGATGGTCGCGCGCAGGAAGCTCGAGAGGGGGACGCCCGGGATTTCGACCGGGGCCTGGAAGGAGAGGAACAGCCCGGCGCGGCTGCGCTTGTCGCAGGAGAGCTCGGAGATGTCCTCGCCGTCGAAGGAGATGGTGCCACCGTCCAGCGTGTAGACGGGGTCACCCATGATGACGTGGCCCATCGTGGACTTACCGGCGCCGTTGGGGCCCATGAGGACATGGGTCTCGCCGGCGGCGACGTTGAGGTCGATGCCGTGAAGGATGGTCTTCTCGTCCACGGAGGCTGTCACACCGGCTAGGCTGAGCAGCGGAGATGCTTGAGCGGTCATGATGTCCCTCTTTTCCCCTCTCCCGGATGCGCGCGCTCGCGGACGGCGGGCGCGGCGGGCCGGGCGTAATTCCTAGTGAATTCATCGGAATAACAATACCCGTGTGCGGGCCGGGGTCAAGCCGGGGTTGGGGTAAATCCGAGCAATCTACTCAGGTTTGGGGAGGGCGGGGACGCGCGCGGGCGACAAGGGGCGGGCGCGTCGTGCGGGGCCGGGCCCCTTTGTCCTGCGTGCATGGCAGGCCGGCCAGCGTCACGCGAGCCGCCGCGGCCCGCCCCGTCGCGTCGTCAGTCCACGCTCACGCGCCCGCGCCGTCGCGGGCCTCGATCGCGGCCACGAGGAAGTCCGTCGCGCCGGGGCGCACGCGCTCGTCGTAATAGGCTTTGAACCGCGCATCGGCCCGGTACATCCGCGCCAGGCCGATATGGGCCTCGGGCGTATAGGTTCCGTGGCTCCAATGGCGGCTCACCCAGGCCCCGTGGAGATCCGAGAGCTCCCCGGCGAGCGCCGAGGTCGCATCGCCCGCATCCATCGCCTCAGCCAGCAGCGAGAGCACCCGCTCCTCGAGCTCCTGCGTGGCGCGCCACTCCTCCTCGCTCATCCCGAGCATCCGCGCGTTCGCGGCGTCCATCGCCTCATCGCCGTGCCGTTCGCGCACCTCGCGCCCATAGTGCCGTTCGTTCTCCTCGATCACCTCGCGTTTGAGTGCCTCGAAGCGTTGCCGTTCGCTCATATCGCGTCCGCCTTCCATCCGGGCGAGCGTGCCCTTCACGCTCGCGATCAACCGGTCGGTGCGACGCCGCTCTCCCTCGAGGCGCGCGAGATGGCCCTGGAGGGCTTCCCTCACGCTGAACGCCGGGTCGTCGAGGATCCTCCGGATCTCATCGAGCGGCACCCCGGCATCGCGGTAGAGGAGGATCTGCTGGAGTCGGTCGAGCTCGGGTGCACCGTAGCTCCGATAGCAGTTGCGCCCCCGCGGGGCGCGCAGGAGCCCGATCTCATCCCAGTGGTGGAGTGTCCGCACGGTCAGCCCCGTGAGGTCGGACACCTCCCCCACCGAGCGGCCGCGGCCGTCCGTGGGCGCATGGGAATCCATTGGCCTCCTCCTCTCATCGCATCGACGGGCACCAGCTTCAGGCCTCACGCGGCGTGAGGGTCAAGCTCACGTGAAAAAAGGGCCGACGAGCGCCAGACGCTCCATCGGCCCTCCATATCTCATGCGTGCGCCGCGTCTCGTCAGAGAGCGCTGAGGACGAGCAGCACGGTGCCGAGCAGGCCCGGGGCGAGCTGATTCACCGCCGAGGACCGCTTATCGGGCGAGGTGAGGTAGAGGAATCCGCCGGCCGCGACCGTGGAGGCGGCGCCGGCGATCGCGAGCGGCAGGCCCCACGCGGTGCCCATGAGCATCCCCACGAGCCCCGCGACCATCTCGACGGCGAGCATCAGGTTGTAGAACCCCTGGTTCGCGGCCATCTCCCGCGTCTGCCGTGCGAAGGCGGGCTCCAGGTTGAAGAGCCGGTGCGCGACCGGTCCCGTCCACCCGAGCATCTCCACCCCGGCGATAAACACGTGCAGGGCCGCGGCGAGCGCGACGAGCACCATGCCCGCCCCGCGCAGGAGCGCGCCGGTTCCAAAGAGAAGCTCCATAGCCGATCTCCTACTCCTTGATCCAAACGAATGGCAGCCCGCCGGGGGCGAGGCCCGCCTCGGCGGAAGCCGCGAGCTCCACATGGAGCCGCACGATGCCGGCGTCGACCGTGGCGTACGGCCCGAAGCGGCGCTTGAGGCGCACACCGGGCAGGGCGCCCTCCCCCGCCGGCGGCCGGTACTCGAGGTGGAACTGCTGCTGATTCATCGACGTGGGCGCGAGGAGCGCCGCCTCGACGGCCCGGTTGAACCAGGAGGGCGTCTCCGCGCCCGCGTTGCTCACCTGCGCGATGTCCTTCGAGCGCCGTGGGGAGCCCGCGGTCTTGCCGTGCCCGAGCGCGACGAGGATCACCAGGCGCTCGCCGGCCGGCAAGGTGGCGCGCACCAGGCGGCGGCGCGCCGTCATGGCGACCCAGCAGCTGTTGAGCCCCGAGCGCTGCGCCTCGAGCACCAGGCGCTCGCCGTAGTAGCCGGCATCCTCCTCGAGGCCGGGCCGCTTCCGACCCGAGATCACGAGGTAGTCGGAGACGCCGGAGAACTTCCCGTAATGGGCGAGCCCGCCCGCGAAGGCCCGCGGCTCGTCCCACCGGAAGGACAGGGTGAGGTCCCCCGCATGGGAGAGCTCCTGGGCGAGCGACTCGAGCTGGAGCCGAACCGCCCCGCCCACGGGCTGGTCCGTGAAGGCGCGCACCGAGTGGCGGCGCCCGATGGCCTCGATCAGATCCATGCGTCCCCCTATCGTGCGGCGGCCGTGGCGGGGGCGCCGGCCGTGACGCGGGCGTCGTGCTGCCGCTCGAGGTAGGCGATGTATTTGTTGCCCCAGGCCTCGACCTGGTCGAGCACCGGCCGGAACTCGCTGCCGATCTCGGTGAGCTCGTACTCCACCCGCGGCGGGATCTCGGGGAAGACGGTGCGCTTCACGAGCCCGTACTCCTCCAGGCGCTTCAGGTGCGTGGTGAGCGTTGCTTGGGTGACGTCGATCTCGCGCTGGATGTGGTTGAACCGCTTCGGGCCGTTCGCGAGCACGTGCAGGATCAGAATCGCCCATTTACCGCTGATGAGCTGCTGGGCGGTCACGAACGGACACATTCCGAACACACCCGCCTCGTCGCAGGTCTCCTTCTTCATGGTGAACACTCCAATACTCAAGTGAAATAGACTGGCTCAAGTCAAATATCGTACTTGTAGCTTTATTTGGCAACTCATATTATCTGGTTAGTTCAAAAAACTAAAGTAACTCGATAATTTGAAGGAGTTAGTCGATATGGAGAAGACACGCATGCCCGTCCTGTTCGTGGGCCACGGCAGCCCCTTGCTAGCGCTCGAGGACAACGAGATCACCCAGGGGATGGCAGCCGCGGCCGAGGACGTCGTCAGACGCTATGGGAGGCCACGGGCGATCCTCGCGATCTCGGCGCACTGGTTCACCCGGGGCACCTTCGTGCAGAGCGCGAAGGCCCCGCGGCAGGTCTACGACATGTACGGCTTCCCCCGCGAGCTCTACGAACTCACCTATCCGGTGAGCGGCAGCGCCGAGCTCACGGATGCGGTGCGGCGCGAGCTCGGGGACGCGGTCCAGGTCAACGACGACTGGGGCATCGACCATGGCACCTGGTCCGTCCTCGTGCACATGTTCCCCGAGGCGGACATCCCCGTGGTGCAGCTCTCGGTGGACGGGACGAGCGCACACGAACGGGCCTACGAGATCGGCCGCGCCCTCGCCCCCTTGCGCGATGAGGGTTACCTCATCGTGGCGAGCGGGAACGTCGTGCACAACCTGCAGCGCGTGGACTGGGAGCATCCGGATGCTGCCTCACCCGCCACGCTCTCGTTCAACGAGCGCATCATCCAGGAGGTCACCGCCAGGAACGACCGTGCCGTGATCGACTTCGAGCGCCTGCCGAACGCCGACTACGCCGCGCCCACGCCCGACCACTTCCTCCCCCTCCTCTACACCCTGGGTGCGAGCGAGGGCGAGCCGGCGCGCGTCTTCAACAACATCAGCAACATGGGATCCATGTCCATGACGGGCTTCGTGTTCGAGCCCGCTCAGGACCGGATGTGACGGCAGCGAGGCAGAACGGGGCCCGGCATCGCGTCGGGTCCCGTTCGTGTCTCAAATGAAAAAGTAGATATCCACTCTGAAACCCATCACGACGAATCACGTCGAACAGGCGATCGATACAAGAAATAGGGCGTCCATTTGGACGCCCTACCTGCAGTTTAAGGGTGGATCGTCAGGGATTCGAACCCTGGACCTTGGGATTAAGAGTCCCCTGCTCTAGCCAGCTGAGCTAACGATCCATGTATGTCTGCCCGCGTGAAGGAGGAAGTGGGGTGGGTAAAGGGGCTCGAACCCTCGACCTACGGAGCCACAGTCCGTCGCTCTAGCCAACTGAGCTACACCCACCGTGTGTCCCTCGCGCAAAGCGCTTGACTATTATGCACTCTGGCCCCAAACGGCGCAAGCACTTTTTTAGATTTTCTTGGCGTCGCGGTGAAGACGCGATCTGAGCGTCACCGCACCCCATCTGACCAGCGATCCTAAGGACCCGCCGACGCAATCGATGAGCACATCGGTGAGCTGGCCGTCGCGACCGGGTATGCAGACCTGGATCGTCTCGTCGATCGCCGGGACGAGGACGAGCGTGAGCGCGGCCACGGCGAGCCAACGGCGGTCGCGGGCGAGCGCCGGGCCGAACGCCTGCATCACGAGAACGCCGAGGACGGCGTACTCGGTGAGGTGAGCCGCCTTGCGCACGAGGAAGTTCGTCACCCAGGAGGCCGTGATGCCGAGGGCCTCCAAGACCCCCTGCAGGGACGACGTGGCGGCATGGCTCACCGCGGAGCTCCCGGCCCCGGGGACGAGCGAGTTTGACCAGATGAACACCACCATCAGGGCCGATGCGACGCACCAGCCGGGCGCCACCCACGCGCTGAGGGGAATGCGCTGCCGTGCTCCCATGCCGGGGCCTACGCCTCCGCCTTGAGGCGCGGCATCGCCATCGTGCCCCCCTGGATCACACGGAGGTACTCGCGGCTCGTCCGGCGCATGCTCTGGGACGGCATCTTCGCGACCTCCTCGCCGAGGATCTCGTTGATGCGGCCGTGCATCTCGGTGAGGCGCTCGCCCTCGGCGATGGCCTCGACGCGCTCCTCGGTGGCGGGTACCTCCTCGGCGCGGACGCGGGGCGCGGCCGCGGGGACCTCCTCCGCAGCCGGCAGGGAGGCGGCCCTGACGGGCTCGGATGCGGGGACCGCCTCGGCCTCGAGGATCGCGAGAGCTGCGGCCCACATGTCCTCATGGCCGGTGTAGTCCGCCATGGGGACCTCCTCCGGCGCGGCTGCGACGGCGGCGGCCATAGGCGCGAACTCAGACGAGGGGGCCATGGCGATGGTCTCGGACGAGACGGAGGGGGCCGCGGCCGCACGGGGCGCCGACACGGCACCGAGGGACGCGAGCGCCGCCGCGCGGGCGGCGTCGGTGTCGGAGAGCTCCTCCCGCTCGGCCGCGAGGCTCGCCGTCTGCTGCGCCCCGTCGAGGGCGGCGAGGGAGGACGTGACCGCCGGTGCGGTGGCCGTCTCGGCGGCGGGCGCGGCCTCGGCGGCGGATGCGCCGCGGGCGAGCTCGGCGAAGGCGATCTCGTAGATGTCCTTGGAGCGCGCGGGGTCGCAGCTCACCGGCGAGTCCTCCTCGAGCAGCTTGTCGATCTCGGCCCAGGCCTCCGCCTCGGAGAGCGCGTCGAGGGCGCGCGAGATGACGGGCACGTCCTCGGCCGGGCGCGCATGGAAGAAGCCGGCGCGCTCCTTCGCCGGGGCATCGGAGGCCTCCTCGGGGACCGGGGCGGCATCCTCGCCGAACCGGTACTCCCCCGCCTCGGAGCGGTTGCCGAGCCGGGCGTTCGCGCTCGCGGCCAGGGCGGCCATCGCCACCGCGCACATGCCGGCACCCGCCACGGCGCCGAGGGCGAAAGGCATGCCGGCCTCGGCGACCAGGCGATGCGCGCCGTCGAGCGACGCGGTCGCGAGGTAGGCCGCAGCCGGGAGGATCAAGCCGACACCGCCGGCCAGACCCGCTGCGATCGCCGGATGGGCGTGCGTTTGAACTGCCATGTCTGCTCCTCCATCACAACAGCCGAAAGGCGGCGCGAGCGCCGTCGAGCCTGCGTGTGCCCGCGAGAAACCGATGAATGTGGCGGCTCCGGGGCCCGAAGAGCCCCCTTGCAACGGATTGTGGTTCGTTTCATCTGCGTTTTCCGTCGCGAACAGTACCTGCATTATGCGAGAACCATCTGGTGATTGCAAGGAGATGTATGGTAACGGTGGTAATTGGAACGGGAGGTCAATCGGAATCCCCTCCCCGCGGCAAGGAGGACCCATGAGGCGCATCGCGATCGTGACCGGAGCGAGCTCCGGCCTGGGCGAGGAGTTCGTCCGGCTCATCGACGCCGGGGCGGCGGGCGCGGTCGATGAGATCTGGGTCGTCGCACGGCGGGCCGAGCGCCTCGAGGCCCTGATTCGCACCTGCGGCACCGCGGTGCGCCCCTTCTGCCTCGACCTCTGCGACCCCGTGTCCTTCGAGATCACCGCCGGCGCGCTCGCCGAGTGCGAGGGGGCACGGGTCACTTGGCTCATCAACAACGCCGGCACAGGCGTCTTCGGCGACTTCGCGGAGCACGAGCCCGCTCAGCCCGGACGCATGGTCTCCCTGCTCATGCGCGCACCCGTCGAGCTCACCTACCTTGCCCTCCCCTACCTTACCTCCGGGTCGCGCATCATCCAGACCGCGAGCGTGGCGGCCTTCCTCCCGCAGCCCCGCCTCGCGCTCTACGCCGCCGCGAAGCAGTTCGTGCTCGATTTCTCGCGGGCGCTCGATACGGAGCTCGGTGAGGTGGGCATTCACGTCACGGCGCTCTGCCCCAAGTTCATGCGCACGGAGTTCCTCGATGATGCAGGTGATGCGGAGGTGGCCCGCCGGATGACGGGCATCGGCTTCGAGCGGCCGCGCGACGTGGCCGCCGCGGCGCTCCGGGCGGCGCGGGCGGGCCGGGCGCTCTGCATCCCGTCGCCGGAAATGCGCGTCTACTACGCCCTCAGCCGCCTGATCCCCTACCCCCTCGCGCTCAGGGCCGAGCGGGCGCTCGGGATCCTGTAGGGAGCGGGGCGCCCCCCCGTTGGAAACGGGAACGGGCCCATCCGCTCGCCCGTGGCGACCGGATGGGCCCGTCTGCTCGCATGCGCGGGGCGCGGGAGGGGCTCCTTAGAGCGCCTCGGGGTGGTCCTGCGCCTTCTTAGCCGTGCGGACCAGGAACTCCTGGTTGCTGTCAGTGGCCTTGAGCCCCTTGATGAAGCTCGCGGCGGAGCGCTCGGTGTTGTTCATGTTCGCGAGCACGCGTCGGATGCCCCAGACGAACGGGCGCATCTGCTCGTCGATGAGCAGGTCCTCGTTGCGGGTGCCCGAGGCAACCGGGTCGATCGCGGGGAAGATGCGGCGGTCGGCGAGGTCGCGGTCGAGCTTGAGCTCCATGTTGCCGGTGCCCTTGAACTCCTCGAAGATCACCTCGTCCATCTTGGAGCCGGTGTCCACGAGCGCCGAGGCGAGGATCGTGAGGGACCCGCCGTTCTCGATGTTGCGGGCGGCGCCGAGGAAGCGCTTGGGCGGATAGAGCGCCGCGGAGTCAACGCCGCCGGAGAGAATGCGGCCCGAGGCCGGGGCGGCGAGGTTGTAGGCGCGGGCGAGGCGGGTGATGGAGTCGAGCACCACGACGACGTCCTCGCCGAGCTCGACCAGGCGCTTGGCGCGCTCGATCACAAGCTCCGACACGCGGGTGTGGTTGTCGGCCGGCATATCGAAGGTCGAGGCAACCACATCGCCCTTGATCGAGCGCTGCATGTCCGTGACCTCCTCGGGGCGCTCGTCCACGAGCAGGCAGATGAGGTGCACCTCGGGGTTGTTGAGCGCGATCGCCTGGCAGATGCGCTTCAGGATGGTCGTCTTGCCGGCCTTGGGGGGCGAGACGATGAGGCCTCGTTGGCCCTTGCCGACCGGGGCCACGATGTCGATCGCGCGGCCCGTGATGGAGTCGCGGCCGTGCTCCATGCGCAGCGGCTCGTTCGGGTAGATGGGCGTGAGGTCGCTGAACTTGGGACGGTGGCGCATCTGCTCGGGATCGACCCCGTTGACGCTGTGGATCTTGGCGAGCCCGGGGTACTTGTCGTTCGCGCGGAGCGGGCGGAGCGTGCCCGAGATGAGGTCGCCCGCGCGGAGACCCGCGGCGCGGATCATGTTCGCGGCGACGAAGGCGTCATCGCGGCTGGGCATGTAGCCGTGCGCGCGGATGTTGCCGAAGCCCTGGTTGTCGATGTCGAGGATGCCCGTGATCTCACGGAAGCCCTCGGCGCGGGCCGAGGCGGTGTAGATGTCCTCGACGAGCTCGGCCTTCTTCTTGCCGACGTAGTCGATGCCGAACTCCTTGGCCTTCTCGCGGAGATCCGCGACCTTCAGGGCCGTGAGGTCCTCGCGCGAGACGCTCGGCTCGGAGGGGGCGTTGTAGCGGTTGTTGTTCCGCTTGTTGCGGTTGCCGCCCTGCTGGCGGTTGTTGTTTCGGTTGTTGCGGTCGTTTCCGCGATCGGCGTTGCGCTCGGTGCCGTGCGTGCGCTCGGAGCGGTCGGAGCCGCCGCCCGCGCGCTCCGTGGCGTGCTCGGGGGCCGCCGGGCGATCGGGGGCCGTGCGTTGACGGCGGCGGGTGCGGGGCGCCTGCTCGGCGGCATCCTGCTCGCGCGGGGTGTCGCCCTCGGCGGGGGCCTCCTCGGGCGCGGCCTTCTGCTCGGCGCGGCGGGCGCGGCCGGGCCGGGTGTCGGCGGGGGCGGGCGCGGGCGCCTCCTTCCGATCGAGCTCGCGCTGCTCCATGTACTCGGCCTGCTTGGCGGCGAGCGCCGCGGCGGCGGCGCGCTCGGCCTCCACGTAGGCCTTGGGCTTCCGGCCGCGGCGGTGCGGACGGAGCGCCGGATCGATCAGAGGGGCTGCAGAGCCCGAGGCGATCGCCTCGGCGACGCGGTCCTCCTCGGCGCGCTGCTTGCGGGCGACCTCGGCCTGCGAGACCTGGGAGAGGGCGCGGGCCTGGGCCACCTCGCCGCTGACCTCCTCGGCGGGCGCGGCCGCGGTCTTGCGCGGGCGGCCGCGGCGACGGGGCTTCGCCTCCCCCGCCTCCGGGGCCGCCGCGGACGCGGCGGGCGGCAGGATGTCGATGGCCGGGATCGCATCGGCGGATGCGGCGGCCCGGGGCTTGCGCGCGCGGCGCGGACGGGGGGCGGCTTCCTCGGCGACGGCCTCGGGCGCCTCATTCTTTTCTTGTTCTGCCAACGTGGTGCTCTTTCTTTTCCATCGGCCGACGGTTTCGGCCGCCTGCAACCGCAACGGGAAGAGAAACCGGCGGATGTGATTCAGGATGTAAAACGGGATGGCGCGGTGCGCTGAGGGCAGTGTAGCACATTTTGCACCGCAAGCGGCGGGGACGTGTCATATGGTAGACTTCCTGCGGCGAGAGCCCCTGACGATGGCAGCCGTACCAGGTTCGAAAAGACGGCGCATCATCTGCACGAGCGGCAGGACCGCAGCTGGAAAGGGGCCCCTATGGCTTGGATCATCCTCATACTCTCAGGCGCGATGGAGGCCGTGTGGGCAACCGCCCTCGGCCTCTCCGACGGTTTCAGCAAACCCATCTCCACCGTCGTGTTCGCCTTCTCCCTGCTGGCGAGCATGGCCGGCCTCGCATTCGCCATCCGTACCCTCCCCACCGGCACCGCCTACGCGATCTGGGTCGGCATCGGGGCTGCGGGAACCGTGGGTTACAGCATGGTGAGCGGTGCCGAGGCGGCGTCCCCCGCCAAGGTCGCCCTCATCGTTTGCCTGGTGGGCTGCGTCATCGGGCTGAAGCTCGTGCACGAGGGCTAGGCAACCATACGGGGAGGGCCCGCCACCCATGCGGATGGCGGGCCCTCCCCGTCAGAGATTTCCAGAGGTTACATCTGGGTCGGCGCGGAGACGCCGATGAGCGACAGCGTGAGCTTCAGCACCGAGCGGACGGCGTCGCAGGCCGCGATGCGGGCGCGCGAGATCGCCGGGTCGACCGGACGGCCCTCGCTCGGGAGCACCTGGCAGGCCTGGTAGAAGCTGTGGAAGGCTGCGGCGAGCTCCTCGGCGTAGTGCGTCAGGCGGAACGGCGCGCGATCGCGGGCGCAGCCGGCGATGAGCTCCTCGAGCTCAGAGAGCTTGCGGGCGAGGGCGAGCTCGGTGGGATCGGTCAGCAGCGCGTAGTCGACCGAGTCGGAGAGCGCCTTGACGGCGACGGCCTCCATGCCCATGAGCTCGGCCTGCTCCGACGTGACGCCGGCGGCGCGGCGCAGGATCGAGCAGATGCGGGCGTGGGCGTACTGCACGTAATAGACCGGGTTGCTCTGGCTCTTCTCCTTGACGGCCTCGATATCGAAGTCGATCGTCTGGTTGCTCGAGCGCGAGATGAGGGTGTAGCGCGTGGCGTCGGCGCCCACCTCGTCGATGAGCTCGCGGAAGGTGATCATCGTGCCCTTGCGCTTGGACATGCGGATGGGCTTGCCGTTGCGCAGCAGGTTCACGAACTGGCCGAGCGGCACCTCAAACTTGCCGGGGTAGCCGAGCGCGTCGCAGACGGCGGTCACGCGGGCGATGTAGCCGTGGTGGTCGGCGCCCCAGATGTCGATGACGTGGTCGACGCGCTGGAACTTGTTCCAGTGGTAGGCGATGTCGGAGGAGAAGTAGGTGTAGTCGCCGTTGGACTTCTGGATGACGCGGTCCTTGTCGTCGCCGAACTCGGTGGACTTGAACCAGAGTGCGCCGTCGTCGGTGCGGTAGAGATAGCCCATCTTGTCGAGCTTGTCGTAGGCGCGCTCGACCGGCGAGGTCCCCGTCCAGTCCTTCTGGTACATGGTGCGCTCGCTCATCCAGACGTCGAAGTCGCAGCGGACGTCGTGGCAGGTCTCGTGCATGTCCTTGAGCATCTTCTGGTAGCCGCGCTCGCGGAAGGAGAGCATGCGCTCCTCGGGGTCGGCGTTGACCCACTTGTCGCCGTCGGTGCGGAAGAACTCGGCCGCCTCGTCGATGATATAGGTGCCGCCGTAGGAATCCTTACCGAGGTCGCGGGAGAACTCGTCCATGTAGGGATGGGAGTCCGGATGCTCGTCGAGCTCGTCCTGGACGAAGTTGTCGCGATCCTGCGCGAGGTGGTCGCGGGCGGCATCGATGTCGAGCCCCTGCTTCTCCATGATGTCGGCGAGCTGCATGTAGCGCTTGGAGATGGAGTTGCCGAAGGTGTTCATCTGGTTGCCGTAGTCGTTGATCCAGAACTCGCGCTCGATGTCGTAGCCGGCGTGCTCCATGACGCGGGCCATGGAGTCACCGAGGGCGGCCCAGCGGCCGTGGCCCACGTGCATGGGGCCGACGGGGTTCGCGGAGACGAACTCGATCTGGGTCTTCATGCCGCCGCCGACGTTGGAGCGGGCGAAGTCCATCCCCTGCTCACGGGCCTCGGCGAAGACGGCGTTCACGGCGGACGCGTTCAGGTAGAAGTTGATGAAACCGGGGCCGGCGATCTCGACCTTGGCGATGGCGGCGTCCTCGGGCATATGGGCGACCACGGCCTCGGCGATCTTCTTGGGCGCGCAGTGCGCGAGCTTGGCGGACTTCAGCGCGAGGGTGGAGGTCCACTCACCGTGAGAAGTGTCCGCCGGTCGCTCGATCCCGCAGTCAGCCAGCTCGAACGCGGGCAGGTCGCCCGCCTCCTGTGCGGCCGCGAGGGCAGCGCGAACCAGCTCTTCTATCTTCTCGGGCATGGGTCCTCCTTATGCGTTAGGGGCGAGTGCGCCCGCGATATGCGGGAACATTCTGCTACTCTAGCATATCGATGCATATACCGCCCCTGCTTTTAACATTCTCACAGCTCGCGGGCGGCGGTGGCGGACGGCCGCGGGAGGCGGTGCGCGGGACAGTGCGGCTCCCCTTCCGCACGCAAACCAACCCACCAAAGATGGTTTTTCGTGCTTTACCTGCGATTTTACGCTCATTGCATGCTATGGTTAGTGTCAGCGTATCGTTTAAGGAGGAAGCATGTTCAGTATCGGAGAGCACGTTATTCACCCTGGTCAGGGCGTCTGCACCGTTATGGGATTCGAGGATGCCCCGGCCCCTATGATCGTCTTGGAGGCCAAGGGCGGCCATGCGAGAACGCGCATGCGCTTCCCCCTCTCTCAGGCCGACCGCCTGCATCCCTGCATCACCCATGAGGAGGCCGAGCGGCTGCTCGAGCACTACGCCGAGCTCGAGTGCGACCCCTTCACCGAGCGCAACAGCTCGCTCGAGGAATCCTATTTCAAGGGGCGCATCAAGCAGGGCGCGCCCGACACCGTCTGCGTGGCCAAGACCATGCGCACCCGCATCGCCGAGGCGATCAGCCGCGACAAGCGTCCCAGCAGCTATTACACGCGCGTCCTCAAGGAGGCGCACCGCCGCGCCGTGGAGGAGCTCGCCGTGGCCCTCGACATGAGCGAGGACGACGTGGCCGAGCGCCTCGACGAGGCGACGGGCGCGGCGAGCGTCAACTAGCCGGCGGCAAAATAACCCGAGCGCGTGTTCCGCCACCGGTGATGAGCGCTGTGGGATCCGTGGAAAGAAACCCCCGCGAGCGGGTAGAAGTAATCCATCATTTTGAATCGACCCCGGCTTCGGCCGGGGTCCTTTGCAAGGAGGGGATGACATGGCAGAGGAGCTGTCGGCGGGCATCACACGCGATCGGGCCCTTGAGCTCTTGAAGGAGCACAACAAGGACCCCTTCCACATCGAGCACGGCGAGACGGTCGAGCAGACCATGCGCTATTTCGCGCGCGAGTACGACCCCGAGAACGAGGAGTTCTGGGGCATCGTCGGTCTCCTGCACGATCTCGACTGGGAGGAGCACGACGACGAGCCGGAGAAGCACACGCTCTTCGCTGCCGAGATCCTCGAGGCCGAGGGAGGCTCGCCGGAGCTGATCCGCGCGATCCAGAGCCACACGAGCGATTTCAACCCGGAACTCCCCCGCCCCGAGCACATCATGGAGAAGATCCTCTTCGCGAGCGAGGAGCTCACCGGCCTCATCGGAGCCGCCGTGGTGATGCGCCCGAGCAAGAGCGTCATGGACTTCAACGTGAAGTCGCTCAAGAAGAAGTTCAAGGACAAGCGCTTCGCCGCCGGCGTGTCGCGCGACGTGATCCGCTCCGGTGCCGAGGCGCTCGGCTGGGAGCTCGACGAGCTCTTCGCCCGCACGATCGAGGCCATGCAGAGCTTCGCGCCCGACCGGGACACCTTCAACCAGGCTTAGGAGCCCGGTTCCGACGGGCTTCCGCCCCTGAAACGGCATCAGGCGGGAGCGCCCCGCAGGCTTCTCGAGCCGGGTGCTCCCGTTTCTGCGTCGGCAGCGAGGTGAATCGCGGGCCGACCCCATCATGCCCGGCCGCCATCGAGGCCTCGTTCCGTTACACATGCGCATCTATTATACGTATGTTATATAACATTTTAAGTAGATTTGCTTTATTACTTCGTTCCGCGCGAGCACGGCGCTATCCTGCCCTGGTCATGCAAGCGCGACCAGGACCGACCCCGGTCGCCTAGGGATAGGGGAATCGCCATGAGCCCTGCACGCCGCTTTGCCTCGCTGGTATGGAAGGCAGCCATCGTCTGCCTCGGCACCTACGGCCTCGTGATGAAATCGAATCTGCTGTCGCCTGCGCCCAGCCCCATCTTCTTCCACTACTTCACCAACATCTCGAACCTCGCCGTCGTCCTCTACTTCGCCGGAGCCGTCATATCGATGCTCCGCGGGAGCAGCCGCCAGCCGCTCCCCTTCCTGAAGCAGATGCTCACCCTCGGCATCGTCGTGACGCTGGTGGTCGTGCAGGTGCTCCTGGACGGCGTGAAACTCGTCGACGGGCAGCTCGACGTCCCCCTGTTCTTCGAGCATCAGCTCGTCCCCATCATGACCGTGCTCGATTGGGTGCTGTTCGACGAGAAGGGGCTCATCGACGTGCGCTCGCCCCTGATCTGGCCCATCTACCCCCTCGGGTACCTCGCGGTGGTGGGCACACTCGTGGGCGCGTTCGGTATGCGCATCGGCGCGGGCGAGGGCGGACCCTTCCCCTACCGGTTCCTCGATGTGGATCGCCTCGGCATGGGGCAGGTGGCCGTCACCGTCGTCGCGCTCGTCGCGTTCTTCGTGGCGCTCGGGTACGCGTGGTACGCGCTCGACCACTGGCTCGGTCGGCGCGGCGGGAAGACCTCGTAGACGCAGCGGCGCCCGCGTGGCGCCTCTATACGGCAATGAGGCCCGGCAGGTGCCTACGACAGGCTCTCGGTGCCCACCGGGCCGCTGCCCGCTTGGCGCTGCGAAGACCCTACAGGCGCACCTGGCCGGTGCCGCGGATCTCGTACTTCCACGTGGTGAGCGCCTCGGCCGCGAAGGGCCCGCGTGTATGCAGCTTCTGGGTCGAGATGCCGATCTCCGCGCCGAGCCCGAACTCGCCACCGTCGGAGAACCGCGTGGACGCGTTCGCGTAGACGACCGCGGCGTCCACCTCGGCGAGGAAGCGCTCGCACGCAGCCTCGTCCGCGGCCACGATGGCCTCGGAGTGGCCTGTGCCGTAGCGGTTGATATGCGCGATGGCCTCGTCCTCATCGGCCACGACCTTCACGCTCATCTCGAGCGCGAGGTACTCGCGGCCCCAGTCCCCCTCCGTCGCGGGGACGAAGTGCGCGATCGGGCTGTCGGGGGCGTCGGCGCGGCCGGCCGAGGCGGCCACGGCGGCTCCGCGGGTGGCCGCGTCCCCGTGGACGAGGACGCCGGCGCGGGCGAGGTCGGCGAGCGCGAGGGGCAGGAACGCGGGCGCGATCTCGTTGTCAACGAGCAGCGACTCCGCGGCGTTGCAGACGCCCACGCGCTGGGTCTTCGCGTTCAGGATGATCGCGCGGGCGCGGTTGAAATCGGCCGAGCGGTGCACGTAGATGTGGCAGTTACCGGTGCCCGTCTCGATGACGGGGACAAGGCTCTCGCGGACGCAGCGCTGGATGAGGCCGGCGCCGCCGCGCGGGATGAGCACGTCCACCACGCCGCGCTGCGCCATGAGGGCCCCCGTGGCGGCGCGGTCGGTGGTCTCGATGATAGTCACGGCCTCGCGCGGGAGGCCGGACGCGGCCACGGCGTCGGCGAGGACGTGGGCGATGGCGACGCAGGAGCGCTCGGCCAGGGAGCCGCCGCGCAGGATGCAGGCGTTGCCGGTGCGAATGCAGATGCCCGCGGCGTCGGCCGTGACGTTCGGGCGCGCCTCGTAGACCATCGCGACGAGGCCCAGGGGGACGGAGACCTTCTTGAGGTCGAGGCCGCAGCTGATCGTGCGGTGCTCAAGCACGCGGCCGACGGGATCGGGGAGGTCGGCCAGGGACTCGAGGCCCGCGGCCATGCCCTCCACGCGCTCGGGCGTGAGCAGCAGGCGGTCGAGGAGGCCCGCATCGGTGCCCTTGGCGCGGGCGGCCTCCATGTCGTGCGCGTTGGCGTCGAGGACCTCGGTGACATGCTCGCGGAGGGCGGCCGCCATGGTGCGGACCGCCGCCTGGCGGGCCTCATCGCTCGCGAACCCCAACGGGCGCGAGGCCGCCTTCGCCGCGCGCGCGAGCTCCTCCACGTATGCTTCGATGGACTGCGTCATCGCATCCCCCCATCTCCTCGGTCCGTTCGTTCCCCCATGGTACCCCGAACGGAGCGGGAGGACGGCGTCCCCGGAAAACGAAACAAGGAGATGACCGAGATGGGGGCCCTTTGTGCCGCACGCGCCCGCGGCACTATCATGGGAGCGAGATGCCCCCTTCCCTTTGGAGCCCCCATGACGAAACTCGCCAGCTATCACCTGCCCGGCCTCGCCGTCGAGGACCACGCGATCGACGTCCCCCTCGACTGGCGCGGGCTCGAACCGGCCGCGCTCGCCGCGAACCCGGGCCTTCGCGGCACCGCGGCCGCGATCCCCGGCGCGCCCGATGTGATCAGGCTCTTCTACCGCGTGGTCACGGCGCCGGAGAACGCGAACCGTGAGCTCCCGCTGCTCATCTTCCTCCAAGGCGGGCCTGGCGGGGCGGGTCCGCGCCTCACCTCGCCCACGAGCGACGGGTGGATCGAGGAGGCCATCCGGCACTTCCGCATCGTCCTCCCCGACCAGCGGGGAACGGGCCGCAGCTCCCGCGTGAGCCGGCATATGACTGAGGCGGTGCCCGGAGCACGGGCTCAGGCCGACCTTCTCAAGCGGCACCTCGCCCGCTCCATCGTGAAGGACTTCGAGTACCTGCGTCTCACCGCGTTCGAGGGGCGCCCCTGGACTACCCTCGGTCAGAGCTATGGCGGCTTCCTCACCCTCACCTACCTATCGTTTTATCCGGAGGGCGTCGCCGCGAGCTTCACCTGCGGCGGCATCCCGCACGTGCCGGCGAGCGCCGGCGAGGTGTATGCGCGCACCGTCCCGCGCATGGCAGCGAAGACACGGCAGTTCTACGCGCGCTACCCCGGAGATGAGGGCCGTGTGGCCGCCCTCGCGAACGCGCTCGAGGTGGGCGGGCTCCGCCTCCCGGACGGCGCGCCCTTAAGCGTACGGCGCCTGCAGCTCATGGGCAGCGATTTCGGAATGAAGCCGAGCTTCGAGCGGATGCACAACATCCTCGACACGGCCTTCGAAGAGGGTGACGGAACGTTCGCGGCGGGGCGGGAGCAGGTTGTGACCGATGCCTTCATCTCCGCTGCATACGAGCGCACGAGCACCGCCGCGAACCCGCTCTACTGGACCCTTCAGGAGCTCATCTACGCCGACGGCGAGCTCGAGGAGCCCCTTCGCTGGGCGGCCGCCCGCGAGCTCGCGAGGCGTCCCGAGTTCTCCGAGGACGCCCGTCCGCTCCTCTTCACCGGCGAGGCGAGCCTGCCCTGGCTGTTTGAGGAGGACCCGGTGCTCATGCCCCTGAAGCCCGCGCTCGACCTGCTCATGGAGGACACCTCCTTCGACCGGATCTACGATGCGGAGGCGCTCGCCGCGAACACGGTGCCCCTCACCGCCGCCGTCTACTTCGATGATATGTACGTCGACGCGGGGCTGCAGCTCGATACCCTCTCCCGCGTGGGCGCGAGCCGCGCCTGGGTGACCAACGAGTTCGAGCACGACGGCTTGCACGGGACCGCGGTGTTCCGCCATCTCTTCGAGGAGGCGCGCGGCCGCGGGGATCTCAGCGCGATCTTCTAGGAATCGCGTCGAGCGAGGGGTCTTCTCATTCCATTTTTCCGGTTCTGGACGCTATGCGCGGGGAGGTTGGGAGCACGGGCCTCCCCGTACATCTGATGGTCAGAAAGCTCCCATATAATCGCTTTATTAGAGGCTTCGGTAGTTTGTGTGACAAGGGGCTAGCCTAGGCAGCAACGCTCTTCGCTCCCTTCACGCCCTTCTTCCTCGCCTTCACCGGGCGACCCGGGAGCTGGGGCTGGCAGTCGCCGCACCTGAGCATGAGCAGGG
>JAXEGS010000012.1:0-120378 GCA_034102905.1 Collinsella sp. | reverse complement strand
GCACATATGACCGCATGAGACGGCGGCCCCGGCGCGATCGCACGACGGGGCCGCCGTTTTCGGATGAGGGGCTTCTGCTCAAAGGCGGGGCCGTTGGAGGAACCCTCGGGGGTCATGTCGTGCCGCAGGCGGGTCCCGAATCTGTCCGACGTGTAAACAAATGCGGCCCGGCGGGGGCGACCGTCCCCTCCCGTGCCGCCGCGGCCCTACAATGGGCGCACATACCCTTGCGAGGAAAGGTGGCAGCATGACGCAGGCCCGGAAAGTCGGAATCGTCGGACTCGGACACGTGGGAGCTCATGTTGCGAACAGCATCCTGCTCCAGGGTCTCGCCGACGAGCTCTACCTCTGCGACATCAACACGCAGAAGACCGCCTCGGAGACGCAGGACCTGCGCGACTCCCTCGCCTTCTGCCCCTACAACGCCGCCGTCCACGATTGCGCCGACCGCTATGAGGAGCTGGCCGGCTGCGACATCATCGTGAACGCCGCGGGCAAGGTGGCCCTCGCCGCGGGCGGACGCGATGGCGAGCTCTTCTTCACCACGGACGCCTGCCGCTCGTTCGCCGAGCGCATCGCGAATGCCGGATTCGACGGCATCTGGGTCTCGATCGCCAACCCCTGCGACGTGGTCTGCACCGAGATCTGGCATCTCACCGGCCATGACCCCAAGCGCATCATCGGCTCCGGCACCGGCCTGGACTCCGCGCGCCTCCGCTCGCAGATCTCGCTCGCCTGCCAGCTCGATCCCAAGTCCATCAACGCCTACATGATCGGCGAGCACGGCGCCTCGATGCTCGCCGCATGGAAGGCCGCGAGCATCTCGGGCGTGCTCCTCTCCGAGCTCGCCAAGAGCGACCCTGAGCGCTTCGCCTTCGATCTCGCCGAGATGGAGGACAAGGCGCGCCAGGGCGGTTACGTGACCTACGCCGGCAAGCAGTGCACCGAGTACGCCGTCGCGAACGCCGCGGTGCGTGTGATCGCGGCCGTCTTCCACGACGAGCACGCGGTGATGGGCGCGTCCACGCTGATGGAGGGGCAGTACGGCGAGGAGGGCATCTTCACCTCGCTGCCCTGCATCATCGGTCGCAACGGCGTGGAGCAGGTCCTCGAGCTCGACCTCTCCGAGGGCGAGCAGGCGGGCTTCCACGCGAGCTGCGAGCACATTCGAGAGAATATCGGTCGTTTGACCTGGTGGTAGGACGCGACGCGGCGGTTTCGAACGGGGCGCGGGCGCCCGTCCGGAACCGCCGTGCCCTCGGCTGTCGCGGCGACTTTCCCTTGATGAGGGGTTTCTCGTTTCCGTTTTTCCGTTTCTGGACTCTCATTTCGGGCGATGGCGCGGGACCGATTGATTTTGCGCAGGATTCGCCCTCATTTTCCCTGTTGACGCATGCGCGACACGTTGGCTACTCCAGGATGGGCCGAAATAGCGTCCAAAAACGGAAAAGTGGAAACGAGCAACCCCCCTACGCGGCGGAAACCAGCCCTTACCCGGCCCTCTTTGGGGCACGTTAGCCCATCTTGTGCTTGAGACCGTGCAAAAACCCGCTTTGCGCACGCTCGGCAACAGAGCACGCCGCGCCGCCGCATCCGTCACGGACGCGCGCCCTCGAATGCGGCGATCTCCGCAAGGAAGCGCTCGCCCAGGTCGTCCGCCTTCTTCTCGCCGATGCCCGGCACCGCGAGCAACTCATCGCGGTCATGCGGCCGCTGCCGGCAGAGCGCCCGCAGCGTCTTATCGGAAAAGACCATGTACGGTGCCCACTGGCGATCTCGTGCGATCTCGGTGCGCACCTCGCGCAGGCGCTCGAAGAGCTCGGCGTCGTCCTCGTGCGAGACACCGAGGCCGTCGGCCGCTCCCCCATCGCGCACGAGATCCACGGCCCGGCGCACCCGCTCCGACGCCCCGCGCGCCCGGGCCCTCCGGCGAACCGAGAACGAGAACCCGTCGCTCGTGAGCGCCTCCACCGCGAGCGGCCCCAGCCCCACCGTGGGGTACTGCCCCTGGCTCTGCATGAGGTAGCCACGGCCCACGAGCTGATCGATCACGGACTTGATCTGCGCGGCGGGCACGTCGGCGAGCTCCCCGTAGCCTGGTGCCTCGTCGAGTCGCATCTGGCGGATCCGCTCGGTGTTGGCCCCGTGGAGCACGTCGGCCACGAGCGACTTGCCGAAGCGCCCGTTCAGCCGCTGCACCAGGCGAACCACCGCGCGCGCAGCGACCGTCACGTCCTCGACCTCGAACGAGGTGAGGCAGCTTCCGCAGTTGCCGCAGCCGCGCTGCCCGGCCGCGGCGCCCGCCGCCTCACCGTGCGCGCCGAGCGCGCCCTCGTCGCCGAAGTAACGCAGGATGTACGCGCGCAGGCAGCCCGTCGTCTGGCAGTAGCCCTCCATCTGGGCGAGCAGGCGGTACCGGTTCTGACGCGAGAACTCACGCTGCTCGGAGCCGGCGGCATCCTCAGGGCCCGCGCCGTCATCCGGGTCGCGGTCGATCAGGAACCGCCTGAGCCTGAAGTCGTTGCCGTTCCAAAGCAGGTAGCAGCTGGCCGGATCCCCGTCGCGGCCGGCGCGGCCCGCCTCCTGGTAGTAGGCCTCGATGCTCTCGGGCACGTTGTTGTGGATCACGTAGCGGACGTTCGGCTTGTCGATCCCCATGCCGAAGGCGTTGGTGGCCACCATGATCGGGACGCGGTCCTCGATGAACGCCTCCTGGCTCGCACGGCGGTCGGCGTCGGCCATGCCCGCGTGGTAGCGCCCGACCGAGATGCCGAGCGGCATGAGCTCCAGGGCAAGCGAGGCGGAGAGCTCGTCCACCGCACGGCGCGTGGCGCAGTAGATGATGCCGCTCTCCTCGGCGTGCTCGCGCACGTACCGCGCGATCCACGCGGCCTTCGCCTTGTCGCCCAGCTCCTCCACCCCAAAATAGAGGTTCGACCGATCGAATCCCGTGACCACCGAGTCGGGTCGCGCGAGGCCGAGCATCCCCACGATGTCGGCCCGCACGCGGTCGGTTGCCGTGGCCGTGAAGGCGGCCACCACCGGGCGCGTGGGCAGGCTTGCGATGAACTGGGAGACGCCCAGGTAGGAGGGGCGGAAATCCTGTCCCCACTGGGAGACGCAGTGCGCCTCATCGACGGCGACGAGCGGGATCCCGAGGCCGCCCGGGGCGGCGAGCGCCTGAGCGAAGGCGATGAACCGCGGGTCAGCCAGGCGCTCGGGTGCCACGTACATGATCTGGTACCACCCCTCGGACGCGCGCTTGAGCACGGTATTCTGCTGGCCGGGGGTAAGCGACGAGTTGAGGTACGAGGGGCGCGCGCCAGCGGCCTTGAGGGCGCGGACCTGATCTCCCATGAGGGAGACGAGCGGGCTGATGACCAGGGTGAGCCCGCCGAGCATGAGGGCTGGGACCTGATAGCAGATGGACTTGCCCGCGCCGGTGGGCATAACGCCGAGCGCGTCGCGGCCGGAGAGGATGGCCGAGACCATGCGGTCCTGGCCGGGCCGGAAGGAGTCGTAGCCGAAGTAGCGGTGAAGGGTCTCGAGGGCGGCTGGCGGCACGGAAGCCGCCGCGTCGGCGCCGTGCGGTGTGAAGCCTTCAACCGCATTCTCCCCCATAGCCCCTCCTTTCGCGTCTGCCGTGCGAACCAGTATAGCGGCGCGCGCGGACGCAGGCGGGGCGAGCAGGGTTTCAAGAGCGGACCCGCGGGGGGCGTGCGGGCGCGGGGCCAGGGCGGCACGCGAGCCCCGAGCGACAAGCGGGCCCCAGGCGGGTGCGGCGTGCGGCGGCGGGCGGAGGCAGGCGGCGTGCGGGCGCGGGCGGATGCGGCGTGCGGCGGCGGGCTCCGAGCGACAAGTGGGCCTCGGGCGGGTGCGGTGCGCGGCGGCGGGCGGGGCGGGCGGCGTGCGGGCCCCGGGCGGCGCGCAGCCTCGGGCCTCGGGCGGCACGTGGGCTCGAACGCACCCGGACGCCGGGCCCTCCAAAACGGCGTTCGTCGTCACCCTAAACGGCAGCTGCCGTGCCAGAAGTGCGCACTTTGAACGGATAATTCCCATCCAACGCGCCCACACCACGACCGGATAAGAAGAAAACCGCTGGTAGAAACGCTGAACAAACAAAGTTTTCAGCTCAGCGAGGGCCAGAACCCGTGCACGAAGCGCACTTCTGTCAGAACGACCCCCTCACGTCAGCGACAGCAGCGAGCGCACGTGCGACCCCTCCTCGCGCACAACCTACTCGCTGCTCAGATCCACCGCGTAGACGTTGGTGGGAAGCGCCGCGCCGCCCGCATCGCCTTTCATCTTGGCGACGCCGTTGCGCGCGCGCTCGACGGCCAGGGCCTCGAGCTCCTCCTCGCTCACGCGACGGATGATGTCGCCCGGCTGGCAATCGAGCTCCTCGCAGATGTCGAGCAGCGTCTTGAGGCGGATGGCCTTCACCTTGCCGTTGCGCAGCTTTGAGATGTTCGCCGGCGTGTGCCCCGTGGCGCGGATGAGGTCGGCATTCGATTTCCCGGCCTTGAGCAGCAGGGTCTCGAGCTCGATGATGAGGTAGTCCATGATCCCTCCTACACCAGGTCATCGCTTTGCTGCTGGAGCAAAGTTCCATACTGCCAGAACGCGGCAATGGCGAAGCAGAACAGCGCGGCAGCCAGCGAGCCGACATCAAGCGGGAATCTGCCTGCGCCAAGATACAGGATCACCGAGTTGGGATAAAGCCAAAGCATGGGTGACGCCGATCCAATTTGGATATATCCGTTGCCCCAAACACCCGCCAGAACCATATTCAGCAGAAAGGCCACGCCAAGCACCGTGATTAGAGCCGTGTGCTTTCCCGAGAACGGAGAGCGCCCTCGAAGCACATCGAGGCTGATCAGGAACAGTGAGACAAGGATGAGCCCAACGATGACGAGCCAGAGGGCGGCAGCCGGAATGTGAAGCGATTCTCCCATTTCGCCCGTTATCAACCCGTCTTGGTATGTATGGCCTTCCGTCATGATGAAACGGACCGCCCAGATGACAACATACATGAACGCTAGCGACATGAGCGCCGTGATGACGGCGATCACACCCCCGACTGCGCGTGAGGCTCTCTGCGCGGCTTCAAACTTCCTTGCTGTCTTCGTCATTGCTTTTCCACCTTTCATCATTTCGCCATTAGAACCGCCATATAGGCAGCTCTTCGCAGGCGAACCAACCAGCCTGCATGTACGCGCCGTACCGAGTAGAAGACAAGGAGAGGCGCAGCGCCTGGGGTGGATGGCCGTATCCCCAGCGCCGCGCATGGTTCCAGCCCTCCCCTCCTCTCAACCACCCTCCTCCTCTCCTATCTCTTAATTTAGATAAGTTTATTGTAAAACGATAATCTTTCTCGTCAAGAACTTTTTCGAATTATTCTCAGCGAGAGATCACCGGGGCCGCGTTATGACCCCGGCGATCTCGCCGAACGGTTTTCTTCTCAGGAGCCGCCGTGGTGCCACGGGCCGCAGCGGGCCCGGCCTCACGCCCTCGCGTACAGCCGCTCGTACATCTCCCGCGAGGAGATGCCACCCCGCGCATCGTGCTCGACGAGCTTGCCGTCCTTGATGAAGAGGATCGTGTCGGCCACACGGTCCACGTTGTCGAGGATGTGCGACGAGAGCACCACGCAGTCGCCGGCGGACGCACGCTCGCGGAGAAGCCGCGTGTGCCGGGCGACATTGGTGGGGTCGAGCGCGTTCATCGGCTCGTCGAGCAGCAGGTACCGCGCACCGGTGAGGTAGGAGACGGCAAGCGCGGCCTGCTGACGCATACCCTGCGAGAGCGAGCGGACGCGCTTGCCGAGAAAGCCGTCAATACCGCAAGCGCGGGATGTCTCGGCGAGATCCCGCCCCGATCCCCAGAGCTCACGTGCCATGAGCAGGTGCGCGCGGACCGTCAAGCCGGGGTAGAGCAGCACATGGGCCTCGGGTGCGTAAAAGACACGTCGACGGAAAGACGCCTCGTCCGAGGCGGGGATGTCATCCACCGAGATGCTACCCGAAGGGCGCGCCCCGGGCAGGCACGCGAGCGCACGCATGAGGGTGGTCTTGCCGGCCCCGTTGGGAGCGACGAGACCGACCACGGTTCCCGGCGCAAACGCATATGAGACTCCGTCTATGAGGAGATTTCTTCCGTAACGAAGCGAGAGGTCGGTCATCCTCAGCATGGCCCCTCCTTTCCTCTCAAGGCTTTGAACCGACGAACGAGCAGGGGAACGAGCAGTGGGAAGGATACGGCGAGGGCGAGCCAGGAGGCGGCACCGAAGGCGACGCCCGCTCCCGGGGCGGGCCCGGGCGCGTAACCGAAGGCTCCCGCTGCAGCCGAGATATCGAGATAGGAAAATGGGAGAGCTGAGAGAATACGTGACGTCGGGCCGGCTGGAGCTGTCGCAAGCGCAGAGGAGCAGGCCGATGCGGTGATGCCGAGAAGGCCGATCGCTGTCAGGCAGGCGCATGCCGTTCGGAAGTGCCCGCTCAGGCGCGCGACCACCATGACGGCAGTGGCAAGCCCCGCTGATGCCGTGGCTGCAAGCAGGATGAAGCCCGCGATCACGTCCGTCGCCACAAGGACCCGCGGCCGGCCGAGGAGGACGGATGCGATCGGGTAGCCCGCATCGCCCACACCATTGCGGGCAGCGGCGATGGCGAACCCGGAGGCAGCGGCGGCAAGCAGCGCGGCGAGTGCGAGCAGCGCGACAACAGCCGCCCCCGTAAGCAGCGCAGCGGCCCGCGACAGGGGCGCCTGCCGAACGACCGACCCCTTGCAGTCGGCGTCCGCTGCCGTCATCGCGAGCACAGCGGCGGGCAGCAGCCAGAAGGGCCCTGGCACCACGGACAGCAGCTGCGTCAGGTACACGAAGGCGGGCATCTTTCGACCGATCGGGTAGATGACGGGGTCGGCCGCATCGGCTAGATGCTCGAGGAATAGGGCGCGGGCCTCGATCTCCATCGGGTCCTCCCCCGGGTCCAGGGAAATCTCGCCCGAAGCCGCGGAGTCCAGACGCAAGCGCTCGTATGCGGCCAGCGCCCGGTGCTGATCCACCGGCGTGGGCGCATAGACGAAGGAGCTCAGCGTGTCACGCAGCCCTCTCGCCACCTCGTGCTCACGCGCTCCCTCCACGGAAGAGGATGCGATGGCGTCGAGCTCCCGCAGGGCTCCGTCGCGGTAAACGGATGGGGCGTACACGCGCAGATCCGGGTCTATGGAGAAGATGGTCGGGGCCACCGCCACGACGATGAGGAGCGCAGCGGAGGCGAGGTAGGCAGGCGAAGCCGACAGGAGCCGGAGCAGGTGGAGGAAATACCGACACGCAGGGAGGAACCGGGAACCGGCAGGTGCCCGCGAGGCGCCCAGACGATCGCCATCGTGGACCTCCGAACCGGACCGGGCACCCATCGGCGTAGGGGCGGCATCGCATTTGGCACTGAGGCCCGCATCCATAGAATGGCCCCGGCTCGTGGAATGTCCCGATGGACCCCCCGGGTTCCCGTCTGCCCCGTTCATCCGGCGCACGCCGCTCGCACGGAAAACCAGCGCGCACGCGCAGAGCAAGCCGGCGAGCGCGACGACCGTCACAGCGAGTGTCCACAGCCCCGACTCGAACGTTATCCTCGGAAGCGGACGGACCTCAGGCACCGCCGTGACACCTCCTGTCACGTATCCCAGGTTGAGGTACGTGTTCGGCAGATACTCCGCGACACCTCGGAAGGAGGAGAAGCGGCCAAAATAGCCCGGGAACGACACCGTGCCCAGTGCGCCAACCGCCAGGACCGCGGCACCTGGCCATACGCGATCGCAGGATGCCACGGCGATATGGATTGCCAGAGAGCAGACAACCGCCATAAGCAGCACGATCACCGCCCGCTCCGCGAGGACGGCCCCGACGGTGGCAACCACGGGTTGCAGGTCCGTGCCGGTCACGATCGGGAAGGCAGAATCCCCGAGACCGTTTCGGATGAGGAGCATCCCGGCGGCGGGAAGACAGGTCAGCGCCACCGCTCCGGCGCCGCAGACGGCCGCCGTGGCCGAAGAGATGAGAAAGCGCGTGATCGGCCGCATCGGCGCGAGATCGGCGAGCCTCCCACGTCTGAGCCGTGATGCCGCGACACCCGCCACGACAATGATCGGAGCGACCCAGAGCACATCCCCTGGCAGCGGGTTGTAGATGCGCGCTCCACCCTCAGATGCATCAGCGCTCGTCAAGAAGGGCAGAAATGATGCGACGGGCTCCAGCGAGCCCTGCTCCTCCAACGCGAGCCAATGGAGGGCGGGCAACTCAGCGGTCAGGGAGGGCAAGCTCGCATCGTGGCGTTCGGATAGGGCACGGTAGAGGGCGATCCTCAGGGGAGTCCCCGCCTGGTCGACCCCGCCGGCGGCGTCGTAATCGAACTGCAGGAGATCCGCCTTGGCATCGAAGTACGCTGCGAGATCATCCGTCTCGTAGGCTGCGATAAGCTCGTCCACGAGGACATTGCGGCGTTCCTCGCGATCACGGTGAAAGACGGCAAGCGGGGATTCCTCGGCGCCATTGCCCGGCGCAGGGAACGTGGACTCCGCGGATGCGACCGCGCGCATGGACGCGAGCTCCGCCTCCTCCAAGAGACGCATCCCAAACATACCCCCAAGCGCCGCGGCCAGCATCAGCGCCTGCAGGCAAATCACCAGCGCCCAGAGCCCACGCGAGCGGACGATTCCGCTCGCTGCCTGAAACATGAACCTTGCACCCATAGCCGCTGACCCCCTTCCTGGGGACGTCAGATCATCACGGTTCGGATTGGATCGATCGCTGCGAAACGCGCAGGGGCCCTGCGGAAATCAATTGCGGCAGGTGGCGAATCGTTTCCATGCGCAACCCCCTTCGGCTGTGATTCGATCTCCTGAATCTTTACCTCTTACTTGAAGAGATTAACATATTACGTTAATATTGACAGGACATTTTAGGAGGAACTCATGAATCCAGACCGCCGGGCATGGGCGCTGAGGCTCTTTCACCGGATCAGCCTGATCGTCTGCTGCGCGCTCACCATCGCAACCGTCGCCCACGGCATCGGTGTGACCATCCCGCAGATTCGGGAGACCGCACACCCCACCGAGCTCGACCTCTATCTGCAGAGCATCCCCGAGGCCTCCGCCCTCCTTGAGGAGCCGGGGCCGATAGCCGATAAGAGTCTGGTGAAGGAGCTGCTCGCCACCGACCCTATTCGAAGCGACCATCTCTACCTCGCCGTCCTCGATGGCATCACGACGCTCCAGCTCGCCGCGGGAGCCGTCCTCTTCGGCCTCCTCTCACGCCGGGACCGCAACCCCTTCTCCCCCTGGTCGGGCCGCTGTCTGCTCGCGCTCGCCGCCCTCACCGCGCTTCAAGTCGCTGTGAAGTGGGCCTTCGTGGACGGCTACATCTACACGAACTATCTGTTCATCCCTGGTGCGCCGCGCTATTACCCCGCGATGTTTCGCCCGCTCCACATCATCGATCTGCCATCGTGCCTTCTCGCGGCTACGCTGTTCGCCATGTCATTTCTCATTCGATACGGCACCGAGCTCTATCGCGACTCCGAAGAGATTGCGTGAGGTGGCCGCATGCCTATTGTCATGAGGCTGGACCGCGTGATGGCCGAGCGCAAGATCAGCGCGACCGAACTCGCCGAGCGCATCGGGACCACCACGGTGAACTTGTCGCGCATCAAAAACGGGCACATCCGGGGGATTCGGTTCAACACGCTTGAGCAGCTCTGCCTGGCGCTGCGCTGCACTCCGGGCGATTTGATCGAGATCGTGTCCGAGGAGGAGGCCGAGCGGGGGTTCGGGTTGAGTGAGGAGTAGGGTGGGGCGCGGGGCCGCCGGTGCGGGGCGGGGCAGCGTGATGCAGGAGCGGACCTCGTGGCCGCGGGCGCGCAATCGCGTCGGTGGCACGCATGCCTCGCAGGCGCGGCGGCCCGTCGCGTCCCAAAATGGGGGTTGTGAACGGTTGGCTCAGGACTCAAGTGAGCATCGGTGCGAAACCGCAGGTCAGCATGCGTACCAAAATGGCGGTTGTGAACGAATCGCGCATTACTGGCGTTTCGGTACGCCGGAATCGTTCACAGCCGCCATTTCGGTACGTGGGGAGGCGGGGGCGCTGCAGGCGGCTGCACCCGGGGCGCCGCGAAGGCGACTCGCCGGCGCGCTCGGACACCTGCGGCAGGAAGAGCGCCAGATCGTGTGTCCTCGGAAGCCCGCACCGGCAGCGCACGCCCTGTGCCCCGCCCCGGGCCGCGCCCCCTCGGCAGCCCGCGCCCCGCCGCGCGCCGTCGCCGCGCCCTCCACAGCGCACGCCCGACCGCCCGCAGCCCCGAGCGCCTTACGCCAGCTTGCCCGCCAGCAACCCGAACGCCTCATCCGGCGACTCGCAGGCGATGATCCGCCCCACCAGCTCCTGGTCCTGAATCAGCGCGATCACCTTCTGCAGCATCTCCATATGGGCATGCGCCTCATCGAGGGCGAGCATCACCACGAGGCTGACCGGGCACGTCAGGCCCGCGGCGTCCATACGGCGCCAGGCAACCGGGCGCTTGAGGACCCCGACGCAGAGCGCGCCGCGGTTCACATGCTCGATGTCGCAATGCGGCACGGCGACGCTCAGCCCGCCCGGCACCTCCAGCCCCGTGGGGAACGTCTCCTCACGCGCGTGGATCGCCGCGGCGTAGGACCCCTTCACGTACCCCGCCTCCTGCAACAGGGTCGCGAGTTCCTCCTCCACTCGATACGTGTCCAACTCCTCCGCGTCGAACAGACGCACCAGCGTCTCATCAAACTGCAGTGCTCCCATAGGGCGCATCCCCTCTCTCAGCCCTCAAACGAGGCTACCATCTGCTCGAGCGGCAGATACATGGTCTGGAACAAGTGCTCAAGGTAGGCGTGGCGCCCCGGGTCGCTCGCATACACCGTCGATTCGAACGACGGCACGATGTCCCAGCCCTGCGCGCGCCCCGCCAGCATCACGGCACCACGCGCCACGGACTCCCTCACGCGGCAGGCGCGCACCTCGACGCCGAGCGCATCCGCCTTCAGCTGCATCCACAGCGGGGACTTGATCGACGGCCCGATGACCTTCGCGACCTCGCGCCCGCCCATCCCCAGCATGTGGCCGTATAGGTTCCTTAACTCAAGCGCGAGACCGAGCGTCGCGCTAAAGAACAGGTCGTCCCGCGTCGTGCCGTCGGCGAACCCGTAGAGGAACCCCTTCGCATGGACCGTCCGATGCGGCGGACCGCTCCCCCTCAGATGCGGGACGAAGATCAGCTCCCTCCCCTCAAACGCCCCCGAAAGGTACTTGCGGTGGATCTCATGGGGCATCACATCGAAGAAGGTGTCCTCATCGATCCCCATCTGCTCGGCGACCCACTCCAGCGCGAACCCCGCCGTCGGAAGCGAGGCGTAGTACGAGAACAGCCCGCGCTCGACGTACCGGCCGTTGGAGAGGCGGCTCTGGAACGACTCGTCGCTCAGCACCGGCGCCTCGTTGAGCGTGAGGATGCCCTCGGACGTCCCCGTTGAGTTGAGCATCTCCCGGCTCGGGTCGAGCCCGCATGCGACCGATCCGACCATATGGTCATGGCCGGCCACGCACACGGCGCATCCGCCGGCGATGCCTGTCGCGTCGGCCACCTCGCGCCTGATCTCGCCGCGCGCCACGCCGCTCCCCACAAGACGCGGGAACATCGACGGGCTGATGCCGAGGGGCTCCAGGACGCCGGCGGCCACCTCGCCCGTCGCGACGTCCATCGCGAACGTCCGGGACGCGAGCGACTCGTCTTGAGCGACCTCGCCGCACAGCCACCACGCGACGAAATCGCCCAGGGGCAGCCAGGTCATCCCCTCGAGGTCCTGACCATGGTCGCGCAGCCAGAGCAGCTTGAACAGGCCGTAGTTCGAGTGCGCCGGTATGCCCGTCACGCGGTACAGCGACCGGGCGGTTCCGTCTTCATGCATGCGGTCCGCGTACTCGTGCCCGCGCGTGTCGAACCAGGCGATCGACGTGGCCCCGTGGCCTCCCGATCCGTCGAGCAGCACGCCCGACTCCCCGACGCTCGCGATGGAGATGAACTCGATGCGCCCCGCCTCGGCATGGCGGGCACATGCCGCGAGCGCCTGCACAAGGCCGCGCTTCAGGCCCTCGATGTCAAAGTCGACCCTGCCCCCCTCGACGATCTTGGGTGAGGGGAACTTCTCGAGATGGACCACATCGCACGAGGGCAGATCGCAGAGGGCCACCTTGCAGTTCGTCGTCCCCACATCGATTCCGATTGCTAAGCTCATGCGTCCTCAATCTCCGGGGCCCGCCCCTTGCAGGAGGGCGGCGCGAAGGCTGCCGCGCCATTGCGCCGTCCCCACCGCACGGGGCAGCCCGATCCGACAGGTGCCTACTCGGCGTCCTCTTCCAGAAGATACGCCTGCTTCCGCGTGGCCTTCCAGGTGAAGGCCACGAGCGCGATCACGGCGACGCCGATGCCGATGGCAACGAGGTTACCCGAGAACACCTGATAGATCAGGTAGCGGAAGGGGTTGCCGCCGTCGAGGAACGCCGTCACCAGGCTGCCCGCGGAGGAGATGTCGTATCCCACGCCCGTGGCGAGCTGCGTGATGAGCGACGCGGCGGCCGAGCAGATCAGCAAGTCGCCGATCAGGCACGGGATGCCGATGATCACGGCGCGGACGATATTCTGGTTGCAGGCGACGACGATCATGGAGCAGAACACCGCCATGTTCGCGAGGTCGGCCACCGGGAGGGTCTGGTTCCCCGGGATGATGAAGGCGAGGAGCACCGCGATCGGGGTCAGCAGGAGGCCGGTCGAGATGATGGCCGGGTTACCGATGGCCACCGCGATGTCGAGGCCGATGTAGAAGTCCGAGCGGTCGGGGAAGCGCTTCGCCATGAACTCCTTCACGCCGTCGGAGACGGGGATCAGGCCGTCCATCAGGATGCGCGTCATGCGGGGCAGGATGTACATCACCGCGGCGAGGTTGATCGCGAGGCCGACGAGGTCCTTGAAGTCATAGCCGGCGAGCAGGCCGAGCAGGACGCCCAGGAAGAAGCCAATCATCATGGGCTCACCGAAGATGCCCAGGCGCTTCTGGATCGTGGCGGGATCGGCATGGAGCTTGTTGAGGCCAGGGATCTTGTCGATCACCCAGTTGCCGAGCAGGCCGATCGGGAAGAACGTGGCGCTCGAGAGCGTCGGCAGCGAGATGCCTGGGAGGTTGCAGTACTTCTGGACGAGCGGCGCCGACCAGTCGGCGATCTTGATGATCACCACGGTCGCCACACCCGAGGCGACGAGGCCGAGCACGAAGTTATCCGTCGCGATGTAGACGAGCGCGCCGGCGAACGCGAAGTGCCAGTAGTTCCAGATGTCGATGTCGATCGTCTTCGTCCATTTGAACGCAAGCATCACGAGGTTGATGACGAGCGTCAGCACGATGCAGAATGGAGCGATGCTCGAACCCCAGGTGATCGCCGAGAGCGGCGCCCAACCAAGGTCGACAGCGGGCATGTTCAGACCAGTACGCTCGACCATGGCCTGGGCGGCCGGACCCACGGCCTCGCCCATCATGCTGAAGATCGCGAAGACGCCGACGAAGCCGATGCCGGCGGTCAGCGCGGCCCTGAACGCCTTCGCCGGTTTGATGCGGAAGATGAGGGCGATGACCAGGATGACGCACGGCAACATGACCGTGGCGCCAAACCCGAGGATGTACTGCACGACGTCGTACAGTGACTGGGCAATTCCATTCATGAACGTTCCCTTCCCTGCGCCGGTGACATAGCGAACCGGCAGTTTTGGATACACGAACCCAGACCCCGTGCTTGTGCGCAGGGCGTAGATGCGCTTGTTGCGTTGTGCGGGGGAAGGGAGGCTGCAGCGCGCGTCGTCTCAGCCTCCCGAAATGCTATCCGCGCAGGATGCCGGCAATCTGCTCGAGCACCTCTTTGTCGCCGAAGCCGGTGAGGATCGGCAGCGCGTTGATGACCGGGACATCGAGCTCGTAGGGAACCTGCGTCGTGGCGACGATCAGATCGAAGTCATTGCCGATCTGCTGGATGCTCGCCGTGTTGCGCTGATCAAAGTCGAAATCGATCCCTTGCTCCCTGCAATACTCGATCACCTTCTCCTCCACGACCGTGGATGTGGCGATCCCGGTCGCGCAGACGAACAGGACCTTCTTCTTAGCCATGACGTGCTCCTTTCGCGTTTGCTTCGTCGTGGTGTTCGGGCGCTATGCTCGCTCGGGCTACGCTGCGGTGCTCGAGGTTGAAGCCGTGTCGGGGATCCCGTTGATCGCCAGCTGCGTGGCCCGGGCCACCTCGGTGACGGCGCGGCGGGCGCGCATGAGGACGGAGGCTAGGTCGGCCTCGCGGGGGTTCTCCTCCTGGGCGTCGTGGACGGCGGAGATGAAGGCGCGGCGCAGGTCGCTCGCGATGTTGACCTTCGCCATGCCGTGGGCGGCCATGGCGGCGACGACGGCGTGGTCGATCCCCGAGCCGCCGTGGAGCACGAGCGGGCAGGGGCACGCCTCGGCGACGCGCGCCAGGTGGGCGAGGTCGACCCGGGGCTCCTCCTCGAGCCCGTGGACGTTGCCGATCGAGACCGCGAGCAGGTCGCAGCCGGTGCGCTCGACGAACTCGGCCACCTGGGAGGGGTCGGTGCGGCAGTCGGCCTCGGCCACGCGGTCGTCCTCCTTGCCGCGGATGGCGCCGAGCTCGGCCTCGACCGAGACGCCCGCGAGGTGGCAGAAGTCGGCCGCGCGGCGGGAGAGGCGGACGTTCTCCTCGAAGGGCAGCGACGCCCCATCGATCATGACGGAGGTGAAGCCGGCCGCGACCGCGCACCTCACGTCCTCGAGGGTCTTGCCGTGGTCGAGGTGGAGGGCCATCGGCACCGTGTAGCGCTCCGCGGCCGCCCGGGCGGCGCCGGCGATGAGGCCGTAGCCCGTCAGGCGGACGTTGGTGGGGGCGATCTGGACGACGCCGGGCATCCCGTTCGCCTCGAAGGCGTCCATGATGGCGAGGGTCATCTCCATGTTGGTGGTGTTGTAGGCGGGCAGCATCACCCCCTGGCGGCGGGCGATCCCGACCAGGGTGTTCATGTCGACGAGGGGCATTTCCATACTTCCCTTCAGCTAGACGCGTTGCAGGATCGTCCCCACAACGTAGCGGTTCGCTCTCAGCCAGACGTTGCCCCACTCCGTGACGGTGTTGTCGGCGTAGAAGATCTGCTGCTCCAGGTGGAGCACCGGGGCCTCCTCGCCCACGTGCAGGATCCCACCGCGCTGCTCGCCCGCGATCTTCGCGGCATAGCGGGCGCTCGAATACCCGATTCGCTTGCCCGCGCACCGCTCCATCGACGGGAAGAGCGCTTCCGTCTCGAAGTCAACCTCGTCCAGCCCCGGCGCTTGCAGGAGGTTGACCCGGTTCTCGATGTACATGATCGGTTCGCCTCCCGAGCTTCTGACACGCCGGAGGAAGAGGACCGGAGCGTTGACGGGCACCTGCAGCTTGTCTGCGAGGAACTCGTCCGCGGGGATGACCCGCTGCTCCAGGACATGTGTCTCGAACTCGACACCCTGCGAGTGTAGCGACTCCGCAAACGAGAGGAGGCAGTTGCCCGAGGGGTGGGTGATGTTCGGTCGTGTGACGAAGGTGCCCTTGCCGCGGATCTGAACGAGCAGGCCCTCATCCACCAGCGCCTTGATCGCCCGTTTGACCGTTCCGCGGCTCATCCCGAGGATGTCCATCAACTCGAACTCCGTTGGGATCTGCTCGTCCACAGGCCACTCTCGGTTATAGATCTTCTCCCTCATGTAATTGGACGCCTGGCTGTGCAACGGCACCGAGTTCGTGGTCTTGATCATGTCCATGTCCCTTTCCTTGATTTGTATTTATACATCCATAGACAAAAAGGACAATACTAGACATGGTTCAAAAATGCCAGGGTGGGCCGGTGCGTTTTTTGTACAAATGTCTGGCGGAGGTGCTGGTAGATTCAATGCGACTGGACAAAGCGGGGTTCTGATGCCGGTGGGATCGCGCTCTGCGGGTGCGGTGCTTGCATAGAAATCCGTGTACAAATGGGGTTGATTCAGTGCGAAATGAGGTGGAGGTCTGCACATTTTCGAGAGGGTCGGTTACGGCGAACGGCTCGATTGCGGGAGTGAGCGGTCGGGAGCGCGGAAGCCACCCGGATGCCAGGCGTCATGCAAGCCACACGCCGCCCCACGTACCAAAATCGCGGTTGTGAACGATTCTGGCGTACCGAAATGCCACCTATGAACGATTCGTTCACAACCGCGTTTTTGGTACGCATGTTGACCTGCTGTTTTATGACGCTACCTGCCGTAGCCCGCACGGCATCGTTCACCACCGCCATTTTGGAACGCGGGGAGTACGGGGCGCTGCATCCCCACGCTCGCATCACAACAAAACCTATGCGCCACGCTCGCAGCGTCAGCACCGCGCACCGTCGCGCCGCCGCCGCGCTACCGCGCCCGCCGCGCCCGCGCCCACGCCACCGCCGCTCGCCGCGGCCCGCCCCTAGTTCAGCCCGCGGAAACCGCGCCCGATGATCTCCGAGCTGTTCACGATCGTCATGAACGCGCCGGGGTCGATCTCGCGCACATAGCGTCTCAGTCGCATGGCCTCGCGCCGTGAGAGCACGCTCATGATCTGCATCACGCGGCGCCCTGAATACGCACCGTACCCAGGCGTGATCGTCGCGCTCCGGTGCAGCGCCTTCACGATATAGCGCTCCACGGCCTCAGGCTGGGAGCTGATGATCGTGCACACCTTCCGGAGATGCAGGCTCTCGATCGCACCGTCCACCACAAGGGTCTTCGCGAACAGGCCGAGGATGCAGTAGAGACCCACGCGCGGGCCGTAGAGCACGGCCGCCACCAGCACGATCGCCACGTCGACGGCCATGAGCGCCTTGCCGATCTCCAGACTCGAGCGGCGGTTCAGGATCATCGCGATGATGTCCGTGCCGCCGGTGGACGCGCCGATGTCGAACACGATCGCGCTGCCGAGCGCGGGGAGGATCACCGCGAAGCAGAGGTCGAGCCACATGTCGCCCGTGATCGAGATGTTCGTGGGGAAGATCCACTCGAACAGGGACACGTACGCGGAGAGCAGAAACGACGCGATGATGCTCCAACCCACGGTCCGTCGATCGAGGAAGATCACACCGAGCACCACGAGGATCACGTTGATCACCCACATGAAGGCGCTCACCGGCATCGTGGGGAAGAGTTTGGAGAGCACGATCGACAAACCCGAAGTGCCGCCGAACGCGAAACCGTTGGGCGACTTGAAGAGCACGATCGCGATGGCCGTGAGGATGATGCCGAGGTTGAGGGTCGCGATGAACCGCGCCCGTCCCGGCCGCGAGCTGCGCTTCTCGGCGATGCGCCGCGAGCGCTCGGCCTCCTCGCTCGTCTGGCACCCTGACATGGGAACGACGCCGCCCACCTCGTGGTTTGACGGGTCCTCCGCAGCATCCGACATGGCGACAACCTTCCTACGAGTCCGGCCACGACGGCCATCATAATGCAGTCCGCGCGCCCCCGGATGCCAAACGGCGAAGCTGGCAGATTGCCCAAAGGGGAACATTCACGAGCCATCCGTCATCGCGGTAGGGAGAGAGCGAGGTGCGCGCGGCCCGCGCAAGCCCAAACTTGTCGCATGCCGTCCTCAGGCTCTTGGACCTCAGGTTTTCCCCCGCCTTCGCCTCAATCGGCAGCACCGTCGCATCCCATTCGACCGCGAAGTCAGTCTCCGCCTTACCCGTCGACGACGACCAATACCACGATGTGAGCCCCTGACATTGCAGCTCCTGCCCCACATACTGCTCGGTGAGGGCCCCCTTGAACTCGGTGAAGAGCTGCGACCCTTCGAGGATGACTCGCGGATCAAGCCCGGCCTGAGCCCCAAGGAGACCGACATCGAGGCCGAAGAGCTTGAACGAGCCGACCTCTGCGTACCCGGCAAGCGGAAACCGTAGAGCCGAGACCCGTCCGACCGGTATCGCTGCTCCGTAGTCGCAGATCCATTGAATCGCCTCTTCGAAATCGCGCGCCCGGGCGCCGGGGCGAACGGCTCCGTAGATGAATTTACGATTCTCTCTCGCAAGCTGGGAAGGAAGGGACTGCCATGCCAGGCGCACACGCTCAAGCAGCCTCGTCGGCACATGCTTGCTGAAATCCGCATCATAGGCTGAGAGAATACCGAGCTGCAGCCTTCGGACCTCAGCGAGATCCCCCGTTTGCTGGAACGCTTGAACGCACTCCGGCATGCCGCCGACCACGAAGTAATTCTTGAGATGGCCCACGAGCAGATCTGAAACGCTTTGCAGACGCTCCATGTTGCCCTCTGACAGCGCATCTGCGAGAGGGTCCCCCGCCACAGCCCGCACGAACTCCTCAAAGCAAAGCGGCCTCAAGGTGAGCTCGTCAACCTTGCCCACCGGAAAGGACTCCCCTTCGCGCCGCAACGAGATGCCCATATAGGACCCCGTGGCGAGCACGTGATACTCCCGTGCTCGCTCGCAAAAATACTTGAGCGAGGTAATTCCGCGCGGAACCTCCTGGATCTCATCGAGCAACAGAAGGGTTCGCTCCGGATCGATGCTGCGGCCCGTCCTGAGTTCGATCTCCTGCACGATACGATGCGGGTCAAGGTCGGGTTCGAAGAGCTGCCGCGCGCGATCGTCGAGCATGAAGTCGATCTTCACCACATCGTCGAATTCACGGCTTCCGAACTCCTCGGCGATCCACGTCTTGCCCGTCTGCCGCGCTCCGCGGAGAAGCAGCGGCTTTCGATCCGAACGGTTTTTCCATGCGATCAGGTCCGCCATCACCGAACGTTCCATGCTGCACCCCCATCTCTCTCATCATGGCAATGGTAGCATCTTCCCTTCCAAAATGTGGGAGTCTCGCACGAAGTTCGGTCGAAGAATGTGGGAGTCTCGCACAAAGTTCGGTCGAAAAATGTGCGTTTTTGCAGGGTCGACCGCCAACGCATGCCGTTTACCAGCTCATATGCGAACGCACGGGGTCGAGACCGGAAGCCTCACCGCGCCTCGGCGCCGGTCGCCGCCTATTCGTCGTCGCTCTCGCCGAGCATCGCCGTGAGGGCGAGCGCCACCTGGACCACGCCCGCGCCCTCGGCGGAGGCGTCGATCCCGCGGCCGAGGCCGCTGCCGGCGCCCGCGCCCGCCCGGTAGGGCACCGTGAACTTGCGACTCTTGGGGAAGTTGATCGCCCCGAGCTTGCCGCGCAGGTCGAAGGCCACGTCGCGCGGCACATCGATCCCCTGGAACACGAGCTTGCCGCCTGTGAGCCCCACGCTCTCGAGTCCCAGCCGACCCGCGCGGATCTTCAGGCGCGTGCGATCGAAGAGGTTCTGAGCTGCCTCCGGAAGCGCGCCGAACTCCTCCTCGCAGTCCGCCTGCACGGCATCGACCGCAGCGAGGTCCTCCGCTGCGGCGAGGCGCCGGTACACGAGCACCCGCTTGTCCACCGCCGGCAAGTACTCCTCATCCAGGTAGAAGTCGGCCGGCAGGTTGAGTGCGAGCGACGTCGCCTCCACCGTGCTCGCCGCGTCACCTCGCGCCTCGGCCACCGCCTGGCCGAGCATCTGAGTGAACAGGTCGAAGCCCACGCTCGAGAGGTTGCCATGCTGCTCCGCCCCCACGAGCGACCCCGCGCCGCGGATCTCGAGGTCGCGCATGGCGATCCGCATGCCGCTGCCCAGATCCTGGAACTCGGAGAGGGCCGTCAGGCGCTCCGTGGCCTCCTCGGTGAGCGGCAGCTCGCCCGGGAACATGAAGTAGGCGAACGCCTGGGTGGCCGAGCGCCCCACGCGTCCCTTGAGCTGGTAGAGCTGGGCGAGGCCGAGGCGCTGCGAGTCCTCGATGATCAGCGTGTTCGTATGCGGGTTGTCGATGCCGCTCTCGATGATCGTCGTGGCCACGAGCACATCGATCTCATGCGCGGCGAAGGCGATCATCATGTCCTCCACCTCGCGCGGGCTCATCTTGCCGTGCGCCACGCCCACGCGCACCTCGGGCGCCGCCTCGTGCACGCGCTCCACCGCATCGTCGATCCCCTTCACGCGGTTGCTCACGTAATACACCTGGCCGCCGCGCTCCATCTCGAGGCGGATCGCGGCCGAGACCACGTCGGGGTCGTACTCGCCCACGTGCACGGTCACAGGCCGGCGGCCAGTGGGCGGCGTGGTGATCAGGCTCATGTCGCGCACGCCCGAGATCGCCATCTGCATCGTGCGGGGGATCGGCGTCGCCGAGAGCGTGAGCACGTCGATCTGCTCGCGCAGGTTCTTGAGCTGCTCCTTGTGCTGGACGCCGAAGCGCTGCTCCTCGTCGATGATCACAAGGCCGAGGTTCGCCGGGTTCACGTCGGCCGAGAGCAGCCGATGCGTGCCCACGAGCACTTCGACCTTGCCCTCGGCGAAGGCCGCGAGCGCGCGCTTCTGCTGCGCCGGTGTGCGGAACCGCGAGAGCACCTCGACCTCCACGCCGAAGGGGGCGAAGCGGTCGAAGAAGGTCTGGTAGTGCTGCTGCGCGAGGATCGTCGTGGGGCAGAGCACCATGACCTGCCGGCCGGAGTCAACGCACTTGAACGCCGCGCGGAGTGCCACCTCCGTCTTGCCGAAGCCCACGTCGCCGCAGAGCAGGCGGTCCATGGGCTTCGCGCTCTCCATGTCGCCCTTGATGTCGGCGATTGCGTCGAGCTGGTCGGTGGTGGGCTCGTACGGGAAGCTCTCCTCCATCTCAACCTGCTCGGGGGTATCGGGCGGGCAGGCGATGCCCGTCACCGAGGAGCGGCGCGTGTAGAGATCCACGAGGTCGAAGGCGAGCTTCTTGGCTGACTTCCGCGCCTTCGCCGTGGCACGCGACCAGTCTGCGGTGTTCAAGCGCGTGAGTCGGGGGTTCGCGCCGTCGGGGCCCACGTAGCGCGTGATGCGGTCCACCTGCTCAAGGGGGACGTAGAGCTTGTCGCCGTCGGCGTACTCGAGCAGGAAGTAGTCGCGCTCGCGGCCCGCGACCTCCTGACGCACGATCTCAGCGAAGAGGGCGACGCCGTGGGTGGCGTGGACCACGTAGTCGCCGGGCTTGAACGGGAAGGTGATCTCGGTCACGTCCACCCGGCGCCGGCGGGAGCGGCCGCGGCCGCGCTTGGCGTCCATGCGGGCGTTCAGGTCGGTGACGGAGAACACGGCGAGATGTGCCTCGGGGATGACCGTTCCCGCAGGTAGGGCGGCATCGACGAAGGTCACCCGGCCGCGCGTGATCGTGGGCACGGCAGGACCCGCGGCGCCCTCCTCGAGCGTGCGGGCGTTCAGGGCGTCGGCCTCGCGTTTGAGGAGCGTGACCTGCACGTCCTCCCCCACCGCTCCCGCGTTCTCGGGCGCGGCGGAGAGCGACTCCTCAAACGGGATCGCCTCGTCGGTGAAGGTGAGCTCCATGGACTCGCGGGCCCCGCGGTCGGGGATCGCGAAGACGCAGGCGAAGCGGTTGTTCACGACCTCCTGCACGCGCGAGATGAACCGCGAGCTCGATCCGGCGATAGCCGTCTGCTCCACCTTGAGCTCTGCCGTGACAGCACCGCCGGCCCGGATGATGCTCACGTAGTTCAGGCGCTGCTGGGAGCCGAAATCGAGCTCGGCGGGACGCACGTAGAGGCCGTCGAGGTGCCCGACCTTCGCGTTGCCGGCGCGTTGCTCGAGGTCCTCATAGGCGCGCGTGCAGTCATCGAAGAGCGAGCGCGGCTCCGAGAGGATCACGAGGGCATCCGCGGAGAGGTGCTCGAGCGGGCTCACCGTGTGCTCGTAGAGGAGCGGCAGGAAGCGGTCGAGCTCCGGCGCGGCGATGCGCTGCTGGACGAGTTCGAGCAGGGCTGCGAGCTGGGTGTCGTCCTGGGAGGGCTGGTAGAGGGCGCGGCTGATGCGGGCCACGGCGTCGTCGGTGAGGGCGAGCTCCCGGCAGGGGTAGACCTCGACCTCCTCGAGGTCGCCGATGGTCTGGCTCGTGGAGGCCACCATGCGCCGGATGCGGTCGATCTCGTCGCCGAAGAACTCGAGGCGCACGGGGGCGGTGGCCTGGGCGGGCCAGAGGTCGACGGTGTCGCCGTGCACCCGGAAGAGCCCCGGCGCGTCCGCGGCCTCCGAGCTGGTGTAGCCCATGCCGACGAGCCGGCGGGGCACGCCGTCGAAGGAGGTCTCCTCACCGAGGCGGAAGACGGCGGACTCCCAGTAGCGGCTCTCACGCGGGGGCACGCAGCGCAGGAGCGCGCGGGCGGAGGCCACCATGACGCAGGCCTCGCCGCGGGCCACGCGTCCGAGGGCGGCCGATCGGGCCGCCACGACGGCATCGTCCGCCGCTCGGTCGCTCCACGGGAGGTCGGCGCGCTCGGGGAAATGCGCGACGCGCTCGAGGCCCAGGTAGGCGGCGAGCGATCGGGTCGCGCGGGCGGCGGCGTCCTCACCCGAGACGACATACACCGTGGGCCGCGGACGCCGGGCGAACTGCGCCGCGACCATGAGCGTGCGCGCCGACTGGGAGACGGCGAGGGTCGCGTCCCCGCCGGCGGCGAGGGCGTCCTCGATGGCGCGCGGGGCGTCGGCGGTGTAGAGCTGCGCGGCGATGCGGTGGATGAGCACGGGGTCTCCTTCGGGGATGGGGCGCGGGCATGCGCGGAGCCAGGGCTGCGCCAGTGCGGAGCGGGGCCGGGGCGGACGCGGGGGGGTGGGCATGCGCAGAGCCGGACGCAGAGACAGCGGCGACCGACATGGAGCCGGACGCAGTTGCGCTGCGGCCGTCGCCCGCACGCGGGCCCAGCGACGGCTCGGACGCCCGGCCCGCCGCCGGTTCGGGCGCTCGCATGGCAACGCGAAACGCCCGCGCAGGATGCCTGCACGGGTTCGGGATCGGTCTATGCGCCTCCATTGTACCCCGCGGAGACGGGAGGAGACGAAGCGACACTCCCCTCTTCTATCGCATCGACCGCTCTCACTCGTGACAAACCCCCTCCTTCCTCGGCCGTCGAGTTGCCCAACCATTGTTGCACAATATCTCTATGAGCAACCCCTCCCCCTAATTTTTTTAATCACAGCTAGCCGGTCGTTCTAAATAAGCAACCGGTCACCTAATTAACCGCATTGCGCAACAGATAATGTCATTGCACAAGTAGTCTTATCTTGTGTAATGGCCCGCAAGTTGGGGTGCTGCCCCACGGATCTTCTACCAGATAATGGTTGGAGTGACGAATGAACGTACAGATACAGACACCTTCGGAGATTCTTTATTCCGACCTCCGAAGCTTTGCCAACATCAACAACCGCGATGCAGCGCGCATTCTGCTCACCGGTCGTTCTGAGGGCAAGGGGCTCGCGCCCCGCCTGCGCATCGAAGACAAAACCTATCTCTCCCGGAGCGTCGTGCACATTCCCTGTGGCAAGGCCGATCCGGCCATGTTTGCAGACTTCAATCAGAGCGTGCAACGGCTCGCGTCCCTCATCCTCGCCAAGACGAAGGAGATGGACATCGATATCGAGGAGGTCTACCTCCACTACCGCACGGTCGCGCCGGACCAGATGGCCCAAGCGCTGTTCGACTGCGGTCGCGAGTGGGCGATCTGCCTCAATACGATCGACCGCATCAACGCCCAGGAGGCCATCAAGCCGAGCGATCGGTTCCTCATGAACCTGCTCAACTTCATCGTGTGCGGATACATCGCCGACCCCACGGAGGCGGCCAACGAGGTGCGGCGGTTCGCCCGCAACAAGCTGGCCTTCACCTTCACCACCTTGGACACCACCGGATGCCCCGAGGGCCACGTCCTGCCGAGCCCGCATCCTGCCGAGGAGGACGGCGAGGGCATGCAGGATCTCGGGCTCCTCCGCCTCTCCCCAACCGGTGGGGCGCTTCCCCCGATCTACCCGCTCATGAAGGACGAGCAGGGCACGGTGATCGGCTCCTACGTTGAGGGCGAGCGCGCCATCAACAACGTGGGCGTCGATGTCTCCCATCAGCACCTGCGCATCTCGTTCGTTGACGATGCCTGGTATGCGACGGGTCTGGGCTCGACCAATGGGTCCACCGTCATCACCGAGGATGGCTCGGTCGAGACGATCGAGGAGCCGCGGAGCACGCGTATCGACGGGGAGGCGCGGCACATGGTGCCGATCGAGAGCGGTGACGTGCTCACACTCGGGACAACGACGAAGTTCCTCGTGCTGAAGGTCTCATCTGGGCCGCGCGCCCTTTACAGCGGACTCTGATCGCGCGGCCCGTGCGGTCGCCGACGGTTCTCCAAGCGCTTTGAGCGCCCCGTGAGGATGTTCCTCGCGGGGCGCTTTCTTCTGCTGCGGGTCTTGAGCGAGCGGCGAGGGGATGCGGGCGGGGCGGGGCGCGAGTGCCCGCCAGGCGATGCGGGCGGGGCGCGCCGCCCGAGGTGGCGTGCTCGTGCCCCCGCGCGTGTCGATGCCGCTGCGGCTTGCTCGCGTCCTATCGAGATATCGCGCCAACCCGGCAACGGGCCGGGGCGGCTGAGGTCGCGCGCCGGGGCGGCTGAGACACTGCGTGTGCGCGGCATGCGAAAAGGCCCCTTGGGAGTCGGGATCCCAAGGGGCCTTCATGCGATGGACTCAGAAGAGCCCGCGAGTGAAGCAGCGAGTTCGCGCTTACTTGCGACGCTTGGTCATGTACATACCGACAGCGGTCGCGGCGATGCCGGTCAGCGACGCAGCGGAGGTGATCATGAAGACAGGGTCACCGGTCTGCGGGAGGGCAGCCTTCTTCTTGGACTTCTTGACGGCCTTCTTCTCAGCCTTCTGCTCGTCCTTCTTCTCGCCCTTATCCTCGGGCTTGACCTCGTCGTCCTTGTTCTCCTCGGGCTTGTTAGGAGTCTCGGGGTTGGTCGGGGTCTCGGGGTTGGTGGGGTCGACCGGCTTCACCGGGGCCTCGCCGTCAGCCCAGACCGGGAAGAGGCGCTCGTACTTGTAGATGTCGGCATCAGCGGTGAGAGCAGCGCCACCCTCGACATCAGACCAGCCAGCGAGGTGCTTGCCCGCAGGGGCAACGAGGCGCTCGGGGACATAGGTGAGCCAGTTGTCGGAAGTGACCTCCTTAACCTCCTTGACCGTGCCGTTGGCGGTCGGGTAGGTGTAGATCAGCGTGGCGTTCTTGACGTCGAGCTCGAACACCGGGTACAGGCGCTCAACGTTGGCGAAGTCGCCGAGCGAGAGCTTGGCGCCGCCCTTCGTGGCGGACCAGCCGGCGAGGTGCTTGCCCGCGGGGATGATCATGTCATCGAACGTCTGGCTGAGCCAGTTCTCGGAGGTGACCTCCTTGACCTTGCCGCGCTCACCCTTGGCGGTGGGGATGTAGTAGGTGCGCACGGCGGTCTTCACGACCGGGGCGTCGGGGGCGAAGGCCGCGACGAGGCGCTCCGTCACACCGAAAACGGGCTTGGAGCCGTCCTCAGCGGTCCAGCCGGTGAAGTGCTGGCCCTTCGGGGCGACGATGCCGGCGGGGCTGTAGGAGAGCCAGTTCTCGGAGGTGACCTCCTTGACCTGCTTGTGGGAGCCGGACGCGTCGGTGAACTGGTAGATGACCGTCGCGGTCTTGACGTCAGCCTGCGCGGCAGGGGCAGCGGCCTCCGCAGCGTAGACCGTGGCGGGCGCGGCGCCCAGCAGCACGCTGAGACTCAAGCCGGCCACAATGGCAACATTGTGCGTCTTCTTCATTTGGGGTGTCCTTTCCCGACTTGCTCCTCGGCCTCAAAAGATGAGGAGCTGCTTCAATGCACATCCCATCTAACCGGCTCGTCTTCAGAAAAGGTTGGCCAACCTCGTATTTTATTTTTTTAATCTTAAGCAAATTCTGAAAATGCTCTCAGATCTCTTAAGAGATTCGCTGTTCTTGAGCTGAAAATAGGGGGTTGTTGTGTAACGATTCTCAACGTTGCGCAAACAAAAATATTTCTTCATTTGAAGCGCCTGGGGCGCTTTGTTTCCCGTCGCCGGCATGTCCTCGCGACACGCTCGGCGACCTATGCAAAGCCGTCAGGTTGTTGCCGGAATCGCTGCAAAAGCTGCGGCTCTGCACCTTTGGGGGTCGGCCTCCGCACAGAAAGGCGCAAAGCCGTCAGATTGACACCGGATTCGGCATCAACCTGACGGCTTTGCACCTTTTTGACGGCGAGCGGGCGGAAAGGGCCCAACCGGGCGGCGGGCAGGCGGAAAGGACCGCGCGGACGGCAAGCCCCGGCGACCGGCGTCTCCCCGGCCTGCGCCACCAGCCCGCGCCTCACCCGCCCAGGCGGGCGTTCGCGAGCGCGCAGAGCCCTGCGAGCACCACGGCCACGAGCGGGCCCGACACGTCAGCAAGCACACCGCCCGCGCGCCGCCCACGCGCCCAGGGACCCAGAGCCAGAGAGGCCCTCCCCCACGTCCGCCACAGGAGCACCGCCATCCCAACGATGCCCACCATGTTCTGCATCAGCAGCTCGGCGCAGAGGAGCCCCACGAGGTTTCCAGCCGCGTATCCCGCGTCGCCCCGCGCGTAATGGCGGTACGCGATCCGCACGAGATACGCCACGAAGGGCTGGAGGAGCGCCGCAATGAAACTCACGAGGAAGGCCGGGTTCTGCTCGAGCATCACCCGCAGGCTCTCCATGGCCGCGGTGCCGGCGTTCAGCACCCCGGCGAAGCCCAGGTGCACGAAGGGGATCGCCACGAGTACGACCTCAACGGTGGTGAAGATCCGCCGCGTCAGGCGCTCGCGCGGCGTGTCCATGCCCGGCGCCAGGGCACCGGCGTCCGCGTCCGCGCCCTCACTGCCCGCGCCGACCCCCGCGCCCGCATCCGCGCGCCGCGGGTCCGCCTTCGTGCCGCGCGCCGCCGAGGCGGCCCGACTCCTCTTCGCCATCGCGATCCTCCCTCGTCATCAGAAAACGGGCCCGCCGACACACGCCGACGGGCCCGCGCTCACGCCGATGTTACTTCAGCTCGGGCCAATAGCCCTTGTTCGCCTCGATCAGATCGTCGAGGATCTGCTTCGCGACCTTGGCCGAGGGGATCGTCGCGGAGAGCGAGAGCGCCTGCCAGAGCTTCTGGTAGCTGCCCTCAACCCATGCCTGGACCACGAGCTTCTCAACGCTGACCTGCTGCTCGAGCATGCCCTTCTGCCACTGCGGCACCTTGCCCTGGCAGATCTTCTCGTAGCCGTTCTTGCCCACGATGCAGGGAACCTCGACCATCGCGGTCTCGTCGAAGTTGGACACCGCGCCGTCGTTCGGCACGATCAGGAGGAAGCGCTCCATCGTGTTCTCGGCGAGCGCGCAGGCGAGGTCCACGATGTAGGTGGCGTGCGCGTCGGCCTCGAAGCCCGCGCCCTCGGCCGTGCCGCTCTCGATGACCTTCCGGCAGGCCCCGAAGACCTTCTTCTCGCGGCCGTCCATGACCTCGTTCGCACGCGTGTACTCGGGATTGGAGGTCTCCACCACGTAGTCGGGGAAGAGATAGTACTTGAGGTAGGTGTTGGGGATCGTCTCGGGATCGACCGCGTAGGTGTCCTTGGCCTTGCCGAAGGTGTGGATCCAGCTCTCCTCGATGTGCTGCTCCTTACCCTCCTCATGCTCGATGCCGTCGAGGTAGCCGTTCTTGGCCATGTGCTCCTTGATGGTCGGCATCAGGTCGTTGCCGTCCTTGTCGTAGATCTTGGTGAACCAGCCGTAGTGGTTCAGGCCGTAGTAGCTGTACTGCAGCTCGCGACGGTCCTTCACGCCGCACATGACGGCCATCTTGTCCATGAGGTCGATCGGCATGTCGCAGATGTTGATGATCTTGGAGTTCGGGCGCAGCACGCGGCAGGCCTCGGCGACGATGGCCGCCGGGTTGGAGTAGTTGAGCATCCACGCGTCGGGGCTGTACTTCTCCATGTAGTCGAGGATCTCGATCACGCCGCCGATGGAGCGCATGCCGTAGGCGATGCCGCCGGCGCCGCAGGTCTCCTGGCCCACGCAGCCGTACTTGAGGGGGATCTTCTCGTCCTGCTCGCGCATCGCGTAGAGGCCCACGCGGATGTGGGCGAGCACGAAGTCGATGCCGGTGAAGGCCTCCTCGGGGTCGGTGGTGTAGGAGAAGTCGAGCTCGGGCGCGTTCTCCTTGAAGTAGATCTCGCAAGCCTTCGCCACGATCTCCTGGCGCTCGGCGTTGTTGTCGTAGAAGACGACCTTGTCCACCGGGAAACGATCATGCTCCTTGAGCAGCATGAGGGCGATCCCCGGGGTGAAGGTGGAGCCGCCGCCGGCGATGGTGACCGCGTAGCTCTTCTTGGACATGGTGTTCCTCACAATCCGGTCGCGTTCCTTATAGGGGCGCCGCCGCGACCTTATGCGACGCCTGTGGTACCGAAATCGGGCAGGGCAGGTGACCGGGCCCCGCGGCCGGGCCCGGGGCGGGCGGCCCCGGGCGGTATCTGTCGGCTAGAGCAGCCGCTCGAACTCCTCGCGCACCATCGCGACCTTGAGGCCGATGATGACCTGCATGGACTTGCCGTTCTTGGAGACGCCGCTCGTGCCGATGGCCTTGAAGTCGGCGTCGCTGGCCACGAGGGTCTCGTCGTTCACGTTCACGCGCAGGCGGGTGGCGCAGTTGGTGACGTCCTTGATGTTGTCCTTGCCGCCGAGCAGGTCGAGCACGTTCTCGGCGAGGATGGCGTTCTTGGAGACGCCGGCCTCCTTCGCGGCCGCGGCGCTCGCCACCTTGCCGCCGCGCTCCTCCTGCTGGCGCCGGTAATCAGCCTTGGACTTGAACTCGATGCCATCGGCGTCGTCCTCGCGGCCCGGGATCTTGAAGTCGAACTTCAGGATCAGGAAGCGGAAGACCACGAAGTAGATGCCCACGAACACGAGGCCGACGATGAGCGCGATGAGGTAGGTCATGCCATGCGAGGCCATGAGCGGGATGAAGTTCAGCGAGGCCATCTCGATCAGGCCGCCGGAGAAGACGCCCACCACGCCGAGGGCGTTCAGGACCGTGGAGAGGGTCGCGGCGAGCGCGGCGTGGACCACGAACAGCGGCGGGGCGATGAACAGGAAGGTGAACTCGATCGGCTCGGTGATGCCGCAGACGATGGCCGTGAGCGTGATGGGGATCAGCATAGCGAGCAGCTGCTGGCGCTTCTCGGGCTTGGCCGTGGAGTAGAAGGCCAGCGCGATGCCGGTGCAGCCGAACATCTTCGACCAGCCGGTCGCCGTGTAGGCGGCCCAGGGCGCGAGGTCCTTGAGGGACTCCGTGGAGGCGGCGAGCTGCGGCAGGGCCATGGCCCACGCGGAGTAGATGCCGCCCTGGACGACGACGTTGTCATAGAAGAAGGGGCTGTAGAGCAGGTGGTGCAGACCGAAGGGGATGAGCACGCGCTCGCAGAAGACGAAGACCCAGACGCCCACGAGGCCGGTGCCCATGACGAAGCCCTGGAAGGCGCGGATGCCGTCCTGGATGTGGGGCCACACCAGGCAGGAGAGGACCGCGACCGGGATCATCACGAAAAAGGAGACGATGTAGACGAAGGTCGAGCCCGAGAAGGTGCCGAGCCACTCGGGGAGCTCGGTGTCGAAGAAGCGGTTGTGGAGCGCGATCGTGATACCGGAGATGGCGAGCGCGCCGATCATGCCCATGTCGAGCGTCTTGATCGAGGCGATCATGGCGAGGCCGGTGGAGGCGCCCGTCTCCATGTCGGCGAAGTCGGGGAAGCCGAGGGAGCCGCCCCACTGCGTGAGGATCGTGTTCACGAAGTAGTGGAAGGTCAGGTAGGTGATGAGCGCTTCCATGCAGGCACGGGCGTTCTGCTTCTTCGCCATGCCGATGGGCAGGGAGACCGCGAACAGGAGCGGGAGCTGGTTGAAGACGGTCCAGCCGCCCTGGAGCACCACATTCCAACAGTTGTACCAGAGCGTTCCCGGCGCGGCGAGCGGCCCGAAGATGACCTCGGTGGTGAAGAGCGTGCCGAGGCCGACCGTGATGCCCGCAAACGAGAAGAGCAGCACGGGCGTGAACATCGCCCCACCGAACTTTTGGATTTTCTGCATCATGGCAGGAGATCCCCTTTCCCTTTCCTTGGCGTCCTTCGGAAAGGACGCGCGGCGACATCTTGTCCGAACCGACGGTGACCCATCCGGCGCCATGGGTGGCTCAAACTTGTTCGTACAAGTTAGGTCTGTATCTTGCCATCTTGCTCGAACAAGTTGTATGGTCCGGAGGTGGGGAGCCCGTGAACGGTCGGTTTTGGTCGGTGAGCGTACGATGCAAGCGCTTTCGGCCGTTGGGTATCTATGATGTTCGAACAAGCATGGGAAGAAATGGGGGCGGCATGCCGAAGGCCGTATTCCAATCGATTTACGCCGACATCAAGCGCAGCATCGAGAGCGGGGCGATGCAGTACCAGTCGCTGCTGCTTTCCGAGAACGAGTTCGCCCGGCAGTACAGCTGCTCGCGCTCGACCATCCGGCGCGCCCTCTCCGAGCTCGCGCAGGACGGCTACGTGCAGCCGATCCACGGCAAGGGCGTGCGCGTGATCTGGCATCCGGAGAAGGAGCCCGATGCGACCTACTCGCGCATCGCGCTCGAGTCGTTCTCGGAGCAGGCCGAGCGCATGGGGTTCGCGGCCACCACCGACGTGCTCTCGTTCGAGCGGCTCCGAGCCGACGTGCGCGTTGCCCAGACGACCGGCTTCTCGGTGGGCGATGAGCTCGTGCGCATCTACCGGCGGCGTGTTGCGGACGGGGTGCCTGTGACGGTTGACCGCACCTACGTGCTCGATCGGGAGATCCCCGGGCTCACGCCGGAAATCGCGGCGAAGTCGACCTATGCCTACATCGAGCGAGAGCTCGGGCTCAAGATCGTGACGAGCAAGCGCTCGATCGTGATCGAGGAGGCCACGAGCGAGGACCGTGAGCTGCTCGAACTGCCCGCGGCGCTGCCCGCGGTGGCGGTGGTGCGCAGCCAGTCCTTCGATTCGAACGGCATCATGTTCGAGCACTCGGAGTCGCGGCAGCATCCGTACTTCTTCTCGTACCTGGACACCGTGGTGCGCCCGTCCGCGAGCCGGATGGGGGCGGACTAAGGCGCAGAGGCCACGACGCGGGGCCGCGACCGTCCCCGCCGTCGCGAAGTCCGGAGCAGCTTTCCGCAGCGGCTCCGGCCTCGGAGTCTGCAGCGAAACCCCGGCAGCCGCTACGCCACGCGGGCGCTCGGACAGATGTCTGTCATGGGGCACTCGCCGCACAGCGGACCCCGCGCGTGGCAGATCTCGCGCCCGAAGCTGATCCACTGATGGTTCACGTTCTCCCAGTATTCCTGGGGAAGGATCTTGAGCAGGTCCTGCTCGGTCTTGAGCGGCTCCTTCTCATGCGTTTTAGGCGAGAGCTTGAGACGATGTGCGATGCGGTTCACGTGCGTGTCGACCGCGATGCCCTCAACGATGCCAAAGCTCACGTTGAGCACGATATTCGCGGTCTTGCGTCCCACGCCGGGAAGGCGCGTGAGCTCGGCCATGGTGCGCGGCACCTCGCCGTTGAAATCAGCCATGATCATCTGGGCCGCTTGTACAGCATGCTTGGCCTTGGTCTTGTAGAAGCCGAGCGACTTGATGACCTCGGCCACCTCCTCCGCCGTGGCGCCAGCCATTTCCTCGGGCGTCGGCCACCGACGGAAGAGTTCGGGTGTGACCTTGTTCACCTGGGCGTCTGTGGTCTGGGCAGAGAGCAGCACGGAGATGACGAGGCGAAACGGGTTCGCGTGGTCGAGAAAGCACTCGACCGGACCGTAGCGACGATTCAGGCGCTCGCAGAACTCCACGCCCCGCTCACGCTTCGCGGCGTTCGTCTCGCGCGCCATGGCTACTCCTCCCCCTCATCGAGAAGGCCGTCTTCGACATCATCGGCATCGAGCTCGATCTCGGGGGCGTCCCCGAACCCGAGGACGGCGGCGGCCTCGGCCGGGTCATCCAGCGCGACGACGCTCTTGAGCTTGCGCTCCATCATGTTCGTGCGCGTGCTGATGATGCCGTTGACCGTCTTCTCGGCGGTCTGTAGCTGCTTCAGGGCCCGTCCGAGCTCCTTCTGGTACTTGGGGAACTCCGCCTTGACGGCCGAAAGGACCTTCTGGATCTCGTCCGCGCGCTTCTGGAACGCGAAGGTCTGATAGCTCATCTGGAGGCTGTTGAGGATCGCGGCCATGGTGCTCGGGCCGGCGACGTTCACCCGGTAGTCGCGCTGCAGGAGCTCCACGAGGCCGGGCATGTTCACGACCTCGGCGTAGAGCCCCTCGAACGGCAGGAACATGATGCCGAAGCTCGTGGTGGCCGGCACGCTCAGGTACTTCTCGGAGATGTCTTTGGCCTCGGCCCTGATCTGGCGCTCGAGCACCTTGCGGGCGGTTGCGACAGCGTCGGCGTCACCCTCCTCCAGCGCCTCGCGCAGATGCTCGTAGGCGTCTCCGGGGAACTTGGAGTCGATCGGCAGAAGGATGGGGTCGCCACCCTCGACGGGCAGCTTGACGGCGAACTCCACGCGCTCCGAGCTGTCGGGCACCGTGGCGACGTCCTCGAGGTACTGATCCACCGAGAGAATCTCACGGAGGATGGCCCCGAGCTGCACCTCGCCGAGGATGCCACGGGTCTTCACGTTGGAGAGGACGCGCTTGAGATCGCCCACGCCGGAGGCGACGGTGCGCATCTCGCCCAGGCCCTTGGAAACGACATCGAGCGAGTCGCTCACCTGCTTGAACGAGGTGCTGAGCCGCTCGTTCAGCGTCTTGGAGAGCTTCTCGTCAACCGTTGTGCGCATGCGCTCGAGCTGAGCCGCGTTGTCATCGCGGATGGTGGTGAGCTGGCGCTCGACCGTCTGGCGCACCTCGCCGAGGTTCTTGGTGGCCGCGTCCGAGCTCGCCTTGAGGCCCTGGGTCATCTGATCTTGGAAGCCCTGGATCTGGGTTTGGAAGCCGCTGAAGCGCTCGTCGAATTTGGCGAGCTGATCGCGCAGCTCGCCGGACTGGCGCGAGAGCGTCTCGGTGAGCTTGGTGTCGACGATACCGCGCATCTCGGTGATCTGGGCGGCGGTGGCGTCGCGCTGGGCCGTGAGGTGGCCCTCGGTTTCACGGCGCAGGGCATCGACGCGCTCGGTGGCCTGGGATACCTGGTGGAGCGTGGCGTCATGCCGTTGCTGGGCGGCGGAGGAATCGGCCACCTGCTGACGCGCGACGCCGGCCACCTCCTCCCGGGCCTGGGCGAGGCTCGCATTCAGCGCGGTGAGGGCGTTGTTCGCCTGCTCGAGGGCCGCGAGCGCCTGGTCTACCCGCGTCTGCTGGGCCGATGCAGCGGTTTGGGCGCGAGCGGCGAAGAGGGCCGCGAGACCGGCCACCACGGCCCCGATGAACGCCATGACCAAGATGATTACCGTGAGATCCACGTGCTTCCTCCCTTGTGATCTGGTTGCCGACCATTATACGGGGGCGTGCGGACACAAGTTCGCGGCTCCCTCAGATTCGCACCGTGAGGTTGTACCAGGTGGCGAAGGCCACCATCGCGGCGGCAAGAACGCCCATCGCAACCGCCCAGCGCCGCTCCCCCGCCGCGTACTCCTCAGGGGACTTCGACGTGATCACGCGCATGTAGCCCACGTGGTTCGCCGTGCGGGCGTAGAAGAACATGAACGCGAGGGTGCCGATAAGGGCGATCGCCGCGAGCGCGGGGCTGCCTTGGCCGTGGAGCGCGGCCCAAACCAGGTTGTCCACCATGATCCACACGGGATAGAGCACGACCGCGAAGACCTGGCCGTGCCCTGCGCCCCAGATGGGCGGCATGAGGAAGGCTCCCCAGTTGAACGCCGGGATATGATAGAGCGGACGGTCGCGGGGCAGCTCGAGGATGATCGCCATCTGGTGACGGTCATGGCGCAGGTGATCCTTGCAGGAGGCGTCGAGCTCCTGGAAGCAGCGGCAGGCGCGGCAGTAGCCGACGAACCGCTTGCCCGGCCCCGGCTGGGGCAGGGCCTCCTCCGCCACCGGTAGGCGGGAGGTTTCCGCAGGCGCATCGCCCACCTTTGTCACCTGGCCCATGCAATCGCCATCCTCTCATGCGGGCTCGCGCATATCCCATGAGATTGTACGCGTACCTCGCTTCGCGGCGCGGTCTCGGCATGAGGCGATCCGGCGGCTTCACTTGCCCTGGGTTTGCGCCATGTTTGCTCCCGCCTCTTCAACCTCCTTTCACTCTCGCCCCTCGCAGCCCACGCGCGGTCGATGCGCACATGCCGGACCCTTCGGTCGGGTGCGAGAGGCCATCAGTAGCAAATCAGCGTGGAGCGTCCCGGCGGCATCAGCTCAGCGCAAGCGGCCCGGCGGTATCAGCCCACGGGGAGAATCGTGCGCGCCACCTCCTCGATATGGGCGACGAGCGCATGAAGCTGCTCCATGACCTCCTGAGGCGACGCCCCGTTCAAGATAAGCGTCACCGTGTACGAGGCGAAGAAGATGAGCGCCAGCAGCAGGGGCAGCGCAACCGCCAGCCCGATCGAACGCAGGATGCGGCCGAGAACCCGGCGTCGCGAGCGACGCCGCGCGAACGCGAGCTCGGCCTCGTAGGAATCATGGACCGGCGCGAACGCGGCCTCCGCCGCGCGGCTCACGGGCGCCTCCGTGGCATACGCGCTCTCGGTGGCCGGATCGGGTTCGGACGAGCGCCCTGCAGCCGACGCGCGCTCGAGCGCGCGCTCCACAGCCGGCTCAGATTCAAACGCGCATCCATCGAACAGGCGGGACCCAAGGTCCCCGTCCGAGTCCGACGACCCGCGCGCTCGACTTTCGCGCCGTGCTCGCTCCGCCGCCTGTTGAGGCGTCTCTAGGAATAGATTCATCGCACTACCTCCTTGCCCGAGGCGTGCGTGGAGGGGTGGGGCCATCATGCGCGGGGAGCGCCCCGACAGTCAAGCCAAGGCTGCCATTTCGCACCGGAGCACTCCGAGGCAAACTTCTATTTCAGCAGGTCACCGCCTGCTTTCTCTGTGACTGCGCAATTCATCGAGCGTGCAAGATACGCCACAACGGCCTCAGCGCAGGGTTGAACCGCCGCCGCGACAGGCGCCGTGAGGCCCCTTTCCAATGCGCCCGCACCCGTATCGGCCACCTGGACGCCGAAGCATCGGCCCGTCGCGCAGCGGGCACCCATGAATCGAGCTGCCGATAGGACATCGGCGAAGCGGATCTGGTGAAGCGACATCATCTCGCCCGCGCCAGCGGCATCTTCCGGGTCGAAGGCGAGAACCGTTCCCGGCTCGGCGCCGGTTCCGTCAAGGGCGTCGACGACCACCACGGCATCGACCTCCATGAGGTCTGGCACGATCGCATAGCCCATGACGGCGCGATCGAGCACGCGGACGTTCTCAGGAAAGCTATAGCGCGCGACGAGGTACCGTGCGACCGTCGGGCCAAAGCCATCGTCAAGCTGGTACTCGTTGCCGATGCAGATCACCGCGATGTCCATGGGCCTCCCGTCCGCGGCCGAGCGCAGGGGCCGCACGCCCACCCTACACCAAAAACCCGGGCGCTTCCGAGACGCCCGGGTTTGGCGCCGGCACGGGCCGGCTGGAGAGACGAGCTGCAGGTCTGACGTCTCTGTATGCATTGTCTCCAAGTATCACTCACGCGGTCGCGAAACGTGCAAAACAGTTGCATTTGTACATTTTTATCACCATATGTACAAAAATCAGATACCAGTTGAGGGAGTCCCGGGACCTACCACCCTTTGCGTGTACTTCGTTTCCTCAGCTGCAAGCTGCCCCCGGGAAAAACTCGGCACTTTGCTGAAGGTTTTGGCTATGGCGCGACAAAACTCGGCACTTTGCTGAAGGTTTTTCGGTTGGCAATGAGTAGCCGACGTTTGCGCGTCATAAAAACCGCAGGTCAGCGTCGTGCTGATTTCCGGGATACATTGTGCTTCGCCAAAAACCTTCAGCAAAGTGCCGAGGTTTGCCAGAGCGATATCGAAACCTTCAGCAAAGTGGCTAAGTTTGTACAGTTGGCGCCTCGGCCTTGAACGGGTGCACCATCGCCTGGCTTCTACCGGCTTTTCCGGCGCACTATTGCAGAACGCGCGCGGCATATCATGCCCAGCCTCCTGAAACATGCCACCGCCGCTCCCGCTGCCCGCTCGTCTGCGGCTCCCAAACGCGCCCGCAGCCCTCACAACGCCCGCACCTGCGTCGCCGGCACCAGCACACCCGCGCGGCACCCGAGCACCTACACCATCGACGTGCTGTAATCGGCGTGCTCGCGCGCTAGCGCGTCCACCGCGCGCCCACGGCGCAAAAGAGGGCCCCGGCGCGCAGCGCCGGGGCCCTCTCATCAAACGCAGCAGATAAATCCGCTACTTCTTATCCTTGAACGTCTCGCCGCAATCGGGCTCCTCGCCCATGCCGTCAAAGCCCACGATGTTCATCGTCTCGGGGTCGTACACCAAACCCGGCGTCTCCTTCCAGAAGAAGATCAGCTTGGCCGGGCTCACGCCCTCGATCAGCGAAAGGTACACGTGGATGCACATGAACGCCAGGAACACCCACATCATGAAATAGTGCAGGATACGCACCTTCATCGGCCCGCCAAGGAAGTCCATGCCGGCCGCGAAGATCGGCATTCCGGCAGTGGTCCCCCAGAGGCAGAAACCGGTGTAGCCCGTAAACAGGATCAGCACGGGAATCAGCAGGTACACGATCTTCTGCGGCACGCCGAGCTTGGCCGCAATCGGATGCTCGCGACGCAGGAACAGGTAATAGCTGATCCAGGCCCAGAGCTGATGGCGGTTGTCGCGTTGCGGCAGCCAGGTCTTCACGTCGAGCACCGTCTCGCGGGTGCCCGGCGCCGGCGCGCTCTTGATGAAGAACGCCAGCACCACGCGGACCAGGCAGTTCAAGATCAGCACGATGCCGAAGAAGATATGCAGCCCGCGCGCAATCGACATCACGCCGCCGAACAGCGGATAGTGGATGTAGAACCCGGTGCAGATCAGGAAGATCATCGCGATCAGATTGACCCAGTGGGTCACCACGAACGGCAGCGGGTGCGCCTCGCGGTAATGCGCCATATGCGCCATCTACTCCACCCCCCACGGAGACGTGACCACGCTGAACGACTTCCCGGTCTTGGGCTCGGTCACATGGCACGCGCACGCCGTGCACGGATCGACGCTGTGCACGATGCGCACCGCGTCGAGCGGCTTCTCGATATCGGTGACCTCAGTGTTCAGCAGCATGGACTCGAGCGGCCCCGGCTGGTTCGACCCGTCGATCGGCGAGAGGTTCCAGGTGGACGGGATGATCTCCTGATAGTGGGTGATCACGTCGTCCTTGACCGTCTCGGTGTGGAGCAGCGCGCCGCGGGGCGCCTCCCAAAGGCCCAGGCCCTTGCCCGTCGTCGTCGCGGCGGCCGTGTAATACTCGGCCTTGCCGTCCTTGATGAGGGCGACGAGCTCGTTGAAGTCGTCCTCCATCTTATCGGCCACGTAGGCCGCCTCGAGCACGCGCGTGAGCAGGCGCCCCGCCACGCAGTCGAGGTCGGTGAGGGCGAGGCCCGTCTTGGCGAGCGCGTCGTCCACGAGCTTGACGATCGGCTCCACGCCGCGCGCGTACCCCGCGAGCATGCGCGAGATGCCGCCGGCCTGGTAGGGCTTGCCGTCGTAGCGCGGGGCCTTGCACCAGGTGTACTTGTTGTCGAAGTTCTTGCCGTCCTCGGGCCACTGCGCGACGGTGACGCCGTCCTGCGGGTTGAGCGGCGCGCCGTTCTGGTAGAACGCGTGCGTGACATCCTCGGTGATGAGATCGGCGTCCACATCGGAGATGTGGAGCGTGCCGTCCTCATCGAGCACGACGATGCCTGCCGGCAGGTAGCGGTCGTTGAGCTCGCGGCTCGCGGCATCGAGCACGCCGAAGGACACGAAGTGCCCGTCGCCTTTGCCCATGCCCACGAGGTTGGGGTACTTCGACACGATCATGTAGAGGTCGGGGATCATCGTGCCGTGGATCCAGTGCTTGAGCTCGTGGATGCGGTAGATGATCTCGTCGAGCTTCTCGGGCGTGGGCACGAAGGAGGTGCCGCCCGGGATCGAGGTCATGATGTGCGGCATCTTGCCGCCGATGAGCGCGCAGATCTGCGAAGCCTTGGCCTGGTTCTCGATACCCTCGAAGTAATGGGCGGTGCCCACGAGGTCCTCGGCCGGCGTGAGGTGGAAGGCCGAGCCGCCGTCCGTGTCCTTCACGTCGAACCAGTTGCCGGAGAAGATCGAGAGCTGTCCGTTCTCGGCGAAAGCCTTGAGACGCGTGAGCAGGGCCTCGAAATCGGTGCCCGAGGTGCCGTAGGTCTTGCAGACCTCGTAGGCGTCGGCCGCGTTCGCGCCCACGGCATTCAGCGGGTTGATGTAGTCCAGACCGGCGAGGTTATAGAACCACAGGATCGTGGAGTGCAGGATCTGCCCGCCCTCGGCGAGGTTGCGCACGAGGCGCGCGCCCTCGGGAGCCTTGATGCCGTAGGCGTCCTCGGCGGCGAGGCAGGACGTGTGCACATGCGAGACGGGGCACACGCCGCAGATGCGCTCGGAGATGAGTGCCGCGTCGTAGGGCGTGCGGCCGGTGAGCGCGTTCTCAAGGCCGCGATAGAGGTTGCCCGAGGACCACGCCTGCGTGACCTTGCCGTTCTCAACCTCCATCTCGATGGAGAGGTGACCCTCGATACGGGTGATGGGATCGACGACGGAACGTGCCATCACTCATCGCCTCCCTTCTCGGATGCATCGTCTGGGGTGGAATCGGGCGCCGGCGCGGCGGCCGCGGCGCGGGCGTCGGCGGCCTGCTGACGGGCGCGCTTCGCCTCGCGCATCTTGCGGAAGCGGTGGTCGTTCTTGGTCTCGATGCCGCGGGCGTCGAGCTCGTCGTAGAGCTTCGCGGCGCGGCGGCCCGCCTCGTGGGCCTCCTCGCTGCCGTGCTTGACGTCCCAGCGGCGCTCGGGCTCGAAGTCGGCGCCGCCGTCAACGCGGCCCGCGACCTTCATGCCCACGCCGTGGACCACGAGCGCGGCCACCACGAGGCCCGTGAGGGCGAGGGCCGCCACCGGTGGCTGGAAGTGGAAGTCGCCGAGCGAGATGTCGCGATGGCGCTTGAGGAAGGGGGTGTTCTCATCGACCCAGTTGCGCTGCGGGTGCAGCGGGTTGATGGACCCGCAGCCGATGCAGGGGGCGCCGGCCTCCACGCACCAGGACAGCGAGCGGTTCCAGCGCGTGATCGGGCAGTTCGTGAACGTCTGCGGACCGCGGCACCCGAGCGCGTAGAGGCAGTAGCCCTTGGCCTCCTCGGCGCTACCGAAACGGTAGACGAACTCGCCGTTCTCGAAGTGCCCGCGGCGGGGGCAGTTGCCGTGCACCGTCTGGTTGAACATCTGCGCCGGCTCGTTCTTGGCGTTGAGCTCGGGGAGACGGCCCATGAGGGCGTACTCGACGATGACGGCCACGAGCCACTCGGGGTTCGCCGGGCAGCAGGGGATGTTGATGACCGGGGTCTTGATCCCGCGGTCGGCGAGATATTTCTGGACGCCCATCGCGTGCGCGTCGTTGGGACGCGAGGCCATCCACCCGCCGTCGCAAGCGCAGGAGCCGAGCGCGATGACCGCGTCCGCGTGCTCGGCCGTCTCGGCGAGGGAGTCGATGCCCTTCTCGCCGCCGACCATGAGCACGTTGCCGTCGAAGGCCGTGGGCACGGCGCCCTCGTAGATGAGGACGTAGCCGCCCGCCTCGATCGTGTCCTTGCGTGCCTGCTCCATCGAGTGGCCCGCAGCCGCGGAGAGCGTCTCGCAGTAGTTGAGCGAGATCGTCTCGAGCACGAGCTCCGGAATGTCAGGCGTGTTGGTCTGGGCGAGGGCCTCCGTGCATCCCGAGCACGAGCCGCCCTCCATCCACAGCACGGGCAAGAGCTTCCCCGACTCCGCGCCCGTGACGAGCGCCTCGGCGATCTGCGGCGCGGCGGCCTGGGAAAGACCGAGCATCACGGCCAGGCTCCCGCAATACTTGAGGAAGTCGCGGCGGGTGAAGCCGCGCGCCTCAAGGCGGTCCTGGAGCGACATGCGCGCAGTCCCCTCCTGTACTGCCATTCGAACACCTCCCTATTCTGCGCGACGCCCCCTTCCGCGGGCGCCGCATGGTACAACGGTGAGGAACCCGACAGCGCCGGCGGTGCGCGGCGGGTCCCGAAAAACCACTCTTATTATGCGCCCGAATGGGGCGGAACGGGGGCGTCAACCGGTGATCGGAGGTGATATTTCGGCGATAGCATTTTACTGTTTACGCAGGTAGTTAGCATGGATGATGGGGTCACCCTGAAGAGGGGACGGGCTTTTTCGCATGAGGGCAGGAGGGTACCCCCGCTACCCTTTATGCCGAGCGTGCGTGATTCGGGTTTTAAGCGGGGGTCGGGGGCGCTCGGACGGGCGACACCGTGGCATGAGGGCGAGAGGCGCGCTCGGGCGGCGCCTGGGTGCGATCGCTCGGCGTCCGCGTCGAACGCGGGGCTGGGCTCGGCATCGGGGCCGGGCGCACGCGACGCCGGGGGTCGGTGCGGGTGCTCTGCATCGGGATCGGGGCCCGGGCGCGCTCGGCGTTCGCGTCGAACGCGGGGCCGGGCTCGGCATCGGGGCTGAGAGGGCCGCAGACCCACAGGTCCACAACCCGCCTCCGCGCGCAACCCGCTCCCACGCGCGGCCGCGACGCGCGTCCATCCCGGCTCGCGCACACCCCCTGCCCCGTTTCCGCGGCACGAAAAAGCGCCGACGCGAACGCCGGCGCTTCTCCTGGGAATCAGATCTCGGTCTGGCAACCACTTAGTAGTTGACGACCTGCTCCTCGAAGTAGGACTGCGGGTGCAGGCAGACCGGGCAGAGCTTCGGGGCGGTGGGGCCGACATGCAGGTGGCCGCAGTTCAGGCACTTCCACACCTTGACGCCCTCGCGCGTGAAGACCTCGCCCTTCTCGACGCGGTCGGCGAGCTTCAGGTAGCGCTCCTCGTGAGCCTTCTCGACGGCGCCCACGCCGCGGAACTTCGCGGCGATCTCCTTGAAGCCCTCGCCCTCAGCGGTCTCGGCGAACTCCTTGTACATGGAGGTCCACTCGTAGTTCTCACCGGCAGCGGCGTCCTTCAGGTTCTGAAGGGTGCCCGGAACCTCGCCGCCGTGCAGGTACTTGAACCACAGCTTGGCATGCTCGGACTCGTTCAGGGCCGTCTCCATGAAGATGTTGGAGATCTGGACGTAGCCGTCCTTCTTGGCCTTGGAGGAGTAGTAGCGATACTTGGTGTGGGCCTGCGACTCGCCGGCGAACGCGGTCTCGAGGTTCTTCTTTGTCTGGGAGTTCTCGAAGTCCATGGTGATTCCCTTCTGCCAATACGGTGTACGGTATCTCCGGGCGCCCCTCTGCGCTCGGTGAGCCTATTGTAACTCATTCCTAATAAGGCGGATGCCGGGGAAGGTGCCAAATCGGGCGAAATCTGCCTCGATACATGGGTTTACCTCACGAAATGACACTCAGCTGCCCGCAATCGGAGCGCAATCGGCACAAATGCGTCATAAATGAAGCAAATTAGCCATGACCAACTTTTTCTGTAGCGGAAGATGATGCGGGCTCGGTGGCGTCGGCCCGGCCCACGGCGGACGGGCACGGGCGTGAACCCGGCGCGCGGCGGACGGCCGCCGTGGCCGCGCGGCAGCGCTGACGGGGCCGCACTCCCGGCACGGCCCCGCATCGGCCCGAGAAGCGCGCACCCGGCCCCGATCCGTCCCGACGCCGACGGTCGCGAGCGCGGATCCCGCCCCCTGCCCTACGCGATCGCCCATATCCCGTCGCGCTCGACGCAGAACCCCTCACGGGCGAGATCGGAAAGGATCGCTGCCACAAGCGCGGCGTCCACCGGTTCCCGTCCCGCCGCGCGCTCGAACTCAGTGAGCCGCGTGCGGACCTCATCGGCCCCAAGACCCGTCTCCACGCGCTGGGCCTCGAGGAGCATCCGCACGATCTCGGCGCGCTTCTGCCGCCGCGAGCCCTCGAACTTCGACTGCCGCGTGTAGGAGCTCGAGCGCCGCGACGGGTTCGGGATCGTCTTCTTCAGGTGCGCGCCGTAATCGAGCAGCGCATAGTACCAGGCCCGTGGGGTGTCCCCTTCATCTGCGGGCGCGGCGAAGGGGGCCTCGGGGCCCGGGCAGGACGCCTCGATCAGCGGGACGAGCTCGCGATCGGGAACGGCCGGGACGTCGGGGAAGTGATGGTGGATGAAGACCGTGCGCACGTTCGTCTCGAGGTACACACCAGGCAGGTCGAACGCGAAGGACCGGATGCCCTGGGCCGTGGCGGGTCCGATTCCCGGCAGGGCGCAGAGCTCGCGGACGCCCTCGGGGAACACCCCGTCGTACGCGCCCGCCACCTGCTCGGCCGCAGCCTTGAGCGCGAGCGCGCGGCGGTTGTACCCCATTCCCTGCCAGGCCTCGAGGACCGAGGCGGCGCTCGCCTCGGCCAGCGCGAACACGCTGGGGAACCGGTCGAGCCACGCGTCCCAACGGGTGAGCACGCGCGGGACCTGCGTCTGCTGGAGCATGACCTCGGAGATCCAGATCGCGTACGGGTCGCGGGTGTTCCGCCACGGAAGGTCGCGGTAGAGGCGGGAGCCCTCCGAGCGGACGAGGTCGCGGAAGGGGTCGGCGGTCACGGGCACGGTGCCTCCTCATGGGACGGACGAGCGGGTCCGATGGATCGCACTCCACCGGACCCGCTGCGCGAATCTGATCTATACCGGTGTGCCGCGCCTACGCGGACACGGCCTCGAGCTCGGGCGAGCGACCGCTTGAGTGGCAGCCGACGGTGCTTCTGCAACCCACGTACTCCACGAAGCGGCCGGGGTCGGCGAACTTGGAGTCCACGGCGGGGAACTTCTCCCCGTGAACCACCTCGTAGAGGGTGACGGAATCGAGGTAGCTGCGCAGGAGCTCCTGAGTGCCCACCCAGATGGGGTGGTAGCAGCAGTTCCCGGCGCGGGGGCAGACCCCGTTCGGGCCGGAGCAGGTGTTGGTGACGATGGGCCCCTGAACGGCCTCGACGATCTCGCGCAGGGTGAGCGACTTGGCGTCGGCCTTGAGGCGCATGCCGCCGTGGACGCCGCGCAGGCTCTCGATGATGCCCGCCTGGGCGAGGCTGTGCTGGATGGAACGGGCGAACGAATACGGAACATCGCCGCTCTCGGCTGCCGTGCGCACGGAGAGCAGGGGGTTCTCGTTCGATGCGAGCATGGAGAGCATGCGCAGGGCGTAGTCGGTTTTCCGCGAGATGTCCATGGCGACCCTTTCGTGCACGGTGTGGCACCCATCTGGCATATGGCGCAAGGTGGGGTGGACGGCCCCAGCGACAAGGCACGTCCGCTTGTATGAAAACAACTATACACCGACCTACCGGGCTTTTTGATATATGTAAAATGTGATAGCCAAAAAGCAAAATACCCCGACACACGGGGCAGCGGTGCATTGAGACAGCAAAATGCCCCGCCGAGGCAGGGCATACAATGCGAATGGCGGGAAGTACGGGACTCGAACCCGCGACCTCCGACGTGACAGGCCGGCGCTCTAACCAACTGAGCTAACTCCCCATGCAGTCGTTGCTGCGAGAGCAAGTATACACAGAACCGTTGTAGGTGCGCAAGGACTATTTTTGCGGAGGGTTGATGGAGGGATCCTGGCGCGACGCGGCGGGACGGGTGGCGAAGACGGGCGGCGTACCAGGGCGACGAGGCGCGGGCGGCCGAAGGCCGGGGCGCGGCGGCGCGGGCGGTCAACGGCATGGAGGGGATGGCGGGCGAATCGATGATCGGCCTCCCCCGCCCAACGTCCGAACGTGCGACATCCGCGAGCCTGGGATCCGAGCGCACGGCCCCGTCGAGCCGCCACCGCCCACGGCCAGACCCTGGCGCGCGGCCCAGTTGCCCAGTTGCGATTCTTGCGGCTCTGCACCTTTTCCCGAAACAAGGTGACGGCTGTGCACATCGGGGTGCAGAGCCGTCAATATTGCAACCACGTTGACCTGCGGGAACAGCAACGCTACTCGAGGTGCCCGGCCGCAGGGGTGCAAAGCCGTCAAAAACGCAACTCAGCCCGAAGCGCGACCGCCCGCCGGGCCGCCACCGCCCCCGCTACAGATCCACGAGCTCCAGCGAGCAGATCGCGCCGTCGGCGACCGTGAGCCGCGCGATCGTCGGGCCGCGCATCCCCCGCGGATACGAGGCGGAACCGGGGTTGATCACCGTGCAGCGACCAAGCTCTACCACCCGCGCCCGATGCGTGTGCCCGCAGACAGCCACATCAACCGAGCCCACCGGCAGGTCCTCACGGTAGTGCGCCACGGCGAACTCCAACCCCTCGAACGAGAACCGGTTGAGAGGGACCACCTCGGGACCGTAGTCGTAGTAATGGTCGTTGTTGCCGAGGACGGCCTTGATCGGAGCGATGGTGCGCAGGTGCTCCCAATCGGCCTCGGAGGTGATGTCGCCGGCGTGGATGATGAGGTCGGCGCCCTCGAGCTCGGCAAGGAGCTCCGGGGAGAGGAGGCCGTGCGTATCGGAGATGATATCGACCCGCTTGGCCCCGGGCACACCGCCGGCACCGCCGGCCGCCGCGCCCCCGCCACCGGCATCGCGCGCGGCGCCCATCAGAGGCTCAGCGCCTTCTTGAGCGGCACGACGCGGCGGCGCGACACGGGAATCCGCTCCTCGACATCGGCGAGGCCGAGCTGGATCGCACCGGAGGGCTGCTGCTCAACGTCCTCCACGTTCGCGAGGTTCACGATGTAGCGGCGGTGCACGCGGAAGAAGCCGAAGTCGGAGAGCTTCGCCTCGAACTGGGCGAGCGAGGTGGTGGAGAGGAAGCGGTCGTCGTCCGTGAAGATGCAGGAGTAGTCATCCTTGGCCATGATGTAGCGAATCTGCTCCACGGGGATGAGCACCTTGCGGCCGCCCTTCTCCACGGGGATGCGCTCGACCGAGGTGGTCTTGGTCTCAGGGAGGGGCTTGACGCGCGTGAGCACCTTCTCGATCGCGCGGGCGAGGCGATCCTCCTCGACGGGCTTCATGAGGTAGTCGACGGCATCGACCTCGAACGCCTCGAGGGCGTGGTCGCTGTAGGCCGTCACGAAGACCACCACGGGCGGGGTCTTCAGCTTGCGGAGCGCCTCGGCGAGCTGCATGCCGGAGGCACCCGGCATGGAGATGTCCAAAAAGACGACGTCGACGCGGCTGCCCATCAAGGTCTCGATGGCCGTGCGCACGCTCGAGGCCTCCATGACGGTGCCGATCTCGCCGGTCTGCTCAAGCAGGAACCGCAGCTCGGAGCGAGCCGGGGCCTCATCATCGACGATCATCGCACGCAGCATACACAAATCCCTTCGAGAGAATCATCGTGTGGGTTTTGGAGGGCGACAGCTCCATTGGCCCATTTTACCCTATGCGAAGATACTACCCCGCAAATCCAGATGCAACGAGACCGTGGTCCCCGAACCGGGAGTCGAATACGCGCGCGCCGTGGACCGCGGCCCGTAGAACCGCTTGATCCTCTCGTGGATGTTGTGCATCGCGATGCCGGCCCCGCCGCCCTGCGACTGGTCGGCGCGCTCCGGGTCGAGCGTGCGGGCGAAGAGGCGGTTCGCGGTCTCCTCGTCCATACCCACGCCGTCGTCGGCGACCTCGATGTCGATCGCGTCGTCATCGGTAGCGTGCACCGAGACCCGAATGTGAAGCGCCCCCTCGTCGCGCATCGCGTGGCGCACGGCGTTCTCCACGAGCGGCTGGATCACGAAGGCGGGCACGAGCGCCTCCTCGGCGGCCTCGTCGATGTCCGTCTCCTCCACGATGCGGTCCTCCCCGAAGCGCGCCTTCTCGAAGAGCAGGTAGCGACGGGTCTGGGCGAGCTCGCGCGACACCGAGATGAGCGAGCCCGAGGTGTCCAGGGTGGCGCGGTAGAAGGTGGCGAACTCGCGCAGGAGCTCGCGGGCGCGGAGCGGCTCGATGCGCGTGAGCGCCGCGATGGTGTTCAGCGTGTTGAAGAGGAAGTGCGGGTTAATCTGGGCCTGGAGCGCACGGAGCTCGGCCTTCGCCACGAGTTCGTCGGTGCGCTCGAGCTCGTGGATCGCGAGCTGCGTGGAGATGAGCTCGGCGTAGCCCGAGGCCAGCGCGTACTGGGTGCGGTCGACGTCGCGGGCGTGGTGGAAGTAGAACTTGAGCGCGCCGATCGAGGTGTCGCGCACGCGGAGGGGTGCGACGATGCCGGCCGGGATCTCGCACTCCTCACCCGAGACCGGGCTCAGGTAGACCCCGTGCGTGAAGGACTGGGCGATCCCATGCTTAATCGCATAGCGCGTGACCGGCGTGTGGATGGGGGATCCCGGCGGGAAGTCGGGCTCCAGGACGCCGGCGCAGGCGAGCACGTTCTCCGTGTCGGTGACGGCCACGGTCATGGCGTGGGTCTCCGAGATCAGGCGCTGGCAGATGGCGAGCGCGCCCTCATGCGTGAGGCCGTCGCGGATGTCCTCGAGCATGTCGGAGGCCACGGCGAGGGAGCGCTCGGTGTAGCGCGAGCGCAGCGGGTCGGGGCTCACCATGAGGTAGGTGAAGATCGCCACGAAGACCGCGAGGAGCGCGCACCCCACGAGCAGGCTCACGACGTCGACGCCCGCGATGAGGGCGTACGTGAGGTAGATCACGAGCCCGATCGCCGAGAGCAGGCAGACCGCGCTGATCATCCTCAACGTCCCGGCGCCGCCGGCTCCCGTGCTCCTCGTGTCCCAGGCCTTCTCGCTCATGATCTCCCCTCAAGCATGGCCGCGAGCTCGGCGTCGGCCCACAGACCGTTCATGATGCTCGGCCAGAAACTCTGGAATTGCAGGTACCGGTGGGCGTTCTCCCGGGCGTAGCGCTCGGCGGCCGCGCGACCGCGGCGCCAGATGGCCCAATAGGCGCGGTGCTCGCGCGTGAGCAGGGCGCGAACGAGGGCGGTCTTGCGCACGCGCTCGTCGAGCTGGGGCGTCAGCCAGGGGCCGGGGTAGGGCATGAGCGAGGCGGGCGTGACCTGGTTGTACTCCTTCAGGCGCGCCGCGAAGGCGAGCTTCGCGCGCTCGTAGTACCAGCGGTGCACGTCCTGGGAGAACCGGCCGGCCGTCTCGGTTGCCCGGGGCGGCAGGTGGCGCACGGCCCATTGGTTGTCGAACCACATGTCGTAGCCGAGGAGACGCAGGTTGAACAGGTAATCGAGGTCCTCGCCGCGGGTGATGAAGGGGTCGAAGGCGACGCGCATGTAGGCCCGGGCGGAGAGCGCGAGGCAGCCGCCGCAGACGTGGTTCGACCGGGAGATGCGCGTGCCGGCGAGCGCCCGCTTCATCCACCGGTTGAACTCGATGCGCTTGGTCCACCACCGCATGGTGATCCCGGCCTTCGAGGTGTTCGCGAGCGGCGACCCGTCGCGGTCATAGAAGTACCCCGACTTCGCGATGATCGGCAGCCGCTGGCGGGTCTCCTGGTTGAGCCCGAAGAGCGCCTTCTCCATGAAATCGGGGCCGAGGACGACCTCGTCGTCGTCGAGGAAGACCACGGCGTCGTGGCCGAGGATGCTCGCCACGGCGAGGCCCATGTTGTGGATCGCGCCGTAGCCGCGCAGCGAGATCCCCTCGCCCGAGGCGTGCGGCGCGAGCTCGCCCACGCGGTTCACGATCCGCGCGGCCTCGTTGTGCGTGACGATGGTGACCGTGAGGGACGGGTGCGCCTCGGCGATGCGGCCCACGCGCAGGGAGACGTCCGAGGTGGCCGAGAGCGGGCAGACCACGAGCACGATGATGCGCGGGACGTCGCGCACCTGCTCGAGCGAGGCGAGGCATCGGTCGAGCTCGGCGGTGGGGGCGTTCAGGCTCGTGGTGTGGTCGTAGGCGGCGGGCGCGTGCGCCCCCCGCGTGTCACCCGCCCAATACGACGGGATCACCAGAGCGGGTCTCATCCCCTGCCCCCTTCCCTCACGCCGCTGTTGCCGCGACGGCGCGCGGAGCGGCGGGCCCGAATGGGAGTGGGCCGGCCGCTCGCTGCCAGACTATCCCTGGGCTTCGCCGTTCTCGGCAAACGAGGTCCGCGCGAGGGCGCGGAACAGCGGAAGCCCCAGCACGTACATGATAACCGCTTCTCCGATGCCCGTGCTCACCAAGCCGAACAAGTACATGTAGCCCCAGGCGCCATCGAGGCTGATGCTCGTGAAGGGGATCGTGTAGAAGCCGATGCCCTCGAGCAGGATCGGGAGGTAGGCGGGGACGATGAGCGCATTCGCGATCACGGGGCCGGCGAGGGCCACGAGCGGTCGCGAGCGCATCTTCCAGGTGAAGAGGGCGCCGAGGAAGGTCGCGAGCGAGCCGAAGACGACGTCGAGCAGGCCGAGCGCACCGGTGCCCGAGAGCACGATGTTCGCGACGTTGGCGATTACGCAGCCGAGCGTGAGGCCGGGGATGGCCGCGGGCGTGATGAGGGCCAGCGCGCAGAGGGCCTCTGAGACCCTGAACTGGACGGGACCCCAGGCAAGGCTGCCCAGGAAGAGCATGGCCACCAGGGTGAAGGCCGCATACAGGGCGGCGATGATCCCGACGCGGGCGACGTAGTTCGAACTCATGTGATTCCACCTTCTCTGACGAGGGCTTTACTGGATGCCAGCAAACCCCGCCCGAGCGCCGCGCATGCGAACGCGGTGGAGGAGGCGCGCGCCTACGCGGCAGCGCCCTCGACGCGGGAGAGCTTTACTAGCATAACGAGGCCCACGATGAGCAGGATCCCGATGGAAAGCACTCCTAAAGAAGGATTCCGGGTGAGCGACGTCACGAGAGATACTAGCAGAGTTCCCATGACGGAGGCGTAGCGGCCGAAGATGTCGAAGAAGCCGTAGTACTCGTTCGAGCGCTCCTTGGGGATGAGGCGGCCGAAGTAGCTGCGGGAGAGCGCCTGGATACCGCCCTGGAAGAGGCCGACCATGATGGCGAGGATCCAGAACTCCGTGGCCGTCTTCAGGAAGAAGGCGGCGAAGAGGACGATCGCGACGTAGGCCATGACCGCGACGATGATCATGCGGAGCGTGCCCACGCGACCCGCGAGGCGGCCGTAGACGATGGCCGAGGGGAAGGCCACGAACTGGGTGGTGAGCAGCGCGAGGATCAGCTGGGTCGAGTCGATGCCGAGGGCGGAGCCGTAGCTCGTGGCCATCGAGATGACCGTATGGACGCCGTCGATGTAGAAGAAGAACGCCACCATGAAGATGAGGATGGCGCGGTTCCGGGCGATCGCGCGCATGGTGGTGCCGAGGCCCGTGAAGGAGCGGGCGACGATGCTCCCCAGGGTGTCGTCCGGGCGGCGCTTTTTGGCGAAGCGCTGGCGGTAGGTGCGGATGAGCGGCAGCGTGAAGGCGAGCCACCACAGGCCCGTGATCACGAAGGAGAGGCGCGTGCAGAGCATGGTGTCGAGGCCGAGGAGGGCGGGGCCGCCGAAGATCACGGCGAGGCAGACGATGAACGGGATCGTGGAGCCCACGTAGCCCCAGGCGTAGCCCGAGCTCGAGACCGCGTCCATGCGGTCGTCCTCGGTGACGTCGCAGAGCATGGCGTCGTAGAAGGTCATCGACGAGTTGAGCCCGATGGTGCAGAGGACGTAGACGATCAGGAAGGCGAAGGCGCTCATGGGGATGGCCTGGGCGAAGCAGAGGACGAGGCCGGTGAGGAAGAAGCCGATGAAGAATTTGATCTTGTTGCCCGCGAAGTCGGCGAGCGAGCCGAGGATGGGCATGAGCAGGGCGACGACGAGGGAGGCCACGGTCTGGGCGTTGGCCCAGGCGGAGACGAGCTCCTGCGCCGAGGCGCCGGTGTTGATGGCGTTGAAGTAGATCGGGACGACCGAGGTGCTGAGGAGGACGAGCGCGGAGTTGCCGACGTCGTACATGACCCAGTTGCGCTCGAGCTTGGTGTACTTCATGCGTTCCCTTCGGTCGTGGCGTTCTTCCTATGGTACGCCAGACGGGGGTGGGACAGATGTAAGCGTTCGTGCAAGTTTGGGGGGGTGCGGGATGGGGGCACGCGCGGGCGGCGGGGTGCGCGGGTGCGGGGTGGCGCGCAGGCGGGATGCGAGCGTGGCGCGGGCGCGGCGGGCGCGACTGTGCAGGCGGGGGCGAAATGCATGCGGGAGCGAGGCAGGCGCGCGCCTGGTCCGCGGCTTCAGGGGGTCGGTCTGACAGAAGTGCGCATTATGTACGATTTTTCGACCCCTCATAACCTTATTTGTTTATCAAAGCACCAGGTCAAAGCCCTGCACAGCTATAGTTCCAAGCAAATCGCCACGGAAACTCGTTCAAACTGCGCACATCTGGCATCCGAGGCACGTGGGAAGGGGCGTTCCTCGTACATCTTGGCAGCTCTGCCCCCGCAGCCCGGCAGCCTGCCCCCGCAGCCCGGCAGCCTGCCCTCGCAGCACGGCGGCCCGCCCTCGCAGCCTGCAGCCCCGATCCCTGCGGCCCGGCGGTCTTGCCCTCGCAGCACGGTGGACCTCTTTCACGGCCCATGCCCCCCTATCGCATTTCGGCAGCCCCGACCCGTGTCGTAGCCCGGTAGCCCCCCCTCCACACCCCGGCGCCCCCATCGCAGCCCGATGCTCCCCTATCGCAGCCTGACAGCTCCTCGCCGCGTCCCGCGCCCTCGCGAAAGCCCCGTGCGGCTGCGGGGCATAATGGAGGCAGCATCTCAGCTGAAAGGACCGTTATGCCTGCGCTCATGACCCATCACCTCTTCGGCGAGGAGAGCATCAACCGCCTCCCCGCCGGCATCATCACCAGCGAGGACGACCGCACCGCCTTCCTCATCGCCAACCAGGGTCCGGACCCCTTCTTCTTCCGGGTCCGCACCCCGCACCTCAGGGACTGCATGCGTCTCGCCCATGAGATGCACAACTCCCTCATCAGCAAGCAGTTCACCGCGCTTCGAGAGGGCACCCAGCACCTCTTCGCGCACGACGCCTCCACCGGTCGCGCGTTCACCCTGGGTCTCCTCTCCCATTACGTGCTCGACCGCAACGCGCACCCCTACGTCTACGCTCAGCAGTGGGGCATCCAGGAGGCTGACCACTCGCTCGCGGATTCGGGCAGCCAAGTGCATGCGGTCATCGAGGGCGATCTCGACGTCTTGATGCTGCAGCTCAAGCGCAACGGGGCCACCACGGCGAACTACCCGCCTGAGGGCGAGCTCGTGACCACCGACCGCGTGAACAAGATCGCTGGCGTGCTCGTGAGCCACGTCGCCGGAAGCGTGTACGGAATCGAGGTCGGGGCCGGGGAGTATGGCGGCGCCGTCGCCGACATGAAGCTCGTGTACCGCTTGATCGAGCCCGCGGGCTCGCGGGCGGGCACCGCGCTCGCGGCGATCGAGGGCCTGGTCAACCCGTACTCGATGTTCGGGGCCCTCGCCCACCGCGTGACCACCGAGACGCCGCGGCGCGTGGGCAACCTCGCGCACCTCACCTGGGAGAACCCGTTCACGAAGGAACCCTCGACCGAGAGCTTTCCCGAGGTCTTCAATCGGGCGCTCGATGACTACGAGCAGGCAGCGCAACGCTTCATCGCCGGCGGCGACATGGCGGCGATGACCCGCCGCCTCAACTACTCCGGTCGCCCGCTCGATGAGACGGAGATCTGCACCGAGAAGGAGTAACGGCCCCGGCAAAGCCGCACCAGCCGGATCCGCGCACCCGGAAGCCCTGCCCCGGACCTCGTTTGAGGCTCCGGGGCATCCTTTTGCCGCAACGTGCCGGCAGGTTGGTCAAAAATCTCAGTAATCGGTATTTTGGTCGCGCGGTCCGAGGCCCGCAGCTTCCAAGCACGTTGGTTTGAGAGACACTTTTTTTGATTTTGACTATGAATTGTTACGCCCCGTTACGCCAAGGGCCCCGCACGTACCGATTCGCCGCCCACAAAATACCGATTAGTGGGGTTTTGACCACGGCTGCGTTCCGTTGCGAAAAAGCGCCGCTCGAAACCCGCCCACCGAGCCAAAACGGCAACGAGCGGGCGCCGAGCGACGCGCCCGGAGCGGGCACCAGGCGTCACCACCCTCCGGAGCGGTCACCAAGCGACGACGGCATCGCCTAGACCGACGCCAAGCGACGATACCCCTCCGGAGCAGCGGCCCAGCGACAACGTCCCGCGGAGCAGGCAACGGGCACCGTGCCCCTCCGGAGCGGGCGCCCAACATCACCGCCTGTACGCACAAAAGAACGCCCTGCCACCGGAAGGGACAGGGCGCCTGAGAGGAGAGATGCGGTCTCGACCGAGCAGGTCAGATCGCAGGGTATGTGTGCTACCTAGCCGACGATGCGGGTGCCGGAGAGGCCGGCCATGGTCTCGGCGGCCTTGTCGAGGGCGCCGATGATGCAGGTGCGGCCCTTGCGGGAGCGCGCGAACTTGATCGCGGCGCGGACCTTCGGCTCCATGGAGCCCTTGCCGAACTGGCCCTCGTCGGCGAGCTTCTCGGCCTCGTCGGCGGTGAGCTCCTCGAGCTCCTGCTGGTTGGGCTTGCCGAAGTTGATGGCCACGTGCTCGACGGCCGTGAGGAGGAAGAGGACGTCGGCGCCGCAGTCCTCAGCGAGGAGCTCGCCGCCCATGTCCTTGTCGATGACGGCCGCAACGCCCTTGTAGCAGCCCTTGTCGTTGTAGTCGCGCACGACGGGGATGCCGCCGCCGCCGCAGGCGATGACGATGAACTCGTTGTCGAGCAGGTTGAGGATGGAGTCGGCCTCGACGATCTTCTTGGGCTGCGGGGAGGCGACCACGCGACGCCAACCGCGGCCGGAGTCCTCGACGAAGGTCATCTCGGGGTTCTCAGCCATGATCTGCTTGGCCTGCTCCTCGGTGTAGAACGGGCCGATGGGCTTGGTGGGGTTGGCGAACGCCGGATCGTCAGGATCGCACTCGATCTGGGTCACGACCGTGGCGGCGTGCCAGCGCTTGTAGCGGCGGTGCATCTCGCGGCCGATACCCTGCTGCAGGTGATAGCCGATGTAGCCCTGGCTCATGGCGCCGCACTCGGGCAGGTCCATGGAGGGGGTGCCGATGGCGTCGTGGGCGGCGGCGAAGGCGTTCTGGATCATGCCGACCTGCGGGCCGTTGCCGTGGGTGATGATGATCTCGTTGCCCTGCTCGATGAGGCCGAGCAGCGCGTGGGCGGCGTCGCCGACCTTCTCGATCTGCTCCTGCGGGGTGTCGCCGAGGGCGTTACCGCCGAGGGCGACGACGATGCGGTCGGGCTTGCCGATGGGCTTGGACATGTGAGGTCCTTTCTCACGTCGGATGCCAACGCACGGCAGCGTGCGGCGGCCAAGGGTCGTTACTCCACCGAGTATACTCTTTGAATCAAATCCTATTCAGTTCTTTCCAGCGAACCGGGTGAACGGAGCCTTTTGGGGCCTCAGCGTATCCTCGTGCACAAGGATATGGTTTTTACAGGTAGAGGCGCTGTCTTGACCGCATCAGATAAAAAAATCCCCTCGCGATTCATCTGAATAAGGAACACGAGGGGTTGTATCAATATGCATATGGTGTTCCGAGGATGCACCGAGTCGGCATCACGCCGCGGAGCCCGATTCGCCAACCGCCTCCAGACGCTTCGACACGCGATCGCGGAAGTCCTCGGCCTGCGGCCCGTTGAAGATGTCGTACGCGCAAAACACCGACCCCACCTCGTCGAGGCGCACCGCCTCGGCCGCCTCCTCGACGGACTCCACCACGTGGATCCGTTCCTCGGGAATCCCAGCCATCAGCAGGCGGAGCAGCAGGTCGTCGGCCGTGGCGCCCTGGATGATCACCTGCTTCACGTCAGCGGCGGCGAGGTTCTCGAAGTCGGCCTGGTAGTACCAGCCGGTGAACTCCGTTCGCGTCTTGCTCGTGGCGAGGTAGTAGTCGGAGAGCATGAGCGCCACGCACTTGTCGCCCGGCTCGCGGCAGACGGTCGCGAGCGTCGCCGAGGTCGCGGTGCTGTTCTCCCCCTTCGCGGCAATGTTCACGAGCCGCGTGCCCGCCACCGTGCGCTCGCTGAACCGCGCGGACGTGATCGCGACGGCGCCCGATGCGAAGGTGCGCTCGAGGTCGGCCGCGGAAACGCCGAGCTCGCGCGCCGTGACCGTGGCGGCCACGAGGTTGTAGAGGTTCGTGATGGAGTACGCGCCCATCTGGTAGGTGCACTCCGGCTCGCCCTCATGGCAGAGCTCGCGCAGGGTGAAGGTCCCCGCCGCGCGGTCGACGCGCGTCACGAGGTAGTCGGGCGCGGGGTTGGTGAAACCGCAGCCCTCGCAGTGCGCGCGGCCCAGATGGCGCAGATGGCACCAGTCGTAGGAGAGCGCGCCGCCGCAGACGGGGCAGGCGGTGAGGTCGCAGACGATGCCCTCGGGGCCGGGGAGGTCGTCGGGCAGGCGGTCGATCGAGAAGTAGGTGCGATGCGCGGCCTGGGGCGCGACCCGGCAGCTGATGAGGTCATCGGCGTTCAGGATGAGATGTGTGTCGGCGGGGGCCGCGGCGTCGATCACGCCGAAGATGTAGTCGGGGTCGGCGTTGCGGGTGAAGTTGTCGCGGTACAGGTTGCACACGAGCAGCACGTCGGGCGGCATGGGGCCGAGGACGCGACGACAGGAGAGCTCGTCGAGCTCCATGCAGGCCGTGTCCTTGCGCGGCGCACCGGAAAGGGTCGACTCGCGGATCAGCGAGCTCTCGATACCGGTGATGATGTTGCCGCCGTTGCGGTTCGTGATGAGGTCGAACCCGTTGGCGATCAGGATGTCGTCGAGGAGGTTCGACGTGGTGGTCTTGCCGTTCGTGCCGGTCACGAACACGGTCTTCGCCGGCTTGGGCATGCGGGCGAGGAAGTCGGGGCAGACGGCCTCGGCCACGACCCCGGGCATCTGGCCGCCCGCGCGGCCGGTGATGCGGAGCGCGAGCGAGGCGAGCTTGCCCGCGACCAGGGCGAGGCGGAAGCGGAGGGTCCTCCGGGGCGTCATATCAGCTGTCACGTGCATCCAATCTGTCGGGGCGGGCGGGGCGGATGGGGCGGGCGGTGCGGGCGGCGCCGCCGGGAGGCCGCGGGCGCGGTGTCGCGGCGGTGGGGGCGGGCCAGCGTGCCAGACGCGCTAGACGTCCATGCCCGGGGTCGCGAAGAGGGCGCGACGCTTCTCATAGGCACGACGGGCGACCTCCTCGTGCGCGAGGGGCGCGTCACGCTCGCCCATGGTGTCGAGCAGCCAGCGCGTGAAGGGCGGGTTCATGGGGAGGATCGGTCCCAGCAGCCAGGTGGCGATGAGGTTCCCCCGCCTCATGCCCTCGAGCGAGCTGCGCCCGTTCAGACCGAACCCCTGCTTGAGCTCGCAGAACGGGAAACGCGCGTTGTTGCCTTCCGCCTGCGTGAACTGCATCTTGAAGCCAACGATCTCGATCGGCTCCGCACCGGGGGCGGGAGTGAAGGCGCCGAGCCCCGTGCCCGTGTAGCGCGTGGGCGTGTGGCGGTGGGTCACGATGTCGAAGAGGCCGAGCGCGGTGATACCGCGGCCCTCGGGCGTCACGATCATGGTGCCGAGGAGCTCGGCCGCGCTGCCGGTGAAGAGCATGGGGACGCCGGCGTCGGCGAGTTCGAGCAGGCGGTCGCGCCAGGGCATGAGCGCCTCGAGCGCCCGCTCCTGCTGGCGCTCCGACATGCAGCCGAACAGGATGCAGGAGATGTCGTCGCGGCGGGCGAAGGCCGGTTCGGCGCCGAACGGCGTCTCGATGAACGTGGCCGCGGGCAGGCAGGCCTTAAGGTACATAGCGTTGCCGTTATCCCCGGCCAGGTTTCCGAACTCGGGGTAGAGCACTTCGATGACGGTGCCGGAACTCATCGGCCCGCTCCTCTCCTCGTGATGGCGGCGCGCGGGCGGGGCGCGCCACGGGGTCCCTCAAGGGTAGCATCACCCAACACGGCGGGACGGGGACCCCATCGGAACCATGTGAAAACCGAACCGGCGCGCGGGGCGCTATCATGGTGGGCGACGGTGAAGGCAGGTGCGAGCGAGCACCCGAACGCGAAGGAGCGGCCATGGTGTGTCCCTCATGCGGCACGGAGCTGCCGGACGACGCGAAGCGCTGCACCTCCTGCGGCCAGCGCATGGGCGGCGGGGCCAGCACGGCGATCGCCCACATCCTGCGGATCGCCGCGGTCGCCTGCGCCGCCGCCGGCATCGCGGGCTTCTTCCTCCCCGCCGTGAGCTACGGCGTCTCGAGCCTCGACTTCTCCTTGAGCTTCCTCGACATGGTGACCGGCACCTCGATCGCCGGCATACCCGTGGACGGCCAGACCGAGAACCTCATCTACATCATCCCGCCCGCCATGGCCCTCATCGCCGCCCTGCTCGCCGAGAGCCAGAGCCGCACCTCAGCCCTCGCGACGCTCGCGATGGGCGCGCTCATGGCGATCGCCGCCTTCGGCCTCAGCAGCTACTGGGCGAACAACCTCGGCATGGCCCACGAGCTCGACACGGGCTTCTGGCTCTACACCGCCTCCGGCGCGGGCCTCATCGCAACCGCAGCCGGCCGCCTGCTCGTAGCGCGCCGCTAGCGCCGGGGAGAGCGGGAGTCGCGCCCTCATCCCCCAACCACGTCCCGCAAGCCGCGAAGCGGCGAGCGCCGGGGATCCGTACGAGCACCGGCCCAACCCCTCAACCACGCCCCGTAAGCCTCGCAGCGGCGAGCGCAAGGGACACGTGAGAGCACCGACCCCATCTCGACCGCCGAACGCAAGCCGCGCAGCGGCGAGCGCCGGGGAGCGGTAGCCGCCGCAACCCCCATCTCAACCACGTCCCGCGAGCCGCAACGCGGCGAGCGCCGGGACCCGCTCCCCTCTCAACCACGTCCCGCCGGCCTCTCGCCCACAACGGTGGAGACGCAGGAGGGCCCGGGAGGCTCCACGGCGGATGTTCTGAGGCGCGCAGCGCCGAACACATCCGCCGGGGAGCTCTCCCGGGCCCTCCGACAGGGAAGCCTACACCAGTTTAGGCCTCGTTATAGACTGCCTTCAGCCGCTCCAGGTGCTGGTAGCGATCCATGGCCGCCTGCTCGCTCTCGGCGAACAGCTCCTCGGCGCGATCCGGGAAGGACCGCGTGAGGCTGGCGAAGCGGGCCTCGTTCAGCAGGAACTCCTGATAGCCGCCCTTCGGCTCCTTGGAATCAAGCGAGAAGCGCTTGCCCGCGGGCGCGTCGGGGTTGTAGCGGAAGAGGTTCCAGTAACCGCACTCGACGGCCTTCTTCATCTCCATCTGGCAGTTCTGCATGCCGCCCTTCTTGATGGAGTGCATCTCGCAGGGGCTGTAGCCGATGATGATGGACGGGCCGGGGTAGGCCTCGGCCTCGTTGATGGCCTTGAGCGTCTGGATCGGGTTCGCGCCCATGGCGACCTGCGCCACGTACACGTAGCCGTAGCTCATCGCGATCTCGGCGAGGCTCTTCTTCTTGGTGACCTTGCCCGACGCGGCGAACTGGGCCACCTGGCCGAGGTTCGACGCCTTGGAGGCCTGGCCGCCGGTGTTGGAGTACACCTCGGTGTCGAAGACGAAGACGTTGACGTTGTGGCCGGAGGCGAGGACGTGGTCCAGGCCGCCGAAGCCGATGTCGTACGCCCAGCCGTCGCCGCCGAAGATCCAGAAGGACTTCTTGGTGAGGTAGGCCTGGTCGGCGAGGATCTCCTTGGCCTCAGCGAGCTCGGAGGACTCGCAGGCGGTGATCAGCTTGGCCGCGGCGATCTTGCTGCCGTCGACGTCGTCCTTGGCCTCGACCCACTCGGAAGCGGCGGCCTTGAGCTCGTCGGACGCCTGATCGCTCTCGGCGAGCGCGTTGGCGGCCACCACGAGCTTGTTCTGGACGGCCTCGTAGCCGAGGGCCAGACCGAGGCCGTGCTCGGCGTTGTCCTCGAACAGCGAGTTGTTCCACGCCGGGCCGTGACCCTTGGCGTCCGTGGTGAACGGGCAGCGGGCGGCCGGGTTGCCCCAGATGGAGGAGCAGCCGGTGGCGTTGGAGATGTACATGCGGTCGCCGGAGACCTGGGTGATCAGGCGCGCGTACGCCGTCTCGGCGCAGCCAGCGCAGGAGCCGGAGAACTCAAGCAGCGGCTTCTTGAACTGGGTGCCCACCAGCGTGTTGTTGATGAGCTGCTCCTTCTCGGAGACCTTCGCGACGTTGTAGTCGAAGACGGGCTGCTGATCGAGCTCGTCGTCGATCGGGGTCATCGTGAGGGCGTCCTTCGGGCAGACCTTGGCGCAGTTCGTGCAGCCCATGCAGTCGAGCGGGCTGACGGAGATGCCGAAATGCAGGCCCTTGCCCTTGGGGTTGCGCATGTCGATGGTGCGCATGTTCTCGGGTGCGGCCTCGAGCTCCTCGTCGGTGAGGGCGAAGGGACGGATCGAGGCGTGCGGGCAGACGTAGGCGCACTGGTTGCACTGGATGCACTTGGTCTCATCCCAATGCGGCACCCAGACGGCCACGCCGCGCTTCTCGTACTGGGAGGCGCCGACGGCGAACTGGCCGTCCTCGTGACCCACGAACGCGGACACGGGCAGGCTGTCGCCCTCCATGCGGGAGATCGGGTTCATGATCTCGTTGACCTGCTTGGCGATCGCGGAGCGCTTCTCGTCGGAGAGCTCGGGGGCCTCCTCGGTGGCGGCGTCCCAATCGGAGGTGAGGGAGGTCGTAACGTCCTCGCCCTTGATCCAGGACTCGGGCACCTCGAACTTCTTGAAGGCGGTGGCGCCGGCGTCGATGGCCTTGTGGTTGGCGTCGACGATCGCCTGGCCCTTCTTGGAGTAGGACTTGGTGGCGGCGTCCTTCATGTGCTGGAGGGCCTCATCGAGGGGCAGCACGCCGGAGAGGGCGAAGAACGCGGACTGGAGCACCGTGTTGGTGCGCTTGCCCATGCCGACCTGCTCGGCGAGGTCGATCGCGTCGATCAGGTAGACGTTCACGTTGTTCTCGGCGATGTAGCGCTTGGCCTCGGCGGGCATGTGCTCGGCGAACTCCTCGGGCGTCCACTGGCAGTTGACCAGGAAGGTGCCGCCGGGCTTCACGTCGCGGACCATCTTGAAGCCCTTGATGATGTAGCTCGGGTTGTGGCAGGCCACGAAGTCGGCCTTGGTCACGTAGTACGTGGAGCGGATCGGGGAATCGCCGAAGCGCAGGTGGCTGATCGTGATGCCGCCGGTCTTCTTCGAGTCGTACTGGAAGTAGGCCTGGACGTACTTGTCCGTGTTGTCGCCGATGATCTTGATCGAGTTCTTGTTGGCGCCCACGGTGCCGTCGCCGCCGAGGCCCCAGAACTTGCACTCGATGGTGCCGGGCGCGGACGTGCTCGGCGCGGGGTGCACCTCGGGGAGGGAGAGGTTCGTGACGTCATCCACGATGCCGACGGTGAACTCGCGGCTCGGGGCGTCCTTCTTGAGCTCCTCGTAGATGGCGAAGGCGGACGCCGGGGTGGTGTCCTTGGAACCCAGGCCGTAGCGGCCGCCGACGACCGTGATGCCCGTCTTGCCGGCCTCATAGAGGGCGGTCACGACATCCTGGTAGAGCGGCTCGCCGATGGAGCCCGGCTCCTTGGTGCGGTCCATGACGGCGATCTTCTTGACCGTCTCGGGCAGCACGTCGACGAAGCGCTCGATGGAGAACGGGCGGAAGAGGCGCACCTTCACGAGGCCGACCTTCTCGCCGTGGGCGTTCAGGTAGTCGATGACCTCCTCGAGGGTGTCGCAGAAGGAGCCCATGCAGATGACGACGCGATCGGCATCCTCGGCGCCGTAGTAGTTGAACAGGCCGTAATCGGTGCCGAGCTTGGCGTTGACCTTGTTCATGTACTCCTCGACGATGGCCGGGAGCTTGTCGTAGGCGGGATTGCAGGCCTCGCGGTGCTGGAAGAAGACGTCGCCGTCCTCATGCGAGCCGCGCGCGGAGGGGCGCTCGGGGTTCAGCGAGTGGTCGCGGAAGGCCTGGACGGCCTCCATGTTGCACATGTCCTTGAGGTCGGCGTAGTCCCACGTGGCGACCTTCTGGATCTCATGCGAGGTGCGGAAGCCGTCGAAGAAGTTGACGAAGGGGACGGAGCCCTCGAGGGCGGCGAGGTGCGCCACCGGGGAGAGGTCCATGACCTCCTGGACGTTGCCCTCGGCGAGCATGGCGAAGCCGGTCTGACGGGCGGCCATGACGTCGGAGTGATCGCCGAAGATGTTGAGCGCATGGGTTGCGACGGTACGGGCGCTCACGTGGAACACGGTGGGCAGGCCCTCGCCGGCGATCTTGTACATGTTCGGGATCATGAGCAGGAGGCCCTGGGAGGCCGTGTACGTGGTGGTGAGGGCGCCGGCACCCAGCGAGCCGTGCACCGTGCCGGCCGCGCCGGCCTCGGACTGCATCTCCACCACGTTCACCGGCGTGCCGAAGATGTTCTTCATGCCCTGCGCGGACCAGAGATCGACGTGATCCGCCATCGGGCTGGACGGTGTGATGGGATAGATTCCCGCCACCTCGGTGTAGGCATACGATACGTATGCTGCGGCCTCGTTTCCGTCCATGGACTTGAACTTACGCGCCATACCCCTCTCCTCTCAAGTTGGGTGTACGTGCACGGCGCCCCGGCGAGGACGCCCTTTGGATGTAAGTATCCATCTGAAATATTGTAGCGCTCCGACACGTTTCCGTGCGTGTGGACACCGGGAAATACGCTTTCACGCTGGCATATTGGAACGGTCTTGCATGAGGGCAGGTCAGGGGGAGTAACGGGGATGTAACATGCCCGCGCGCGGGCGTCGCGGCGGGCGCCCCGCTGCTGCTCCGTGGCTACTGCTCCGGGCTCACGTACGACTCGTCCACGGTGATCTTGCAGATCGCGTCGGGGTAGCGCACGCGCACGCGCTCCGTCAGGCGCGCCCGCAGCTCATCGGCCGTGAGATCGAGCCCTTGGGGGCGCACGCAGTCAAAGATCACGTTCGTGTGCGTGGGGCCCGTCACGCGGCGCACGTCGTGCACGCTCACCCCCGCATCGATGCGCGTAGCCTGCTCGGCCACCCAGTTGCGCAGGTCGAGGAGGCCGGGGTCGTTCGTGACGATCGGGTCGTAGTGGAGCGTCATGATGAGGTTGTCCTCCGCGAGGAAATCCTGCTCGATGTTGTCCAGGAGGTCGTGGCTCGCGAGCGGGTCCGTCTCGGCGGCCATCTCCACGTGCGCGGAGGCGAACTGCCGCCCGGGGCCGTAGTCGTGGATCATGAGGTCATGCGTGCCGAGGACGCCGGGATAGGAGAGGATCTTCTCGCGGATGTGGTTCACCATCTCGGGTGACGGCGCCTCGCCGAGCAGCAGGTTCACCGTGTCGCGCACGAGGCCGAGGCCGGATACGAGGATGAACGCCCCCACGGCGAGGCCCGCCCAGCCATCGAGGTCGAAGCCCGTGGCCGCGGAGATGGCGGTGCAGGCGAGGACGACCGCCGTGGAGATGACGTCATTGCGGGAGTCCGCGGCGGTGGCGATGAGGGTTTCGGAGTCGATGCGTTCGCCGGCGGCCCGGTTGAAGGCGGCCATCCAGAGCTTCACCGCGATGGAGAGGGCGAGCACGGCCACGAGCGCAGGCGTCAGCGCGACCGGCTCGGGGGCCAGGATCTTATCGAGGGAGGTGCGGAGGAGCTCGATGCCCACCGCGGTCACGAGGACCGCGACGACCATGCCCGCGAGGTACTCGAAGCGCCCGTGGCCGTAGGGGTGCCCGCGGTCGGGCGGGCGGCTCGCGAGCTTGAAGCCCACGAGGCTCACAATATTGCTCGAGGCGTCGGAGAGGTTGTTCAGGGCGTCGGCCACGATGGAGACGGAACCCACCGCGAGGCCGATAGCGCCCTTCGCGAGGCAGAGCACAAGGTTCAAAACGATGCAGATGAGGCTCGCGGCCTGGCCGAGGCGCGTGCGGTCGGAGGCGGCGACCGGCGCGGCGGCGGTGCCCGTGCCGACGGCGCCTAAGATCCGATCGATCAGCCAATTCGTCATAGATGCGTACCCCCTGCCCCGACCTTACGACGGCAACGCTCGAGCACGTCCCCTCACACCGCGCGGCGGGCCTCGATCGCACGGCCGAGGGTGAGCTCGTCGGCGTACTCGAGGTCGCCGCCCACGGGCAGGCCGCTCGCGAGGCGCGTCACCTGGATGCCCAGGGGCTTGATGGTCCGCGCGAGGTAGCTCGCCGTGGTCTCGCCCTCGATGTTGGGGTTCGTGGCGAGGATCACCTCGTGCACGTCCTCGGTGCCGAGGCGCTGCAGCAGCTCGCGCACGTGCAGCTGCTCGGGGCCGATCTTGTCCATGGGCGAGATGACGCCCCCGAGCACGTGGTAGAGCCCGTGGTAGCTGCCGGTGCGCTCGATCGCCGTGACGTCGCGCGGCTCCCCCACCACGCAGATGCGCTCCGCCTCGCGCGTGGGGTCCGTGCAGATGGAGCATTCCTCAGCCGTGGCGTAGTTAAAGCAGCGGCTGCAAAAATGCACCTGCTCCTTCACCTGGCGGATGGCGTCCGAGAGGCGCCGGGCCTCCTCGGCGTCGGCCTCGAGCAGGTGGTAGGCGATGCGCTGGGCTGACTTTGGGCCGATACCCGGAAGGCGGCCCAGCTCATCGAGGAGGATCTGGAGGCTGCGGTTGGCGGACATGCGCGCTCGCCCGTCCTAGAACGGCATCCCGGGGAGGTTGAGCCCGCCGGTAACGGCGCTCATCTGGCGGCTGGCGATCTCGCCCACGCCGCGCTGCGCCTCGGTGACGGCGGCGACGATCATGTCCTGCAGCATCTCGACGTCCTCGGGGTCGAGGGCCTCGGGATCGATGGTGATGGACTCGAGCATCATGGAGCCGTTGACCGTGACCTTCACCATGCCGCCGCCGGCGGAGGCGTCGACCGTGGTGGTCTTCAGCTCCTCCTCGACCTTGGCCATCTGCTCCTGCATCTTGCGGGCCTGCTGCATCATCTGGTTCATGTTCATGGCCATGGGGCGCTCCTTGCCTCTTGGTTTCACGTGCGGGAAGCGGCGCATACCGAGCGCCTGCAAGAGGCATGGTACCACGGGGCGCGGACGCGACATCACGGGCGAGGGAGAGGGCGCTCCAGTTCATCATTCATAGATTTTAATGATAGATTATTCATTTATGCCCTCTGACTTGATTCTCGATTATGACGTATCTGTAAGATTAAAAGAGCAGGTAAACCGCTTACAAATATATTTCTACCGTTGACGGAAATGATATTCAGAAATATGAAAATCTGTATATATTTAATAAGGACTTCGCGAGGACCTACTCACATACCGCGATAGAACGGAGAAGACATGACCGCGCTTTCACGCCGTTCGCTGATCGCTGCCAGCGCCGCAGCAGGTTACACGCTCCTAGCAAAGAGAGGATAAAGATCATGGCCGCCGCCGAAATCCGACCAGCAAATCCCGCTGGGCATAGCGAGATTCCAAAGTTGCAAAGTGTCTATGGTATGGCCGTGCTCCTTTTCGGCAGTCTCGGCGGCGCTTCCGCGTATCTTGACGGACGGCTTTTGCCGAGCGTCATCAGCAGTCTGATGCTGGGCGTTGCATTCGTGTTCATTCCGCCTAATTACCTTCTCTGGCTCCTGGGCGCCGCACTTTCGCTGAATTGGATTCGGGCCTTGGCGGCATACCTCGGAATGGGATACGTGGGAACGCATCCGGAGCGCTTCGCAGCTCGCGAGGAAGACGACGTGGAGCTTCGCCGCCTGCTGCTGGTAAGCATCATGGTGTTTCCTGTCATCTGCACGGCGGCGCTCGCAGGCGCGGAGCTCTATCTCGGCATTTTGAAGGGGTGATCACTATGCCCATGAATACGCACCGAACCCCCGCGCATCGAGGCGCCTTCGCCGGTGCCGCGGAGCCGGGGAAGTCCCGCTACGTGTATGGGATCCTCACCTTGCTCCTCGGCACGTCCGGGCTCGCCACAGCGTATCTCGGCAAACGTCCGGCTCTTGTGGCAGCCCTCGCTCTTCTCACACCATGCTGCCTCGTGTTTCTTCCTTGGGAGTACCTGCGCTTGCTCTTGCTCGCCCTTGCCGGCATCAACCTGATTCGAGCGTTTCTCGTATATGCGGGCGTGGGGTATGTGGGGACGCATGCGGCCGATTTTATGCCGCTTGAGCAGGAGGATCACGCCTTGCGGCTTTCCCTGCTCGGAGGGGCCGTCACGTGCCTTCTGGTCTGGATAACGCTCGTCTCTCAGCTTGTGGCGGCCGTCGCGCGGTAGCCCCCGCATCTGCAACGGAGGATGCGAGCATCTTCTCGCACATGTAAACGGCCCCCGGCGCGCAGGCGCCGGGGGCCGTTTACTCGGGACAGGCTGTGTTTTCGCGAACCGTGCCTCTGTGCCGCGACCGCTTAGTCCACCGCGGCGGCGAGCTTCTCCGCGCGATCGGCTGCGGCGAGCGCGTCGATCACAGTGGGCAGCTGCTCGCCGAGGAGCACGTTGTTGTAGGTGCTGTTGAAGCCGATGCGGTGGTCGGTCACGCGGTCCTGCGGCTGGTTGTAGGTGCGGATCTTCTCCGAACGGTTGCCGTGCCCGATCTGGCTCTGACGCTCGGCGCCGAGCTCGGCCTGCTGGCGCTCGAGCTCCATCTCGTAGAGGCGCGCGCGGAGCATCTGCATGCAGACCTCGCGGTTCTGGATCTGGCTGCGCTGCTCCTGCGACTGCACCACGGTGTTCGTGGGCAGATGCGTGATGCGCACGGCCGAGTACGTGGTGTTCACGCACTGGCCGCCGGGGCCGGACGCGCAGTAGGTGTCGATGCGGAGGTCGGACTGCTCGATGTGGATGTCGATGTCCTCGGCCTCGGGCAGCACGGCGACGGTGGCCGTCGAGGTCTGGATGCGGCCCTGGCTCTCGGTCTTCGGCACGCGCTGCACACGATGCACGCCCGACTCGTACTTCATGACGGAGTAGACCTTGTCGCCGGTGACCTTGAACTCGACGCTCTTGAAACCGCCCGCCTCGCTGGGGCTGGAGTCGAGCACCTCGATCTTCCACTTGCGGCTCTCGCAGAAGCGCTGGTACATCTTGAAGAGGTCGCCCGCGAAGATGGCCGCCTCGTCGCCGCCGGCGGCGGAGCGGATCTCGACGATGGTGTTCTTCTCGTCGTTCGGGTCGCCCGGGATGAGCATGAACTTGATGTCTTCCTCGAGCTGGGGGAGCTTCTCCTCGTTCTCGGAGATGTCCATCTGGAGCATCTCCTTCTCATCGGCGTCCGTGGCCTCGTGGAGCATCTCCTTGGCGGCCTCGATGTCGTCGAGCGCCTGGACGTACTCGCGGGCGCGGGCCACGAGCTCAGCCTGGTGGGCGTGCTCCTTGGCGAGGCGCATGTATTCCTTTTGATCTGCCACGACGGCGGGGTCGGAGAGCTTCTTCTCGAGCTCGGCGTAGGCGGCGATGAGTTTCTCGAGCTTGTCGCGCATGGGGGTTCCTTTCGTTCGATAGACGTGCGTGATGGGGCGCGGGGCGCCTGATCGCGTAGCTAGAGCTTATCGAGCGTGAGGGACATCCTGTTCTCCTTTGCGCGTGTGTTCGGGCTAGGGTTATACCCGGCTGATAACAGCATAAACCTTGTGAGGATAGCACAGCGAGGCAACAGAGGTTCTGCACAGGGGTGGGGGCGGGACTGTGAGAGTACGGGCATGGGAGGTCGTGCCGGCGTCGGGGCGGAGCAGATAACGGGTGCTGGGGCGCGGGCGCGGGAGGACACGCTGGTGACCGAGCCGTGGAGCGGGGGGGCGGGGCAGGCGCAGACGCGGTGGCAGGGCCCTTGGGCGAGGATCGCCGACGTCGGGACCTCGGGGCCAGGGCGCTCGCCGCACGAAGAATGCTGCCGGTCGGACGGAAATCTATACTTTCGTATTATTCTTCTAATATTCTTGAAATTGTGATTGAGAACAAGAACGGGAGTTCCGCCGCCAAAATCCGCTCACGCCATTGCGGGCAACCTGGTTATAAATGGCGAAAATGCACTTTAAAGATCGGGGAGCCTTCCGCAAGCGAACATATCGATATGTGCCTAAAGGCAGTTTTGACCGGCGGGTCATCAGAACGTCATGCGGAAACTAACAATATATAGGCATTCGCAGCAGAGTTGCGGCACGAGAAAGTGCATTTTCGCCATTTTCTGCCACCTTCCCGGAAAACAGGACTCAAAAAGCCGAAGCCTTGCCGTTTGTCCTGTCGCGGCGGCCACAGAACCCAAGCCTAGTTATGCGTCTTGGCGCGGGCGGCGGCCTCCCTTGGTGCAGAGGCCAAGACCGTATAACCATTGATGTGCACGCGACCGATGCGAAGCGGAAGCCCAGAATCCACGGCCAAACAGCCCGCCCTGGGAAACCCCTGCGCTCACACCCGCACCGCGACGGTCTCGATGAGGCGGATCATGAACCGCACGCCTTGCAGGTAGGCCCGGCGGCTGATGCGCTCGTCCGTCCCGTGGACACCGCGGGCGCATTCGTCGTCATCCACCACGAAGGCGGAGAAGCGCAGGCACTCGGGGCAGATGTCCGCGTAGTTGGCGGCATCCGTGGCACCGACCACCGTCGAGGGCACCACGGACACGGGTTCGCCGCCCGCGGCGAAGTATCGCGCAGCCACGGCGCGGAGGGCCGCGAGCCCCGGGCCGTCGACCGCCGGCGTCGGCGTGGCCTCCGAGCTGCCCGGTCCAAGAGAGACCTCGATAGGCAGGTCAGCCACCGCCCCGCGGCAGCGTGCGAGCACCTCAGACACACTCGTCCCCTCAAGCAGGCGGAAGTTGATGTTCGCCCACATGTCCTGCGGGAGCACGTTGGCACCCGCGGACCCGCCCTCGATCATGGTGGGAGCGCAGGTGGTGGTAACGAGCGGGAAGAGCTCCGGCACGGCGAGGCAGGCGTGGGCGATCTCGTCAGCACGGGCGTCCACGTCCTCAGGACGGGCGATGCCGAGAGCCGCGAGCGGCCCCTCGCTCATCTGCGGGGCGAGCTCGCGCAGGAGCGCGCGGGTGAGCAGGGTGAGACGTACCGGCCAGGCGAGCGCGTCGATGGCCGCGATGCCGCGGGCGAGCACGGCAAGCGAGGACCCGCCGAAGGGGTTCGACGAATGGCCGCCCGCGCTCCTCACGCGCAGCACCACGTCCGCATAGCCCTTTTCCGCCAGGCAGGCGTGCATGAACCAGCGCCCTGGGACCCCGTACTCGGCACCGGTCACGATGCGGTAATCGCCCTCGTCAACGAGGAAGGCCGGGCGGATCCCGCGGCGTCGGAGCTCGTCTGCGAGCGCGCGGGCACCGCGCTGCTCCGTCTCCTCGTCCTGTCCGAACGCGAGCACGATGCCGCGACGCAGCTTCCATCCGCGTGCGAGCGCGTACTCCACGGCCTCGAGGATGCCCGCCACCTGGTCTTTCATGTCGATGGCACCGCGCCCCCAGATGAAGCGACCGTCCACGTGACCGGAGAAGGGCGGATGCGTCCAATCGGCCTCGGTGCCGGGAGCCACCGGCACCACGTCCATATGGCCCATCAGCATGAGGGGGTCGAGCGACGAGTCGGCTCCAGGAATCAGCACGAGGAGGGAGCGATCCACGAGCACGACCTCGCCGGCCTCGAACACCCGCGGCCAGGCCTCGCGCATGAAGGCGCGGAGCGCGTCGAAGGGGGCCGCATCGACGGCGTCGGCGTCCATGCTGCTCACCGTGGGGAACGAGAGCACGCGCCCGAGGCGGCCGCAGGCGTCGTCGGGCGCGAGGTCCGGGTAGTCGTCCTCGTGGGTGAAAAAGCGGGTGACGTGCTCGCCGCGGGCGGTGAGGGGCGTCCCGGATGGCGCGGCCGCGGGGGCGCCCGCCGCGCAGGCGCCCGGGGCCGCGTCCTTCCCCGCCCCTTCGCCCGCGCGCGCCTCGCCGCCCGCGAATCCCGCAGCCGCCATGCTATTCAGCCAGGTAGCGCGCGAGGAACTCACGCGTGCGCTCGTGCTCGGGCGCACCGAAGATCTTCTCCGGATCGCCCTCCTCGCAGATCACGCCGCGATCCATGAAGACCACGCGGTCGCTCACGTTCTGCGCGAAGTCCATCTCGTGGGTCACCACGACCATCGTCATGCCGTCGTCGGCCAGTCCGCGCATGACCTCCAGCACCTCGCCCACGATCTCGGGGTCGAGCGCCGAGGTGGGCTCATCGAAGAGCATGATCTCGGGGTTCATGCAGAGCGCGCGGGCGATTGCCACGCGCTGTTTCTGGCCGCCGGAGAGCCGCGACACGCTCGCATGCGCGAACTGCTCGAGTCCGACGCTCTTCAGATGCGCGAGGGCGATCTCCTCGGCCTCGACCTTCGTGGCCTTCTTCAGGGTGATGGGCGCAAGGATGCAGTTGTCGAGCACGTCCATGTTGTTGAACAGGTTGAAGCTCTGGAACACCATCCCGATATGCTCGCGGAGCGCGTTCACGTCGCAGCGGTCGGAGGTGAGGTCCTGGTCGCGGAACCACACGTGGCCGGCGTCGGGGCGCTCGAGCAGGTTCAGGCAGCGCAGGAGCGTCGACTTGCCGGAGCCCGAGGCACCGATCATCGTCACGACCTCGCCGGGCATGACCGTGAGGTCGATCCCCTTCAGAACCTCGAGCTCGCCGAAGGTCTTGCGCAGGCCCTCGACGCGGATGAGGGGGGTGCCGGGGTCGGCCGGCGCGGTGGCGTTGTTCTGGGAAAGAGCCATGACGGCCTCCTTAGTTCGAGCTCGGGACCGGGCCAGCGGCCTCGGCCCCGAGCTTGCGGCCGAGCGCCTCGAGCAGGCGGCCGGCGACGAGCGTCAGCACCAGGTAGACGACCATGGCCACGCAGTAGACCTCCATCTGGCGGTAGTACATGCCGGCCACGGTGGTGGTGGCGTACATGAGGTCGAACACGCCGATGATCGAGAGCACCGAGGAGTCCTTGATGTTGATGATCAGCTCGTTCGTGAGCGCGGGGATCGCGTTCTTCACGCCCTGCGGGAAGACGACCTTGCGCATGGCCTGCCACTGGGAGAGGCCAAGCGAGCGGGCCGCCTCGGCCTGGCCCGGGTCGATGGACTCGATGCCGCCGCGCAGCACCTCCATCATGTAGGCCGTCGAGTTGAGTGAGATCGTGACAAGGCCGGCGGTGAAGGCGCTCCAGATCTCGTTGGCCTGGGTGGTGTCGAGGCCGAACCCGAGCAGCACGCCGTAGCCCGCGTAGAAGATCAGCGCGCCCTGGACCATCATCGGCGTGCCGCGCACCACGGTGCTGTAGACCTTCGCGAAGCCGCGGCCGACCGTCTTGAGGAAGCGCACGGCGTCGTTGTCGATGAGGTCGAACTGCTGGACGCGCAGGAAGACGAAGAGCAGCGCCAGGAAGAAGGCGATGATCGTGCCGAAGGTTGCCAGCGCGATCGTGATGCCGATGCCGTGGAGGAAGAGGTCGCCGCTCCGCGAGGTCATGTAGATGAGGCTGAAGAGGAAGTCCGAGGGGTTGGACTCGGCGGCGGCGCTCACCTGGGCGAGCGCGACCGTGCCGAGCACGAGGCGGTCGATGATGAAGACGACCGTGATGCCCGCGATGAAGAACGACTGGATGCGCAGGCGGGCAGCCGCGGGCGAGCCCGGCTTGACCGCGAAGGGCGACACCTCCGCGTAGTCGCGCCAGTGCATGAGCTTGGTGACGAGGGCCGCAGCCGACACGGCGAGCCAGAACCAGAGCAGGAACCACATGCCGTCCTGGACGAGGCCGCCGTGGGCGAGGACCGAGAGCGGGGTGGGGTTCTGTTGGGACACGAGGAGGCCCACCGCGGCGATCGCGCTCGTGCCGAGGTAGACGTAGCGGTGGTCGGCGCGCGCGAAGGCAAGCGGCCGTGAGAATGCGTTCATGAGAGCTCCCTTAGGAAGGTTGGCGTTCGAGGCAGGCGTCCCAGATCTTCTGGCGCTCCTCCTCACTCACGGAGGACAGGGCGTCGTCAACGATCTTAAGGAGCTTCTTCGAGCCCTTCTTCATGCCGACGTTGCAGGTGACCTCCTCCTTGAAGCCCTCGCCCGGCGCGAACCGAATGGGCACGAGCCCCGGGTTCTGGGCCATGTAGCCGGCCTCGTTCTCGGTGTTGTAGGTGACGGCGTCGCAGGTGCCGTTGTTCAGGTTGCTGAAGACCGCGGGGATGGAGTCCACCGGGTTCTTGTGGTTGACGCCGGGGATCTCGTCGATCACGGTGTCGAGCATGGTGTCCTTCTGGCCGAGGACCGCGGCGCCCGAGAAGTCGGAGAGCTTGGTGGCGTTCTGGTACTTGGAGCCCTCCTTGACGAAGAGGCCGAAGTAGCCGGTGAAATAGGCGTCGGAGAAATCGACCGACTGGCGGCGCTCGTCGGTGGCGGTCATGCCGGCGATGATGAGGTCGATCTGGCCGCTGTTGAGCGCGTCGATGAGACCGGAGAAGCTCTGCTTGACGGCGACGGCCTCGCCGCCGATGGCCTTGCAGACGATCTTGGCGATCTGGACGTCGTAGCCGTCGGCGTAGGCGCCGGCCACGTTGTCGATGGGGATCGTGAACTCGCTGGCCTCGCTGACCTGCCAGTTGTACGGCGCGTAGGCCGCCTCCATGCCGATGCGGATCTTCTTCTTGGAGAGCACCGCGTCCGAAGCATCTGCACGCTCGCCGCCGGTACCCGGCTCAACGACCTCGAGCGTGGAGGGACGCTGGCAACCGGCCAGGGCCCCTGCGAGCGCGGCGATGCCGGCTCCCACGAATATGCGGCGGCTCATGGAAATGCGGGGGAGGCCCGTGCCGTCGCCCATCTTGTACTCCATGCTGCCTCCCTTCTTACGCTGCTCATCCTGGGCGCATCCATATGTTTCCCGGACCGCGCCCTCGGTGCCGGGTATCCCATCATACTCGCTGTAGTTAAGTAGAGCGAATTTAATGTGTTTGGAAACGCGCTGTTTATACGAGATGGGGCTAGAGAAGGAAGCGGTAGCGGGAGCCAACGTAGTATTGACGCCCGATGCAGACCGGCTCATCGGCCGCGTCAACAAAATGCGCATGGAGGTACAGCAAGGGGTCGCCCGCCGGTATGGAGAGCAGGCTCGACTGCTCCGGCGTGGCCTTCACCGCCTCCACAAGACGCCGTGACGCATGCGCGGGGGGTCTTCCACTCACCTTCCCGATCATTGCGAAGATCGAGACATCTTCAAGATCGGCTTCGAGCAGGTCCCTGAATTCCTCGTAAGGCAGGAAGATGTTCTCTTCGAACGTCGGAACCCCGTCTGCTGTCCGCAGACGCTGGATCCTCAGGAGCAGCGCCGTGGAAGGCAGCTTGAGGAACTTCTCCTCCTCCGAGCGGATTGGCACGATCTGCCTGTTCAGAAGGCGAGCGCCCGGCTCCATGCCGTTATCCCGGCAAACCTCCGTAAAGCTCCGCACGAACTCGGACTGCAGCAGGCGACGGCTGATTCGAGGCGTGCTTACGAAGGTCCCTCTCCCCTGGTGCTTGATGAGGTACCCCTCTCCGCAGAGCTCCTCGATCGCGCGGCGCACCGTGATGCGGCTCACTCCGTATTTCTGCGAGAGCTCAGGCTCAGAGGGGATGCGATCCTTCGGTGCATACGTGCCGCTCTCGATCGCATCTCGGAGATCGGCGCTGATCTGCTGGTACAACGGCGTGGTCTGTGCGGGGGTCTTCACGTGCGGTCCATTCATTGCAAACTTGTATATAACGTCTTACAGTCTACTCCATCCTGGGTGGCATGTCTCATGACCTCAACCTATACAGCCGATTACCTCATCGAGGCTCTCGATGACCGCGTCCGCTTCGCCCTGGTCCAGCTGGACGCCTTCGCGAGGCCTCAAGGCGAGCACGAGGCCACCGGACGCCTTCCCCGCCCTGATCCCGATGGGGGAATCCTCAATGATGACCGTCTCCGTCGGGGTCACGCCCAGGGCTTCCATGGTCCGCAGGTATATCTCGGGATCCGGCTTGAAGGCGGTGCAATCATGCCCACTGATGATGTAGTCGAGAAGTCCGTGAAGGGCCGCATGCTCAATCAGATCCTCGATGTGCTCCCGCGGCGATGAGCTCGCGATCGCCGTCCTGATCCCCCGCGCGCGCAGATCCCGGAGTACCGGCCTTGCAGATTCGTTCACGAGTTCGGCATATGGCACGGGATGGTCCTTCTGATATGCGAGATAGCCGACCCGAAGCTCCTCGCGCCTCACCTCGTCACCGGGAACGAAAAACTCCCAGATGCTGCGTTCATCCGATCCCGTGAGGTCAGGGATCTCGTCGAAGTGGAATCCATTCTGCTCCAGATACGCCACGCGTCGGCGGTTGAAAAACCACTCCGTGTCCACCAGGACGCCATCCATATCGAACACCACTGCCTTGATCATGAGCCCTCCAAACAAAAGGGGACGGGCGCGTGCCCGTCCCCGATATAACTGCTGTCTGCGTAGACCCCCTTAGTAGGAGAGCTTCCACATATAGCGGCGCTTGGTCAGCGGGTGCTGACGGGCATCGGCAAGGTGCTCGGCGTAGACGCGCATGACCGCCGTGTGAACAATCGGGCTGAAATAGGTCGTAACGCTTGCGGGCATGCCGTTGGCGAGACCGAAGTCCTTGGCGTCGATCACAAGGTGGCGGGCATCGAAGCGCTGCAGGAAAGTGAGGGCGCGGGCATCCATCGGACGCGTCTTGCCATCGGCCATGAAGAGCACAAAACTATGATCGGAGTCGGTGAGCTCGAAGGGCCCGTGGAAATACTCGCCGGAGTTGAAGTTGCCCGAGTTGATCCACTGCATCTCCATCATAAGGAAGAGGGAGGTGGAGTACGCGACCTTCTCGCTTGCTCCTGACGCCATGAAATGGATGCAGTCATCATCCTTGTGCTCCTGCGCCCAGCGCTCGGCGTCCTTCCCAGCGGAGGTCGCAGCCGCCTCGGCCACCTCGAAGACACCACCGAAGCCGGCGATCATGTCCTCATAGAGATCGGTCCCCTCGGTCTGCTGCAGGATTTCGAGGGCAAGGGCGAGGGCGTAACCCATCTTCTCGGTCTTGGCCGCGTAGTTCGCCTCGAAGCCGTGGACGATGACATGGTCGACGCCCTTGGTCAGAGCGGATCCGGCGGCATGCGTGATCGCGACAACCGGCGCGCCGGCGCTCTTCGCGGTCTTGTTGGCCTCGACCGTCTCGGGCGTGCCGCCGCCGAGGGAGCAGGTGACGACGAGGGTGTTCTCGCCGAGCCACGCGGGTTGATCGTAGTTGAACTCGTTCGCGGTGAAGAGCTGCACATTGAGCTTGCCGGTGTTCTTCGCGAGGAAGTAGTGGGCCGGGTAGAGCTCGGACATCGACGCGCCGCAGCCGACGAACGCCACGCTGTCGATCTGGTGACCAGAGAGGACGTCTGCGACGATCTGACGGGGCAGGCTCAAGTCGATTTCGTACATGGGAACAGTCCTTTCGTCGAAGAGGAGGCCGCGGTTCGACCTCCCGGGTAACTGAGTGGAGAGGGGACCTTAGGCCAGGATCCCCGCAGCGGAGAGCGCGATGCCGCCGACAATGGCGATGATGAGCAGCCACCCGTTCTTGACGCCGCGCTTGATGAGGAAGTACATGATGCCGGTGAGGGCGAGGGGGATCATCTGGGGCATGACCGAGTCGAGGATGTCCTGAATGACGAGGGTGCCGTCTGAGAACGTCGCGGGCGTGGTGGCGCCGATCACCGTGGCGATCATCGCACCGACCGCCATGAGGCCGACGATGCCGCAGACGTACATGACCTTCCCCATGAGGTTGCCCTCCTGCAGCTTCTGCAGGTACTCATGGCCGCCCTGGTAGCCGAGCTTCGCAGCGAACCAGGTGATGAGCGCCGAGGGGAAGAACGAGATGGTCATCGCGAGGATCGGGCCGAGCACGGACCCCTGCTGAGCGAGCTGCACGCCGAGGCCGAAGGCGATCACGCGAATGGTCCCCTGGAAGAAGGAGTCGCCAATGCCAGACAGCGGACCCATCAGGGAGGTCTTCATCGCGTTGATCGAATCAGGGTCGATGCTCTCGGGATCCTCTGCGTACTGCTCCTCCATCGAGGAGGCGAGGCCCAACACGAACGCACTCGTCTGAGGGGTGCAGTTGTAGAACGCCATGTGGCGGCGGTAGGCCTCCTTCTTGCGCTCGAGCTGCTCCGGGTCGGACTCATCCGGGTAGGCGCGATCGAGCGTCGGCACCATGCCGTAGAGGAAGCCCATGTTCATCTGGCGCTCGTAGTTCCAGGAGTCCTGGATGGCCCAGGAGCGCCAGAAGAACTGCCAGATCTTGCGGTTCTTGGAAATCTCGGTCTTAGCCATGTTCTTCTCCTCCCTATTCATCGTCATCTTCGAGCGGATCGTAATCGGCGTCCTGGCCCGAGGCCGTGGCGAGCGCCGGGTTCCCGCCACCGCCGAGCGAGGCGAGGATGACCGCGAGGATCACGCCGAAACCGGACACCGCGATCACCGAGAGCTGCAGGTACGAGGCGAGCATGAAGCCGAGGAACAGGAAGGCCGCCATGCCCTTGTTGAGCATCATCGAGAGGAGCAGGGCGAGACCGTAGGCGGTGAGCACCTTGCTCGCGACGTTCAAGCCGTTGGTGACCCATTCAGGAATGAGGTTCACGATCGCCTGGACCACGTCGGCACCCGCGTAGACGGCGACGAAGATCGGGATGAAGTACATCAGCGAGTACAGGATGGTGCCCGCGACGATGTGCATGCGGTAAGCCTTCTTGAAGCTCCCCTGCTCGATCGCGGCGTCGGCGACATGCGTGAGCGCGGCGATGATCGAGCGGAACACGATGCCGAGCAGCTGGCCGAGGACCGCGATGGGGATCGCGATGGTCATGGCCGTCTCGGCGGAGGCGCCCGTCAGGCAGGCGAATGCTGCCGCGACGATGCCGCCAAGGACCATGTCGGGCGGCACCGCGGCGCCGACCTGCACCAGACCCATGCTCACGAGCTCGACGGCAGCGCCCACTGCGAGACCGGTCGGCACGTCACCGAGGACGCAGCCCACCAGGGTGGCGCCCACGAGCGGCTGCTCGAAGTTCAGGCGCCCCAGCAGGCGCGAGTCAAGCATGCAGAACACGCCGACCAGGCCGACGAGGACCGCACTTACCAAAGTATCCATTCCATGCTCCTTTCAGTGGATGGACCCGGGGCGCCTTGGGCGCCCCTGCCTGCTAGAACGAGGTGATATCCGTTCGCGCCTGCGAAGGGGTCTGCTGCTCGTAGATCTTGATCCCGAGGTCCAGCAGCGCCTGGGCGTCCGCACGCTCGGCGGCGTCAAGGAAGACCGACGAATCCTTGCCTCCTACGGGCTCCGCCCCCTCATGGTTGGCGGCTGCCCCGAAGTTGACGACCTCAAAGGGGTAGGTGCGGCAAAAAGCAAGCAGCTCACGAACGCTGCCGAAGATCATCATCACGTTCTCGCCGAGGGTGTTGAGCTTCTCCATCTTGGAGAGGGCGCGCTCGACGGTGAAGACGTTCAGCCTCACCCCAGAGGGCTTGGCGAGCTTGAGGGCAGACTTTCTGACCTCATCATTCGCCGCGGCGTCATCGACCACGATGATGCGCTCGGCGCCCACGCTGTTCACCCAGGAGAAGACGACCTGCCCATGGAGCAGGCGGTAGTCGAGGCGAACGAGCGAGATGTTGGCCTTGCCTCCCTTGGGGGAGGTGCGGCGCTTGACGACGGGCACGGCGGGCACCGTGGGCTCAGGGGCCCCACAGTCGCGCAGGCCCGCACGGGCCTCGGCGATCATCTGGGCGAGCTGCCCGGATGAGAGCGGCGTCGAGGAGGTTGCCAGGGACAGGACCAAGGGCATGTTCATGCCGCTGATGACCGAAACCCGGTCGTTTTTCTCCATGATCTCGACCATGGCGTTGTTCACGCTGCTCCCCAGCATATCGGTGCAGACGTAGATCGGGGCATCCGAGGGCAGCGTGTCGATCAGGCGCTGCGTTGTCTCCACGATCGGCTCGACATCATCGCGCTGAAGCGAGATGACATGGATGTTCGGCACCTCCCCGAGAACCATGGAGATCGTATCGCGGGCGCCTTCGGCGAGCCCGCCATGCGATGCCAGAATGATCTGATTCATTCCAACCCCTTCTACTCGTCATGGTCGTTATAGACATCTTAGTACCGATACATATTATTGGGATAGTAGTTGATGAGATTTCTTTTGAGATGCCGTTCGCCGGCGTTTACCGACCGTTCACAGCTTGGAAACAGGGCGTCCAGGCAACTGCCGGACGCCCTGAAACTAGCAATGCTGTGCTCTCGCCTAATACGGCATCTGCCACATGTAGCGACGCGACAGATAATCTTTGCCGATCACCTTAGCCAGAGCACGCATGTACACGTTGTTCAGAATCGGCGAGATGATCAGGTGGCTGAGGTACTCCGCAATCGGCTCGCCCAGGCCCTCAAGGCCGAGATCGGCGGCGTCGAGCACGTGGACGCGCTCGCCGCCGAACTTCTCAAGGAAGGCGATGGCGCGCTCGTCGGCCGGACGGCACCGTCCCACCGAAACGATCTGGAAGAGCGACGTCTGCTCGTCGACGATCTCGAATGGCCCATGGAAGAATTCGCAGCTGTTGATCGTGCAGGAGTCGATCTGAAGCATCTCCTGGATATTGCAGATGGAGAACACGTAAGCAGCGGCATAGGTGGGCCCGCTCCCCATCACGTTGATGCAGGGCTTGTCGGCATGCTGGATCGCCCACGCGTCCGCCCGCGGAGAGGTGAGCTCCACCGCTTGCCGGTAGATTCCGTCAATCGCATCGAACGCGGCCATGGCCTCATCGTGGAACGCGATCCCCTCGATGCGGTCCACCAGCTCCATGGCGATCATGAGGGTAACGGCGGAGTTGGTCCTTCCCATATCGCTCTCGTCCACCGCGAGGCTCTCATAGGGGACCTTGAAGTCGCACACCTCGGTGAGGTCGGACTCATCGACATACACGGCGATGGTTGCGGCACCGAGCTCCCGGGCGCGGCGCGCCGCCTCGATCGTCTCGGCCGTCCCCCGCATGGAGACGATGACCGCCAGCGTGGACCCATCGATGTAGGCGGGTGGGGCGAGCACGAACTCGTTGCTCGTGAACATCGAGGAGGCGATGCGCGTCGACTCGTGCTCCATGAAATAGTGAGCGGGGTAATTCCCGCCGTTCGAGCCTCCCGCCGCGATCCAGACGACCCGCTTGATCCCGCCCGCGGGCCCACGGTTCTCGAGGATCTGCTCGATGATATTCTGAACTTGTTTCTTAGTTGTCATTGTTTCTCCCCAATCCTTGATCAATTTCAGGAATTTTAGATACAAGTTGAGTATAAGTTAGTATCTGAGCTCATGGGGGAAGTTTTTTGGTTCCCAAATATCGGGGCGCGGGTCGGTTTTCTTGCTAGGACTGCTTTCAGATGATGGGGTACCCTACAGTTGAATTGTCCGATATATCTTAGATACAGGTTCACATGCGCATACGAAATGCAGGGACGCAGACGCTCTATCACCAGCTTGCAGAGGAGCTCCGGGGCAAGATAGCCTCTGGCGCCTACCCGACGGGATCGAAGCTGCCCTCGGAGTCAGAGCTCATGGATGACACCGGCCTGAGCCGGAGCACCGTCCGCCGAGCGCTCGCGAGCCTCGTTGAGGACGGCCTCATCTCCACCGAGAGGGGACGGGGCGCCTTCGTCACAGCTCAGGCGCGCACAGAGGCGGGAGCTCATCTCTTTCACAGCCTCACCGACCAGTTCGCGGGCACCGGTGATCTTCTTACGACGAAGACGGTGGATGCCCGGCTATCGCCGGCGGGCCCCGACGCCGCCGCGTTCTTCGGCGTCGATGAGGGAGAGAAGCTCGTCCAGCTCGTGCGCATCCGCTATCTCAATGGAATGCCTCTGTGCCTTGAGGAGAGCCTGTTGAGCCGCGAGCACGAAGCCCTGCTTGACAGCGAGCTCGATGGGTCCCTTTACGATGTGCTGCAGCGCAGGTTCGGCGAGACACCGGCCCGGGGACGAAAGGAGTTCGAGGCGCACGTCGCCTCGCAGCGCGACGCCTTCATGCTGGACGTGCCCCGTGGGACGGCGCTGATACGCGTTGTCGATTACGTGTTTGACACCGCACGGAGGCCGCTCCACATCTCGCGGCGCACCATGCGGACCGATCAGGCCAAGTACGTGGAGCCCATCGGGGCGTCTGACGACCTTTTTTGATAGGGCCCCTCCCCTAGAACACCGTGATCTCGAAGGAGCGCTCGTCCACCGCGCCGGGGGCGAGGATCGTGATGTTCTCGCGATTCTCGAAGACATCGTCCTCGGTGTCGAGGGCTGCATGGCCGGTCCAGGGCTCGATCGCCACGAAGGGAGCATCCGGCTGGGCCGACCAGATGCCCACGAAGTCGAAGCCGGGAAAGTCGACGCGGACGCCGTGGCCGCTCGTGCGGCCGCGAAGCTCGATCGTGCTCTCGGGCACCTCGCGCAGGACGATCGTGTCGAAGTCGAAGCACGACCGCGTGAGGGGCAGGGTGTCGGTGTCGTTGATTACCGCGAAGGGATCGGTCCAGGACACGAGGCCGCCCTCGACCATCTTGGGCGACGCGGCCGTCCAGGGCCTGGCGAACCGCAGCTCGTAGTCCTCGAAGGCCTCGCCCTCCGCGCCGGGCGCGGGCACGTTGAACGCGGGGTGGCCGCCCACCGAGAACGGCATGGGCGCGTCGCCGAGATTCTCAACCCGGAAGGTCTGCCTGAGCGTGGCGGGCCCGGTGATCGCGTAGGTCATACGGAGGCTGAAGGCGTAGGGGTAGAGCTCGCGCGTAGCCGGGGTGTCCGTGAGCTCGAAGGTGACGGCATCGCCCGCCGGTGAGGTGCTGACGAGCGTGTGCTGGAGGTCGCGCGCGAAGCCGTGCTTCGGCATGCGGCAGGGGCCCGACTCGGACTGCAGCACCTCGAAGCCCGGGGCCCCCACCAGCGGGAAGAGCACGGGGGCGGCCTTCGCCCACCAGCGGGGGTCGCGCTGCCAGAGGTACTCGGCGCCGTTGAGCGCGAGGCTCGTGAGCTGGGCGCCGGCGGTGTCGATGGCAGCGGAGAGGCTGCCGTTGGAGATGGAGACGGTCTTGGACATGGGAGGGCCTTTCTCGTGGGACGGGGTTGCGGGGGCCGGGCTGTGGCCACGGCGACCGCCGGACTCGGGCGGTCGCGGAGCTCGGACGGCCGTGGGGCCGGGCCGCCGCCAAGGCGGCTACCGGGTTCGGGCGGTCGCGGAGTGCGATCGGCGGTCGAGGCGGCTGCGGGATCCGGGCCGCGGCTGAGGCTGCCGCGACGTTCACGTATCGCTGCCATTGTATCGCGGGGATACCCTGATCCGATCATCCCCATGATGCCGAGCGTGCGCGATACGACGTTCTCGGCGGTGGATGTGGGCAATCACGCACGGTCGGCGCGTCGCGGGGCGCGGCGCAGCGGCGCGCGAGAGGGCGACGGCCTCGGCGCGCATCGGCCCGATACCGAGCGTGCGCGATGAAGCGTTTTCAGCGGTGGAAATGGACAATCGCGCACGGTCGGCGTCGAGGGGAGGCGGGGCGTCCGGGGAGCTCGGGCGTCCGCTGCCAGAAGTCCGCAAAGTGAACGGGTATTCTGCACGCTCGGCGGTGCCGCGGTCCGGGAAGGCCCACGGGGGCCGGTGAACCCGCAGGTAGATTGACCGAACAACTGAATTGCCTGCCGATGTGGGCGGCCGGGGTCGCGCACTCTGCGCACTTCTGTCAGACCGACCCCCTGTGGTCGCGCGTCCGGCGCGCTTTCGACGGCCCGGACACGCCGAGCGTGCGCGATGAGGCGTTCTCAGCGGTGGATGTGGGCAATCATGCACGGTCGGCGTCGAGGGGGGCGGGGTGGCCGGGAGGGCTCGGGCGGCCGCTGCCAGAAGTGCGCAAAGTGAACGGGTATTCTGCACGCTCGGCGGTGCCGCGGTCTGAGATGCTTGGAAGCGTTCGGCGAGTCCGCAGGTAGATCGACCGAACAACTGAGTTTTCCGCTGAGGAGGACAGTCGGGGTCGCGCACTCTGCGCACTTTTGTCAGACCGACCCCCTCGCGGGCGCGCATCCGGCGCGCTTCCGGCATTCATTCGGAGGCCCGGACGCGCCGAGCGTGCGCGATGAGGCGTTCTCGAGGTTAAATGTGGGCAATCGCGCACGGTCGGCGCGGCTCGCAGACCGCCGCCCGCCGCGGCCCGCCGCCCGCCGTGGACCAGCAGCCCACCGTGTGCCCGCCACGGCCGCCACCCGCAGCCCGCCTCTACCGCACGTCCTGCTCGTAGGGCATGACCTCGGCCAAAAAGCCCCGCTCATCCAAAGCGGCCTCGATCTCGTCGAGGCGCTCCTCGGTGTCGGCCGAGATCCGGTGGAAGTGGTAGCCGCTCGTCACCGTCATGAGCGGGACGCTCTTCCCGCTGTTGATGTCGGCCAGGTAGCGCCCCACGTCGCGCCGGCAGCGAATATCGAGCTCGGCGGTGATCGCCCCGTACACTCGATGGTTCACCATGACGTTCTGCACCGCCCCGCCCAAATCAACGATGCAGTTGAGCTCCTCCTCGAGCTGGTCGGTCGTGTGATGCACCTTGACCACGCGCGTCGGCAGCCGCGGCTCCGGCCCCTCGCGCAGCACGTAGCCGCGGGCCGTCGCCACCACGTCGTCGCCGTTCGCGCGCAGCAGGGCGATGTCCTGAACGATCACCTGCCGGCTCACGCCCACCGCCCGGGCGAGCGCGCTCCCCGAGATCGGCGCGCCCGCGCCGTGCAGCTCGCGAAGGATCGCCTCCCGGCGCTCGGCACCTTTCACCCTGGACCTCCCGAAACCTCACGCATCCCGCAGGCGGAGATGCTTCATCGACAGGTCAAGGATACCCGCCGAATGCGTGAGCGCCCCCGACGAGATGAAGTCCACGCCGAGGCCCGCGAGCTCGCGCACCCGCTCCTCGTCCACGTTCCCCGAGGCCTCGGTCCGGGCGCGCCCGCCGATGAGCGCGAGAGCCGCCCGCATCTCATCGATCCCCATGTTGTCGAGCATGATGATGTCGGCCCCGGCCTCGACCGCCTCGCGCACCATCGCGAGCGTCTCGCATTCGACCTCGACCGTGCAGGTGAACGGCGCGCGCTCCCGGGCGGCGCGCACTGCGGCCGCCACGCCGCCCGCCGCGTCGATATGGTTGTCCTTGAGCATCACAGCCGTCGAGAGGTTGTAGCGGTGGTTGCCCGCTCCTCCCGCACGCACCGCCTCGCGCTCGAAGACGCGCATGTTCGGGCAGGTCTTGCGCGTGTCGACGAGCCGGGTGCGGCTGCCCTCGAGCAGACGCGCCATGCGTCGCGCGCACGTGGCGATCCCGCTCATGCGCTGCAGGTAGTTCAGGGCGACGCGCTCGCCGGAGAGGAGCGCGCGGGCGTCCCCCTCAACCTCGGCGAGGCACTGCCCCGGATGCACCTCGTCGCCGTCGGCGACCCGGGCGCGCAGGCGCACCCCGGGATCGAGCAGCTGGAAGGTGCGTTCGAACACGGCGAGCCCGGCGATAACGCCCTCCTCCTTCGCGATCAGCTCGACCGTCGCCTGGCGTGGCCCGGGGCACACCGCGGCGGTGGAGACGTCCTCATAGGTAATGTCCTCGCGCAGGGCCTGCCTGATTAGGTCGTCGGCCACGAGGCTCAAGGTGACGGGGCTCATAGGGACTCCTTTGCGGATGATGCGGGGCGTATGGGCGATGAGGGGCGCGCGTCCCCCTGGGGTCGGCCGGACGGCGCGCACTGCGAACCCACCCGGGGCCAGCCGCCCCCTCGACACCCCGCGGGCGCGGCCCCCTCGGCACCGGCCACGGCCCCCGGCCTCCCATCCGGGGGAAGCGACGTCCCCGTCGCGATCCTCCACGCCGCGCGCCGCGCCCAGACAAGCGCCTCGAGCAGGCTGTTGCTCGCGAGGCGGTTCCTCCCGTGCACGCCGTTGCAGGCGGTCTCGCCCACCGCGTAGAGGCCCGGCATGCTCGTGGCGCCGTCGGCATCCACCGCGACGCCGCCCATGAAGTAGTGCTGGGTGGGCACCACGGGAATGGGGTCGGTGAGGATGTCGCGGCCGAGCGCCTCAAGGCAGTGGGCCCGAATCGTGCCGAAATGCCCGCGGATCACATCGGGGCTGACCGGGGCGAAGGAGAGCCATTCGAACGGCGCCCGGTCGCGCCGCATCTGCTCCCTGATCGCGGCGGCCACCACGTCGCGCGGGGCGAGCTCGTCGGTGAAGCGCTCGCCCGCCTGGTTGAGGAGGACGGCCCCCTCGCCGCGGCAGCTCTCCGAGATGAGGAAGGTCCGACCCGGGCGCTCGTCGTAGAGCCCCGTGGGATGGATCTGCACGTAGTCGAGGTGCTCAAGGGCGATGCCGCGCTCGGCGGCGAGTAGGCAGGCGTCACCGGTGAGCTGGGGGTAGTTGGTCGAGCGCTCGTAGAGGCCGCCGATGCCGCCCGTGGCGAGGACCGTCGCCGCGGCGCGGAGCGGGAAGGGGGCATGCTCGGAGGACGCGCCCTCCCGCAGCTCCCCCGCCGTCAGATGCGACTCCCCCGCCGCGACGCGCCGCGCCATGACGCCCGCGCAGGCGCCGCCCTCCACGATGAGGTCGACCATCGCCACATGCTCGAGGATCCGCACGTTCGGCAGGGCGCGCACCGCGGCGAGGAGCCGCGTGGTGATCTCGCGACCGGTCGTGTCGGCGTGGTAGCAGATCCGGGGCCGCGTGTGGGCGCCCTCCCGCGTGAAGGCGAGCCCGCCGGACGCATCCCGCTCGAATGCGACGCCGCAGGCCAGCAGGTCGCCTATGACCGCCTGGCTCGACCGGATCATGATCTCCACGCTCTCGCGGCGGTTCTCGTAATGGCCCGCGCGCATCGTGTCCTCGAAAAACGCCTCGAAATCGGCATCGTCGGGCAGGACGCAGATCCCGCCCTGGGCGAGCATCGAGTCGCATTCCTCGACCGCGCCCTTCGAGAGCATCGTGACGCGCAGGCTCCGCGGCAGGTTGAGCGCCGCGTAGAGCCCGGCCGCACCGCAGCCCGCGATCAGGATGTCCGCGTCCCGGTCCCCCTCATGCATCTGCCCGCCCCTACCGTGCCGCGAGCTCGAGCATGCGGTCGAGAGCGCGCGCCGCGCGGTCGCGCGCCGGCCCGTCAAACTCGATCGAGACCTCGCCCGAGCCGGCCTCAAGGCAGCGGACCAGCTTCTCCGGCGTGATCATGTCCATGTTGACGCAGGTGGGGACCGTGCGCGTGAAGTGGAAGCGCTTCCCCTGGCCAGCGCAGCGGCGCTCGAGCTCGTGGATGACGCCGTGCACCGTGACGATGATGAGGTCGCACGCGTCGCTCGCGGCGGCGTACTCGATGATCCCCGAGGTCGAGCCGATGTAGTCCGCCTCGGCGAGGACCTCCGCGGTGCATTCGGGATGCGCGAGGGTGAGGGCGTCCGGATGGGCCTCCTTGAGGTCGATCAGCTCATCGAGGGAGACGGCCTGGTGGCGCGGACAGAACCCGCGATTGAGGATCACGTGCTTCCCGGGCAGCTGCTCGGCCACGTAGCGCCCGAGGTTGCGGTCCGGGATGAACAGTATGTGGCGCTCGGTAAGCTCCGAGCAGATCTTGACGGCGTTTGACGAGGTGACGCAGACGTCGCTCCAGCTCTTCGCCTCCATCGTGGAGTTCACGTAGCAAACGACGGCGAGGTCGTCGCCCCATGCGGCGCGCGCCTCGTCGATCGTGCGGCGCTGGATCATGTGCGCCATGGGGCAGTCGGCGGCGGGCTCGGGCAGCAGGACGGTCTTCTCCGGGTTCAGGAGCTTGGCACTCTCGCCCATGAACGCGACGCCGGCGAGGACGATCGTCTTCTGCGGCAGCGTCTTCGCGAGTTTCGCCAGGTAGAAGGAGTCGCCCACGTAGCCGGCGAGCTCCTGGACGGCCGGGGCGACATAGTAATGCGCAAGGATCACGGCGTCGCGCTCGGCCTTGAGGCGGTCGATGGCGCGGCGGAGCGCGGGGGTCGCGGTGGGCTCCTCGCGCATCGTGGCCCCCAACCGAACCCGGCCTCGGATCTCATCTGCCATGCTCGCACCCTTTCCCGCGCCCGACACTGGGCGCAGTATGTCACGCTTGGGCGTATGTGACAAGACAGATGTAAAGACTTTGTTGCGAACGAGAGACTCGGCCTCGTGCGGGGCGCGCTGCGGACGGGCGGGGCCTCAGCCTCATGCGGGGCGCGCTGCGAGCACAGGCCTCGCCCTAGTACGGGGCGCCGAGCGGGGCCAGCTGCTTCAGGTAGGCCCAGGCGACCTGCTTCTGGTGCGCATCGGCGAGCGCGGCCTCGAACCCGCCGAGCGCGAGGGTGCGGCGGGCGAGCACGGACACGACGATCCCTGGCGTCAGCAGCGCGGCGTTGAAATCGTCCACCGCAGCGAGGGCGTCCGCGTAGGCCTCGCGCATGAGCTCGGCCGCCGCCCCGTCGAGCAGCACCACCGCCTCGGGATCCAGCGCCTCCAGAACCTCGCGGAAGAGCTCCGGCGACATGGCCTCCCCCGCATGCGCCCCCGTGCCGTCACCCGATCCGAGCACGCAGGAGAGGCCGCAGAAATCCTCGGGCGCCCAGCCGATCGCGGTGAGCGCGGAGCGGAGCGCGTCGCCGTCAGCCCCCGAGAGCACCGGGGCGCCGCCAGCCTCGGCCTCGTTCAACTCGCCCTTGACCAGCACGATCGGCGAGAACCCGCTTCCGGATACCCGCACGCCCCGCGCCTCGAGGGCGCGCATCTGCTCGATCGCGGCCTCCGCGAGGGCCTGCTTGCGCTCCGCCGCACTTATGGACATACCGTGCCCCTTCCTCGTCTGCCGCCCATTCTACCGCGCCATGCAAACTTTGCCGGAGCCTGGGTATAACGCAAGCGATCGCAACACCCGCTCGCACGCGAGCCGATTTCTGGAGGACACCATGGCTAACGTCACTGAGGTCAACGCCTCGAACTTCGATCAGCTGCTCTCCGGGGACCTTCCGGTCCTCGTTGACTTCTGGGCTCCCTGGTGCGGCCCCTGCCGTACCCTCTCCCCCATCGTCGAGGAGCTCGGCGACGATTTCGCCGGCCGCCTCACGGTCGCCAAGTGCAACGTGGACGAGAACCAGGATCTCGCCATGAAGTACGGCGTCATGTCCATCCCCACGCTCGTCCTGCTCAAGGGCGGCGAGGAGGCGCACCGCGTCGTGGGCGCCATGCCCAAGGCCCGCCTGGTCGCCGAGATCGAGCCCAAGCTCTAAGGGTTCGCAATCTGCCCGCGCGCCGTGGCGAGCGGGCGCTTTCTGAACCTGCCTTCCTTTCCCGAGGCGCCCCCGATCCGGGGGCGCCTTTCGTTTGGCGGGACGCGCCCGGAGCCGCGCGGGCTTATACTGGACGGACAAGCGCCGCCGCGCGTCGCGACGGCCGACGAGGAGGTCAGCATGCACGACATCGGTATGAACATGGGCCAGCTCGAGATGAGCGTCCGCCAGATCGACGACACCATCCAGCTCGCGCGCGAGTGGAGCCATGTCCTTCTGCACGCCACCGAGAACTACGACATGGAGCGTATCGGAGCCAAGCTTGAGGCCGCGATGGCCGCGCTCGGCGAGGCCCACAGCGCCCTCGAGGGCTACGCGGACGCCATCGAGGCCGACCACAACTCCGTGGGCTCCGTGAAGCTGGTGTAGCCGTGTCCGCGCTCCACGCAGACGGCGGACCCGCCGAGGGCAAAGACCCCTGCGCCGGCGGCGACCTCACGCGCTTCTCCATCACCATGTCGGAGGACCTGCTGCGGAGCTTCGACGCGCAGCTCGCCCGGCGCGGCGGCGGGGCCAACCGCTCCGGCGCCGTGCGCGACCTGATTCGCGCCTCGCTCGTCGAGGAGCAGCAGCGCACGCCTGGCGTCGAGGTGATCGGCTCGCTCACGATGATCTACGACCACCACACCGGCGACCTCACGCGCCGCCTCGACGAGGTGCAGCACGATTACACCGAGGAGATCGTCTCCACCATGCACGTGCACCTCGACCACCACAACTGCCTGGAGATCCTCGCCCTCAAGGGGCGGGGCGAGCGCGTCTACGAGCTCGCCGACCGCCTGCTCGGCCTCCGCGGCGTGGCGCACGGCAAGCTGACCTGCGCCGCCACCGACAGCAGCCTGGGCCTCTAGCGCATGCCGGGGGCGCGGATCCACATCACGGGCATCGTCCAGGGCGTGGGCATGCGGCCCTTCGTGTACCGCGAGGCCGTCGCGCACGGCATCGCGGGGTGGGTTCTGAACGCCGGCGACGGGGTGCATGTCGAGGCCTGGGGCGATGGGGCTGATCTTGCCGGGTTCGTCCGCGACCTCACGGCGCACGCGCCAGCGGCGTCGCAGATCGACGGGGTGCAGGTGGAGGAGATCGCCGGGGGCGCGGTGGACGGCGGCGCGGCGCGGACGGAGCTCGGGGCCGTATGCGGCGCGGCCACGGATGACGAGCCCGACGCGGCCTTCCGGATCGTCGCCTCCGAGGACGAGACGGCGCATACCACGCTCGTCTCCCCCGACATCGCCACCTGCCCCGACTGCCTGCGCGAGCTCTTCGACCCCGCCGATCGACGCTTCCACTACCCGTTCATCAACTGCACGAACTGCGGGCCGCGGTTCACGATCATCCACGATCTGCCCTACGACCGGCCGAAGACCTCGATGGCGGCCTTCCCCATGTGCCCCACCTGCGCCGCTGAGTACGCCGACCCCCTCGACCGGCGGTTCCACGCGCAGCCCGACGCCTGCTTCGCCTGCGGGCCGCACCTCACCTGGCGGGCGGGCGGCGACACCGAGCCGCTCGTCGGCGGCACCCGCGAGGAGAGCGACGCGATCATCGAGCGCTGCGTGCGGGCCATCGCCGCAGGCGGCATCGTCGCGATCAAGGGCCTCGGCGGGTTCCACCTCGCGTGCGACGCCGGGAACGAGGGGGCGGTGCGCGAGCTGCGTCGTCGGAAGCGCCGGAGCAACAAGGCGCTCGCCATCATGGTGCGCGGCGTCGAGGAGGCCGCGGCGGTCTGCGCGGTGAGCGGGACCGAGGCGGATCTGCTCACGGGGTCGGTGCGGCCGATCGTGCTGCTGCGGCGCCTGCCCGCCGCGCAACCCGAGGGCGCCGTCCCCGAGGGCCCCGTCGCGCTCGCGCCCAACGTGGCCGCCGGCCTTCCCGAGCTCGGCGTCATGCTCCCCTACACGCCGCTGCAGCACCTCCTTCTCGCCGCCTGCGCGGAGCAGGGTGTCTCCGCCCTGATCATGACCAGCGGAAACGTGAGCGAGGAGCCCATCGAGACGGACGACGCGCACGCGTGGGAGCACCTGGTTGCCACAGGTATCGCCGACGCGCTCCTCGGAAACGATCGGGCGATCCTCAGCCGCTACGACGACTCCGTGGTGCGCGTGGACGCAGACGGCGGGCTCCTCCCCGTCCGACGCGCCCGGGGATACGCGCCGCAGCCGCTCGCGCTCCCGCGCGACGAGGCGGCACCGGCCGTCCTCGCCTGCGGTCCCGAGCAGAAGGCGACACTCGCGCTCACCCGCGCCAACCAGTGCTTCCTCTCCCAGCATATCGGCGATCTGGAGAACGGGGAGACGCTCGGCGCGTGGCACGAGGCGCGGCGGCGCGCAGGAGCGCTCTTCGCAATCGAGCCCGACGTCATCGCCTGCGACCTGCACCCGAGCTACCTCTCAAGCCAGTGGGCTCGAGGCGAGGCGGCGCGGGCGGGCCTTCCCCTCGTCGAGGTCCAGCACCACCATGCGCACATCGCGAGCGTGATCGCCGAGGCGGCGGATGCGGGGCAGATCGGCGCCGGCGAACGGGTCATCGGCCTCGCCTTCGACGGGACCGGCGCGGGCACGGACGGCACGGTCTGGGGCGGCGAGCTCCTCGTCGCCGACCTGTCGGGGTTCATGCGGATGGGCCGCCTCGCCCCCTGGCGCCTCCCCGGCGGGGCCGCCTCCGTGCGCGATGCCCGGCGCAACGCCCTCTCGCTGCTCATGAGCTGCGGGCTGGTGGATCATCCCGGAGCCGATCCACTGCGCGCCGATCTGGGCATCGAGATGCGCGCCGTCACTGAGCGCATGGTAGAGCGCGGCATCAACAGCCCCCTCACGAGTAGCATGGGTCGTCTCCTCGACGCGCTCGCCGCGCTCACCGGCGTTTGCGGCGAGGCCACCTACGAGGGGGAGCCGGCAATCCGGCTCGAGGCCGCGGCAACGCGCTGGGCCATGGGGAAGACGGGGCTGCCCGAGCGGTCGGACTACCGTTTCGCCTGCGTAGACGATCCAGAAGTCGAGGGCGCGGGCGACCCTGCCGTGCGCGAGCGCGTGGGCGAGCGGCCGGACGGACGGCTCATGAACGTGGACCCGACGCCGCTCCTCGCGGCCGTCCTCGACGACCTTGCCGCCAGCCGCGAGGCCGGTGAGGTGAGCTGGCATATCCACCGGGCGGTGATCGAGCTCTGCGTAGAGCTCGCACGGGCGGCGAGCCGTGCGACGGGCATCCGAAGCGTCGCGCTCTCCGGCGGCGTGTTCATGAATCGCCTGCTCATAGAAGGCGTGCCGCGCGCACTTGAGGGGGCGGGGTTCGCCGTCCTCGTCCCGCGCACCGTCCCCGTGAACGACGGCTGCATCGCCTACGGCCAAACCGCCATCGCCCGCGCGCGGCTGAGCGCTCCCGCTGTCGAGGTTCGCACGCGCTAAACCGAGCGTGCCCTGCCCTCAATGGGGTCTCGTTGCCCCGCGACGTCGGCCTCGCGATGCGTTTGCGCGCGGTCGTGGTCAAAAATCGCGTTAATCGGTGTTTTGGGGTTGTCTAAGGACTGAAATCGAGCCTCAAAATGCCCTGAAACGAGCCGTTGCGGCCGCTCCGGCAGCGCTGAGATCCAAAATGCATAGTGACATTTGTTCCCTACGGGACCGTGACTCTGTGCGAAATACCGATTAACGCGATTTTTGACCAACGACGGCGCCCGTTACACGAAGCAGCCTATCTCGCCAGACGATCCCCCACTCATAAGAGACGAATCAGCCGAACTGTCTGCCTCGCGGCGGACGGGACCGGCCCGTCATCGCCCGCTAAACCGCCTAGCACCGCAACCGCGCCAGCTCCTGAGGCCGCAGCGCCGCCCACGACCGCCTCCCCGCTGTCCCACGCACGTCAGCGGCCTTGGCGTAATTGCAGCGGAGCGGTACCATCTTTGGCGTCTACACGTGAAGAGGGGTATCCATGTGTCTTGCAGTTCCCGGTAAGGTCCAGTCCATCGACGCGGCTCGCCGTGCCACCGTCGACATGCTGGGCGTCACGCGCGAAGCGTCGCTTCGCCTCGTGCCCGAGGCCCAGGTGGGCGACTACGTGCTCGTGCACGCCGGCTTCGGCATCCAGGTCATCGACGCGCAGGAGGCGCACGAGACGCTCGAGCTCCTTCGGGAGATGCCCGAGGTCCTCGCCGACGAGCTCCCCTATGAGAACGGCACCGCGGCGGCCCTCGTATGAGCGACGCCACAGCCTCCGTCGCGCCGGCATCCGCCCACGGAGCCGACATCGACTTCTCCGCCTTCCGCGATCCCGCCCTCGCCCGCGAGCTCATCGCCCGCATCCACGAGCTCGCCGGCGACCGACAGATCAACCTCATGGAGGTCTGCGGCACGCACACCGTGAGCATCGGCCGCTACGGCTTCCGCTCGATCATGCCCGCCGGCCTGCACCTGCTCTCCGGCCCGGGATGCCCGGTCTGCGTCACCGCCAACCGCGACATCGACCACGCCATCGCCCTCGCCCGCCTCGAGAACGTCACGATCACCACCTTCGGTGACATGATGCGCGTCCCCGGCTCGTCCACCACGCTCTCGCAGATGAAAGCCGAGGGCCGCGACATCCGCATCGTTTACTCGCCGCTCGACGCCCTTGACATCGCCGAGGCAAACCCCGAGCGCGAGGTCATCTTCATGGGCGTCGGCTTCGAGACCACCACGCCGACGATCGCCGCGTGCATCCTCGAGGCGGCCGAGCGCGACGTCCGGAACTTCTCGGTGTACTGCGCCCACAAGACCACGGCGCCGGCACTCCGCGCAATCGCGAATGACCCCGAGACCGCCATCGACGGCTTCATCTTGCCGGGCCACGTCTCCACGATTACCGGCGTGCCTCCCTACCGGTTCCTGGTGGACGAGTTCAACACCCCCGGCGTGGTCACGGGCTTCGAGCCGGTGGACGTTCTCGAGGGGATCGCCGAGCTCGTGCGCATGGTGGTGACGGACGCCCCCGGGATCGAGAACGCGTACCGCAGGAGCGTCTCCACCGATGGCAACGCGGTGGCGCGCGCCCTCGTTGACCAGGTCTTCGAGCCCTGCGACGCCGCCTGGCGCGGCCTCGGCGAGATTCCCGCCTCGGGGCTCGCGATGCGCGAGGAGTTCGCCCGGTTCGATGCCGGTCGCCGCTTCGTGGTTGAGATCGAGCCCACGGTCGAGCCGCGCGGCTGCCGCTGCGGAGATGTCCTGCGCGGGCGCATCTCGCCGAACGGCTGCCCGCTCTTCGGGCGCGTCTGCACGCCGGAGCACGCCGTGGGGCCGTGCATGGTCTCGAGCGAGGGCAGCTGCGCGGCCTATTACCGGTTCCGCGAGCAGTAATGATGAGCCGGCCGCGCGCGGCCGGAGAGGAGATGGAGCAGCATGAGCGATAGCACCGTCCTTTTGGGGCACGGCTCCGGTGGGCAAATGATGAAGCGCATCATCGACGAGGTCTTCCTTGAGGCATTCGGGTCACCCGAGCTCCTTGCCGGCAACGACGCCGGCGTGGCCGCGCTCGCGCCCACGGGCCGCATCGCCATGTCAACCGACAGCTTCGTTGTGACGCCGCAGTTCTTCCCGGGCGGCAACATCGGGCGGCTCGCCGTCTGCGGCACCGTGAACGACGTGGCGACCTCCGGCGCCCGTGTGCGCTACCTCTCCTGCGGGTTCATCCTCGAGGAGGGCTATCCCATGGACGACCTGCGACGCATCGTGCAGACGATGGCCGACACCGCCCACGAGGCCGGAGTCGCGATCATCACCGGCGACACCAAGGTGGTCGAGCGCGGCGGGGCCGACGGCGTGTACATCAACACGGCCGGCGTGGGCGAGGTGCCCGCGGGCGTGAACCTCTCGGGTGCGAATTGCCGTCCCGGCGATGCGGTGCTCGTGTCGGGCACGCTCGGGGATCACGGGATCGCCGTCATGAGCCAGCGCGAGGGGCTCGCGTTCTCCACGAGTATCGAGAGCGACGCGGCGCCGCTGAACCACCTGATCGCCGCCGTGCTCGACGCGGCGCCGGGTACGCGCTGCTTCCGCGACCCGACCCGCGGCGGCATCGCGAGCACGTTGAACGAGTTCGCTGAGGCCAGCGGCGTGTGCATCGAGATCGACGAGGAGGCCGTGCCCGTGCGCGATGAGGTGCGCGGGGCCTGCGAGATGCTCGGATACGACGTGCTCCAGGTTGCCAACGAGGGAAAGATGGTCGCCGTTGTGCCGGCCGAGGAGGCGGAGGCGGCGCTCGCGGCCATGCGCGGCGCTCGCTACGGCGCCGATGCCGCGGTTATCGGACGCGTGCTCGAGCGCGGGGAGGCAGCGGCGGGCGCCGCCGTGCGTGTGCGCACCGGCTGGGGCTCCACGCGCGTGCTCGATATGCTCGTGGGCGAGCAGCTGCCGCGCATCTGCTAGCGCCTTCGCTCATACGGCGACACTATTGTTTAATCGTCTCTCATCCCGCTGCGGACGCTGCGCGCCCGCAGCGGGATGAACCGTTTTGAGCCGCGCCATTCACGCCAAAACGGGCAACCTGGTTATGAATGGCGAAAATGCACTTTCTTGGCGAGGCGCAAAACGCAAACGCCTATAAGAAGATGTTCGGAACCGGATCGGAAGCGCCCCGCGCTGCGCAACGGGCGCAAGATGCACATCAGATCATGGTCACCAGGAGCTCGATACCGACGCGAAAAAGTACATTTTAGCCATTCATAACCAGGTTGCTGGGATTGGGCAGACCGCCGTCCCGGTATCCTATGGTTGCGAACAACCACGTCCGAGCACATCTCACATTGGAGGCACCATGTCCACCGCCGAAACCGGCACCACCCCGTTCACCCATGTCATCTTCGACCTCGACGGCACCATCCTCGACACGCTCGAGGACCTCGCCGCCGCCGGCAACCACACCTGCGAGCAGCACGGATGGCCCACCTTCCCCGTTGATGACTACCGCTACAAGGTCGGCAACGGCATGCTCAAGCTCGTCGAGCGCTTCATGCCCGCCGAATACGCCGGCGACCAGCAGATGTTCAAGCAGACGCTCGCCGAGTTCCGCGCCTACTACGGCGAGCACAAGGAGGACCACACCGCGCCCTACCCTGGGATCCCCGAGATGCTCGATGCCCTTCGCGCCGCCGGGCTCACGCTCGCCGTCCTCACCAACAAGGACCATGTCGCGGCCGCGCCGCTGATCGAGCGCTACTTCGGGCCCGAGCGCTTCGCCTACGTCCAGGGCCGGGTGCCCGCGTTCCCGCCGAAGCCCGCCGCCCCGGTCACCCTGCATGTCCTCGAGGAGCTCGGCGCCGATCCAAGCCGCACCCTCTACGTGGGCGACAGCGATGTCGACGTGCTCTGCGGGCACAACGCCGGGCTCAAGGTCGCGGGCGTGTCCTGGGGCTTCCGTGGACGCGACGAGCTCGAGGGGGCCGGGGCGGAGTTCATCGCCGACACCCCCGAGGAGCTGCTGGCCATCGCGACCGGCTGCTAGACATCGCGACCTGCGCACGAAAACGGGCCCCGGACCAGCTGCGGTCCGGGGCCCGTATCGCTAACGCACCGCGTGAACGGGGTCGTTACTGCGCGCTCCCCTGCTCGGCGAGGGCGGAAAACGCCTCAATGGTGCTCGCATCCGAGGTTCCGAGGGCGGCGGCGGTGAACGCCTTGTTCACGCTCTGCTCGTCGGGCTCCCAGTCGCCGTCGCTGTTCTTGTTGTAGATGATCTCGGTGTCGACGGTCTTCGGCTCGAGCTTGGAGAGCTCCTCCATCATGATCTTGCCGGTCAGAGCGTTGTAGTCGTCTTCCGTCGCGTCCTCAGGCAGCTCCGACGCCGCCGACAGCATCCTGACGGTGAAGCTCTGGATCATCTCCATTATCGGCTTCATCGTGATGCTCACCTCGGCGGTGGCGCTGCCCTTCTGCTCATCGACCGTGATATCGCCGATCTTGTAGTCAAAGCCCTCAAGATACGCCTTCGAGAACTCCTCGCTGTCGATGCCATAGGAATCCAGGTCGCCGTCGAACTCCTCAGTTAAGCTCTCGGCGAGGTCGGAGTTACCCTTACCCGATTTGACATCCTCGAACTCCTCCTCGAGCGTCTGGCGAATCGCCTGCTCGGGAGAGAGGCCGCCGCATGCCACCAGGCCGAACCCGCAGACAACGAGCAGCGCCGCCACGAGCATGGTGAAAACTGTTCTCCGCTTCATGATGTCCTCCCAAAGACAATTGTGCACACACGGAGAAGTCCGTGTTCTAAATATCATATAGGAGGTTGCGCACCGTTTTGATTTGGGGCCCGTAAGGGCCCCGTAAGCGGTCAAGGGGTGTCGATAAACGGCAGCGGTGCGTTACTCCCGTGCGCCGTAGCGCTCGTAGTAGGCATCAAGGCGCGCCTTGACCTCATCGTCAATCACCACGCGGCCCTCCACCTCGCGGTTCAGCAAGTGCTCGGCAACCTCCGCCATCGAGACGATCGACGCCACCGGGAAGCCGTAGCGCTCCTGGATCTCACGCTGCGCCGTGACCTCTCCCCCGCGGCCGACCTCCATGCGGTTGAGTGACACGATGAGGCCCTTGACCTCGACATCGGCCGCGGCCTTCAGGATGGGGTGCGTCTCGTCGATGGACTTGCCCGACGTGGTGACGTCCTCGACCATGACCACGCGGTCGCCGTCGGAGAGCTCCGCGCCAAGGAGGTTGCCCGCATCGGCGCCGTGGTCCTTGACCTCCTTGCGGTTGCAGCAGTACCGCACCTCCTTGCCGTAGAGCTCGGAGAGGGCGATGGCCGTGACCACCGCGAGGGGGATTCCCTTGTAGGCGGGTCCGAAGACGACGTCGAAATCGAGGCCGAAGTTGTCATGGATGGCGCGGGCGTAGTATTCGCCCAGGCGCTTGAGCTGCTCGCCCGTAACGTAGGCGCCGGCGTTCATGAAGAACGGCGAGGTGCGCCCGCTCTTGAGCGTGAACTCGCCGAACTTGAGGACGTCGGATGCGACCATGAACTCGATGAACTCCTGCTTGTAGGCTTCCACGGGGCTTCCCTTCGCGCGGGTGACAGTGCTACCGCTGAGGATACCACGCGGGTGGGTCAGGTGGCCTGGGGCACGGGGCGCCGGACGGGGCACCGTGTCGGCGACAGGGCACGGGCGCCGGGCGGGGCGGGTTCGGCCGAAGTCAGCTGGGGCGCACCCGCCGGACCCGCGCCATCCAGAGCCCCGTGGCGACAATCGGGGAGCGTCGAGGCCGAGAGCGGCAGGGCACCCCCGGCCCTGACCCCACGCCCCTACAGGTACCGGGCGATCGCCTGGAGCAGCAGACGGGGCAGATCCGCCAGGTCGCTGATGTCGATCGAGCGCTCCTCACCGTACGCCGCGGCGATCGCCTCCCGGTCCTGTCCGATCGCGGCCGCGAGGAACACCACGTCCCGGCGGCCGTACTCGCGCACCACCTCCTGGATGTCCGCGATCGCGGCGAGCCCGTGTAATCCGGCATCGCCTTCGGCTGCCCATCACTCAGGCTGATCAGCAGCTTGGTTCGTTGCGGCGCCTGCGCAAGCCGGTCCGCGAGCACCCGAAGCGCCATGCCGTCGCGGTTGTTGCTGATGCCGCTGAGGGACATGATCGCGCACGGGTCGTCGAGGGCGGGCTCGGCCCAATCCCGGTAGACGTACATCGACATGCGCTCCCGCGGCGACCGATCGGCGGTGTCCCCGTAGATCATGGCCGGGATCCCGCAGGCGTCGCAGAACTCCGAGACCGCGATGGCGGCGGACTTCGCCGCCTCGAGCCGGCCGTACGCGTTCATCGACGCCGACTGGTCGATGCGGAGGGCCACGGCGAGCGACGGGTTCTCGTGCGGCGGGTTCCGTCGCGAGAAGTGCCTGAGATCGGGTGCCACGGCTCGCTCCGCATGGAACATGGTGCCGTAGAGGCGCCCGCCCGACCTCTCGGCGGCGACCTCGTGCTCGAGCAGCGGCTCCACCCGACGGCGCAGCTCCTCGATCACCGGATGAAGCACGGAAGCCGCGCGCCGGTAGGCGTCCTCGTCTTCGGGACCGGATTCGGCGTGCCGGACGATCATGCCCACGCGCTCGTGCATGCTTCCCCGCACGGCCTCCCGGGCCGCATGGTTGAGCCCCTTGACCGCTGCGCGGACGTCGGCCTCATCGACCTGGCGCGCCGCAGGGTCAACCTCGTGATAGATGGGGTCGCCGTCGCCCTCGGCATGCGCGGCGCGCGTCTGCTCCGCACCGCCTGTCCGGGCGCTCGTATGGCCCTCGCTGTCACTCGACCTCCGCACGCGGACAGCCGAGTCGGACTTCGACCTCTCTGAGGAGAGCTCGCCCGATCCATCCGCCCGCAGCTCGATCTCCTCGGCCCCGCCCTGCTCCGCCGGCGACGGGCGCAGGGCCTCAAGGGTGACGAGCGTTCCCTCGGCGGCGTCGCGCTCGAAGGCGGGAAGCAGCAGGGCGATCTCGTCGGGATCGGTCGTGACCTTGTAGATGACCTTTCGGTAGAGGGACTCCCGGATGTCGTCCCCGCGCGCGATGTCGTCAACCCACTGCAGGTAGGAGCGCATACCTGCGACCCCTTTCACGCCGTGGGCCTGCGCCGCCTCATCGATGCGCGCGACGATCTCGCCGCAAGCGCGGAGGATCCTCTCATCCTGGCAAGCCGTCTTGGCCGCCGCGCGCTCCATCATTGCCTCGAGCGGGGGAAGGTCCATCTTCTCGGCGTGCTGGACGCGGTCGCGCAGCGCCTCGTTAAGCGGCCGGCAGCCGTTGTACGACCGGTTCGTCGTGATGACCGCGATGAAGTCGGGATGCCGGCGCGCGATTCGCGTCGGGAGGTTGATGCTCCCGTCGGGCTCAAGCGCTGAGTTCAGCATCATGAGCACGCCGGCGTCGCGGATCACCGTCGGCTCCTGTATCTCCAGGAGCCAGCCGTTCTCGTAGGCGCGCACGATCTCGGAGGGGTAGGAACGGTAGGACACCTCCCCCTCCTCGCCATCCATGACCGGCAGGATCGATCCGAGCACGTCGGATTTGTCCATGTCGGCGAAGCAGGTCACCTTCGTGTAGAGAAGCCCCAGATCCGCCGAGAGTGCCTTGGCGAGCTGCGTCTTTCCCGATCCGGCAGCCCCTTCGAGCAGGATGGTCGAGATGCGCATCTCCTCGCTGTCCCAGGTGTCCCTGATGGCGCGGCAGACGCGGCGCTCGACCTCCCCCGTCACGTGGGAGGCCGGCTTCCTCCAAACCATCCGCTGCTCCTCCTCCGTGAGGATCCGCCCGGATGAAAGCGGCTTCTCCATCTCGATCACCCCCATTCCAACTCCTCAAGGATGTTGCCGAGCACACGAAGGCGCTCGCCCGTGATCTCGCCGAGCTCAGCTAAGGCCTGGGCGAAGTCCCGTATGTCATCGTCGATCCCCTCGTTCTCCGTGCATATCGCAACGGGCAGCGCCGCGCCCTGCAGTCCGACGCGGGCGATCTCAGGATGCTCCGGGTCGTAGAGGAGCGGGAGGCGATAGGCCTCCCTGAAATGCAGAAGGGCCTCACCGAGCACGATCGCCAGGTCGATGACCTGATGAATCGGCAGCTCGGCGTAAAGCCCGGGTGCGCCGGCTTCGTCGGCCCAGATCTGCGCGGCGATCCGCATCGCCTCGTTCTCCTCCCGGACGGGTGCGCCCAGGGTGATGCGGCGGATGGCCGAGTGAAAGGCGTTCCTGCCGTCAACCCGCTCATAGCCGTTAGCGACCACCACGGTCCCTTTCGCGCCGCTCATTTCCAGAGCCTCCGCGCCGTCGCGTCCTCGGCGAGGCAGGCCTCGTAGAGCTCCTCGAACTCGGCGGTGTGATCGTCCGCCGGGTCGTCGTACTCGAGCTCCGCGGCGCACGTGAAGGCAAAGGCGTCGGAGCCGTGGCGGTTCCAAAGCTGCTGGAGCTCGCCGTTGGGATGGTTGCCGACCCCGAGCTGGAAGCGGATGCGGTTTCCCATCGCGGGGATATCGGTGCTCGGCCCGAGGAAGGTCTCGCCCGTCTCGATGCAGCGGACGGCGATCACGCCCATCTGCGGATGGCGGAGCTTCCACGCCTCCATAAGCTGTTTCTTGCGGTTCTTGTCCATATTCATCACCTCTCGAGAGCTATTGAACCCTGAGAGGCGGACCCGCTCAACCTACGCTCGGTAGAGTTGCGTAGACGGCCGCGGGGCCCGCAGCTGCGGGGCGCATGGCCGCGGCGCCCGCTGCCGACAGGAGAGCGGCCGGGCCCGCGAACCCTCAAGCGGCTCGCGGGCCCGGCCGCGCAACGAGGCTGTAACCCGTCCTCACCCCGCGTAGCGAGCCAGGAACTCCTGGGTGCGGGGGTTCTGGGGATTGCCGATCACCTGGTCGGCCGGACCCTCCTCCACGATCCGCCCGCCGTCCATGAAGATCACGCGGTCGGCGACCTCGCGGGCGAAGGCCATCTCGTGCGTCACCACGAGCATCGTGATGTCCTCAGCCGCCAGCTGCTTCAACACTTTGAGCACCTCACCAGTGAGCTCGGGGTCGAGCGCGCTCGTGGGCTCATCGAAGAAGAGCGCCTGGGGGTTCAGGCAGAGCGCCCGCGCGATGCTCGCCCGCTGCTGCTGGCCTCCGGAGAGCTGGTAGGGCACCTTGTCCTCGTTGCCGGTGAGACCCATCTTGGCGATGAGCTCGCGCGCTTGAGCCTCCACCTCGGCGCGGTCGCGCTTCTGGACCGCGAGCGGCGCGTCCATGATGTTCCTCAGCACCGTCATGTGCGGGAACAGGTTGAACTGCTGAAACACCAGGCCGAACCGCTGACGCGCCCGCGCGATCACATCCTTGCCGCCGTAGGCCGCCCGGCCGTCGGCGCCCGCCGTCGCCACGGCGAGCTCGCCGTAGGAGAGGCTGCCGCCGTCGAGCGTCTCGAGGAGCGTGAGGCACCGCAGGAGCGTCGACTTGCCGCCGCCTGAGGGGCCGATCACGGCCACGACCTCGCCGGGCATCACCTCGAGCGAGATGTCTCGCAGCACCGGAGTGCCGTCGAACGACTTGCTCCCGCGCTCAAGGCGCACGACGGGGGCCGCGGCGTCCACCGTGGCACCGGCCGACGCGCTCCCCGCGCCCGTCTTCATCCCATCCATCTTGACCTCCCTATCGGGCCCGCAACCGCAGGCGCGCACGCCGTTAATCGCGGTAGTAGTCCATCTTCTTCTCGATGCGCCCCATCGCGACCTCGACCAGGAAGTTGAACAACCAGTAGATCGCCGCGGCGATGGCGAACGGCGCCATCGTGCGCTGCGAGGCCACGAGGGCCTTCGCGGTGGAGAACATCTCCGCCACGCCGATCGAGAACGCGAGCGACGTGTCCTTGACGAGCGTGATGACCTCGTTGCCGAGCGCCGGCATGATCCGCTTCGCCACCTGCGGCGCCACGATGCGCCAGAAGGTCTGCATGCGCGAGTAGCCGAGCACCTGGGCCGCCTCGTACTGCCCGCGCGGGATCGACTGGATGCCCGAACGGTAGATCTCGGCGAAGTAGCCAGCGTAGTTCAGGATGAACGCCACGACGCAGGCCTGCCATTTCGACTCCGGCGTGAGCTGGATCCCGAAGACGTAGTAGGGCGCGAAGTAGATCGCGAACATCTGCAGCATGAGCGGGGTGCCGCGCATGATCGAGATGTAGATGCGCGCGAGGATGCGCACCGGCGCGAGACGGCTCATGCGCATGAGCGCGATCGGCACGCCGAGCGGCAAGGCGCCCAGGAGCGTGAGGAAGAAGATCGCCAAGCTCGTCAGAAAGCCCTGGCCGAGCATGCCGAGCATCGTTTCCATGGTCATGAGATCATCCTTTCACGCCGGAACCCGGACGCCGGGGCATCCGGGTTCGCGCGCCGGGGCGGGGCCCCGGACTCTGGCGACTATCTTACTTGAGGATCCAATTGTCGAAGGAGAGGCCGTAGCTCGCGTACTTGTCGGCGATCTCCTTGACGGTGCCGTCCTCGTAGAGGGCCTTGAGGGTCTCGGTCACCTTGTCGGCGGAGGCGGTGTCACCCTTCTTGAAGCCGACGGCGTAGTTCTCGGAGGAGAGGGGCTCCTCGATCTGCAGGTAGGCGTCGGGGTTCGCGGCGATCTGATACTGGGCGATCGAGAGGTCGCAGGCCACGGCGTCGGTGGCGCCGCTCTCGAGCTCGGCGAAGGCCGTGTTGAAGTCGGGGCGCGTCTCGAGGGAGGCGAAGGTGGAGGCGAGGTCGGCCTTGTCGTCCTGGAGGACGTCCTCGGCAGCGGAGTCGGCCTGGGTGATCACGTTTTTGCCGGCGAGGTCCTCAAGCGAGGAGATGCCGCTATCCTTGCGCACGACGACGACCTGCTCGTTCAGCATGTAGGGATCGGAGAAGGTGTAGCCGTTCTCGCGGCCCTCCATCGTGAAGCCGTTCCAGATGCAGTTGATGGCGCCGGAGTTCAGGAGGGTGTCCTTGGCGTCCCAGTCGATGGGCGTGAGCTCGACCTCCCAGCCGAGCTTGTCGGCGACGGCCTTGGCGAGGTCGAGGTCGAAGCCGGTGAACTCGCCGTCATCGCCCACGAAGCCGTAGGGCGGGTAGGCCTGGTCGAAGCCGACCACGAGCTTGCCAGTGGCGGCGGCGGAGGTGTCGGCCGTGGAGCTCTCGGCGGAGCCTGCGGAGACCGTGGAGCCGGCGGTCTGGGCCGACTGGCCGCCGCATGCCGCGAGGCCCAGGGCAAGGACGAGCGCCGCGAGGGCGGCGACGTAGGTGAGGATACGGTTCTTCTTCATTGGTGCGGGTCCTTTCCGTGCTTGCCGCGCCCGTGCGCGCGGTCCGTTCTCCTTCAGTGCGCGATACACTTTACTCAACTAAAGTATCTGTGGCAAGTGCTTTGCCAAGATAAAGTGCTTTTGTGATGGCTTGATGGATTGAGCAGGTAGATTGCTTGCGTGTGTTTCCTCTATGAGGCTCGGGACCGAGGCTCCCTTGGTAACCGTGGGTGCAGAAGGCGGCGGTCACTTTGAGAATGCGCCTCCGGACCACGGTATGTGTATCGCTTTCGCGACCCGTGGCGGCCAAGACGGCAGCGATGCGGCTTGATCCGGTCCTTGCCGCAGCCGGTCTCCGAGGCCCGAGACGGCCAAGGTGGTAACGAATGGCTATTTTGCACTTATTCAAGGCACTGGAGCAGCGGTATCGACCCACGCAGGGTCCTTATTCCCCTTGCATGGCCCCTGTTGAACATTATTAGATGTGCTACTTGCGGCGCGACGGCCGTTTGGGCACGAGCGAAAAGTGCATTTTCGCCATTCATTGCCACCTTAGCCGCAGCGGAAGAGACAGTGATTCCATTTTTAGGATTTTTTTAGTTATATATTCGTTTAATCATATAATAAGGGGCCGAAGCCCGTACCCCGGCTTCGGCCCTTATGAAATCCGAGCTTTGCGGTGGTCAGACTACGCGCCAGCACCCTCGCGGCGGCGCTTGGCCCCGAGCGCGAGCGCGGACGCGCCCACCATCGCGACGCCCGCAGCGCCCATCGCCGCGATCGCGGCGGTGTCGCCCGTCTGCGGCAGGCCGTCGGGGCTCGCGGTGCTCTTCTGCGCCGCGCCCTTGGTATCCGCCTCGTCCTTGCGGTAATAGGCCACAAGCTCGGTGTCGGCGGTGATCGGCGTGCTGAAATCGAAGGGCTCGCCGTTCAGATACCAGCCCACGAAGGAATAGCCGTTGAACGCGGTGGCCTTGGCCGTTGCCGACACGGTCTGGCCGGCGCTCACCTGGGCGGAATCCACCACCTCGCCCTTTGAGGTGAACGTGACGGTATAGGTGGCCGGCGCCACGGGAGCCTGCTCGGCCGGGGCGGTCTCCTCGGCGCGCTTCTGGACGGCGGCATCCTCCTGATCAGAGGCGATCTCATCGGAGGGCTGCTCGCTCGCGGCGCCACCTGCCAGGTCCTCCTCGGCGGAGGTGTCCTCAGTGGCGGCGTCGGACTCGGCGGCGTCATCCGCAGCGGCGTCGGACTCGGCGGCGGAGTTGTCTGCCGGAGCGGTCGCGTCGTCGACGGTGCCGGCATCCTTTTCAACCGTGACCCCGGTATCGGAACCCGATGCCGTCGGAGCCGAATCCTCGGCAGCGCCCGCATCGGCACCTGACCCGGCATCCTCGCTCGGAGCTGCGGGCGCGCTGCTATCCTCAGCGCCCGTGGAGCCCGTATCGCCCGCGTTCGCGGAGGCATCGGAGCCGGCTCCCGCATTCGAACCCGCACCGGCCGCAGCCTGCTGCTCGTCCTCGGCAACGTAGTTCAGCACGATCGCCTGCTCGCGCTTGTACCGGTTGATCCACCCGTTCCAGTACTGCGACTGCCGCGGAGCGTACTCCTTGATGTGGTCGATCACCGCGTTCGTGAGCGCCAGCGCGATCTCGCGGTCGGACATGCTGTTCGAGAGGCCGCTATCGGCCTTCGCCCAATCGAAGAACGAGCGCACGCCGCCCGTCCCGAACAGGTTGCTCATGCCCCAGGCCAGACCCTTGATCGCATCGGACCGGCCACTGATGTCCAGGCCATAGCGGTTGCGCAACGTTGTCTCAACCGGCTTGTAGTATTCGTTGTACGCGTAGGAGTCCTGCAGCGCGGAGAACTCCGCCGCGTCGGTGCGATATGCCGCGTGCCAGGCGTCGTTCAGCAGGGCACCCGTGGACGTGAGGCTCTTGCTGGAGGAGTCGTACAGCGGCGCCGTTCCGTTCTTGATGGCGCTCCCCTGGCGGAGCACCCCTTCGAGCATCGCGTACTTGGTGGGGTTGTAGGCGTAGACCTGCTCAAGGAAGGGGATCAGCGCGTAGCGTCGATCGAACTGGTAGTAGCCCATGGCATTGTAACCGTCACCCGAGCTCAGGCCCTGGTCGTAGTTCTTGTTGCTCTCGAAAGCGGTGAAGTACTTCATCTCGTCGGAAAGCGAGACGGCCGAGAGACTCGACGTCTTGCCAGCGAAGAGCGACGCGATGGAGTCCACCAGGCCGGTGCCGCTCTGCTCATAGAGGGAGCCGTCGGCCTCGGTGACGGCGCGGGTGTCTGCTCCGGCCACCTGGGGTGCCGCCGCGGCGCCAAGGGTAAGGGAGATGGCCAAGCCGGCCGCGACCGCTTGGTGACGGGGTGAAAGCATAGATGCCTCCTCGTTCTGGCCCAGCCCTCAGGCTGGAACTGCTGTGTTTGAAGTACGTTTGCGTCAGACCGCAAGGATGCGTCTCTAGTATGACGGGGCGGAGGGCAAAGCGCAATGCGGATGAGCTGGGGCGATGGGCTGGTGGCGTCGTGGAGGCCGGGGCCGAGACGGGCTCGCCGGCCGCACACGCGACCGCGGCCCGGCCTCCAACGAAAAGACCCGGGGCGCGCCAACCGACGCGACCCGGGCCCTCGAACTCAAACGATTCTCGCGTTAGGCGATCTTGAACACCCAGCCGTGCTTGTCCTCGAGCGCACCGTCCTGGATGCCCGTGAGCGTCTCGCGCAGGCGCGTCATGACCGGGCCCATCTCGTCGTGACCGGCCGGGAAGCTCACGACCTCCTCGCCCTCGTGGATCTCGCCCACCGGGGAGATGACGGCCGCGGTGCCGCAGAGGCCGCACTCGACGAACGCCCCGCTCTTGACCTCGGCCCATTCGACCGGCCGCTCGTCCACCGTGATCCCGAGGTCCTTCGCGACCTGCACGAGCGAACGGCGGGTGATGGAGGGGAGGATCGAATCGGTGTGGCTCTTCGGCACCACGAGCGTGCCGTCGGCGGCCACGAACAGGACGTTGGCGCCGCCGGTCTCCTCAACGTAGGTGCGGCTCTCGGAGTCGAGGTAGAGGTTCTCGGCGAAGCCCGCGCGGTGGGCGTTCATCGTGGACTTGAGGCTCATCGCGTAGTTGAGGCCGGCCTTGATGTTGCCCGTGCCGTGCGGCGCGGCGCGGTCGTAGGTGGCGATGCAGAGCTTGATGGGCTTGAGGCCGCCCTTAAAGTAGGGGCCCACCGGCGTGACGAGGATGTGGAAGTGGTACTCAGGCGCGGGTGCGACGCCGATGACGTCGCCGGAGCCGATCATGAACGGCCGCACGTAGAGCGAGGCACCGGACCCGTAGGGCGGGACCCACGCGGCGTTGGCCGACACGACCTCGCGGACGGCCTCGATGAAGCGGTCCTTCGGGAAGGGCGGCATCTCGAGGCGCTCGGCGGAATCGTGCATGCGCTCGGCGTTGAGATCGGGACGGAAGGCGACGATGCTGCCGTCCTCGGTGGTGTAGGCCTTGAGGCCCTCGAAGACCTCCTGACAGTAATGGAAGATGCCCGCGCATTCGGAGAGCGTGATGCTGTGGTCCTCGGTGAGGCGGCCCTCGTCCCAGGCGCCGTCCTTCCACTCCGAAACGAAGCTGAAGTCAGTGGGCTGGTAGGAGAAGCTCAGGTTCCCCCAGTCAAGGTCTTTCTTCTCGGTTGCCATACGCTCGTCCTTCCACGCGATGCTGATAGGTGGAAGTCGATTCTACTCCGCTCGGGTGGAGTCCCCGAGGTCGGACGCGTCTGGGGTGGGCGCTGTCGCCAAGTGGAAACAATCGGGGCGGCGGGGAGCGCGGCTGAGGCGCGGGGACGAGGCGCGCACGGTGCCGAGGGACGCCGAGGGCGGGGCACGACGATGGGGGCGCGGCGGGGCAAGGGGTGCGCCCGGGCCGGGGACGGGGCGAGGGCCACGGGGCAGCGCCAACGCCCGAAACGCCGCGCCGGCCGCCGCCCTACGCCTGCTTCGAGCCGAGCTTCGCGCGGACAACCCCCACGACCGCGGGGATCAGCGACACGGCGATGATGCCGATCACGATGATCTCGAAGTGCTCCTGCACCGCGGGGATGCCGCCGAAGAAGTACCCGAGCAGGGTGAAGATGCTCGACCAGGTGATGCCGCCGAGGATGTTGTAGAGCACGAACGAGTGCCACTTCATGCCGCCCACGCCCGCGAGGAAGGGGACGAAGGTGCGGATGAACGGGAAGAACCGGCCGAGGAAGATCGCGAGGTGGCCCCACTTGTCGAGGAAGGCCTCGCTCTTCTCGATGCGCTCGGGTGTCATGACCTTGATCTTGCCCGACGCGATGATCCGCTGCCCGAAGAAGTGGCCGATGAAGAAGTTCATCTGGTCGCCCAGGATCGCGGCGATCCAGACCACGATCAGCAGGTGGAAGATGTCGAGCGGCCCCGAGGCCTCGTGCGCGAAAATGCCCGCGGCGAAGAGCAGCGAGTCGCCAGGGAGGAAGGGCATGAACACCACACCGGTCTCGATGAAGATGATCAGGAAGATGAAACCGTACGCGTAGATCGGCCCCATGGCGATCCAGCCCGCGATGGCGGATCGGGGGTCTTTCAGCAGCTCAGCGAGGAAATTGATGAAACCCATGGCGGGTGGCTCCTTTGGATGGGGCGCGCGAGGGCGGCCGGCGGTTGGTCGGTCGTCGTCGGGGCGACGTCAGCGGACTAGTATATCCGCCTGCGGCCGCGGAGGGCGCACGGCTGGGCGCGGGGCGGACGAATGCCATGCAAAGCCCACGTCAAAGGAGAGGTGATGGAGCGGACGGAGCCGTATTACGGGACGTTACGGGACGGCTATTCCTAGCAAAACACTAGACTTTAGAGGGGCGCGGTTCTACCATGGGATTCCGTTCCGTAGAATCCGCGTGGGTTGGGGCCCACGACGCCGAAGGGCAGCGATGAGCTTCATTTCCACCATACGCGAGGACATCGGCGCCGTGCGGCAGAACGACCCGGCGGCGCAGTCGGGCCTCGTCATCTTCCTCTCCTATCCCGGGTTGCACGCCAAGTGGGCCCATACCTTCGAACACTGGCTCTGGGGTCGGGGGGCCCGCGGGCTCGCCCGCGTGCTCTCGCAGTTCACGCGCTTCATGACGGGCGTGGAGATTCACCCTGCGGCGCAGATCGGGCGGCGGTTCTTCATCGACCACGCGATGGGCGTGGTGATTGGCGAGACGACCGTCATCGGCGATGATTGCGTTCTCTACCAGGGTGTGACGCTCGGCGGCACCGGAAACGAGAGCGGCAAGCGCCACCCCACGCTCGGCGACCGCGTGACCGTGGGCACGGGCGCGAAGGTGCTCGGGAACATCCATATCGGTGACGACGTGCGCATCGGCGGGAACTCGGTGGTCGTGAAGGACGTGCCGCCGGCGAGCACCGTGGTGGGCGTCCCCGGCCGCGTGGTGCGCCGGAACGGGCAGCGTGTGACGGAGGCCGCGGACGACGCGCGGCTGCACCACGAGAACCTCCCCGATCCGGTCGAGGAGGAGAGCCAGCACAACCGCGAGAGCATCACGAAGAACGAGGAGAGGATCGCGGAGCTCGAAGCGCAGGTGCGCGAGCTCGCGGCTGTTGTCGAGCGGCTGCGTGGGAACGCCGGCGCGGGCGAGAACAGCGATCGGTAGCCGGTGACCGGCCGGGCGTCGGTTCGGGTACCGCGGCAAGCATGCCGTTTTCTGGCGGTGGGAGGCGTTTCCCCGGCGGAGCCAGTTGCAAATAGTGCGGCTATGCACCTTTTTCCAAAACAAAGTCACGGCTGTGCACCTCGGGGTGCAGAGCCGTCAAAAACGCAACTGCATTTACCTGCGGTTTTATTGCTGATACTCTGGGTGCCCTGATCTGGAGGTGCAAAGCCGTAAAAAACGCAACTAACAGGCGGCGCGCCCGGGAGATGGGGTCGTTTGCGCTGCGATTGAGCCCCGAGATCGGTCCACGGGCTCCTCGAGTTGCATTTCTTACGGCTTTGCACCCCGCACTGGCGAGACTCCGAGTATCGGTCCCAAAACCGCAGGTAGCATGCGTTGCAAAACATGCTGCTTTGCACCCCGGGGTGCAAAGCCGCATGTTTGTTGGAGAAATCTATGCAAAGCCGTCAAACGTGCAACTGGCAGAGAGGGTCAAAGGCAGGCAAGGGCTCGTCCGTGACCCGGCGGGCGCCGGAACCGCCATCCGACCGCGGACGGCATGCCGCCCGGCGAGCCCGCGATCGGCGGCGAGAAGCCGCTGGCACCCGCTACCCGGCGAGGCCTCGGTCCGCATCGAGGAGCCGCCGGTAACGGGCGCTCGTCCGCTCGAGATCGGCCGGCGCCCCCATCAGGGCGAATCGGCCGTCCTCAAGGAAGGCCACGCGATCCATCCGCTCGACACCCTGCAGGTGGTGGGTCACCATAAGCAGGGTCCGGCCCGCGAGCGCGTCGAGGACGGCATCGAGGACGGAGCGCTCCGTCGCCGGGTCGAGTCCCACGAAGGGCTCGTCGAGAATCACGATCGGCGTGTCGGCGAGCAGGATGCGGGCGAGCGCCAAACGGTGGCGCTCACCGCCCGAGAGCAGGCGGCCCTCCTCCCCCACCACGCTCATGACGCCATCGGGGAACCGCTCGACGCGCTCACGCAACCCCACGCGCTCAAGCACGTCCCAGGCCTCATCCTCGGTTGTGGCCGCACGCGCGATTCGCAGGTTGTCGAGGACTGTCGTGTTGAAGACATGCGGGTCCTGGCTGATGACGCCGATGAGCTCGCACGCGGCGTCTGGGCCGGGGTGCGGTGCGCCGTTGAGCTCGGCTGCGCCCCCCTGCGGCTCGAGGTCGCCGCATACGAGCCCGATGAGCGTCGACTTGCCCGCACCGCTACGGCCCAGAAGGGCGATCCGCTCGCCCGGGGCCACGCTGAGATCGAGCCCGTCGAGCGCCAGCTGGGCGCTCCCGGGATACGCGAAGGTCACGCCGTCCAGGCGGATCGCGGGCGCGGAGGACCGACCGGGGGCGTCGAGCGCCGCATCGACGTTGGTGCCGTCAACCTGCGGGGGCGTCGCGGCGTCGGCATCGTTGCGGCCCTGCGGGGAGGCGGGATTCCGCGGAGACGCCGCGAGGACGCCGCCATCGGTGCCACCGACCCGCGGGGACGCCGCAGCGCCTTCCCCGTCATCGAGCGGGGCGAGACGACGGATCGCCGCCGCGTGATCGGGAAGCTGGGCGGCCGCATCGGGGACGGGCGCGATGGCCTCAACCAGCGGGAAGAAGCAGATCACCGCCGCCAGGATCGCGTTCGCCTCGTCGCCGAGCGCCCCGGCGGCCCACACGGTGAGCCCCACGGCAGCTGCCGCGAGCACCGCGCGGAGCAGGATCCCCTGCGCGCGGTCGAGCCGCGCGAGCCGGCGATCCTCAGCGGAGACCGCGGCCGCCTCCCGTGTGAACCGCGCGAGCACGTCGTCGGCGCGGCCGGCGAAGGCCACGTCGGCGGCGCCAAGCACGGCGTCGGTGAGGCTCTGGTAGAGGGTGGCCGTCGCGCGCTTCCGACGCAAGCGGGCCCGCGCCCCCGCGGCGAGCGCCGCCACCGGCAGCACCGCCACGCACACGAAGAGCTCGAGCAGGAACCAGGCCGCGAACAGCGGATCCATCACGCCCACGGCGATCACCGCCACGATGACCACGGCCCAGGCCGTCACCATCGGGAACACGCAGCGCAGGTAGAGGTTCTGAACCCGACCGATGTCCTCGTTGAGGAGCGCCAGCGCGTCGCCCGCGCCGAGCACGGCCGCCTCGCCGCCGGCCTCCGCGCCGTACCCGCGGGCAGGCCCCTCCCCCGCCGCCTCGCGCTCGAACGCGAGGAAAAGACGCCGCCTGAGCGAGCTCGTCATCCTGAGGACCCAATCGTGGCTCGCGAGGCGCTCGAAATACCCCACGATCGGCTTGCTGATACCCACCACCTGCACGATTCCGATGGGGATGAGCAGGACGAATATCGTCTCGGGCATGCGTGCGGCGGCACCGATCAGCCATCCTGAGACGAACATCAGCACGCACGCGAGCAGCGCCGCAAGGGCGCCGAGGCCGAGCGCGAGGCGGAGCACCCGTTTGTATTGGCGGAAGTACGGCGCCACCCAACGGTCGTTTCTGAGCACATCCGCCCAGGTTTCGCCCGTCGTCGTCCGATTCTCCAACGCGTTCCGCATCATCGCGCACCTCCCTGTCGGCCGCCGTCTTCCGTAGCCGCGTCGAGCCCCAGGCTCTCGCCGATCACGCCGCGCGCCAGGAGCTCGCGCGGGTCGCCCTCGGCCGCCACGCGCCCGCCCGCAAGCACGATCACGCGGTCCATCTCATACAGCCAGTGCATCCGATGGGTGGCGAACACCACGAGCCGCCCCGCCATGAGCGGAAGCATCCGCTCCTTGAGCTCAAGCTCCGTCTCGATATCGAGGTGCGCCGTGGGCTCGTCGAAAAGCAGGACACGGCGGGATCGATCCGTCCAGGCGCGCGCGAGGGCGATGCGCTGCGCCTCGCCGCCGGAGAGCTCGCGGGCGCCTGCGCCGTCGCCGATCACCGTGTCGAAACCGTCGGGCAAGCCCGCGATGAGCTCCGTGAGGCCCGCGGCCTCGGCGGCGTCCGCGATGTCCGCGCGCGAGGCGTCCGGCGCGTAGAAGGCGATGTTCTCCGCGATGCTCGCGTGGAAGAGATAGGGCTTCTGCGGGATGTAGAGCACCTGGCGCTGCCAGACCGGGGCGAGGAGATTGGGCAGGTCGGGAGCCGCGGTGGCGGCGGGACCATCCCAGCTGAGGCCGAACGATCCCGCGGCGGGGTCGAGGAAGCCGGCGAGCAGGCTCACGAGGGTCGACTTGCCCGAGCCGCTCGCGCCGACCACGCCCACGCGCTCGAATCCCGTGAGGGTGAGGGAGAGGTCGCTGAGCGCGCGGTGCCCGGTGGGGGATGGACTTGCCGAGACGGGGGTCGCGGCCGCCGGAGCAGGGTCCGGGGCCGGGGTCGCGCCAGTCGGGGTTGCAGGCGCGGCGCCGTCCGGAGCCGTGGCGTCGGACGAGCCGGCCGCGCCGGCGGCCACGGCAGCCGCGTCGTCGCCGTCGCCCGCGCCGGCCGCCACGGCAGCCGCGTCGTCGCCGTCACCCGCGTCTGCCGCCGCCGCGCCCTCCCCCGGCGCGGCCCCGTACACCACTGTGACCCCGCGCACCGCGAGCTCGGAGCGCTCGCCCCATGCCCCCGTGGGCACCTCGGCCGCCGCGCGACGCGGGGCGTCAACGAGCGCGCGCATGCGGGCGAGCGCCTGCTTGCCGTCGAGGGTCGCGTGGTAATCGGCCGCGAACAGGCGCACGGGCCGGAAATACTCGGGCACGAGCACGAGCGCCATGAGCGCCGGATAGAGGCCGATCCATCCGTCGATCAGGCGGAACCCGAGCATCACCGACACGCCGGCGAGCGCGAGCGTCGCGAACAGGTCGAGGATCGCGCTCGAGAGCATCGCGGTGCGAAGCGTCGTCATCGTCGCCTCGCGCAGGCTCTCGCTCACCGCGAAGATCGAGCCGGCGTGCCCGCGCGCGCGGCCGAAGAGCCGCAGCGTATCGAGGCCGCGCAGCGCATCGAGGAAGTGGTTCGACAGCCGCGCCTGCTCCTCCTGGCGCGCCGCCGCCACCTCATGCGCGTTCCGGCCGATCATGATCATGTAGAAGATGATGAAGGGGAATGCCACGAGCGAGATGACCGCCGAGACCGGGTCGAGCACGAAGAGGGCCACGAGTAGGACGACGGGGATGATCGCGAGGTCGATAGCCTTGCCGAGGGCGAGGGCGAGGTAGGCCTCCACCTGCTCGGCCCCCTCGATCACGAGGGCCGTCCCCTCCGCGGCACCCGCACCCGCACCGCCTTGCCCGGCCACGGCACGCCCCTCGAGCAGCCGCTCGAGCGCCTGGCGGCGGAGCTCGCCCGCACGGGCGGCGGCGAAGCCCTTGAGCAGCCAGTCGCGTGCGGCCTCGAGGACCCGGGCCGCCACGAAGCAGGCGGCGAACGCGGCGAGAAGACCGAGCTTGCCCTCGATTCCCTCGCCCGCCCACAGGCCCGCGAGCACCGTGCAGATGGCCCAGGCCTGGGTCACGGCCACGAGGGCACCCGCCAAAGACAACAGGGCGAGCAGGACCGCCGTCCTACCCGCCCCGGGAAGTTTGAACACCGAACTGTCGAACACGGGATCCCCTCACATCAGGTGCCGGCGCTGCCGGCAGGCGGGCCCGCGCCCGGTTGGCCGTGCGGCCTAGTAGGTCAGGTCCTCCTTCTTCAGCCTGCCGCGGAAGATGCGGTAGGCGATCACATGGTACACGAGAACCAGCGGCACGCCGATGCACGCGATGCCGAGCATGATGGCGAGCGTCATGTCGCTGCCCGCCGCGCCGGCGATCGTGATGGAGTAGGCCGGATCGGTGGCCGTGATCAGGTTCGGGAAGAGGGTCGAGGCCGCGATGCCCACGAGGCCCACGCAGCCCACAGAGGCGAAGACGTGCGCGAGGAGGTCGGAGGGGGCTTTGATGTTGGCGATCATCGCCGCGAGGAAGACGATCGCGAACACCACGGCGAGCGCCCGGATCTCAACCGTGCCACCCGGCACGACGGCCACGAAGAGCACGACGGAGGTGAGGGCGAAGACCGCGATCTCGGCGACGGCGAGCTTGCCGCGCAGCGCGCGGGCGCGATCGGCGAGGTCGGTGCCGACCGGGGCCTTCAGCGCGATCCAGCCGGCGCCCTGCACGAGCATGTGCACGAAGCCGAGGACGCCGCAGAGCAGGGCGAACGGGTTCAGCAGGTCGAAGAAGGAGCCCGCGAAGTCACCGTGCGAGTTGAGGTTCACGCCGCCCACGACGTTGCCGATGGCCACGCCGTAGAGGAGCGCCGGCAGGAAGCTGCCGAGGATGAAGAGCACGTCGTAGAGCTTGGACCAGCCGGCGTCGTGCGCGCGGAACTCAAGCGCGACGGCGCGGAGGATGAGGCCGAAGAGGACGAGCATGATGGCCAGGTAGAACCCGGAGAAGCTCGTGGCGTAGGCCGGGCCGAAGGCGGCGAAGAGCGCGCCGCCGGCCGTGAGGACCCAGACCTCGTTGCCGTCCCACACCGGGCCGATGGCACGGCGGATCACGGCGCGGTCGGCCTCGTTCTTGGCGAGCACCGGGTAGAGCACGCCGGCACCGAGATCGAAGCCGTCAAGGATGAAGTAACCCGAGATCAGCACGCCGATCAGCAGGAACCAGATGAATGCGAGCAGGCTCATGCGGACGCACCCCCCTTCGTGGCGGCGGCATCTGCGGCCGCGTCACCCGTGGTGCCGAAGTAGGACGGGGCGAAGGCCTCGACCTTGGCGTCCTCGGCGCCGCCGGCAGCGAAGGCCTCGGGGCCCTCGGCGAGCGTGCGACGGAGCAGACGGACCCAGCAGACGAAGATCAGGCAGTACACGGCGAGGAACAGCACGATCGTGGCGAGCACCTGGCCCGCGGGGACCGCGAGCGAGACGGCGTCCTCGATCTTCATGACGCCGTAGACGATCCACGGCAGGCGGCCGAACTCGGTGACGAGCCAGCCCACCTCGATTGCGACGATCGCCGCGACCCAGCCGAGCCCGAGGATCACGAGCGGCCACTTCTTGTTGGCGAACGCGCCGCGCAGGACGAGCACGCCGAGCGCCACCACGAGGATGAGCACGCCGTAGAGGGCGACCATCAGATGGTAGGACTGGAAGGTGACGTTCACGAGGTCGGGGCGCTCAGAGGCCTCGAAGTCATTGAGGCCGGGGTAGGTGACGGACGGGTCGCCGTCGGCGAGCCAGGAGGTGCCGCCGGGGATGCTGAGGGCATAGGTCTGCTCGTTCGCCTCGTCCACCCAGCCGAAGAGGGAGAGGTCAACGGGCCCCTCCTCATACTGACCCTCCATGGCGGCGAGCTTGGAGGGCTGGGTCTTGGCGACCGTGGAGGCCTGCCAGTGAGCGGCCGGGATCATGAGGACGAGCGAGACGACGCCCATGATGACGCCCACGCGGACGAAGCCGCGGGCGAGGCTCTCGGCACGGTTGCGCAGCAGGTAGTAGGCGCCGACGGCGACGCAGACGAGCGCGCCCATGATGAGCGTGGCCACGAGGACGTGGAAGTAGCGCGGGAGGGTGGAGGGGTTCAGGGCCGCAGCGAAGAAGTCCGTGATCTGGGCCTTGGAGCCATCGGGGCCGGAGACGATCTCAAAGCCCGCGGGCGTCTGCATCCAGGAATTGGCGATGATGATCCAGAGCGCGGAGAGCGCGGAGCCACCCCAGGCGAGCCAGGAGCTCACCATGTACATGCGGCGGGACACGCGGTTGCGGCCGAAGATCAGGATGCCGATGAAGACCGACTCGAGGAAGAAGGCAAAGAGCGCCTCGGCGGCGAGCGGCGCGCCGAAGATGTCGGCGACGAAGCGGGAGTAGTCCGCCCAGTTGGTGCCGAACTGGAACTCCATCGTGATGCCGGTGGCCACGCCTACGGCGAAGGTCACCGTGTAGAGGCGCACCCAGAAGCGGGTGGCCGCCTCGTCCTCGGGGTTGCCCGAGCGGTAGGACCGCGTCGCCATGATGGCGGTGACGAGGCCGACGCCGATCGATGTCGGCACGAAGATGAAGTGGAACAACGCCGTGATGGCGAACTGGATTCGCGCGAGCATGACAGGATCGCTCAGCCAGTCCATGTGCATCACCCCTCCCAATACAGGGCCGAGGCTGGGTTTTGGCGACTTCCCAACGACGGTCCAAACGTACAGTACCGTCAGTGTAGCACGAAATGCACACAACCTCGGGGATATGCTAGGGCAATGGTGGCATATGGGGCGGGGAGGGTGGGGCTGGGTCACCTAAGCGCAAGCGCAGAGCCAGGGGCCGGCGCGGGGCGCGTCGAGCATCCCATGAGAGCAATCGGGGGTGGTGCTTGCCTGACGCGAAATGCCGAGCATGCTTGATCTCCACTTTTGCTGCGAAGGAGCGCGGAATAGCACGCAACCGGTGCGGAGGGGCAGGGAGTCTGCAAGGAGCACATGATGCCACGTACCGTTTTGCCGATTGTGAACGATCGAATCCAGCCCCCATTGAGAAAGGTCGGAGAAACCGCAGGTCAAAGCGCGTCCCTTTTTCGTCGAAATGTACGATTTGCGCATATCCCCAAAAAATGGACGCCAAATCGTTCATTGGACGCAAAAAGGTACGTAGCGGGCCGCCAGGTCTGCAGGACACGGTTTCCCGCCTGGTCCCCGATGACGATCGCGCGCGACCACCCGCCGCTCGTGCTGGAAGTGTCGGAGCAACGCGGTCGGCGCTCAACCGATCGTGCGGCTCGCGCTGCGGAGCCAACGGGGTGCCGAGCGTGCATGATCCGGGATGTGGCGCGGCACGAGAACTGGATAACGCGCGCTCGGCGTCTGCCCAGGCCGCGCCGCACCCGGTCGCACGCCCCACCCCGGCGGCACCGCACCCGCGCCCGCCCGCGCCCAGGCCGTACCGCACCCGGTCCCTCGCCCCTCGCCGCCCGCGGCGGGCGTCACGCAAACTGGCTCTGATACAGCTCTGCATACGGCCCGCCGGCAGCGAGCAACTCCTCGTGGGTCCCCTGCTCGACGATCGTCCCCGCTTCCATCACGAGGATGAGGTCGGCATCGACGATCGTCGACAGCCGGTGCGCGATCACAAAGCTCGTGCGCCCGTGCATGAGTGCCTCCATCGCCTGGACGATCGCCTGCTCCGTGCGGGTGTCCACGCTCGAGGTCGCCTCATCGAGGATGAGGATCGCCGGATCCGCGAGCATAGCGCGGGCGATCGTGAGCAGCTGCCGCTGCCCCTGCGAGATGCTCTCGGCATCGTTCGAGAGCATCGTGTCGTACCCGTCTGGCAGGGTCCGCACGAAGAAGTCGACCCGCGCCGCACGCGCGGCGGCCTCGATCTCCTCTCGCGTGGACTCCGGCCTCCCGTAGGCGATGTTCTCGGCGATCGTCCCCTCGAAGAGCCAGGCGTCCTGGAGCACCATCCCGAACCGCTGTCTCAGGTCGGCGCGGGTGAGGCTCCGCGTGTCCACCCCATCGAGCGCGATGCGCCCGCCGTCGATCTCATAGAAGCGCATGAGCAGGTTGATCAGGGTCGTCTTCCCCGCGCCGGTCGCGCCGACGATCGCCACCTTCTGCCCCGGCTCCGCCACGAGCGACACGTCCCGCATGAGCGGGCGCTCGGGATCGTATCCGAAGCGCACGTGCTCGAAGGCGACGCGTCCCGGCGAGCCCACCGGGAGAGCCGCCGGCTCCTCGGGATCGGGCACGATCTCCCCCTCATCGAGCAGGGCGAACACGCGAGCCGCGGCAGCGAGCGCTCCCTGCAGCATGTTGTAGGTCATCGAGAGCTGCGTGAGCGGCTCGCTCCCCTGGTTCACGTACTGGAAGAACGCCTGGAACACGCCGACGGTGATCTGCCCCGCGATGAGCATCCCGCCCGCCATCACGCCGATCACCACGAGCGAGATCCGCACGAGGAACCGGACGGCAGGGGCCGCGGAGTTCGTGATGAAATCGGCCACCGAACTCGTGCGCACGAGCTCGTCGGCCGCGGCGCGCATCTGCTCGAGGCTCTCCCGCTCATGGCCGAAGGCCTTGATGACCGCGCGCCCGCTGTACCCCTCCTCGACGCGCACGGTGAGGTCGCCCACGGCGGCCTGACGCGCGTCCGCGATCCGGAGCGTGCGGCCCGCGAGGACCTTCGTCACGACGAAGGCGCCCACCACGCACACCGCGAAGACGCCCGTCAGGGCGAGGTTGTAGCGGGCCATCATGATGAGAGCGCCCGCGAGCGTCGTGGCGGCGATGATGAGCTGGAGCAGGCCGCGCTGCAGGACCTCGGAGACTTTGTCGAGGTCATTCGTGGCGCGGCTGATCGTGTCGCCCGGCTGATGGGCATCGAAGTACGAGAGCGGCAGGACGCCGAGCTTCGCGGCGATGCGCGTGCGCAACGCCAGGTTCAGGCGCTCCGCGAAGCTCGCCATCACCAGCACCTGCAGCGAGTAGAACCCCCAGGCGAGCGTCCAGATCCCCAGGTAGACGAGGATCTCGCGGGCGCCGTTCTCGAGCGTCACCGAGAACGGGGCGCCCCCGGCGAAGGACCGCTGGATGTTACTCCAGATCAGGTCGATGATATGCGCGCTGTACGCGGGGGCCGCCAGGCTGAACCCCACGTAGAGCAGGGATGACACAAGGGCCACCACGAGACGCCAGCGGATGCCCGCCGCCGCGCGCCAGAGGCTCACCGCGGTGCGCCAGACGGGGACGGCCGGCGTCTCCGTCGCACCGTCCGCCGCCGCACCGGCTTCCCGCTCCATGAGGTCACGATCCTCAGCCATGGCTCTCCCCCTTCCTCTCCTGGGATTGTGCGATGTCGCGGTACGTGGGGCAGCTCTCGAGCAGCTCGGCATGGCGTCCGCGCCCCACGAGCGCGCCGTCTTTCAGGACGATGATCTGGTCGGCGTCGCGTATCGTGCTCACGCGCTGGGCGATGATGAGCGTCGCGGCGTCCTTGAGCCCCGGCGCGAGGGCGCGGCGAAGCGCCGCGTCCGTCTTGTAGTCGAGCGCCGAGAACGAGTCGTCGAACACGTAGAGGTCGGCCCGGCGCACGAGGGCGCGGGCGATGGCCAGGCGCTGGCGCTGCCCTCCGGAGAAGTTGGTCCCGCCCTGCGCCACGCGCGCGTCGAGCCCGTCGGGCAGGTCGCGCACGAAACCCGCCTGGGCGGTGTCGATCGCGCGCCAGAGGTCCTCATCAGAGGCCTCGGCGTCGCCCTGGCGCAGGTTCTCCGCAATGGTCCCCGAGAAGAGCCACGCCTTCTGCGGCACGTAGGAGATGCGGCGGCGCAGCTCGTCCTGGGTGAAGCCGCGCACGTCCTCGCCGTCGAGGAGCAGACGCCCCCCGGTGACGTCATGGAACCTGAGGAGCATCCGCGCGATGGTGGACTTCCCCGACCCGGTGTTGCCGATGATCGCCGTCACCTCCCCGCGGTTCAGGCTGAAGCTGAGGTCGTGAAGGGTGTCCTCGTCCGCGTCATGGAACCTAAAGCTCACATGCTCGAACGCCGCGACGGGGGTGCCGGGAGCAGGGGCCGCCGCGCCGAGCCGCACCGGATCCGCGGGATCGGAGATCTCGGGCTCCATCTCAAGCACCTGACGGGTGCGCTCCAGGCAGGCGAGGGCGCGCGGCACCGACAGCAGCGCGAACTGGGCCATCATCATGAAGAACATGATGAGCAGCGCGTACTCGATGAGCGCCGTGATGGAGCCGATCTGCATGGCGTGCGCCCCCACGCGGTTCGCACCGAGCCAGATGATCAGCACCTCAACGCCGTTCATCAGGAAGAACGTCATGGAGTCGGCGGTTGAGAACAGCAGGTTCACGCGGATGGCGTTCTCGGCGTACTCCGTGAACGTGTCATTCAGGCGCTGCCGCGACGACGCCTCCTTCCCGAAGGCGCGGATCACGCGAACGCCGGTGATCGCCTCGCGCAGGCGCACGTTCATGCGGTCGATAAACCCCTGGAGCCGGGTGAAGATCGGCGCCGAGACCCGCACGGCCGCCACCGTGATGGCGAGGACCGCGGCCGTGATCGCGAGCAGGAGCCAGCCCATGACCGCATCGATGCTGAACGCCAAGGCGACCGAAATCACCGTCATGATGGGCACGGGCAGGATCATGATGATCGACATGAGGAGGGTCTGCTGGACGACGTTGGCGTCTGAGAGCGTCCGCGTGATCATGGAGCCCGTGCCGAAGCGGTTGAAGTCGGAGCCGGAGAAGGCGAGCGAGGCCTCGTAGACCGCGACGCGCAGGTCGCGCCCGACGCGGGCCGCGAGGCGCGCCGCCAGGAAGTTCGCGGTGATGGCTCCCCCCGATCCCACGAGGGCCGCGACGAGCATCACGCCGCCATGGGCGAGCACGGCGTCGGCGCTCCCCTGGCTCAGGGCGGTGTTGATCATCGCCGAGAGCTCGGTGGGCACGAACAGCATGCCCCCCATATCGAAGATGAGGGCGATGACCGTGGCCGCCGCGAGCCCCCGGTAGGGGCGCATGAAGCGCGCGAGCAGGCGCAAGGAGGCGCCGAGGCGGTACTCCTCCTCCCCCTCCGCCGCACGCAGGTCGAGATCATCTTGGCTCATGATTTCCTCCCTTCCGTCATCTCGGAGAACTCGCGCTCGAGCGCCGCGGTGTACCGCTTCAGGGTGCGAACCAAATCGGCCCGATCGCCCTCGCTCAGGGAGAGCAGCGCGCGGCGCTCGGCGGCGATCGCCGGCAGAATGCTCCGCTCTGCGAAGCGCTCGCCCTGCTCGGTGAGGATCGCACGCTTGTTGCGGCGGCTCCCCTCGCAGAACTCGAGCGTAATGAGGCCCTGCGCCTCAAGCGATTTGAGCGCCGAGTTGATGGTCTGCTTGCTGTACCCCCACGAGGAGCTGAGCTGCGTCAAGGGCAGGTCGCCATCCGCGCCGACGAGGCCGTAGATCATCCAGTAGGCGCAGCTCGAGAGCCCGCAGCTGGACGCGAACTGGCCGTAGACCTTGTCGGTGGCGCTGTAGAGCTGGTCGATCTCCTTCACCGTGCGCGCGGTCGCGCCCATAGAGCCTCCTCGCATAGGGATCGCGTTCGCCCCTCTTACGTCTGATTTCGGACTATTTCATTATGGTCTGATTTCGGACGATGTCAACGACCAGGCCGGACGGGCGCTGGGCACGCATGAAAAAGGGCCGCGGAGATGGGGTTCTCCGCAGCCCCTCCGTTGGGGAACGGCAGCTTATGTTCGCCGGGGCGCCGCGTCCGTCAGGAGCGGTGGGCGGCACCCGGCACGCGGGCCGCGAACCGTCTCGGTTCGCAGCCCGCACCGGCCTTACTTCTTCCGCCGGCGGCGGAGGGCGGCGGCGAGCGCCATCAGGCCCGCCGCGGCCGTGGAGCCCATGACCGCCAGCGCCGGGTCACCGGTCTTGGGCAGCGTCTTCTTTCGCGCCGGCTTCGCCTTCGGCTTCTCCGGCGTGGCCGGATCCGCGGGCTCCGGCTCATGCGTGTTCGTCACGGTGAAGCCCGCCTCGGCGTCGCCCGCGATCGCGGTCTCGTACCCGGCGACCTCGTCCTCGGCCACGGTGTAGACGACGTCCTTCCCGTCCTCGCCACGGCGCGTGAGGTCGGCGAAGGCGCCGGTCCAGCCGTCCTCGGCCGTGAGCTCGAGCGTCTCGCCCGTCTCCTCGCCGTTCGCCAGCAGGCGCACGGTCACCTTCTCCGGGCGGATGCCGTCCTTGTCGTCAGCGTCGTCCCAGACCTTCGTCACCGACACGGTGCGCGCGGGCACGAACTCCCAGCGCCCGTACACGGTCACGTCGGTGATGATGTCCTCCTTCACGGTGATGGCCTCGGTGCCGTCGGGCTCCGCGAACCATCCATGGAAGTACCAGGTGCCCGTCACGCTGCCCGCGCGCTCGAACAGCGGCGTCGCAGTGGTCTCGGCGGTCGTGAGCGGGTCAACGAGGTCCCGATCGGAGCCATAGGGGATCCCGGTCACCTTGTCGGGCGTCACCGAGTCGGCCGGGTAGCCGTAGGCGGGGTCGCCGGCCACCTCGTAGGCGAGGGTGAGCTCGGGCACGCGCTTGTTGGTGATCGTGAAGCCGGAATCGGCGTCGCCGGTCGCCACCGGCTCCTCATAGCCCGCAACCTGGTCCTCGGCCACCGTGTAGGCAATGGCCTTGCCCGCCTTGTTCACGGGGAGCCCGGTGAAGCCCGCGCTCCACGCGTTCTCGTCCGAGAGCTCCACGCTCTTGCCCGTGTCCTCGCCGTCGGCGAGGAGGCGCGCCGTCACGGAGCCGGTGCGCAGGCCGTTCAAGTCGTCCTTATCGTCCCAGACCTTCGCCACGCGCACCTCGCGCTCGGCGGGCGTGTGCGTGTTGGTGACGGTGTAGCCGTCTGCCGCCGTGCCCGTGATCGCGGTCTCATAGCCCGCGACCGCGTCCTCGGTCACGGTGTATGCGATGGCCTTGCCCGCCTTGTTCACGGGCAGGTTCTCGAAGGAGCCGGTCCAGGCGCCGTCCGCATCGGGGGCGAGCTCCACGCTCTTCCCCGTGTCCTCACCGTCAGCGAGAAGTCGCACCGTGACCTGATCGGGGCGGATGCCGTCCTGGTTCTCCGCGTCGCTCCAGATCTTGGAGGCGGAGACGGAGGTCGTCGCCGGCGCGTGCGTGTTGGTGACGGTGTAGCCGTCAGCCGCCGTGCCCGCGATCGCGGTCTCGTAGCCGGCGACCGCGTCCTCGGTCACGGTGTATGCGATGGCCTTGCCCTTCGCATTGTAGGTGGGCAGGCCGTCGAAGGTCGCCTTCCAGCCGGTCTCGGCCGTAAGCTGCGCGGTCATGGCGCTGCCGTCGGCGGCGGCGACCGGCTGGCCGTCGCCGTAGAGGCGCACGGTCACTGCGGCGGGGCGGATGCCGTCCTGGTTCTCGGCATCGTCCCACGTCTTGGTCACCGGAACCGCGGTCTTCGGGTTCACGAGCGTGTTCGTGACGGTCCAGGCGTTGGAGCCGTCCGCCGCCCGCGCGACGCCCACGGTGTACTCGTGGCCGCCGGCGGTGAGCGCGCCGTTCTCGACGCCATCCTCCTCAACCGTGTAGGCGATCTCCTTGCCGCCCTTGAACTGGTCGAGGTCGGCGAAGGTGTGCCGCCAGTCCGTCTTGCCGTCGAGCGTGGCGGAGTCGACCTTCGCGCCGTCGGCCATGAGGTTCACCGTCACGGCCGGGGCCGCGTCGGCGTCGATGCCGGCCCAGACCTTGGTCACGGCCACCGAGACCTTGCCCTCGATGGTGTTCGTGACCGTGA
>JAXEGS010000011.1:0-14156 GCA_034102905.1 Collinsella sp. | reverse complement strand
GGGCGGCCCGCCCCCCGGCCATCCCGCGGGGCAGCAGGGCCAAACCTCGGCACTTTGCTGAAGGTTTGGTTCCGGTCAAATCAAACCTCGGCACTTTGCTGAAGGTTTTGTCGGACCTTCAGAGTAGACGGCGCTTCGCCGTTCGAAAACCACGAGGTCAGAGCGTTGGGAATTTGGCGGCTACTTTCGCATCCGGCAAAAACCTTCAGCAAAGTGCCGAGGTTTGCAGCCGCGTCTGCGAAACCTTCAGCAAAGTGGCGAGATTTGCACATCGCGGGCTGAAGCCGCGTGCCCGGGGCCGGAATCGCATGCCCGGAGCCGCATCGCGCGCGGCGCAGCCGCGCGTCGCCGCAAGCGGCGCCTCGCAGCCCCCCCCTGGCGTGCCTCGAAGCCCCTCCAGGCAGCTCCTCGAAGCCCCCTACGCGCTCACTACGAACTCGTACAGGCCCCAAGCCGCCGCGATCATGATCACGTCGTACGCGCCGGCCAGCGCGCACGCGGTCCAGAACGCCCCGAAGGTCCCCTCAACGCCCATGAACGCAATGGTCGTCGCGGAAACGCAGGCGTAGAGCAGGGGAAACGCCACCGGGATGAATAGGATAGCCAGCAGCACATCGCGGCCGCGTGTGTCGATCACCATCGTCGAGAGCAGCGTGCCCACACCCGCAACGCCCACGGTGCCAATCGCCAACGGAACCAGGATCATCGGCACGCTCCCGGCGAGCTCCGCCCCAGAAAGGAAGAACAGGAAGAACAGCGGCACGGCCAGCGCCTCGACGGCCAAAAGGAACAGCAGGTTCGACGTGGCCTTCGCAAGAAAGATCACCGGCCGCTCAACCGGCGCCAAAAGGATCCCTTCCAGGCAGCCCGACTCCGTCTCGTGGCTGAAGCTCCGGTTCAATCCCAAAAGGCTCGTGAAGATGATAAGCGCCCAGAGGAGCCCGCCCGCGAACGCCACCACCTGCACCTTGTCTCCCACCTGCGCCAACGCGGCACCGTAGATGGTGAGCACCATGAGCGCGTAGACGACCATCGACGTGAGCATCTCACGGGTGCGGAGCTCCTGACGAATATCCTTCATGAGCAGGGCGCGGTACTGGGCAAGCCCCGAGGCGCGCGTCATGCGGCCCATCACGCCACCCCCATCCCCACGGTTGCGAGGTAGAGGTCGCGAAAGGCCCCCGCATCCACACCGTCCTTCTCAACCAGGGCGACAACCTGGCCGCGGGCCAGAATCAGCGCATGGCTGCAGAGCTCGAAGCCTTTGGCGAGATCGTGGCTCACCATAATAAAGGTGCGCCCCGCGCGGACGCGCCCGATCAGCCCGTCGAAGAGCTCAGCGGCATGCGGGTCGAGCCCCGAGTACGGCTCATCAAGCAGCACGAGCTCCGGGTCGTTCACGAGCGCGCGGGCGATAGAGAGCCGCTGCTGCATACCGCGGGAGAACGTGTGCACGAGATCGCTCCGGCGGTGGTCGAGCTCGACCAGGCGCAACAGCTCGTCGATGCGCTCCTCATCGGGAACGCCCTGGTAGAGCGAGCTGAAGAACAGGAGGTTCTCGCGGGCGGTGAGGTCGCCGTAGAGCATGGACCGGTGCGAGATGAGCCCGATCCGGGATCGCAGCGCCTCCGGCTCCTCGAGGGCGTCCACCCCGAGGATCGAGAGCGCGCCGCGCGTGGGCCGCGAGAGCAGGGCGAGCATGCGCAGGAGCGTCGTCTTGCCCGCCCCGTTCGGACCGAAGATGGAGAGGAAGGCGCCGGTGGGCACGCTGAGGCTCACCCCGTCGAGGCCCCGACGGGATCCGAACTGCTTGACGAGGCCGCGGGCCTCGATCGCAACTCCGCCTCGATCAGCCACGCTTACCGCCCTTCCGGGGCCGCGCCTTCGCCTTCGCGCGCCGCTCCGCCGCGGCCTCGCGCTCAACCGCGCGCTCCTCGGCCTCCGCCCGCGCGCGCTCATCGGCTGCGAGCAGGGGCGTCGCGCGCTTCGGGGCGAACGCGAGCACGATGCCGAGCACAGCCACCCCGCCGCCGATCCAGTTGAGCAGGATGAGCGGGTTCACCTTCACATGGATGGAGAGCGACCCGTCGGCGTTCAGCCCTTGGAAGGCCACGAACAGGTCCTCCCCCGGGAAGGTCAGCACGCTCGCGTGCAGGATCTGCTGGCCGGTGTTGGTGGCGCTGATCTCCATCGACGGCGAGATCGTCCCGAGCACCGCGCCGGACCCGGCGTCGGTCACCTCGAGGTCGACCTGCTTGATCTTGTTGTCGCCGCTATCGGAGAACTCGCGGCCGTCCCGGTAGGTGAGCACATAGCTCCCCACCTGGCCGCTCTCCCCCGCCTTGGTGGCGAGGTCGAGGGTCTGCTCGCGCACGTACATGCTCGAGCCCACGAGGCCCACGAGCACGATCGCCACGCCGAGATGCGTGAGGTAGCCGCCGGCCTGGGCCGGTGAGCGGCGGAACAGGTTCACCGTGGCCCTGAGCGCGCCCTCGCCCTTGTTGCGGCGGCGGGCCGAGATACCCCGGCCGATCAGGTAGGCCGAGGACGCGAAGAGAAGCGCCGCGGCGAGGAACGCGAGTACCGTGAGCGCGAAGTAGTACAGACGCGGACCCTGCTCGGTGAGGGCCGTCGCGGCGTCGCCGCCCGCGGCCACGATGCCGTCGTACTCGGGCACGAACTTGAGCGCGAAGAGCGCCATGAGCCCGACGAAGATCACGAACCCGATGATCGCCGGGACGCGCATGTTCCGCACGAAGGCCGCGCCGTCGGTCTTGCGCCATCCGAGCATCGGGCAGACGGCCATGAGCAGGCAGAAGAGCACACCCACCGGACGGGCCACGGCGTTGAACGCGCCCGCGGCGATCACCGACCCGCCGAGCGGAAGCCAGCCGGGCAGGGCACTCGTCACCGTGAGGTAGGCCGTCAGCACGGCGGCGACGATCATCACGATGTTCGTGAGGTAGTACGACCCGTTCTTCGAGATCATCGAGTCGATCTCCTCGGACTCGGTGATCTCGCCATTGCGGTAGATGAGCCCGATCAGGAACGCGAGGCCCGCCGCGCCCATGATGCCGAGAAAGAGGTAGGTGGAAACCTCATCCTGGGCGAAGGCGTGCACGGACTGCACGAGGCCCGAGCGCGTGATGAAGGTGCCGAGCACCACGAAGATGAAGGTGATCGTGGCCGCGAGCATGCTCCAGCGCTTGAAGCAGCCGCGCTTGCGGTACATCGTGAAGCTGTGGATCATCGCCACGCTGGTGAGCCACGAGAAGAGGCTCGCGTTCTCGACGGCGTCCCAGGCCCAGAAGCCGCCCCAGCCGAGCACGACGTAGGCCCAGACGGCGCCGAGCAGCATGCCGATCGTGAGGAAGATGAAGCTGAACACGGCGAGGCGGTCGGTGAGCTCAACCCAGCGCGCGGAGAAGTCGCCGGTGATGAGCGAGGCCATCGCATAGGCGAAGGGCAGCGTCATGCCCGCGTAGCCAATGAAGGTCGCAGGCGGGTGCAGGATCATGGCCCAGTGCATGAGCAGGGCGTTCATACCGCCCACCGGGTTCGCGAGGGTGCCGTCGGCGTTCAGGAACTGCGCCGAGGTGGGCATGAAGGGGTTGTTGGAGTCGGAGAGCACGAGGGTGCAGACGAAAAGCAGGATCACGACCTCGGTCACCGAGAGGGCCGCCGAGGAGAGGTCATCGGTCACGTACAGGCGGCGCCAGGCCACCACGGAGGCAAAGACGGCGATGAGCCAGGTCCAGAGCAGGAGCGATCCCTGGCGCCCCGCCCAGACGGCGGACACGAGGTAGAGCGGCTTCAGGGCGCTCGTGGTGTTGGGGTAGTTCGACACCACGTAGGCGATGCTGTAGTTCTCCGTGACGAAGCAGATGAGCACAAGCAGGACGCAAGCCGTGAGCGCCACCGCGTTCGCGAAGACGAGCAGGTAGCCGATGTTGACGAGGCTCTCGCTCCTCCCCTTCACGCCGACGAGCAGAAGCCCCGCGGCCCCGAGGGACACGAGGAGCGCGATGACCATCAGCGCGTTGCCGAGCATTGAAACCATGGGACCGTCCTTGTGGGGTCGGCGGCCGAAGGGGCCGCGGGTCGTGCGGGAAAGGCCCGGGAGGAGCCGGGTCGGGGGATGCGCTCAGGGCGCGGAGCGCGGGCGGGCGGGATCTGAGCAGCCGGGCCGGATCCCGCGTGCCGGCCCCTAGGCCTTGACGTTCGAGTCGATGGAGGGCTGCGCGCTCGCGTGGAAGGCGCCGTCCTCGCCGAGCTGGCCCTCGATCACGAGCGCCGTGCCGTCCTTCACGTTCTCGTCCAGGCCGCCGTCGTAGACGACGTCGATCGTCTCGCCCTGGGATTCGATCGTGAAGCGGCTCTCGGAACCGGCCGGGTTGATCTCGCCGCGCACGTAGCCGCAGACCTTGGTGTCCTTGCCGGTGAGCGAGGCCGCCTGGTCGAGCAGGCCCTTCACGGTGAGCGACCCCTCAGCGCTCTCGTATTTGGACGGGCACTTCGTGACCATCTCGGTGGCCTCGAGGGTGCCGTCCGCCACGGTGCCGGTGCAGATGGCCACCACGCCCGTTCCGAAAGTGGCCGGCAGCGCGCCCTTGTAGCTGACGGTGAGCTGATCAGCGGCGTTCCCGTCCTCAGGTGCGATGGAGAATACGGCGGTGGAGCCCTCAGCCTTGAGCGAGTCTGCCACGACCGAGCCGGAGACCTGCACCTTCTTGCCCTCGTATCCGCCGCCGAGCACATCGGCGATGCCGAGCGACGACGCGGCGCCGCCCGAGCCCGCGATGGCGACGATAACGAGCATGGCGATCACGACGATGCCGCCGACGACGACCAGGCGGCGCTTCGCTTTCTTGTTCATACGCACCCCATAACGCTTGGGTTCGTTCCCTCTCTAAACGGGCATCAAGTATACAATGACCGCAGTTCCGGTGAGGAAAAAGTAAGCAATCGGTTGCATTTTGGAGGAACGCATGCTGCTGGCGATCGACATGGGCAACACGCAGACGGCCCTCGGCCTGTTTGACGGCGATGACCTGCTGCGCTCCTGGCGGATGCCAACCGATCGGACCTTCACCAAAGACGAGATCCACATGAGGCTGTTGGGGTATTTCGGGATGTACGGGCTCGAGGTGGGCGCCGTGGACGCGATCGCCTTCGCCGGCGTGGTGCCCGAGCTCCTGCTCGCCTGGCAGCGGGTGGCAGAGGAGCTCGGCGTCCCCTTCGTGCAAGTGGGCCCCGGCACCGCGGCCGTCACGCTCGTGGACGCCCCGAACCCGGCCGAGGTGGGGGCCGACCGCATCGCGAACGCGACCGCGGCCGCGGCGCTCTACGGCGCGCCGAGCATCGTGGTCGATTTCGGGACGGCCACCAACGTGGATGTGGTGGACGGGCGCGGCGCCTATATCGGCGGCGCGATCGCGCCGGGCATCCGTGTGGGCCTCGACGCGCTGACGGCGCGGGCGGCGAAGCTCGCAAGCGTGACGCTCGAGGCGCCCAAGGCGACGATCGGGCGGAACACGATCGAGGCGGTGCAGAGCGGGACCGTGGTGGGGGCCGCGGCGATGGCCGAGGGGCTCGTGGCGCGGATCCGCCGCGAGCTGGGACCGGCGGGGGCCGGGGCGCGCGTGGTCGCGACCGGCGGGCTCGCCGTTGTGGTAGCCACCTGCACGGACGTCTTCGACGCGGTCGATCCGCAGCTGACGCTCAAGGGCATCCGCGAGATCTGGCGCCGGGTCGAGGCGGCGCGGGCGGGATCGGATGCGGACGGCGCCCGCGGCGGCGATGCCGACCGTGCGTGATTCGGTATGCTCCTCGTCAAAAACGCGGATGACGCGCGCTCAGCGCACACCGGAGGGTAGACCCGAGCGCGCGTGATGCCACCCCTCGCGCGGCTCATATGCCGAATCACGCACGCTCGACACGCTACTCTGCCGTCCCTCAGTCCCCGAGCGGGCGCATCCTCAACTCGATGATCCCCCGCGTGCGCGCCGTGCACTTGAACCGCTCGTCCAGGCAGACGCCGCCGGCCCAGGCGACCGTCCCGCCCGGGGCGGTGCGCACCACCGGCACCAGGGGTCGCTCGGCCACCGGCACGCGCCGCGATCCGAGCACGTCGGAGAGCTTGCGGCTGCGCCCGCTCATGCCCAGCGGGCAGATCACGTCGCCCGGGGCGGGAGCGTCCACCCACAGCCGTGGCCGCACGCCGCCCGCCTCGAGATCGCGCAGGTCGTAGCCGAGCGCGGCCGCGTCCAGGCACGCCACAGGGTACCGAAGCGCCGGGTCATCCTGCTCGCTGCGGGAGACGGCTCCGGCGGCGGGGGCCGCAGCAGCCCCTGCGTCCGCCGTGCCCGCTGCGATCGCCACCGGCGTCGCGGGTGCCGGGGACGCCGCGCTTGCCGCCGCGCCCGTGTGCGCAAGTCCGCCCGCAGCCGCAGCCGACCCCACGCCCGCAGCCACGTCCGCCATGCTTGCCGCAGCCGCACCCGAGCCACCTGCCGCCGCGCCAGCCCCCGCACTCGACGCTTCGCGCGCGAGCGCCACCGGATCCGCGCCCGGCGGAACCACCACATAGCGCGCCTCGAGAATCCTCCCGTTCGCGAGCGCCATGTGCCCCGGCACCTCCAGCCAGGCTGCCACGAGCTCCTCGCGGGCCGCGGCCGTGCGCAAAGCGAGCGTCCCGAACTCCATGCGCGCGTCGATCCCACCCGGCAACGTGAGCGACCCCGCACCCGCACCCACGGCCGCGAGCACGCCCTCCACATGGCGCAGCTCCAGCCTGACCTCGGGGTCGAGCATCTTGATCGCAAGCCGCACCATGCGCCGCGCCACCGCGATCTCGCTCGAGGCGAGACGCGCGCCGTCGAGCACTATGAGGCCATCGTCCGTCCGCCGCGTACAGGTGCGCAGCGCCGTCGCCGCGAGCTGCGACATGAACGCGTCCTCGTCGCCTAGGATGTCGCAGCCGGCGCTCACGGTGCGCTCGAGGTTGCCGTTGCGCTCCCGCGCGATCGGCATGAGCTTGTGGCGCACGTAGTTTCGCAGGTAGCCCGTATCGCGGTTGCTCTCGTCCTCGCACCAGGGTTGCCCCTGCACCCGCAGGTAGGCCACGAGTTCCTCATGGGTGCTGTCGATGAGCGGGCGCACGATGATGTTCCGCCGTCGGGGGATGCTCGAGAGCCCCGCCGGGCCCGACCCCTTGATGGCGTTCATGAAGAAGGTCTCCGTGCGGTCGCTCGCCGTGTGGGCCGTGACGATCCGCGCTGCCGAGCGCGGGGTTCCGGCGGCGCGCGTCAGCTCGCGCACGTAGCGACGGGCCGCGGCGTAGCGCACCTCACGGGCCGCGGCCTCGAGGTTCTCGCCCGGCGCATCCCGAAACGACGCGTGCTCCACGCAGATCGGCAGGCCAAACCACTCGCAGAGGTCGCGGACGAAGGCCTCGTCGGCGTCGGACGCCGCACCGCGCAGATGGTGGTTCACATGGAGCACGTGCAGGCGCTCGCGGGCGATCCGCGCGGTGCCGCGGCCGTCTGCGAGGTCGAGCGTCGACGTGCACGCCATGAGGAGGAGCGCCGTTGAGTCCGCGCCGCCTGATACCATGAGCACCACCGGGGCGCTCCGCTCCGGGCCGGCGACAGGGGCGGGGGCCGATCCCCGTGCGGTCTGTGACACGTAATGCTGTGCAACCGTGGGCATATGTCCTCCTTGCTGGTTCATCACATTGTATCCGTTGGGGGTCAGATGGCATCCACGCACCATGAGGCGGACGGGGCCGAGCAGGCGGCGGCAGAGGGGCGTCGAGCGGGGGCCGGGAGCTCCCCGACGCGCCTGCATCTGCATATCCTCGGCAGCGGCTCCAAGGGAAACTGCGCCCTCGTCGAGGGACCCGAGGGCTTCATCATGATCGACGACGGCTTCTCCCGTCGCGAGGTCCTGCGCCGGATGCACGAGCTCGACCTCGACGAGAACCGTGTCCGCGCGCTCATCCTCACGCACGAGCACTCCGACCACGTCTCCGGCGTCACGGTCTGGTGCAAGCGCTTCGAGGGCGAGCTCTTCGCGAGCACCGGGACCGCGGACGCGCGGGCCTACCTGAGCTGCCTGCCGTTTCGCACGTTCGCGCCCGGCGAGCCGCTCGAGGTCGCCGGCGTGCGCATCGAGACCTTCCCCACCACGCACGACGTGGTGAACCCCGTGGGATTCCGGTTCTCCTGCGATGGCGACGCGATCGGCTACGCCACGGACACGGGCACGCTGCCGCCGGGGGCGCTCCGCCTCCTCGCCGACGCGCGGATCCTCGCGCTCGAGAGCAACCACGACGTCCCGATGCTCCGCACGGGCTCCTACCCGCGCGTTCTGCAGGACCGCATCCTGTCGGAACACGGCCACCTCTCAAACGCGCAGGCCGCCGAGGCCGTTCCCGCCCTCGTGACCGAGCGCACGGAGCGTTTGGTGGCCATGCACATCTCGCAGGAGAACAACCGCCCGAGCCTCGCGGTCCGCGCCCTCGCCGAGGCGCTGGGGGCCGAGCTCGATGACGAGCTCGGGATCTCGGCCACACTCGTGCGCGGTTTGGGGGCGCCCGAGCTGAAGATCACCGCCGCGGGGCAGAACCGGCCGGTGACGCTGGCATAGGGGACGGGCCGGTGGGACGCCCCCCCATGCGGCCGGCGCGGCGACGGACCCACGCAAAAGCGGCCCGGAGCTGAGTGCCCCGGGCCGCCTTCGTGCGATGACATGGCGGCTCAGCACGCATGCCCGCCGCCGCAGCGCTCGCGCCTGTTAGTCGATCGCGATCTTCGTCACGTTCTTCTTCTCAACGAACTTGGGCACGGAGACCATCAGCACGCCGTCGGTGTAGCGGGCGGAGAGGCCCTCGCTCGAAGCGTCCTTGAGGTAGACACCGCGGGTCGCGCTGTAGGACACGAACTCCCGCTGCAGGTAGTTCTTATCCTTGTCCTCCTCCTTCTCCTCGACGTTGACGGAGATGGACAGGCGCCCCTCGTTGAGCTCGACGTCGATGTCGTCCTTGCTCACGCCGGTGAGATAGGCCTTGACCTCGTAGGCATCGCCCTTGTCCTCGACATCCACGGGGAACGCCTTGGAGGCGAGGCTCGTGTTGCCGAAGTCCATCATGTCGTTCACCACGTCGAACAGCGACGAGGGAACCGCGGGACGAAGACCGAACACCGAACGATACGGAACCAAGCTGGCCATAGCAATCACTCCTTCGAATGCCGCAGCGCTTCGGCGCCGCGGACCTTGTTGACAGTGGAGGTTATGCCCGCCCGCGTTCGGTCTAAACGTTCTGTCGAAGATTTCCTAAGCGCCACAGTATCATCAAATCTAAGTCGATATGACTCAGATATAGGGCTCACAATCGACACCTTAGTGACGCAAACGGCCCATCTGTGTAGACCCCCTTAACTTTGACCTACATATCTTGGAGTTCTCAAACACCCCGCTTACAATGGGGGCACGCCATCATTTTGGTCCGCAAGGGAGCCTCATGGCCGAACGTGACAACATGACGTCTGACGCCGAGCCCCGGGGCGCGTCGTCCCGCCGCGTCCCGTTCGAGCGCCGCGCTCCGCATATCACGCAGGAACCCATTGACGACACCGCCGCGGACTACGCCACGATCGACCGGTATTCCACGCTTGAGCAGCGGCGCGGAAGTCGCAGGCACATGGGCACGGCGAGTTCGGATCCCGAGTACCTCCCCCCGGCCCGCGTCCGCGGACGCGACCACGGCGGTGAGAGCGGCGAGGGGCCCGAACCCGGCTCCACCGGCTCGCTCAACCGTCGCCCCGGATCGCTTCACTACGATCGCTACCTGCAGCTTCCCAATTCCGGCAAGGCGATCTTCACCTCGCGTCAGAACCGCCGGCGGCGGCGGACGCACGTGGCGCTCGGCGTGCTGATCGTACTGTCGATCGCGCTCGCGCTTGTCTGGTACTTCTTCCTCCGGTAGGCTCCGCGCCGCGGGTGCGCCGCAGGTGGCCTAGAATCATCATGATGCGCTCGAACCCGATAACGGAGCATGCCCCATGGCTGAGAACGACCGCTACATCTATGCCGACAACGCGGCGACCACGCCGCTCTCCCCGCGCGCGCTGGACGCGATGATGCCCTATCTGACCGGGCGGTTCGGCAATCCGAGCGGCATCCATCGGGTGTCGTGCGATGCCGCCGAGGCGCTCGCTGAGCTGCGGGGGCAGATGGCGCGGCTGATCGGGGCGCGGGCCGCAGGCGAGGTGTATTTCACGAGCGGGGGATCCGAGTCGGACAACTGGGTGCTGCGCGGGGCCGTCGCACGCTTCCGCGACCTGCATGCGGGCGATGGGCTGCGACCCTGCGTGGTGACCAGCGCGATCGAGCACCATGCCGTGCTCCATTGCTGCGATGCGCTCGAGCACGAGGGCGTCGAGATCGTGCTGCTCCCGGTTGACGCGGCGGGGCGGGTGCACGAGACCGACCTCGAGGCCGCGCTCGCCGCGGCCGAAGGGCGCGTGGCCCTCGTCTCGATCATGCTCGCGAACAACGAGGTCGGCACCGTGCAGGACATCGCGCGGCTCGCTGCGGTGGCGCATGCGCATGGTGCGCCGTTCCACACCGATGCCGTGCAGGCGGTGGGGCACATACCCGTTTCGGTTGAGGAGCTCGGCGTCGATGCGCTCTCGCTCTCGGCGCACAAGTTCCACGGGCCACGCGGCATTGGCGCCCTCTATCTGCGGGAGGGGTTCTCGATCCCACCCCTGATCGCTGGCGGTGCGCAGGAGCGTGGAGAGCGGGCGGGCACCGAGAACCTTGCGGGCATCGCCGGGATGGTCGCGGCACTTGAGGAATGCGCGGACGGGCTTGAGGAGCGGATGCGGCGCGTTGCGGGCCTCAGGGATCGGCTGGTTGCGGCCGTGCTCGCGGGAGTGGACGATGTGCGGGTGACAGGCGATGCGGATGGCGGTGCGGGCGCGGGTCGCCGGCGTCGGCTCCCCTCGATCGCATCGTTCGTCTGCCATGATGTGGACGGCGAGCTGCTCATGGTGCTGCTCGACCGGGCTGGCGTCGCCGCGGCCACGGGCTCGGCCTGCGCCACCGGATCGACGGACCCCTCGCACGTGGTTGTCGCCCTGGGAATTGATGACCCGCGGTGGAGCCACGGGAGCCTGCGGCTCTCGCTTGCTGACGACGTGAGCGAGGAGAACGTTGCCCTGCTCTGCGAGCGCGTGCCCGCGTGCATCAGACGCTGTCGGATGCTGAGCGGCACGATCGCGTAGCGGCATGCATCACTGCGTGCCGGCGGTGCAATATGCAAAAGTAATCCGTCGGATCAGGCACGGCAACGCCCTCCTCTAACGCACGATGATTGCGCTTAGCCTGTCCACAAGGATTCTAAGCTCAAAATTTGGACGAAAAATGCGCTTAGAGCGGCGTGACGATTTCTAAGCTCAATACTTCGTTGGATTTTGCGCTTAGGATCACTGACGAGCGCGCCTTGCTGCTTGGGCTGCAATATCGAATATACCTTTGGGCGGTGTGCGGCCCTATCTGCAGCCGAGAGCGGCGCTCGCACACCAAAATGGCCGCTGTGAACGATTCGTGCGTACCGAAATGCCGGTTGTGAATGAATCGTTCACAACCGGCATATTGGTACGCTTGCTGACCTGCGGTTTTAACGAGCTTGAGGCTACGGGGTGATTCGGGTCGTTCACAACTGGCATTTTGGAACGTGGCGGGACGGCTGGCCTTGCGTCCCGGCGTCGAGCGTGCGGAATACGGCCTAAAAGGCGCCGACGGAACGGAGGGGCGCAGCGGTCAGCCCCGAGCCGCCGCATGTGATCCCCGCGGGCAACCCCGGGCCGTCGCAAGCGTGCGCGATCCGCGTTTTCCGGCGAGAAGGAGGGCGAGCTTCGCGCGCCCGGAAGCCGCGTACTCGGCATCCGCGCGCTTCCGGCAACTGCGCACGCACGCACGCCTGACAGTCGCGTATCCGACCTCTGCGCACAACCGGCGGATTCACGACTGGCAGCCGCACGCCCAGCCCCGTGCACTCACGCGCGTGCGCCCCCAACGCTGACGAGCGCCCGGCAGCTGCACGCCTGGCGTACACGCACCCGCACCCCCCGCGCGCGTGCAAAAAGGGCCGCGGGCGGGATTGCTCCCGACCCGCGGCCCTTCCGTTGGGGAAACGGCTCTCTCAGCGCGGGGACCTCAGCCCCCACGAGGTGGCAACCGCGTTAGCGGCGGCGGCGACGGCGAAGCGCGCCGGCGAGCGCCACGAGGCCCGTCGCGGCGGCGGACGCCACGGCGATCATCGCCGGGTCACCCGTCTTGGGCAGCGGCTTCTTACCCTTCGGCTTCGACGGCTTCCCGGGCTCGGGCTTCGGCTCGTCAGGCTTCGGCTCATGCGTGTTCGTCACGGTGAAACCGGCTTCCATATCGCCCTCGACGGAGCTCTCGTAGCCCTCCACGGCCTCCTCGGCAACGGTGTACACGATGTCGTCACCGTTGTCGCCGCGGCGTGTGAGCTCCGTGAAGGAACCCGTCCAGCCGTCATCGGCCGTGAGCTCGAGCGTCTTGTCCGTCTCCTCGCCGTCGGCGATGAGACGCACGGTCACCTTCTCCGGGCGGATGCCGTCCTTGTCGTCCGCATCGTCCCAGACCTTCGTCACCGAAACGCTGCGGCTGGGGATGAACTCCCAGCGCCCGTACACGGTCACGTCAGCCGTGATGTTCCGCACGGCGTCGATCGCCTCGGTGCCGTCGGGCTCCGCGAACCATCCGTAGAAGTACCAGGTTCCGTGGATGGGGCCGGTGCCCTCATCGGTGGCGGCGGCGTCGGCAGAGCGGTTGGCGACCGCAGGGGCGGCGCCGGGGTTCGCCACCGACTCTTCCGTCGTCAGCGGGTCGACGAGGTCGACATCGCTGCCGTACTTGATGCCCGTCACCGGGTCGGGGGTCACGGAATCGGCCGGATAGCCGTACTCCGGATCGCCGGCGACCTCGTAGGTGAGCGTGAATTCGGGCACGCGCTTGTTAGTCACCGTGAAGCCGGTAGCCACGTCGCCGGTCACAACCGGCTCCTCATACCCGGCGGCCTGCTCCTCGGAGACGGTGTACTTGATCTCCTTGCCGGACTTGTTCACCGGCAGGTTTTCGAAGGCGCCCGCCCACTCGTTCGAGGCGGAGAGCTCGACGCTCTTGCCGGTGTCCTCGCCGTCGGCGAGGAGAGCGACCGTTACGGAGTCGGGGCGCACGCCGTTGAGGTCGTCATGATCGTCCCATATCTTGGTCACCGTAACCGTGCGCACCGCCGGCACGTGCGTGTTCGTGATGGTGGTTCCCTCGATGCTCTTCTCGTAGCCCTCGGGCACGGCGGCCTCGTCCACGCTGTAGGCGATCTTGGCGCCCCTGCTGTCGAAGGTGGGCAGGTCGGAGAAGGTGAAGGACCCGTCGCCAGTGGAGGGCACCTCCACCGTCTTGCCCGTAGCCACCCCATTCTCAAGCAGCGACACTGTCACGGAGTCGGGCCGGATGCCGTCCTGGTTATCGGCGTCGGCCCAGACCTTCCTGCCCGAGACCTCGGTCTTGGGGTTAACCAGCGTGTTCGTCACCGTCCACGAGTCACCGTCCTGCGCGACCTTGACCTTGTAGTCGTGGCCGCCGGCGGCGAGCTTCCCGTCGACCGCGCCCTGCTCGGCCACCGTGTAGGAGATCTTCTTACCGGCCTTGTACTGATCGAGGTCCGAGAAGGTGTGCTTCCAGGACCCTCCCTCGGCGTTGCCATCGAGCGTGACCGTGTCGACGGCCTTGCCGTCGGCGAGCAGGTCGACCTTCACGGCCGGGGCGGCGTCGGCGTCGATGCCGGCCCAGACCTTCTCAACGGAGACCGAGGTCTTCGCCGGCTGATGGGTGTTCGTGATGTCATAGCCGTCGACGCTCTTCTCGTAGCCCTCGGGCACGGCGGCCTCGTCCACGCTGTAGGCGATCTCCTTGCCGGCCTTGTACTTGTCGAGGCCGGAGAAGGAGTACTTCCACGCGCCGTCGGCATCGGCCTTGACCGTGGCCTCCTTACCCGTCTCCTTGCCGTCGGCGAGGAGCTTCACCGTGATCGACTCAGGGCGCTTGCCGTCCTGGTTGTC
>JAXEGS010000010.1:0-39610 GCA_034102905.1 Collinsella sp. | reverse complement strand
GCCCTGCTCATGCTCAGGTGCGGCGACTGCCAGCCCCAGCTCCCGGGTCGCCCGGTGAAGGCGAGGAAGAAGGGCGTGAAGGGAGCGAAGAGCGTTGCTGCCTAGGCTAGCCCCTTGTCACACAAACTACCGAAGCCTCCTTTTCCGTTTCTGGACGCTTATTCGGCCCTACCCCGAGTAGCCGCCTTCCGTGCTCAGACGCCAACAGCGAAACGTGGCCTTTTTTGAGAAAAAAGGGACCGGCTTCACGCCGGCCCCCTGTTTTAGCGTCCAGAAACAGAAAAGTGGAAACGAGCAACCCCCTAACGGGGGCGAAGCGGGCGATTGGCGCCCGCACCGGCCACGTGAACGTGAAGCGGGGCGGCCCTGCCGGCACCGCCCCGCAAGCCCTTACGCGAAGTAGGCCACGCCGCTCTCGAAGAGCGGCATCCCCGTGTCGCCCGGGACGTTCTTGTAGAGCCCCGCGCCGCGGCGCTCCACGTGGCCCATCTTGCCGAGGACGCGGCCGTCCGGGCTCGTGATGCCCTCGATCGCGAGGACCGAGCCGTTGGGGTTCACATCGAGCCCCATGCCGGGCGCACCCGCCTCGTCCACATACTGCGTGGTGATCTGCCCACCGACGATGAGCTGCGAGAGCACCTCGTCGCTCGCCACGAAGCGACCCTCGCCGTGGCTGATCGCGACCGTGTGCACGTCGCCCACCGAGGCCTGGGCGAGCCAGGGAGAGAGATCGCTCGCCACGCGCGTGCGCACGAGGCGGCTCTGGTGGCGGCCGATGGTGTTGAAGGTGAGCGTCGGGGCCTCGGGCGTGGCGTCGACGATGTCGCCGAAGGGCACGAGACCGAGCTTCACGAGCGCCTGGAAGCCGTTGCAGATGCCGAGCATGAGACCGTCGCGGGCCTGGAGCAGGTCGCGCACGGCCTCGGTCACCTCGGGCGCGCGGAAGAAGGCCGTGATGAACTTCGCCGAGCCGTCCGGCTCGTCGCCGCCGGAGAACCCGCCCGGGATCATGACGATCTGGCTCGCGCGGATGCGGCGGGCGAGCTCGGCGGTGCTCTCGGCCACGGCCTCAGGCGTGAGGTTGTTGATCACGAAGGTGTCGACCGCCGCTCCGGCGGCCGTGAAGGCGCGGGCGGAGTCGTACTCGCAGTTGTTGCCCGGGAAGACCGGGATGATGACCCGCGGGCGGGCGAAGCGCTCGCCGCCGTAGACGGCGCGGATCCGGCCCTCGTCGGCCACGCGGTAGGACACGGCCTCGACCGGCCCCTCCTCAGCCGCACCGCCGAGCGTGCGGTAGGGGTACACGCCCTCGATGCCGTGTTCCCAAACCTCCTGGAGCTCCGCGAGGTCAAGGGCCTCGCCGGCCACGGCGAGCTCATAGGCCTCGGTCGTCGCACCGATCTCGCGCACGGTGACGCCCGCGGCGGCGGGCAGCTCCGCGCCGTCGGCGAGCTCCACGATGAAGCTGCCGTAGGCGTGCTCGAAGAGCGGGAGCCCCGCGTCGGAAAGGGAGACGCCGATCCGGTTGCCGAGGCACATCTTGAAGAGGGCCTCCGCCGCGCCGCCGAAGCCCGGCGTGGAGACGGCGAGGGCCGCACCCTCACGCACGAGGCTCTCCACCAGGGAGAACGCGGCAAGCTGGCTCGCGGCCTCGGGCAGGAGCCCTCCCGCGCGGCGCTCGGGCTCCACGAGCGCGAGCCGATGCCCCGCGCCCTTGAGCTCAGGCGAGACGATGCGGTCTACCGTGCCCGTGGCGACGGCAAAGGAGATGAGGGTCGGCGGCACGTCGAGGTCCTCGAAGCTCCCGCTCATGGAATCCTTGCCGCCGATCGCCCCGGCACCGAGGTCGACCTGCGCCATGAGGGCGCCGAGGACAGCCGCCATGGGCTTGCCCCAGCGCTCGGGGACGTCGCGCAGGCGCTCGAAGTACTCCTGGAACGAGAGGTAGGCGCGCTCATGCTCGAAGCCGGTGGCCACGAGGCGGGCGAGGCTCTCCACCACGGAGAGGTAGGCGCCGGTGAACTGGTCGGCCTCCATAAGGTAGGGGTTGAAGCCCCAGGCCATGCCCGAGACCGTCGTGGTCTCGCCGTCGACCGGGAACTTCGCGACCATCGCCTGCGCGGGCGTGAGCTGGCGCGAGCCGCCGTGCGGCATGAGCACCGTGGCCGCGCCGATCGTGGAGTCGAAGCGCTCGGAGAGGCCCTTGTTCGAGGCGACGTTCAGGTCGGAGACGAGCGCGCGGAAACCCTCGGCGAGCGTCGATGCACCCGCGCCGGGCACCGCCGGTATGCCGGAGGCGCCCTGCTCGACCACGTGAACGTCCTGGCTCTTCGGGGCGCCGTTGCTCCCGAGGAACGCGCGCGAGAGGTCGACGATCACGTCGCCGTCCCAGGCCATGCGCACGCGCGCCTCGTGGGTGACCTCGGCGATGACCGTGGCCTCGAGGTTCTCCTCGGCCGCATACGCCATGAACTCGTCAACGTCCTCCTCGGCCACGGCCACGGCCATGCGCTCCTGGCTCTCGGAGATCGCGAGCTCGGTGCCATCCAGGCCGTCGTACTTCTTGGTGACCTGGTCGAGGTCGATATAGAGGCCGTCGGCGAGCTCGCCCACGGCAACGCTCACGCCGCCGGCGCCGAAGTCGTTGCAGCGCTTGATGAGGCGGCAGGCGTCGCCGCGGCGGAACAGGCGCTGGAGCTTGCGCTCGACGGGCGCGTTGCCCTTCTGGACCTCGGCACCCGAGGTCTCGATGGACTCGACGTTCTGCGTCTTGGAGGAGCCGGTGGCGCCGCCGATGCCGTCGCGGCCGGTGCGGCCGCCGAGCAGGATGATCTTGTCGCAGGGGGCCAGCTCCTCGCGGCGGACGTGGCTGGCGGGCGCGGCGCCCACGACGGCGCCGACCTCCATGCGCTTGGCCACGTAGCCGGGGTGGTAGAGCTCGCTCACCTGGCCGGTGGCGAGGCCGATCTGGTTGCCGTAGCTCGAGTAGCCGGCGGCGGCCGTGGTCACGAGCTTGCGCTGCGGAAGCTTGCCGGCGAGCGTCTCTGACACCGGGGCCGTGGGGTCGGCCGCGCCGGTGACGCGCATGGCCTGGTAGACGTAGGAGCGGCCGGAGAGCGGATCACGGATCGCGCCGCCGATGCAGGTGGCCGCGCCGCCGAAGGGCTCGATCTCGGTGGGGTGGTTGTGCGTCTCGTTCTTGAAGAGGAAGAGCCACTCCTCGTCCTCGCCGTCCACGTCCACCGTGCAGCGGACGGTGCAGGCGTTGATCTCCTCGGACTCGTCGAGGTTCCTCAAGGTGCCGGCGGCCTTCAGGTACTTCGCGCCGATCGTGCCCATGTCCATGAGACAGACGGGCTTGCCCTCGCGGCCGAGCTCGCGGCGCATCTCGAGGTAGCGCTCGAAGGCCGCGCGGACGAGGTCGTCGTCGATCCGCACATCGGTGAGCTCGGTGCCAAAGGTGGTGTGGCGGCAGTGATCGGACCAGTAGGTGTCGATGACGCGGAGCTCTGTGATGGTGGGGTCGCGGCCCTCGTCCTCGAAATAGCGCTGGCAGAAGGCGATGTCCGCCTCGTCCATGGCGAGGCCGCGCTCGGCGATGAGCCCGGCGAGCCCGGCCTCGTCGAGCTCGCGGAAGCCCTCGAGCACCTCGACGGGCGCGGGGGTGGGGACCTCCTGCGCGAGCGTCTCGGGCAGCGCGAGGGGGGCGATCCGGGCCTCGATGGGGTTCACCACGTAGCGGCGGACGGCCTCGACGTCCGCATCGGTGAGCTCGCCCTCGAGCAGGTAGACCTTGGCGGAGCGCACGAGTGGGCGCTCCCCCTGGGAGATCAGCTGCACGCACTCGGCGGCCGAGTCGGCGCGCTGGTCGAACTGGCCGGGCAAGAACTCCACGGCGAAGCGAAGGCGCTCCTCGGCCGCCTCGGGCAGCTCGAAGGAGACGGTGTCGACCTGCGGCTCGGAGAAGACCGTGGGCACGCAGCGCTCGAACAGCGCCTCGTCGATGCCCTCCACGTCGTAGCGGTTCACGATCCTGATGCCGGTGAGCGCCCGGATACCGAGGATGTCGCGGAGCTCTGCGGCGAGCCCGGCGGCTTCGACGTCGAACCCGGGTTTCTTCTCCACGTACACACGAGAGACCATCTTTCCTGCCCTTCTGCGGGAGCGCGTTGCGCGGGTGCATAGCGTCCTTATGATACGACAGGTCAGGCGGGGCGGGCGGCACGGCTTCGCCCCGGTATGAGGGCTTTTTCAGGAGCCGAAGACGAGGTTCGCGAGAACGAGGTAGACGGCCGTGCTGCCGAAGATGGCCGCGAGCATGTCACGCCGCCAGAGATAGAGCGCGCCGGCCGTGATGACGCCCGCGGCCTCGGGGACGGCGCTCGCGGGCGAGGCGGGGTCGACCCCGCGCAGGCAGTAGACGACGAGGAGCGCGAACACGGCGCCGGGGAGCGTGCGGCCGAGGTAGCGTATAAGCGGCGGAACCGGGCAGCGGGCCGGGAAGGCCATGAAGGGAAGGGCGCGGGTGAGGACCGTCGCGGCGCCGGCGACGAGCACGGTCGCGATCTGCTGGAGGGGGGTCATGGGCGGTCCTCCCCCCGGGTCGGGGCGCCGTCGTCTGCCGGGTAGACGGGCTCGACCCAGCGGCGCGCCGCCGTGACCCCGACGAGGATGAGCGCGAGCGCGGGGACGATGAAGCCGTCCGGCCCGAGCGCCGCGAGCGAGGCGGAGGAGGCGGCGAGGCCCACGAGGGAGCCCGCGTGACTCTCCTCCTTCACCCATTGATCGAGGAAGATCACGACGAAGAGCGCCGTCATCGCGAAGGAGACCCCCTTGAGCCCGAGGGGCAGGGCGCTCCCGAACAGCGCGCCGGCCGTGCACCCCGCGATCCAATACGCCTGGTTCAGGGCGCTGATCCAGAACATGAACCAGCCGTCGTCGACACCCGCCGGCGGGCGCGAGGCGAACTCGAGGGAGAAGGTCTCGTCGCAGAGCGCGTAAATGAGGTAGAGGCGCCGGGGTCCCACCGCGCGGAAGCGGTCGAGCAGGGAGAGCCCGTAGAAGAGATGGCGGGCGTTCACGATGAAGATCGTGACGAAGGCGGAGACGGGGTCGAAGGCGCCCGTGAGCATGGAGGCGACGATGAACTCGGCTGACCCCGCGAAGATCGCGATCGACATGAACGTGGGCATCCACCACGGGAGCCCGAGGAGGACGGCGAAGACCCCGCAGGTGATCCCCGTGAGGAGGAAGCCCGCGAGGATGGGGACCGTGAGCGGGAAGGCGGCCGCGAGGGCGGCGCGGGCCGGATGGGCGCCGGGATGCGGGGGGACGGGAGCCGCTCCGGGCGTCGGTCTCGGCGTCTCTCGGGGCATCGACATCCCCTCCTTCCCTAGGTGCATGGTGGGTTTCACATCTGGCGCCCCAGTCTACCATCCGACGAATGTGTCGGGGACGTGGAGGTTCCACCGGAGAGCTCGCCGGCGCAGGCGCGCTCACGCCCCCACCTGCCCCTGTCAGAACGCGGGGAGGATCTTGTCAGATCCGGTTCAGAGGCCCTTGGTAGGGTGCGGCCACGGCAACCGAAAGGAGATCCATGGCCCTCTACTTCCCCGCCGCGCGGCTCGCGATCCAGATCATCGACGACCCGGAATCGGCACCGGTCGAGCGAGACGCCTTCCCCAACCTCACCGTGATCGGACTCACCCGCGACGACCTCGCCGATCCGGGCATCATGCGCCATCTCCCCGTTCGCGGGAACGCAGATGCGCTCCGCGACCCCGCCTGGCGGCGCCGTGTTAGGATGGGGCGGCATCGGTAGGCGGTTTTGCGAGGTGGAAGCGTGGTCGGACTCGGCACCCTCATCGACGTGGGGCTCATCGTCGTCGGCGGAGTCGCCGGCCTCGCCGGCGGGCACCTCATCACCGAGCGCATGCGCGACTCCCTCGTGCGGGCCACGGCCGTCTGCATCCTCTTCGTGGGACTCGGCGGCGCGCTCGAGCAGATGCTCCGGGTCGACGGGATGGGGCTCGCGAGCGGCGGGTCGCTCAGGATCTTCGCCTCCCTCGCCGTGGGCGCGGTCATCGGCGAGCTCATCGACATCGAGGCCGGGATCGGGCGGTTCGGCGACTGGCTCAGGAAGCGGTCGGGGAGCGAAGGGGACGGGACGTTCGTGGACGCCTTCGTCACGGCCTCGCTCACCGTCTGCGTCGGAGCGATGGCCGTGGTCGGCTCGATCCAGGATGGGGTCGCCGGCACCTGGGGCACGCTCGCGCTCAAGGGCGCGCTCGACGCCGTGATCGTCTGCATCATGGCGGCCTCGATGGGGCGGGGCGCCGTGTTCTCCGCGGTGCCGGTGGCGCTCTTCCAGGGGACGATCACGCTCGCCGCACGGGGGATCGAGCCGTGGCTCACCGCCGGCGCCGTGAACGCGATCTCGATGGTCGGCTCCATCCTCATCTTCTGCGTGGGCGTGAACCTCATCTGGCCGAAGACCTTCCGCGTCGCGAACATGCTCCCGGCGCTCGTGGTCGCCGCCGTGCTCGCCTACGTGTGAGGCCGGCCGCTCACTCCACGCCGACGAACAGGACGCCCGAGGTGGCGCCCGGCATGCGGCGGGACGGGGCCCTGCCGGCGCGGACGGCGGTGGCGGCGCGCGTCGCCTGGGCGAGGGCGCGCTCGAGCTCCGGGCCGTCCATGAGCGTCCCATCCACCATGAAGCGCCTCACGCCCGCGGCGGCGAGCTTGCCCATCTGCGGCGTGAGGTCGATGAGCCCGTCCTCATAGAGATGCGAGCGGCCGTGGATGTCGGTGCGCACGGGCAGGATCTTGCCGTCGATGTTTTTGAGCGAGAGCCTCCGGCGGCGGAGCCCACAGCGGGGGCAGTCGTGGATGCACCGCCCCGCCGTCATGAGGATGCAGTGCTCGCTCGTCATGACCCGGGGCCGGCCGATGGCGACGACGCCCACCTCCCCCATCATCGACGGCGCGATGCGCTCGATCTCGGCGAGGGTGAGCTCGGGCGTGAGCCAGAAGCCCGCGGCGCCGGCGCGCGCGAGGGCCGCGGCGGCGGCCACGTTGTGCACGGGGATGCAGGTGCGGACCTCGGCCCGCGCACCCCGCTCCGCCGCGAGCGCGAGCTCGGAGATGTTCCCCACGGCAACGGATGCGCCCGGGATGACCCAGCGGTCCAGGCGCTCGCGATCCGCCTCGCGGCACACCTCATCCAGGATGGGGACGATCCCCGCCGCAGCGGCCTCCTCGGGCGCGATGCCGGCCTCGTCGAGCGCATCGGAGGCCATGTAGACCCGTGCGGCCCCGGCGGCGCGGGCGATCTCGACGGCCTCTCGATCGGCCGCGATCACGCAGATCTCGGGTGCGGGAACGACGGGCGCGGGCCGCGGATCAGCATCGGCGGCGCTCGCAACGGCGCTGCCCACGGTCGCAAGGCGGGCCGCCGCGCCGCCATCCGCCTCCACGCCAGCGGAGGAGAACCCAGACTCAGCGACCGCCGCCGGCGCGGCACCCGCGCCCCGGACCGCCGCCTCGCCCAGGACAGCGGCGACACCCACATCGCCCCCCGCGGCCGCGGTCTCGGCCGTCACGGCCGTCCGCGAGAACGGGGCGAGGTCGGCAACGGCCGCCCCGCGCGCTGCCACCGGCGCGAGGATCGCCTCCTCGAGCAGCTCGCAGGCGCGCGAGCGCACCTTGTGCACGGCCGAGAACCCCATGCCAGCGCCCTCGTCGAGCTCGACCTCGAAGCTCTCGGCGAGAAACGGCGAGGAGCCCATCCGACCCACGTGCTCGACCAGGTCCTCGCGGCTGACCGGCCGCGTGCGCGCCGCCTCCACCGTGAAGCCCTCGGCCACAGCCGCGAGCGCGGGGTCGTTAACGCAGGTGAGCGTAACCGAGAACGGCTCCCCCACCCGGGCGCGCACGGCCACGCGCACGGCGCGGCGCCGCGGCTGGTCGCGCTTGAGCGCCGCCGCGGCCGTCTCGATCGCCCGCTGGCTCCGGATCACGCGCACCTTCGCACCTGCCGGCACCGCCCGCGGGATCCGCACCTCGATCTCATCGCCCTGTGCGGCGTCCGCCTCGGCCGTGAAGGTCAGGTAGCGGTCGAACTCGTCGTCGTGCCGAAGCTCGATGAGGTCGCCCGCGCCGATGGGCTCGGTGAGCGCGAGGCGCGCCACCGCGAGCCGGTTCCGCCGGTCCTCGGGGTGGAGCTTCCGCTTGAGGCCCGAGCCCACGGTGCGGCTCTCGAGGACCTCGCCCACCACCTGGCCGCGGTTGTTCGACCGCTCGTAGCTCATCATCTCGTCACCGGACTCACCGTGCTGGTAGGCCGTCGTGAAATCGCGGTTGAACGCGCGCTTGAGCTGGCGGGCGCGCTCGCGGCGCTCCTCGGACCCCACCTCCCGCGCGGCCAGGATGTCGTCGAGCTCGCGGCGATAGGCGTCCACCACGGCGTACACGTAATCCGGGGCCTTCATACGGCCCTCGATCTTCAGCGCCCCGGCGCCGGCGGCCACGAGCTCGCCGAGCATCTCCGACGTGTTCGTGTCGCGCGGGCAGAGCGCCCGCTCGCGGCCGGGCGCGGAGATGCTCCTCCCCCGCTCGTCCAAGAGCTCGTAGGGGAGACGGCAGGGCTGGGCGCACATGCCGCGGTTCGCCGAGCGGCCCGCGCAGGCGAAGCTCGAGAGCAGGCAGACGCCCGAGTACGAGAAGCAGATCGAGCCGTGGGCGAAGACCTCGAGTTCCACGCCCGTCTTCGCGATCTCCCCGATCTCGCCCACCGAGAGCTCGCGCGAGAGCGTCACGCGATCGGCCCCGAGCGCGGCGCAGAAGCGCGTGCCGCGCGCGTCGTGGATGTTCGCCTGCGTGGAGATATGCGTCTCGACGCCGGGCATGAGGCGGCGGATCTCCGAGAAGAGGCCCCAATCCTGGATGATGAAGGCGTCCGCGCCGAGCTCCGTGCAGCGGCGCACGAGCTCCAGGGCCTCGGCCATCTCCTCGTCCTTGATGACGATGTTCACGGTCACGTACACGCGCGCGCCGGCGAGGTGCGCGATGCGGCAGGCGTCGGCGAAGGTATCGTCGGTGAAGTTCTCGGCCTTGCGGCGGGCGTTGAAGGACCCCATGCCGCAGTAGATCGCGTCGGCCCCGGCGGCGAGGGCGGCGAAGAACGGATCGGGCGACCCCGCGGGCGCGAGGAGCTCGGGAGCGGCGGTTTGTGCGGCGCGTGGCGACATGGGCGACCTTTCGTGTGACTCGGCGCACCCGATTATACGTGCGCCTCCCGCACCTATCCGAATCCCCATACGTGATACAGTTTTCAACAGGTCAAACGCATCGCAGCACATCAGAGGGAAGGCGGTACCCATGCCGAAGACCATCGCCCAGCGCATCCAGGACGCCACGCGCCGCCGCGGGCAGGCGGACATCACCGCGGGCATCCAGCGGATCGCCGCCGAGTTCGAGCCCTACATCATCAAGCAGCGGCGGCACTTCCACCGCCACCCCGAACCGAGCCTGGCCGAGGTCCGCACCACGCAGGACATCGCGAACCAGCTCGACGCCATGAACATCCCCTACGAGCAGCCGCTTGAGACCGGCCTTGTCGCGACGCTTCGCGGCACGGCGCCGGACGCCTACGGCCCGGACGGCCGCCCGCGCCGGCGGATCCTGCTCCGCGCCGACATCGACGCGCTCCCCGTCCTCGAGCGGACGGGCGAGGAGTTCGCGAGCGTGAACGAGGGGCTCATGCACGCCTGCGGCCACGACTGCCATATCGCCATGATGCTCGGCTGCCTGCAGATCCTCCGTCACATGACCGATGACCTGCACGGCGAGGCGCGGATCGTGTTCCAGCCCTCCGAGGAGAACGGCCAGGGCGCGAAGATGATGATCGGTGCCGGGGCCGCCGAGGGCGTGGACGGCGCCTTCGCGATGCACATCTGGAGCGAGGTGGACGCCGGGCTCGTGAGCTGCGAGGCCGGTCCCCGCATGGCGAACACCGACTGGTTCCGAATCGACATCACGGGCACGAGCTGCCACGGCGCGATGCCGCAGCGCGGGGCCGACGCCATCATGGCGGCCACGGCGATCGTCAACTCGCTGCAGACGATCGTCAGCCGCGACCTCTCGCCGTATGAGCCGGCAGTGGTGACCGTGGGCGAGATCCACGGCGGCACGGCCAGAAACGTCATCGCCGGGTCCGCCTACCTCACCGGCACCGTGCGCACCTACAGCGACCGCGCGCACGACCTCATGCCCGGACTCATCGAGCGCATCGCGACGCACACGGCGGCGGCCCTCGGCGCCGAGGCCGCGCTCTCCGACTACACGATCGCGAACTACAAGGTGGAGAACGACCCCGCCGCGAGCGCGCGCTGCGCGGGCGCGGTCGAGAAGGTGCTCGGACCCGAGGCCGTCGGTCGCTACCAGGGGACCCTCTCAGGTGAGGATTTCAGCGCCTACCTCGCCGAGGTCCCGGGCGTGCTCGCGTTCGTGGGCACCCGCAACCCCGCGATCGGCGCGACCTTCGCCCAGCACAGCTGCTACTACAAGGTGGACGAGTCCGTGCTCGCGAAGGGGTCCATGCTCGCCGCGCAGTACGCGGTCGACTTCCTCGCGGAGTGAGGCGGCGCGGCGCGAGCGCGGCTCCTGGGCCGCACCGCGATCCGACCTCCCCGCCGCAGATGACGCGGCCCCGCGCCCTCCCCGGGCACGGGGCCGTTTTCTCTTGCCCGCGGTCCCTTCCCCCGCGCGCTAGAGCACGTGCTCGGCGAGGCGCGCCAGGGCCTCCTCGAGGCGGGCCGCCGGCAGGGCGAGGTTCATGCGGATATGGTGCTCTCCGTGAAAGGGGCGCCCGTCCTGCCAGCCGACGCCCACGCGCCAGCCCGCGCGCAGGAGCTCGCCGACGTCCGCGCCGTGCCGCTCGCACCAGGTGCCGGCATCGAGCCAGAGCATGTAGGTCCCCTCGGGGGCGGCCGCCTCGATCCCGCAGTCGCGCTCGCGGAAGAACGCGGCCGCACGGTCGGTGTTCGCCGCGATGACCCCGTTGAGCTCGTCGACCCAGGCCGCCCCCTCATCCGTGTAGGCGCCGATGAGCGCATGCATCGAGAGGACGTTCACGCTGTTGTAGTGCGACTTCGAGGCCTGGGACACCACGCGGTCGCGCAGGGTGTCGTCGTAGATGACGTGATAGCTTCCCACCAGGCCCGCGAGGCTGAAGGTCTTGCTGAGCGCGTAGAGCGCGACGGTGCGCCGGCGGGCGTCGTCGCCCACCGACTGCGTGGGGATGTGTCTGCCGCCCGGCCGCACGATATCGGCCCAGATCTCGTCGGAGATCACGGTGCAGCCGTGCTCGGCGTAGACCTCGAGGGCGCGCTCGATCTCCCAGCGCTCCCACACGCGGCCCGTGGGGTTGTGCGGCGAGCAGAAGACGGCCACGTGGGCGCGGGTTCGCTTGAGGCGGCGGGCCATGTCCTCGAAGTCCATGCGCCAGATGCCGTCGGCGTCGCGCGCGAGCGGCGAGAGCTCGATCTTGAAGCCGGCGTTCGTGAGGACGTTCGTGAACCCGACGTAGGTGGGGCTGTGAAGGAGCACGGTGTCGCCCGGCGACGCCGACGCGAAGACGGTGGACATGAGGCCGCCGAGGACGCCGTTCTCGTAGCCGATATGCCCCGGGAGAAGGCCCTGGACGCCGTAGCGCCGACGGTGCCAATCGATGATGGCCCGGTGGTACTCGGGGCGGATCTTGAAGTAGCCGAACGAGGGATGGCTGAGGCGCGCGGCGATCGCCTCCGTGATGCAGGGCGCCACGGGGAAGCTCGAGTCAGCGATCCACATCGGGATGGGATCAAAGCCCGGCTCAGGGGGCTCGGGTGCCCCGGGGGCGAGCCCCAGGCCGTCGAAGGCGATCGCGTCGTTGCCGCGGCGGTCGAGGATGCTCGTGAAATCAAAGGGCATGGGTCCTCCTTGGGTCGGTTCTCCCGATTGTAAGGGGTCGCGGGCGACGGGTGTCCGAATTGCGCGGAAGCTCGCAGATTCCCCGCGGACACGACTGCCCGCACCCGTTCCGTCCCGGTCAGTTGCGTTTTTTGCGGCTTTGCCTAGATTTCTCAAACAAACTGACAGCTGTGCACAGCGGGGTGCATATCCGTAAAAAACGCAACCGCCGCGACCTGCGCTTTTATTGTCGATACTCAGCGTGCGCCCGAACCGATGTGCACAGCCGTAAGAAATGCAACCAGGGGGCGGGCGGCGGCCCACGCTCATGTTCGAAAACGACACGCAGCGCGTAAGAAACGCAGCTCGGAGGTGGATGGCTCTCCCCGAGCGCTCGAGCATGGCGGGCGCGAACCGGGCTGGTTGCGTTTCTTACGGCTATGCACACCTTGCTGGGGCCGCCCCGAGTAGCGGAATCAAAACCGCAGGTCATCCTGGTTGCAAAATGCACGGCTCTGCACCCCGCTGTGCACAGCCGTCAACTTGTTGGGAAAATCCATGCAAAGCCGCAAGAAATGCAACCGGGCTCCCGGCCCCCGGGCGTCAGAGTGACTGCGGCAGGGCGGCAGCGCACCCATGCCGGGGCGGCCGTGCGCGGCGCCAGGCCCTCCGCTGCTCGCGAGCCGAGAAGAACCCGCGCCCGCGCGAGCCGGCGGCGGGTACTATAGGAAGCCAACACGCCCCGCAGCGAGAGGACCGCCATGCCAGCTTCACCGCTCACCCACCTGATCGACGCCGCCGAGGGCCGCGTGGCCGCCGACACGCTCTTCGTCAACGCCCGAATCGTCGACGTCTACGGCCAGCGCATCGTTCCCGGCCAGGTCGCGGTCAAGGACGGCGTCATCGTCGGCGTGCTCTTCGGCGACCGCGAGCCCGACCGCGCCGCCGGCTACGAGGCCGCCCGCGTCATCGACTGCGGCGGCCGCTACCTCGCGCCCGGCTTCATCGACGCCCACCTGCACATCGAGAGCTCCAACGTCCGCCCCGCCGAGTACGCCCGCATGGCCCTCGCACGCGGCACCACCACCGCCATCGCCGACTCGCATGAGATCGCCAACGTCTGCGGCACCGACGGCCTCGCCTTCATGATCGAGGACGGCCGCCGCGCACCCATCTCCTTCAAATTCATGATGCCCTCCTGCGTCCCCGCCCTCCCCGACGAGCAGGCCGGGGCCGAGATCTCCGCGGCGGACATGCGCGCCTTCTTCGAGGAGCACCCCGGCGACATCTTCGGCCTCGGCGAGATGATGAACCTGCCGGGCGTCTTCTCGGCCGACCCCGAGACCTGCGCCCGTATCGACGCCGCCACCCTCACCGCCTCCGGGCTCACCGACGGCCACGCGCCGCTCGTCACCGGCCGCGACCTCAACGCCTACGCGGCCTCCGGCGTCATCGCCGACCACGAGTCCACCGTCCCCGAGGAGGCGCTCGACAAGCTCTCCCGCGGGCTGTACGTGATGCTCCGCGAGGGCACCTGCAGCCACGACCTCGCAAACCTCGCCCCGCTGATCCTCGAGAACCCGTCCCGGGCCCGGCGCTGCTGCTTCGCCACGGACGACCGCGCCCCCTCCGATGCCCTCGCCGCCGGCATGATCGACAACGCCTGCCGCACGGCCGTCGAGGCGGGGATCGACCCGGTCGTCGCGATCCAGATGGCGACCCTCACGGCCGCCGAGCTCTTCGGCCTCGACCACGGCAAGGCGGCGGCGAGCCCGCTCGAGCGGCGCGGGGCGATCGCGCCCGGCAAGCGCGCCGACCTCCTCATCCTCGATGACCTCACCTTCAAGACGGCCCCGCACCGGGTCTTCGCGGCCGGCGAGCTCGTCGCCCAGGACGGGCGCTTCGTGGGCGAGATCGCACCGGCGGGAGCGGAGGTCGAGCGCCTCGAGCGGCAGCTCCTCGCCTCCGTCTCCCTGCCCGAACTCGACCGCGAGGTCTTCGACTACGACTTCGTGTCCGGCGAGGCCGTGATCGACGTGATCCCCGGGAACGCCATCAACGGGATCGCGCGTCCCGAGACGGCGGACGGCCTGCGGCGCATCATGCTGATCGAGCGGCACGGCCGCGGCGTCGCCGCCCAGGCGGCGGGAGCCGATGGCGCGGACGCGGCGGGGAACGGCCTTGTCGGCACGCACATCGGCCGCAGTTGGGTGCGCGGGTTCACGATCACCGGCGGGGCGATCGCCTCGAGCATCGGGCATGACTCCCATAACATCTGCGTCGTGGGCGATGACCCCGACGACATGCTCGCCGCCGTCCGCGCCGTGGGCCAGGGCGGGTTCGCGCTCGTCCGCGGCGGCGAGGTCGTCGCGCGGATCGGGCTCCCGCTCGGTGGGCTCATGTCGGACGGCACCGCCGAGGACGTGGCCGCCGAGCACGATACCCTCATGCGCGAGGGGCGGGCCATGGGCATCGAGCCGCCGCTCGACCCGATCATGGGGATGATCTTCCTGCCGCTGCCGGTGATCCCCACGGTGAGGATTCGCCCGGAGGGGCTGTTCGACGTCCGAACGTTCTCGTACGTGGGGTAAGGCATCCCGACGCCCTCTCGCGAGCGCTCGGCCCCAAGGCGGGCGCTGCGAGAGACCTGCGGTAAAACCCCTCGGCACCCGTATTCAAAAAAGATGGCGGCCTCGGGCGATGCTCGGGGCCGCTTTTTTGGGCTACTCGCTTGCCACCCGGCTCCATTGGCGGCCGCTGTTGGTGGAGCGCCAGCGCATCTGGGTGCCGTCCGCGTCTTGGAAGGTGAGTGTGAGGGCGCCGTCGGCATCCTGGGAACCGGAGACGAAGCCCGCCGTCTCCGCGAGCTCGGAGATGAAGATCGGGCGGGCGCCCTCCACCCTCACGAAGAACCAGCGTGTACGCGCCGCGGCCTTGTCGGCGGCGACGAGGCCGTAGCCGGAATCCCCCACCGGAATCACGTCGTTAGCCGAGAACCGCTCGTCCAGCAGGTGCTGCTGCTGCGCTCGAATCGCGTGCGCGCCGGCGGGCGCGGGCATTGAGGATCCCATAGGTCCACTCCCCTCCTCGCGGGGCGTCGCCGCGGCGGGGACACCGTAGGTCCCGTCGACAAGCTCCCGCGCAACCTCGTCATCGATCGAATACGGCGCGGAGCGATCCGGGTAGCGCCGGATCTCGCGCATGGTGATGAGGCCGTCCTGCTCGTACACGACGCACTCCAGCTTGAGGAAGCCCTCGTTCCCCACGTAATACGCGCGGCCCTGGATGCTGAACGAGCCATCATCCCTGATTCCCAGCAGGACGGCGAGGGCACCGGCGATCACCAGGCACACGAAACCGGCCACCGCGAAGCCGAGCTCGATGGTCGCGAGCGTCCTCCAGCGTGCCCGACGGGCCATGCGCGCTGCGATCTTGAATGACCGGATGCCCGCGACGAGCATCACCATCCATCCCCCGACGAAGAGGGCGTTGTTGACGATCGGGATGAAATCCAGCGTCGCGGCGAGACCGATCGCCGCGACGCCGGCGATGGCCGCGGAGAGGGTTGCGAGCTCGATGAGCCTCTGGCGCTGCCTCCCGCTGACCATGCGCTACCCCTCTTAAGCGAGACGGGCGAACTTGCGCTTGCCCACCTGGAGAACGGTGCCGGGCGCGAGGAGCGCGGCATCCACGTTATAGCCCTTGGGCGCCACGGACTCGCCGTCGATCTTGACGCCGCCCCCGTCGATGAGGCGGCGCGCCTCGCCCGCCGAGGGGGCAAGCCCGGCCTCCTTGAGCACACCGGCCAGGTAGACGGTGCCGTCCTCGCCCGGCGCGAGGGCGACCGACACCTCGGCGATGTCCTCGGGCAGCTCGTTCTGCTTGAACACGCGGTCGAAGGCGGCCTCGGCCTCGGCGCCCGCGCCTGTGCCGTGGTAGGTGTCGCAGAGGTCGCGGCCGAGGGCGCGCTTGAGCTCATAGGGGTTCGCCGAGCCGTCGGCGAGGGCGGCCTCGATGGCGTCCACCTCGTCGGGCGTCTTGGAGCTCGCGAGGCGGTAGTACTTGCCGATCATCTCGTCGGGGATCGACATCGTCTTGCCGAACATGTCGGCCGGCTCGTCGGTGAGGCCGATGTAGTTGCCGTAGGACTTGCTCATCTTGCGCACGCCGTCGGTGCCCTCGAGCAGCGGCATCGTGAGCGCGACCTGCGGCTCCATGCCCATCTTCTCCATGAGCTCGCGGCCGGCGAGCAGGTTGAAGAGCTGGTCGGTGCCACCCATCTCCACGTCGGCCTTGATCTGGACCGAGTCCAGGGCCTGCATCACGGGGTAGAGGAACTCGTGGAGCGCGATCGGGGTCTGGCTCTGGTAGCGCTTGGTGAAGTCGTCGCGCTCGAGGATGCGGGCGACGGTGAACTTGCTCGCGACCTCGAGGAGGCCCTTGAGGTCCAGCGAGAGGATCCAGTCGCCGTTATGCACGATGGTGGTGCGCTCCGGGTCCAGGATCTTCATGGCCTGCTCGACATAGGTCTGCGCGTTGGCCTCGACCTGCTCCTGCGAGAGCTGCGGGCGCGTGGTGTTCTTGCCCGAGGGGTCGCCGATCATGGCCGTGCCGTTGCCGATGATGAGCGTGACCTGGTGGCCGAGATCCTGGAACTGGCGCATCTTGCGCAGCGGGACGGCGTGGCCCAGGTGCAGGTCGGGCGAGGTGGGATCGACGCCGAGCTTGATGTTCAACGGGGTCCCGCGCTCGAGCTTCTTCCTGAGATCGGCCTCAGGCACGATCTGTGCCGCGCCGGACGTGATGGTGCGCATCTGCTCGTCAACGGATAGCAATGCTCTGTCCTCCTCGAGAAGGGGTAGCGCCCTCGCCGGGGCGCGCCCAGGCGGTGCTTTACGGATAACTTTTCCAGTGTAGCCGAGATGGCGGGGGTCCGGGGGAAGGAGTTGGGACTCGGGGCGGGCCTGGAGCGCCCCCTCCGGCCAGCGGCCCGGCCCGGGGCGGGCGCAGCCACGGCGCCCCGCCCGCAGCGTGCACAGCCGTGTTTTCTCACCGCATGCGGCCTCCGACGCCCGCACCTTGCGCGACCTTGCGGTATCGTATGGGTATCTATAGTGTTTCCGCACCCTCTTGGAGGTACGTATGGGTCCACGCGAGCGCCACGCGCGCAAGCACGCCAAGACGCACATCGTCCCCGTGGTCATCCTCTCGGTACTGGGCTTCATGCTCATCGCGGGCGTGGCCTTCGGGGTCGGCATGGTCGCGAATGTGAACCGCTGGCTCTCCGACCTGCCCGATTACACGGACACCAACCAGTACCTCGTGAGCGAGCCCACCGAGGTCCTGGACGCCAACGGCAACAAGATCGCGAGCCTCTACGTCCAGAACCGCGAGACCATCACCATCGATAAGGTCTCCCCCTACGTGCTCAAGGGCACCGTCGCCACCGAGGACGAGCGCTTCTATGAGCACGGAGGCGTCGACCTCGTCGGCATCGCCCGCGCCGCGCTCATGCAGCTCGCCGGCCGATCCGAGGGCGCCTCCACGATCACCCAGCAGCTCGTGCGCAACACGATCCTCTCCGAGGAGCAGTTCGACATCACCATCGAGCGCAAGGTCCGCGAGGCCTTCATCGCGATGAAGATGGAGGAGATCTTCTCCAAGGACGAGATCCTGATGATGTACCTCAACACCATTTACTACGGTCACGGCGCCTACGGCATCGAGGCCGCCGCGGAGACCTACCTCTCGAAGCCCGCGAGCGACCTCACCCTCGCCGAGGCCGCCCTCCTCGTGGGCCTGCCCAACGCTCCGAGCCGCTACGATCCCACTTCGAACCCCGATCTCGCGACCCAGCGCCGCAACACCGTGCTCGACCGCATGCTCTCCAACGGCTACATCACCCAGGAGGAGCACGACGCCGCGCAGGCCGAGCCGCTCACCCTGAACGTCACCGAGACCCCCACGAACGGCACGCTCGCCTACCCCTACTTCGTGGACTACGTGAAGAGCCTCCTCCAGGAGGAGTTCACCACGGACATGATCTTCAAGGGCGGCCTCACCGTGAAGACCACGATCGACCCGACGATGCAGTCCCAGGCGGAGGAGGCCGCGATCGGCCAGCTCGAGGCCAAGGGCGCCGACAACATCGACGTCGGTCTCGTCGCGATCGATCCCAAGACCGGCTACATCAAGGCGATGGTCGGCGGGCGCAACTACAACGACGCCGCCGGCGCGCACACGAACCACACGCTCACCCGGCGCTCCTCGGGCTCGTCGTTCAAGGGAATCACCCTCGCCGCGGCCATCCACGCCGGTATGAACCCCAACATCATCCTGAACTGCACCTCGCCACGGACCTTCACGATCTCGGGCACCACCTTCACGGTGCAGAACTACGGCAACATCAACTACGGCATGCGCAGCCTCAAGCAGGCCACGGCCGTCTCCTCGAACACCGGCTACGTCGCCGTCCAGGAGGCGATCGGCTACGACGCCATCGCGACGATGAGCAAGAACCTCGGCATCGACACCGATGACAAGGCCGCCGAGTACGTCGGCCAGCCGAGCCTCACCCTCGGCACCGCCTTCCTCACCCCGCTCGAGATGGCCGAGGCCTACGCGACCTTCGCCGCCGGCGGCCAGCACCGCGACGCCGTGGCGATCACCGAGATCCTCTCCCGCACCGGCGAGACCCTCTACAAGCACGAGGACAAGCCCGACCAGGTGCTCACCGCCGGCGAGGCCGCCGCGGTGACGGACGCACTCGAGGGCGTGCTCGCCTACGGCGGCACCGGTGCGGGCTTCGCGCCCAACATCGACCAGCCCGTGGCCGGCAAGACCGGTACGGCCGGTACGGCGAACACCACCTCGGACCTCTGGTTCGTGGGCTACACCCCCCAGCTCTGCACCGCCATCTGGACGGGTCGCTCCGGCACGAACGGCCGCGTGGGCTTCCGCACCTCCGACCTGCCGCTCCCGATCTTCAGGAACTTCATGACCGCCGCCCTCTCGGGCGTGGCGCGCGAGGAGTTCCCCACCGGTGAGGCCCCCACCTATCAGGCGAACAGCAGCTGGAAGTTCTCCGGCTCCACCTACACCGAACGGAACACCGAGGAGACGGAGACCACGGAAGAGACCGAGACCACCGACACCCAGGACGCCACCGAGGTCGATCCCGACGCGGACTACCCCGAGGTCACGCCCGATCCCGAGGTCACGCCCGATCCCGAGGTGGACGACGGAACCGGCTTCGAGGAGGAGGACGGAGCAACCCCTCCCGACACCGGGGATGAGGAGGCACAGTAACAGGCCCCACCCGGACGCACCCAAAGCTCCCGACCACGAAACGGCCCCCGACGCGATGCGCGCCGGGGGCCTTTTTCCATGGGGAGAGAGCGCGGACGGGGCTCACGGGGCAGGCGGCGGGGCGGCTCCGAGCCAGGGAGCGCGGATCAGGCCTGCGCGCATGGAGCGCGTCCCGGACGCGCAAGGCCGACGCACGTGGCGCGGCACCCCCGGCTGCGATCCGTCCCCGGCCCGCCGCCCGCGGACAGAAAAACGGGGCGCACCCGCATCGGGAGCGCCCCGCACATCAGACAGTCTGCCGCGCGCACGCCGGCGCGCCCCGTCCCCTACCGGCTCCGCCGGGACCGTATGTAATACCAGGCCAGCAAACCGATCAACGCGATCGGGAGCAGGAGGACGAGCGAGATGAGGAGGATATGGAAGAGGGCGACCATTACCGGCGCACGTTCTTCAGCTTGCCGATCATACCCTCGAAGCGCTCGCCGCTCTCCGGGGAGTGGGTGACCACGAGGATGGTGTCGTTGCCCGCGAGCGAGCCCATGACGTCGGGGAGCTCGGCGCCGTCGACGGCGGCGGCGATACCGGAGGCCGTGCCGGGCTGGGCCTTGACGATCACGAGGTTGTCCGTGCGCTGCACGCCGATGACGAGCTCGGAGACCATGCGCTGCAGGTGCAGGTCCTCGGCGAGGACGTAGACGCCCTCGGGGAGCTTGCGGAGGCCCATGTCGGCGATGTCACGCGACACCGTGGCCTGCGTGCAGTTGAAGCCGCACTCCTTGAGCTCGTCGACGAGCATCCGCTGCGTGCGCACGTTCTTGTTGCGCACGATGTCCCGGATCGCTTCCTGTCGGTTATTGCGCCTCTTTGCCATCTGTGCCGCCCTTTCAGAGGTCTGAATATCAACCTCAGCATACCGATATTGGCAAGTGCTGTGAATATCCAATCGTATATTTAATTGAACGGCTCAGAAGTCCTCCATAACGGGGGGAATCCTATCTCGCCTGTATATTTATAGGCGCAGAAGTGAGAGTTCCGACGTGCCCGATATTCAGTACGGGATTGCGAGGGAACGGGTGAGCGAGAGCGGGGCGAGCACACGGCTGACGACGCCCTGGATGCGCGCGCCCATGTAGCAGGCCGCGGCGCTCCGCCGGGCGATCGGCGTAAACATGAGGCCGAACTCCGAGCTCGCGGAGCGCAGCGCCTCCACCGAGTCGCGCGTGGGGCAGGCGTCGATCATGTCCTGAACCCGCTGGCGACGCTCGATCGAGGACAGGCGGCCCCGTCCCATGCAGGCGTTCTCAATGCAACGGATAACGCCGGTGAGGTGATGGCGGTGCAGCGCCTCGCGGCACGCCGGGTCGGTGTCGAGGCCCCAGGAGGCGAAGAGGTCGAGCAGGAGCGCGTGCTCGCGCTCGCAGCGCTCGAAGAGGCCGGGATCGAAGGCGGCGGGGGCGTGCTCGGGCCGGGCATGGTAGGCGGATGTCTCGAACGCGGCGACACGGCCGGCGCGGGCGATGAGCCGCGGCATCCACGACGCAGGGTCCCTGAGCTCGGCCACGGGAGCCAGGGCCTCCTCCACGAGGGGGCGGGCGATGAGGGAGCCGAAGGGGGCATCCACGGCACCGGTGGGCAGCAGGCGGGCGACGCCGCGGCCGATCGCGGTCTCGTCCCCCCACACCTCGGGCGCGCCGCCCTGCGGGGCCTCCTCATCCCCGGGCACGGGGATGACGAGCGGGGCCTCCCCCGCCGCGGCCGCCGCGAGGGCGTCCGCGAGGTACGAGGGAGCGATCCAGTCCGTCTGACGGAGCAGGACGGCGTGGGCGCCCTGGGAGGCGGCGAGCGCGGCGGCCAGCCCCGCATCGGTTGGGAGCTCGCCGAGGGCGAGGACCTCGAGGCGGAAATCATGGTCGGCGATGCGGTCGAGCAGGCGGGAGGTGTGGTCGGTGGAACCGAGGTCGGCGACGATGACCTCGATGTTGCGGAGGGATTGGGAGAGAGCGCTCTCAACGCAGCGCGTGATGACGTCCGCGGCGTTGCGGACGGCGAGGACCACGGAGACCTGCGGTCGCCGATGCGTGCGATGAGCCACGTTGCATCCCTCCTTCCTCAGTTGGTTGCATGGTATCCCAACAACCCAGGGGCAATCGGAGGGTGGCGCGGTGGCACATCAAGAACAGAGAGCCAACACGCCCTCGTCATACGACACACTCATAAAGCACAAACCGCGGGCCGGGGCCGTGGGACCCGCCGCCAGGCGGTCGCGCGCCTCGAGGACCTCGGCGATCCACGCGGGCTCACGGCGGTGGCACCCGACCTCCACGAGGCTCCCCACGATCGTGCGAACCATCGAGTGAAGGAAGGCGTTCCCGGTGATCGTAAACGCGATGAGCTCCTCCCCCATCTGCTCCTCCCGTGCGAACGAGACGGCGTGGACGCAGCGGCAGGTGGGCTTCCCCACCGCCGAGGACGCCTTGCAGAAGCTCTTGAAATCATGCTCCCCGATGAGGTGGCCGGCGGCGCGCTCCATGGCGGGGACGTCGAGGGCGGGCCGGTGCCACCAGGCGAAGTCGCGCGTGATGAGCGGGCGCGCCTCGCCCGTCGCGATCCGGTAGGTGTAGGTGCGGGCACGGGCGTCGAAGCGGGCGGAGAAGCCCGGGGCGGCGTGGTAGACGGCGCCGAGCGCGACGTCGTCGGGGAGGAGGGCCGCCATCGCGCGCATCCACCGCCGGGCGGGGATCTCGAGCTCCGACGCCGCGGCGGGCAGGCTCACGTACTGGGCGATCGCGTGCACCCCGGCGTCGGTGCGGCCCGCGCAGGTGAGCTCCACAGGGCGGCGGAGGAAGGTCTCGAGGGCGCGGCGCACCTCGCCGGCGACCGTGCGCTGCGCGGGCTGCTCCGCGAAGCCGGAGAAGCCCGCGCCGTCATAGGAGAGACGGAGCACCAGCGTGCCGGCCGCGGGGCCGGGGTCACCAGGGGCGAGGGGGGATGCGTCGGCGGACATGTCGGGGCCTTTCAGATCAGAGCTGCCAGGGAGCGAGGGAGGCGAGGGCGAGCACGAGCGCGGCGAACGCCGTCCCACCCACGAGGACCATGGTATCGCGGGACGAGAGCGGTCGGGGCGGGACCTGCACGACATCGGGGTCGAATGACCGCGCGGCCATGGCCTCGCCCAGGCGGTCAGCGCGGCGTAGGAGCGCGAGGACCACCGGGACGACGATGGCGGCGCGCAGGCGGATCTGGGTCGCGAGCGGCCCCTCGTCGAGCCGGGCGCCGCGGGCGCGCTGGGCGAGCTCGATGCGGCGGAACTCCTCGACCACCTGGGGTATCGAGGTGAGGGCGATGGAGAGGGCCCCTGAGAGGGCGCCCACGGGCACGCGAAGGGCCGCGAGCGGGGACATGAGGCGCACGAACGCCGCCGAGAGCGCGGGCACCGACACGGTGGCCGCGATCGTGAGCGCGAGGCCGAGCAGGACCGCGAGGCGCGCGAGGGCGAGGGCGGACGCGAGGGCGCGGGCGGGGTCGAGCCCCACGGGGCCGACGAGCGCGACCGGCGCGGTGCCGTCGCAGGAAACGAGGTTAGCCGTGAGGACGAGGCAGGCGAGGGTGAGAAGCGGGAGGGCCGGGGGACGGGGGGTAGGGGCCGCGGGGACGGGGGCGGCAGGGGCCGCGGTGGCGGGGCGCGTAGCGGAGCCCGGGCCGACGGCGGAGGCGGGATGCGCGGTGGCGATGGCAGGGTCCGCAGTGGCGCCCGGGCCGACGGCGAAGGCGGGATGCGCGGTGACCGGGGCCGTGGCGGCGGGGCGCGGGCGGGAGGCGCGGCGTGAGACCGTCCAGGCGAGCGCGAGGGCGAGCGCTCCCCCGCCGATCACGAGCGGCGAGGGACTCGCGAAGAGGGCGATGGCGGCCACGAAGAAGAGGATGAGCTTGACACGGGCGTCGAGCGGCGGGCGTCGGGCCGGGGCCGGGACAGAGGCGGCGGACGGGCGCGATGCGGACGCAGGCACGAGAGCGGTCGGGGCGTGCGCGGGATCGACCGGGACAGGCCGCGCAGGGTCCACCCCGCGCCGCACGGGCGGGGCGGGAGCGGGATCGGGCGCGGACAGGGAGGCCGCCGGGGCCGGGGCAGATGCGGTTCCAACCGAGATGGGGGCGGCCGACACAGGATCCTCCCTGCGCTGCGCGGGCACCTGGTTCTGATGCGCTGCATCGCCCGGTCGTCGAGAGGCCGCCGCGCCCGCGACCGCGCCGTCCGACGAGGGCGCCGTCAAGCGCGGGCGTCCCCCCTCCCCTGCTCGCGAGGGGACCTCGACCGAGCCGCCGAGCGTCACCGGGAGGGCGAGCCCGGCGCGCGCCCAGATCCCCGGATGGGCAAGGGCATCTCCCCGGGAGCCGTGCCACACGAGCGCGCCATCCGCGATCAGGGCGAGCGCATCGGCGTCATCGAGCCACTCATCGAGGTCATGCGAGATCACGAGCACCGGGGCGCCTGCAGCGGCAAGGCGGCGCGCCATGCGGTGCGCCTCGGAGCGCCCGGCGGCGTCAAGACCCGCCGTGGGCTCGTCGAAGATGTAGGCGGCCGGCTCGAGCGCGAGCACCGAGGCGGTGCCCACCCGGCGGCGCTGCCCCCCGGAGAGCTCGAGGGGATGCCGGCCGGCAAGGCCGCGATCGAGCCCCACGGCGGCCAGGGCGCCCTCCACACGGCGGGCGACCTCCCCCTCCGCCACACCGAGCGAGCGGGGACCGAAGGCGACCTCATCGTCGACGCGCTCGAGGAAGAGCTGGGCCTCGGGGCGCTGCGCGGCGAGGCCGACCTCACCCGGGTGAACGGGGCGGCCGTTCCGGCGCACCGAGCCGGCACCGGGAGCGACGAGCCCGGCCGCGAGGGCTGCGAGGGTCGACTTCCCTGACCCCGACACGCCTGCGAGCAGTAGGATCTCACCGGGCGCGATGGCGAGGTCAACCTGGTCGATGGCGGGACGGGCACCACCGGGGTAGGTGTAGCTCACCCCCGCGAGAACGAGGGAGCCCGGCACGGGGCCCATGATGTCGGGGGAACGGCGCTCCGGCCCTGCGACGCGGGGAACGTCCCCCACCCCGCGGGCGCGCCGGCCAACCGCCTCAGCGTCAGACGCCGCACCCGCCCGCTCCACGGCGCCGGCGGCCCCCAGACGGTCCGCCACCGCGCGCGCGAGACCGTCGTCCCCCGTCACGCGATCCCACAGGGGCCGATTCCCCTCAACAAGCGCACGGGGCGGTCCCGCCCAGGAAACCGACCCGGACTCGAGCACCGCCACGCGGTCCGCCGCCGCGATGTCCGCGGGATCATGCGTGATGACGAGGACGCCCGCCCCGGCGGCGGCGAGGGAGCGCGCGAGCGAGCGCACCTGGACGCGCAGGGCCCCGTCGAGCATCGCGCCCACCTCATCGAGGACGAGGTAGCCGGGGCGCATCGCGAGCGCTCCTGCGAGGGCGACGCGCACGAGCTCTCCCCCGGAGAGCTCCCCCACCCGCGCGCGCTCCCGGCCGGGAAGCCCCGCGAGCTCCAGGGTCTCCCGCACGCGAGCCTCGACCTCCTGCTCGGAGAGGCGCAGGTTCCGCAGGCCGAAGGCGACCTCGTCGCCCACGGTCATCGCGACGATCTGGTCGAGCGGATCCTGCCCGACGACGCCGACGAGCCGCCGCACCCGCGCACGGTCGCCCGCGGACGCCGCCGGGTCGATCCCGTCCACGCGCACGGATCCCACATCGGCGAGCACACCGCCGGCGATGAGCCGGCCGAGGGTGGACTTGCCCGAGCCGTTGGCGCCGGCGAGCGCCACGACCTCACCGCGATCGAGCCGAAGCGACGCGCCCGCGAGCGCCGCCGCGCCGCCGCGGGTCAGGCGCACGTCGCGCACCTCGATCATCATCCATCCCTCTTCCCTGAAACGCGAAGGTCCGGACGCCCCTCCACCCGTGCCGCGCACGGGCGGGCGGAAGGCGCCCGGACCTCGATCTGCCCCGTCTGGGACCGTGCGAGCCTACTTGCCGTACACCTCGTGGACGTGCTTCGCGATACCGTTCGCGTCGAGGCCGTAATGGGCCAGCAGCTCGGCGGCGCTCGCGGACTGGCCGAAGGTCGTCATGCCCATGCGGCTCACGCGCACCGGGAGCTTCTCGCCCAGGAGCTCGGCCACGGCGGACCCCATGCCGCCGTAGATGCTGTGCTCCTCGACGGTCACGACGAGGCCCGTCTTCTCAGCGGAGGTGAGGATGACATCCTCGGCGAGCGGCTTCACGCTCATGACGTCGATGACCTCGGCGTCGATGCCGTCCTCGGCGAGGAGGTCGGCGGCGGCGAGCGCCTGGGCCACCTCGACGCCGCATGCGGCGATCGTGACGTCGGTGCCCTCGCGGAGCACACGGGCGAACGCCGGGTCCTCGAGCGCGAGGCCGTCACCGTAGACCTCGGGCAGCCCCTCGCGGCCGAGACGGATGTAGAAGGGGCCGGGGACCTTCGCCGCGAGGCGGATGGCCGCCTTGGCGCTCTCGTAGTCGGCCGGGACGAGGACGCGCATGTGCGGGAGGGTGCGCATGAGGGCGATGTCCTCGAGCGCCTGATGGGTCTCGCCGTCGGCGCCCACGGTGATGCCCGCGTGCGTGGGGCAGACCTTCACGTTGAGGTTGCTCACGCAGACGGTGTTGCGGATCTGCTCCCAGCAGCGGCCCGCGCCGAAGACGGCGAAGGAGCCGGTGAAGACCGTGCGGCCCGTGAGCGAGAGGCCCGCGGCGACGCCGATCATGTTCTGCTCGGCGATGCCGACGTCGACCATGCGGTCGGAGTAGGCGGCGGCGAGCTTCGCGGTGGTGGTGGAGCCGGCGAGGTCGGCGTCGACCGCCATGACGTCGAGGCCCTCCTCGACGAGCTCGACCAGGGTCTCGCCGAACGCGGCGCGTGTTGCCTTAGCCATGGGTTAAGCCTCCTTCACCGCGGCGGCGAGGAGCTCGCCGGCGGCATCGATCTCTTTGAGGGCGACGGCGGCCTGCTCGGCGTCGGGCGCGTTGCCGTGCCACTTGCACTGGTCCTCCATGAAGGAGACGCCCTTGCCCTTGATGGTCTTGGCGATGATGGCCACCGGGCCCTCCGCGTATGCCACGGCCTCGTTGAGCGCGGCGCGGATGGCCGGGACGTCATGGCCGTCGATCTCGATGACATGCCACTTGAAGGCCCTGAACTTCTCGGCGAGCGGCTGGACGTCGTTGACATCGCTCACGTGGCCGTCGATCTGGAGGTTGTTGTTGTCGACGATGGCCACGAGGTTGTTGAGCCCGTGGTTGCCGGCGAACATCAGGGCCTCCCAGTTCTGGCCCTCCTGGAGCTCGCCGTCGCCGGTGAGCGCGAAGACGCGGCGCGGCGCGGCGCCCGCGGCCTGGGCGTCCAGCTTGAAGCCGAGCGCGATGCCCGCGGAGACGGAGAGGCCCTGGCCGAGCGAGCCGGTGCAGACCTCGACGCCCGGGCACATGTTGCTATCGGGGTGGCCCTGCAGGCGGGACCCGAGCTTGCGCAGGGTGAGGAGCTCGTCTTTGGTGAGGTAACCCACCTGGGCGAGGACGGCGTAGAAGCCGGGGGCGATGTGGCCCTTGGAGAGCACGAAGCGATCGCGCTCGGGGTTCACGGGATCGGCGGGGTCATAGCCCATGACGCCGGAGAAGTAGAGGGTCGCGAGGATGTCGGCCGCGGAGAGCGATCCGCCCGGGTGGCCGGTGCCGGATGCCTCGAGCATCGTGATGATGTCATGGCGCATATGGTTGGCGATGAGGGCGATCTCATCGTCCGTACGCGCGCACGCGCTTCTGAGCGAATCTGTTGTCATGGTGGTCCCTTCGCATCGTCCAGCTCCATAGACGACGCCCATTGTAACAGGACGCGCCCGGGCGGGCGGCCATGCTCCGGTGAGCGTGCGACCTCGCTGCGGGGCGGCATGAGGTGGGCTGGTAGAACATCTCACGTTGTGTTATTGCGATGGGGTGGGGGCGGCGGTGGCGAGTCGGCGGGGGGGTAAGGGCGACGGGACGCCTGGGGGCGCTGCGGTTGCGTTTTTTGCGGCTGTGCACCTTTATATCAAACAACATGACGGCTGTGCACAGGCCTGCGCACAGCCCTCAAAATCGCAACCGCCCTATCCTGCGGTTTTAGAATTGCTACTCCGAGCATCCCGAAACAGGTGTGCACAGCCGCAAGAAATGCAACTGGCCCCGTCGCGGCCTCCTTGTCGCCGGGACGGCGGAGCCCCTAGAGTCCGATGCCCTGCCCCGTGGTGACCATGTAGAACAGGTAGGCGTTCGCGGCGTTCAGGATGACCGCCGTGATGATCCCGTTGCGGAGGAACCGCTCGTAGGTCATGCGCGCCATCGATGCCGACTCCGCCGCGTGCGCGCCGGCCTGCCGGCTCGCGCTGCCCGCTGTCGCGAGGCTCAGAAGCGCGCAGAGCACCGGGAGCACCAGAAGCTCGTAACGACTCCCCATGCGCAGGACCTCACCATCCGAGGCTATCTTCATCGGCACGCTCTCCGCGAGGCCGGGGATGACGGCGACGGCCACCACCAAGGGAATGAACGCCAGTACCGCGAGCACGATGCACATGACTCCACCGCGCGTCCCATATCGAAACATCCGGGTCCTCCCCTACACGTTGAAACGGAAGTGAACGACGTCTCCGTCGGCCATCACGTAGTCCTTGCCCTCCATACGGAGCTTGCCGGCCGCCTTCGCGCCCTGCTCGCCCCCGAGCTCGACGTAATCCTCGTAGGCGATGACCTCGGCCTTGATGAAGCCGCGCTCGAAGTCGGTGTGGATCACGCCGGCGGCCTGCGGGGCGGTGGCACCTGCGCGCACCGTCCAGGCGCGGACCTCCATCTCCCCGGCCGTGAAGAAGCTCTGGAGCCCCAGGAGCTTGTAGGCGGCCTGGGCGAGGGTCTCGAGGCCGGAGTGCTCGAGGCCGAGGTCGGCCAGGTACTCGGCGGCTTCCTCGGGCTCGAGCTCCGAGAGCTCGGCCTCCACCTTGGCGCAGATGGGAATCGGGGTCACGCCGTCGATCGGCGCGGGCGCGGAGGCGAGCTCGTCCTCATCGACGTTCGCCACGTAGAGCATCGGCTTCATCGTGAGGAGGAAGAGCTCCCGGGCGGCGGCTCGCTCTTCGTCGGTCATGTCCATCGCCGCGGCGCGATGACCCTCGTTGAGCCAGTCCACCAGGCGCTTGGCCACCTCGAGCTTGGGCGCGAGCGCGCGGTCGCGCTTCGCCTCCTTCTCAAGCTTGGGAATCTGGCGCTCAAGCGTCTGGATGTCGGCAAGGATCAGCTCGGTCATGATCGTGTCGGCGTCGCTCGCCGGATCGACGCGGCCATCCACATGCACCACGTCCGGATCCTTGAAGTAGCGCACGACCTCGCAGATCGCATCCGTCTCGCGGATGTTCGCGAGGAACTGGTTGCCCAGGCCCTCTCCCGCGTTCGCGCCCTTCACGAGGCCGGCGATGTCCACGAACTCAACGGTCGCCGGCATGATGCGGCCGGGGTGCACGATGTCGGCGAGGGCGGTGAGGCGCGCGTCGGGCACGTCCACGATGCCGACGTTCGGGTCGATCGTCGCGAACGGGTAGTTGGCGGCTAGGCCACCCTTCTTGGTAAGGGCCGTGAAGAGCGTCGACTTGCCCACGTTGGGCAGGCCGACGATGCCGATCGACAGAGCCATGCGTCCATCCTTCTCATACGAGCCGGAGCAACCCGGCGGGATTTCCAACCATCTACGATAGCACGCCGACGGGTCGGCGGGCACGGGCAGCGAGGGCAACCCCCATCCTGCTCGACCTCATACGGGCGCGTACCCCGGCGGCGTCGGGACACGCCTCTGAGCACGGCGCCTCGGGGTAAATCTCGGGGCTTTGCTGAAGGTTTTGCCCGCGAGCCTGCAAACCTCGGCACTTTGCTGAAGGTTTTGGACACAGTCCGAAGTAGCGGCAAAAGAGCCGAGTCGTCCACCTGCGGTTTCTTTCGCGGAAAACCGTCGGCTGCTCACCCGAGACGTGAAAACCTTCAGCAAAGTGCCGAGGTTTGGTGTGGACCATTCGAAACCTTCAGCAAAGCCCCGAGATTTGGCACAGGCCGCTCGCGGCCTTCGGCAAAGCTCCCAGCAACGGCCCCTCCGTGGCCGACGGGCATACGGACCTTGGTAAAGCTGAGCCCCCGGACCTGAGATGGGGTCCGGGGGCTCAGCGGAGCGTCCGTATGAATCGCGAGATGGGCGGAAGCGCCTACTCCTCGCTCTCCTCGGGGCCGTCGGCGTCATCGGAGTCGACGAGCTGGTTCAGGAGCTCGTCGAGGGAGGCCATGTCCTCGTTGATCACGCCGCCCTCCTTCTTGGAGGCGTCGGCGGGGGCGCCGAGCATCTCCTCGTCGGAGTCGAAGTGGCTCCGGGGCGCGGAGGCGCCGAGCAGGATGTCGTCCGGACCGTCCGGGCTGAACACCATCTGCAGGAGCTGGGAGAGATCCTCCTCGTCGGCCATGTCCTCGGAGTTGTCGAGGATGTAGAGCAGGTTGTGCTGCTCAAGGCCGTCGCGGAGCTCCTCGATCGCCTTGGCGCCGATGCCGTCGATGCGGAGCAGGTCCTCCTCGGACTTGCCCACGAGGTCACCGACGTTCTCGATGCCCACCTCGCTGAACTTGTTGGTCCAGCGCTGGGACACGCCCAGGTCGTCGAAGAGGTAGAGGCGGGCGTCCTCGGCCGAGATCGTGCGGCCGTTGCGGGTGAAGGACCCGTCGCCTCCGCCGTACTCGTCGTAGCCGGCCCAGTCGAGCTCCTGCGGGAGCTGCTCGTCGAGCTCCTTGAGCTCCTCGGGCGCCCAGTCGGGCAGGCTCTTGGAGCCCGCCGCCGAGCCCTCGACCGTGCGGTAGCCCTCCGCGGTGCGGTAGGTCACCTGCGCGTCGTGGTACGGCGTGAGGCCGGTGCCCACGGGAATCTTCTTGCCGACGATGACGTTCGACTTGAGGTCGAGCAGGTGGTCGACCTTGCCCTCGATGGCGGCCTCGGTGAGGACGCCCGCGGTGCGGATGAACGACGCGGAGGAGAGCCAGGAGTCGATGCTCGAGGCGACCTTGAGCGTACCGAGGATGACGGGCTCGGAGGCCGGCGGGTTGCCGCCCTCGCGGGCCACGCGCTCCACCTCGTCGGCGAATTCGTAGCGGTCAACATACTGGCCGAGCAGGTAGCGGGAGTCACCGGGGTTGGTGATCTGAACGCGGCGCAGCATCTGACGGGCGATGACCTCGATGTGCTTGTCGTTCAGGTCGACGCCCTGGCTCGTGTAGACGTCCTTCACGCTCTCCACGAAGGTGTGCATCGTGGACTCGATGTCGGTGAGCTTGCGGAGGTTGCGGAAGTTCACGAAGCCCTTGGTGATCTGGTCGCCGGCGCGCACGGTGCAGCCGTCCTCGATGCCCGGCATGAAGCGGACGGAGGCCGGCACGCGCTTCTCCTCGAGGATGCGCGTCGGGTCGTCGGAATCGGTGAGGGTCAGCACGTACTCGGACTTCTCCGGCTTGATGGAGAGCGGGCCCGAGAACGGGGCGAGGTCGGCCTCGCGGCCGAGGATCTTCTCGTTCACGTTGCCGACCACGTCGAACATGCGGCCGACGGTCGGGAGGCCCTGGGTGATGTCGTCGACGCCCGCGACACCACCGGAGTGGATCGTGCGCATCGTGAGCTGCGTGCCGGGCTCGCCGATCGACTGGGCGGCGATGATGCCCACCGCGGTGCCGATCGCGACCGGACGACGCGTGGAGAGGTCCCAGCCGTAGCACTTCTGGCAGACGCCGTACTTGGAGCGGCAGGTGAGGAGCGCGCGGAGCTTGACCTTCGTGAGGCCCGCGTCGATCAGGCGCTGGATGTCGGCTTCGGACTCGATGTAGGCCCCGGCGGCGAGGAGCACCTCGCCCTCGGGCGAGACGGCGTCCTCGGCCAGGCAGCGGCCCACGAGGTCGGCGTTCATGTTGTCGGTGCCGGCGATGATCAGGTTGTAGGTCACGCCCTCGGCCGTGCCGCAGTCCTCCTCGCGCACGATCACGTCCTGCGCCACGTCGACGAGACGACGGGTGAGGTAACCGGAGTCGGAGGTGTGCGACGCGGTGTCCACGAGGCCCTTTCGGGCGCCGTAGGTGGAGATGAAGTACTCGAGCGGGAGCAGGCCCTCGCGGAAGTTCGCCTTGATGGGGAGGTCGATGGTCTCACCGGACATGTCGGCCATGAGGCCGCGCATGCCGCCGAGCTGACGGAGCTGGGTCTTGGAGCCACGGGCGCCGGAGTCGGCCATCATGTAGATGGGGTTCTCCTCGTCGAAGAGGTCGAGCATCTTGGCGGCGACCTCGTCGGTCGCGGCCGTCCACTCGTTGACGACCTCGATATGGCGCTCCTGCTCGTTCAGGAAGCCCTCCTCGTAGTACTCGTTGATCTGGTCGACCTTCGACTGGGCGGTGTCGAGGATCTGCTGCTTGTCATCGGGGATGAGGGCGTCCCACAGCGAGATCGTGAGGCCGGCGCGGGTGGCGTAGTGGAAGCCGGAGTACTTGATGGCGTCGAGGATCGGGCCGACCTGCGCCTGCGGGTAGCGATCGCAGCAGGCCGCGACGAGCTTGGCGACGTCGCCCTTGACCATCTTGTAGTTGATGTACTCGTAGTCGCTCGGGAGGCACTGGCTGTTGAAGATGATCCGGCCGATGCTCGTCTCGAAACGCGCCGTCTTGGAGCCCGTGACGTCGTAGTCGACGGCCTCGCCGCGGTCGGTGAGCACGCGGAAGATCTGCGTGCCGTCCTCGAGCTCGACGTTGGCGTCGGCGGCGCTGACGCGCACCTGGATCTTGGCCTGGAGGTCGACCTCGGCGCGGGCGTCGTAGGCGACCATCGCGTCATCGAAGCTCGCGAACACGCGGCCCTCCCCCGCCAGGCCGTCGCGGGCCTGGGTGAGGTAGTACACGCCGATGATCATGTCCTGCGAGGGGATGTTCACGGGCTTGCCGGAGGCCGGCGAGCGCAGGTTGTTGGCCGAGAGCATGAGCACGCGGGCCTCGGCCTGGGCCTGCAGCGACAGCGGCACGTGGACGGACATCTGGTCGCCGTCGAAGTCGGCGTTGAACGGCGAGCAGACGAGCGGGTGCAGGTGGATGGCGTTGCCCTCGACGAGCACGGGCTCGAAGGCCTGGATCGAGAGGCGGTGCAGCGTCGGGGCGCGGTTCAGCAGCACGAGGCGGCCGTCGATGACCTCCTCGAGGATGTCCCACACGAAGCTCGCGCCGCGCTCGATCGCGCGCTTGGCACCCTTGATGTTCTCCACCTTGCCGAGCTCGACCAGGCGCTTCATGACGAAGGGCTTGAACAGCTCGAGGGCCATGGTCTTCGGGAGGCCGCACTCGTGGAGCTTCAGCTTCGGGTCGGTGACGATGACCGAGCGGCCCGAGTAGTCCACGCGCTTGCCGAGCAGGTTCTGGCGGAAGCGGCCCTGCTTGCCCTTGAGGGCCTCAGCGAGGGACTTCAGCGGGCGGCCGCCACGGCCGGACACCGGGCGCCCACGACGACCGTTGTCGAACAGCGCGTCCACGGACTCCTGGAGCATGCGCTTCTCGTTGTTCACGATGATCGCCGGGGCGTCGAGGTCGAGCAGGCGCTTCAGGCGGTTGTTGCGGTTGATCACGCGACGGTAGAGGTCGTTCAGATCGGAGGCGGCGAAACGGCCGCCGTCGAGCTGGACCATCGGGCGCAGATCGGGCGGAATCACGGGGATCACGTCGAGGATCATGTTGGCCGGGTCGTTGTGGCCCTTGAGGAAGGCGTCGACCACCTCGAGGCGCTTCACGGCCTTCTCGCGGCGCTGCTTCTGGCCGTCGACGTCCGCGATGATGGCCTTGAGCTTCTCGGCCTCGGACTCGAGGTCGATGGCCGCGAGCAGGTCGCGGATGGCCTCGGCGCCCATGCCGCCCTTGAAGTACATGGAGTAGTAGCGCTTCATCTCGCGGAAGAGCGGCTCGTCGGAGACGAGGTCGCGATCGGTGAGCTTCATGAAGGCGTTGAAGGCGTCCTGGCGGAGCTGCTTCTCGTCCTTCATCTCCTCCTCGATGTCGATGATGCCGGCGGCGACCTCCTCGGGCGTGAGCGGATCCTCGTCGGAGAACTCATCGAAGTTCTCGGGATCGCCCTGGGCCTTCAGGCTCTCCACCTGGCGCGCGCACTCGGCGTCGATCTCCTCGAGATCGGCCGCGAGCTCCTCGCGCAGGTCGTCGGCGTCGGCCTCGCGGGCCTCGTAGTCGACCTCCGTGATGATGTAGCTCGCGAAGTAGAGCACCTTCTCGAGGTCCTTGGACTTGATGTCCAGAAGACGGCTCATCGGGAAGCTCGTGGGGCTCTTGAAGTACCAGATGTGGCTGACGGGGGCCGCCAGCTCGATGTGGCCCATGCGGTCGCGGCGGACCTTGGCCGAGGTGACCTCGACGCCGCAGCGCTCGCAGACGATGCCCTTGAAGCGGATGCCCTTGTACTTGCCGCAGGAGCACTCCCAGTCCTTGGCGGGACCGAAGATCTTCTCGCAGAACAGGCCGTCCTTCTCGGGCTTCAGGGTGCGGTAGTTGATGGTCTCGGGCTTCTTGACCTCGCCGTGGGACCACGAGCGGATCTGGTCGGCGGAGGCGAGCGAGATCTTTACCGCGTCAAAATCAGTAGCTTCGAAATCTGCCACAGAACTACTCCTTCACCGAGGTGGTGGCCACGGGCTCGCCGATGAGCTCATCGGCGGTGGCGTCGGCGGAATCGATGGTGGGGAGATCAGTCAGGCTGGCGAGGACGTCCTCGACCTCGGCGTCGAGCGCGTCCTCGGCGGGAGCCTGGGCGCGCTGGGCCTGGATGGGCTCGATGTCCAGCGCGAGCGAGCGGATCTCCTTGACGAGCACCTTGAAGGACTCGGGGATGCCCGCCATGGGGACGTTGTCGCCCTTGACGATGGACTCGTAGGTCTTGACGCGGCCGATCGTGTCGTCGGACTTGACCGTGAGGATCTCCTGCAGGACGTTGGAGGCGCCGTACGCGTAGAGCGCCCAGACCTCCATCTCGCCGAAGCGCTGGCCGCCGAACTGGGCCTTGCCGCCCAGCGGCTGCTGGGTCACGAGGCTGTAGGGGCCCGTCGAGCGCGCGTGGATCTTGTCGTCGACCATGTGGCCGAGCTTCAGGATATAGGACGTGCCGACCGTGATGGGCTCACGGAACTGCTCGCCGGAGCGGCCGTCAAAGAGCACGGTCTTGCCGCGGTCGTCGAGCTGGGTCACGAAGGACGGGTCCATGTGCGAGCCGAAGCGCTCAGAGGCGAGGTTCAGCAGGTTCTTGTTCGCGCGGCGGATGACCTCGGCGATCTCGTCCTCCTTGGCGCCGTCGAAGACGGGCGTGGAGACGAAGAACGGGCCGGGGACGTAGCGGTCGGAGTCATCGGACTCAGGATCCCAGCCGGCGGCGGCGGCCCAGCCAAGGTGGCACTCGAGGAGCTGGCCGACGTTCATACGGGAGGGGACGCCGAGCGGGTTCAGGATGACGTCGACGGGCGTGCCGTCGGCCATGTAGGGCATGTCCTCAACGGGCAGGACCTCGCAGATGACGCCCTTGTTGCCGTGGCGGCCGGCGATCTTGTCGCCCTGCTGGATCTTGCGGCGCTGGGCCACGTAGACGCGGACCATCTCGTTCACGCCCGGGGCGAGGTCGTCGCCGGCCTCGCGGCTGAAGCGGACCACGTCGATGACGCGGCCGTAGGAGCCGTGCGGCATCTTGAGCGAGGTGTCGCGGACGTCGTGCGCCTTGGCGCCGAAGATGGCGCGGAGCAGGCGCTCCTCGGCCGTGAGGGCGCTCTCGCCCTTCGGGGTCACCTTGCCGACGAGGATGTCGCCGGGGCCGACCTCGGCGCCGATGCGGATGATGCCGTCCTCGTCGAGGTTCGCGAGCATGTCCTCGGAAAGGTTCGGGATCTCGCGGGTGATCTCCTCAGGGCCGAGCTTGGTGTCGCGGGCGTCGATCTCGTGACGGGAGATGTTGATGGTGGTGAGCAGGTCCTCGGAGACCAGGCGCTCGGAGACGACGATGCCGTCCTCGTAGTTGAAGCCCTCCCACGGCATGTAGGCGACCGTGAGGTTCTGACCGAGGGCGAGCTCGCCGTGGTCGGTGGAGGGGCCGTCGGCCAGCGGCTGGCCGACCGCGACCTCGTCGCCCACGCGCACGAGCGGGCGGTGGTTGATGCAGGTGCTCTGGTTGGAGCGCTGGTACTTGGGCAGGTGGTACTCGTCCAGGCCCTCGGCGGACTTCACCGTGACCTTGCTCGCGTCGGCGAAGATGACCTCGCCGGCGTGGCGCGCGAGGGTGACCTCACCGGAGTCGATCGCGGCGCGGCGCTCGACGCCGGTGCCGATGTAGGGCGCGGCGGGGCGCACGAGCGGCACGGCCTGGCGCTGCATGTTCGCGCCCATGAGGGTACGCTTGGCGTCGTCGTGCTCGAGGAAGGGGATGAGCGTCGCCGCGACGGAGATCATCTGGCGCGGGGAGACGTCCATGTAGTCGACGGTCTCGACCGGCACGTCGGCGGGGGCGCCGAAGGAGCCGTCGAAGTCGCGGGTGCGGGCGACGACGGTGTGCGGACGGGAGAGGTTGCCCTCGGCATCAACCTGGACGAACTCGTTCGTCTCGGGATCGAGCGGCGTGTTCGCCGGCGCGATGATGTGGTCCTCTTCCTCGTCGGCCGTCATCCAGTCGATCTGATCGGTGGCGACGCCGTTCTCGACGCGGCGGTACGGGGCCTCGATGAAGCCGTACTCGTTCACGCGGGCGTAGAGGGCGAGGGAGCCGATGAGGCCGATGTTCGGGCCCTCGGGGGTCTCGATCGGGCACATGCGGCTGTAGTGCGAGTTGTGGACGTCGCGGACGGCCGTGGGCACGTTGGTGCGGCGGCTGGAGCCGGACTTGTGGCCGGCGAGGCCGCCCGGGCCGAGCGCCGAGAGGCGGCGCTTGTGGGTGAGGCCGGTCAGCGGGTTCGACTGGTCCATGAACTGGGAGAGCTGGCTCGAACCGAAGAACTCCTTGATGGCCGCCACGATCGGGCGGATGTTGATGAGGCTCTGCGGGGTGATCTCATCGATGTCCTGGGAGCTCATACGCTCGCGCACGACGCGCTCCATGCGGCTCATGCCGATGCGGAACTGGTTCGCGACGAGCTCGCCCACCGTGCGGATGCGGCGGTTGCCGAAGTGGTCGATGTCGTCAACCTTGAAGCCGGGGGTGCCGGCGGCGAGGGCCAGGAGGTAGCGGAGCGTGGCGACGATGTCCTCGTCGGTGAGCACCGTGACGTCCTCGGTGGTGTCGAGGTTGAGCTTCTTGTCGACCTTGTAGCGGCCCACGCGGGCGAGGTCGTAGCGCTGCGGGTTGAAGAGCAGGCCCTCGAGGAGGCTGCGGGAGGCGTCGACCGTGGGCGGCTCACCGGGACGCAGGCGGCGGTAGATCTCGATGAGGGCGTCCTCGCGGGTGAGGGCGGTGTCGCGCTCGATGGTGCGCTTCACGACCTCGGAGTCGCCGAGGAGCTCCGTGATGTCATCGTTGGTGGGGGCGATGCCGAGGGCGCGCAGGAACATCGTGGCCGACTGCTTGCGGCGGCGGTCGATGGAGACGACGAGCTGGTCGCGCTTATCGACCTCGAACTCGAGCCAGGCGCCACGGGCCGGGATGATCTGGGCCTTGAAGACCTGCTTGCCGCCGTCCATCTCCGTGGAGTAGTACACGCCCGGGGAGCGGACGAGCTGGGAGACGACGATGCGCTCGGTGCCGTTGATGATGAAGGTGCCGGCCTCCGTCATCATGGGGAAATCGCCCATGAAGACGAGCTGCTCCTTGATCTCACCGGTCTCCTTGTTGGTGAGGCGGACATCGGTGAGGAGCGGGGCCTGGTAGGTCATGTCCTTCTCGCGGCACTCCTCGACGGAGTGGGCGGGGTCGCCGAACTGATGCTCGCCGAAGGACACCTCAAGGACGTGGTTCTGGCTCTGGATGGGGCTCGACTCCTTGAAGGCGTCGCGCAGCCCCTCGTTCATGAAGCGGGTGAAGCTCTCCTTCTGAACCGAGATGAGGTTCGGGAGCTCCATGACTCCGGGGATCTTCCCGAAGTTCACGCGCTCACGCTCTGTGGCCGTCTTGGCCGGGGTAACGTTTGCACTCAGCACCAGGTGTTCCCTCCTTTTGGGAAAGAGAATGGTCGGCATCGGGATGATGCCAGTTATCGCAACGTATTAGTGTAGCAGGTGAAAACCGTTCGGCAAGAAAAGTCTTGACCTTGCTACGCGTTTGGGGTAGCGGATTTTTTTGCTCGAAACATTGCTGGTAGCATAGCATGAATCGAACATATGTTCATGGGTTTTGAGTGAATGTACCTGATGCGGAGGAATCGGCGGGCGGCGGGACGGGGCCGGCACGGTTGGGTGCGGGGTCGAGGGACGCAGGGGCGCCGCGGGGGCACGGGGCATGGGGCGCAGCGCGCGGAGGCACGCCTGGCCGCTGCGGATGTGGGCAGCGCGGCGGGCGCGTAGGGACCCCGCGGGGGGTGCCTGGCCGCTGCGGATGTGTAGGGGCCACGCGGAGGCGCCTGGCCGCTGCGGATGTGGGCCGTGCAGCGGGGCGCGGAGGAGCGCTTGCAGCCCCCGCTTGAGAAGGCACCGGCGGATTCTGCATCCTGGGGCCCCGCGGCCCGGACTCCCTGCGATGCCCTCGCGCCTCCCAGATGGCGGGCGCCCTAGCTCTCGCCTTGCGCCTTCGAATCTGAGGCGGACTCGGGGCTTCCATCTGCCGCGAGCTGTCGGGCGCCACGGGGCGGCGAACGAGCCACTTTCTGGGCGGTTTTCCGAAGGCCCCGAATGGCGCAAGGCGAACCTCGGCGCTTTGTCGAAGGTCTCGGATGGCGCAAGGCGAACCTAGGCACTTTGCTGAAGGTTTTGGATGGCGCAAATCAAACCTCGGCACTTTGCTGAAGGTTTTCGTCCTTCCCTGAAGTAGGAGCGTAACGGCCACTTCGTCTACCTGCAGTTCTTCTTGCAGAAAGCAGCAGGCTACTCAACGGCGCCGCGAAAACCTTCAGCAAAGTGCCGAAGTTTGAAACCGAGAGCCACAAACCTTCAGCAAAGTCCCGAGGTTTGTCCCGAGGTGACATGACCGGGGTCGCGGCCCGAGACCGCCGGCGGGCGCGTCCGTGAAAGGCGGGGCGGGATGGGTGCTCCCTGCGCCGACGCGGATACAGGCGCATGCGCTCCAGTGTGGCCCGACCCGAAACGCGCATGCCGGCTGTGCGCGATACGGGGTTTTCTGGCCTGGACGAGCGTAATTCGAACGCCCGGTGACCGGACGCGGCGGCGATGCAAGCCCATGCCTCCCCCACGTTCCAAAATGCCAGTTGTGAACGATCGTCGGGCCATATTCCACTCAATACATTAAAAACCGCAGGTCGGGACGCGTACCAAAAGGGCCGTTGTGAACGATTCATTCACAACACGCGTTTCGGTACGCGGAAATCGTTCATAGCGCCCATTTCGGTACGCGAGTCGTGCCACTCGCTGCATCGGCAGGCCAGACGGCCCCGTGACAAGCACCGAGCGTGCGTGATACGGAGTTTGCACGGCCCGTAACGACGAGTTACGCACGGTCGACCTTGTGAGTGGCCTCGGATGGAATCCGCCCCGCGCTCGCCGCCACGTCGGGAGCGAGCCAGTGCAAACCCAGGACGCTTGCGAGAAGGCGACGCCTCCCCTCCCGTATGCCGACCGCGCGTGATCCGGTCCTCCCCCGAACGCAACGGGCAATCACGCACGGTCGACGTCATTCGCTAGGGCGCCGCGCCCACGCCCAACGCCACGCGCGCTTGGAGCCACGCACGACCGGCATCGTACACTCCCGGCACTGTATGCGGTCGGCACAGTACGCGATCGGTTTCACCCGCCGGGTCGCAGCGCTCGCACGACGTCGCATTCGCCCGACATCATACGCGTGACGCCGCGCCCACCCGACACCGCACGCACCCGGCATCACGCGCGATCGACACCGCACGTGGGCCACCCCGCGCTCGTTCACCGGGCCCGAAACGGGGACGGCCCCCAGCCTGCGTGAGGCCGGGGGCCGTCGATCGGCGGGGAGCGCTCGTCCTCCCCTGCTATCGATCCTACTTGCGACGACGGATCCAGGTGCCGCCCGCGGCGAGCGCGGCGCCCGCCATCGTCACGACACCGAGCAGCGCGATGGCGTCGCCGGTCTTGGGCAGGGAGC
>JAXEGS010000009.1:0-31971 GCA_034102905.1 Collinsella sp. | reverse complement strand
CGTGGGCCACCCCCGGGGGGTTTTGTCGGCCCCCCCCACCCCCCCCCGGGGGGGCGGGGTCTGCGGGCGGGGGGGGGCGGGCCCCCCCGCCCGCGTTCGTGAGGGCGCTCGGCGGGGACCGTGCGGGCGTCCACCGCGGCAGCCGGCCCCACCGCGGCCGCGCGCCCACCCGTCGCGTCGTCCGGTCGCCCGGCACGAGCGCCCGCCGCGTCCAGCCCGCGCCTCCGCCACAAAAAAGGCGGGCCGCCCGCGCGACCCGCCCGTTTCACCCACCGAATGGCCTGGCCCCAGAGCTCAGGAGCTAGTCCTCCTCGACGTGGTTGATCACGGCGCCCTTCGTCTTCACGAAGTTCGGGACCACCGCCACGAGAATCAGCGCGGCGAGGATGCCGTAGACGCCCACGTTGCCGAACCACTCGGCGGCGCGACCGAGCACGATGCCGATCACGCCGAAGTCGAAGTCGCCGAAGGTGGTGTTCTTGAAGCCGAAGACATCGAGCACCGGCAGCAGGAGCGCCGGGGCGAAGGTGATGAGCAGGCCGTTCACGAACGCACCGAGGGCAGCGCCCTTGCGGCCGCCGGTCGCGTTGCCGTACACGCCCGCCGTGGCACCGCAGAAGAAGTGCGGCACCATGCCCGGGATGATGAAGATGCCCATGGTGGCACCCACGATGAACATGCCCACCACGCCGCCGATGAACGACGCCACGAAGCCGAGGATGACCGCGGTCGGGGCGTAGGGGAAGAACACGGCGCAATCCACGGCGGGGATAGCGCCGGGGATGAGCTTGTTCGAGATGCCCTGGAAGGCCGGGACGAGGTCGCCGAGGATCATGCGCACGCCGTTGTAGACGATCGTGACGCCCACGGCGAAGGAGAGCGCGCAGGTCAGCGCGTACACGATCATGTTCGTGTCACCCGCGAGCTCGGCCACGACCGACGGGTCGGCGATATAGGCGGCGACGGCCGTCACGAGGTAGAAGAACGCCATGGTCAGACCCGTGGAGATCGTGGTGTCGCGCAGGAACGCGAACTGCTCGGGAACCTCGATCTTCTCCGTGTTGTTGGACTCGGCCTCATTCTTGAAGATGGAGCCCACGGCCGCGGAGATGTAGTAGGCGAGCGAGCCGAAGTGGCCCATCGCGATACCGTCGCCATCGGTCACCTGGTCGGTGAAGCGCTGGCCCACCGCGGGCAGAATCGCGCTGACGAGACCGAGGAACAGGCCGCCGATGACGCAGAGCTCGACGCCCTCGAATCCGGAGGCCTGGAGCACGGCGGAGAAGAGGCAGGCCATGAACATGCTGTGGTGGCCGGTCAGGAAGATGTACTTGAACTTCGTGAAGCGCGCCACGATGATGTTCACCACGTAGCCGAGGATGAGGATCACCATCGTCTGGACGCCGAGCACGCTCTGTGCCATGGACACGACGACCTCGTTGTTGGGCACGACGCCCGTGATGTGGAAGCCCGTCTCGATGAAAGTCCCGAGCGGGGCGAGGTTGGTCTGGACCACGCCGGCGCCGGCGGACAGCATCAGGTAGCCGAGGATCGGCTTGAGCGTCCCGGTCAGGATCTTGTGGCCCGGGCGGCGGAGCGCCACGAGGCCCACGAAGGCGAACAGGCCCATGATCCAAGCGGGCTGGGTCAGGATGGACTGGAAGAACTCAAGAACCGGCAGGACCGCGTCCATAGCTCACTCCCCTTTCAATGCAGCGGCGCCGGGAACCCCGGCGCCCTTCCCAATAGAAAACCGATTGCTAGGCGTTCGCAGCGGCCGCCTTGATGGCCTCGAGGGCGTCCTCGCGGATCTTCTTGGCGTTGACGTAGCTGCGTACGATGACCACGTTGCCGGAGAGCTCGGGCGCGAGCTCCTTCACGGTCACGAACAGGTCGGGCTTGGCGGACGAGGCGGCGTTCAGGTCCATGGACTCGACGTCGGCCTTGATTCCCTCGGCATCGCAGATCTCCTGGATCTTGCCGGCGAGCATGAGGCTCGAACCGATGCCGTTGCCGCAGACGGTGATGATATGCATGGCGACTCCTTCGAAGACGGTGCGTTTCGCACAACCAAAACGGATGGGGACAGGATATACCCGCCGCGCCCCTATGCGGAGAAGAACGACCCCATGACGTCGAGGACCGCCTCGGCGCTCTCGCAGGCGAGCAGCTTCTCGACCGCGTCCTCATCGTCGAACATCTGCGAGAGCTCCGTGAGGCTCGCGAGATGCGCCGTGGGGTCGGGGGCGCAGATGCCGATGAGGACGCCGACCGGGTCGAACTCCTCATGGCCGAAGGGCACGGGGTCGACGAGGGTCACCACGCAGATGGCAGGGCGGGAGACGTTACCCGCGGCCTGCGCATGGGGCATGGCGATGCCCTCCTCGAGCACCATGTACGGGCCGAACTTCTCCACGGAGGCGATCATCGACTCCGTGTAGGTCGAATCGCAGGCGCCGGCGCGCTCGAGCAGGCCGCCGGCGAGGCGGATCGCACCCTGCCAGCCGCCCGCATGGGCGCGGCAGAGCACGAGGTCGGAGGTGAGCTCATCCATCAGCATAGCGGCCCCTTACGGCAGGATCTTGAAGCCGAGGGCCTGGATGTCGCGGGCGAAGCCGCGCACTGTGTCGCGCGAGTACTCGAGCAGGTCCTTGCCCACGTTCTTGCGCTTGGCGAGGATGGAGTTCGGCACGGTGATGATCTGGCAGCCGATCTTCTCGGCCTGGTAGATGTTCAGGAGCTCGCGCGTGCTCGCCCAGAGGATCTCGCAGGAGGCCTTGGGCGCGGCGTAGGCGATCGCGTCCTCCATGATGGGCAGCGGGTCCACGCCGGTGTCGGCGATGCGGCCGGCGAAGATGGAGATGATGGACGGGGTCTCCTCGCTCACGGCGTCGATGAACTCGTGGTTCTGCTCAACGGTGAAGAGCGTGGTGACGTTGACCTTGACGCCGTCGGCGGAGAGGCGGCGCACGAGCTCCGAGGTGGACTCGCCCTCGGTGGTCATGGCCGGGATCTTGACGTAGACGTTGTCGGCCCAGGTGGCGATCTCGCGGGCCTCGGCCTCCATGGCATCGAGGTCGTCGGCGAAGACCTCGAAGGAGACGGGCAGGTCGGCGATCTGGTCGAGGACCTCGCGCGCGAAGGCGCGGTAGTCGGTCACGCCGCCCGCCTTCATGAGCGACGGGTTGGTGGTGAAGCCCTGCACGTTGCCCTCGCGGTACATCTCGAGCATGCCCTCGAGATTCGCGCCGTCTGCGAACACCTTGATGGCCATGAAACCCTCCTTTGGTTTCAGATCCCAATAACAATTATGTTTATAAGTTATTTCATAAGTCTTGCCTAGGGGGAGATTTGCCGGGCGGTCAGCGGTCGGTTTTCAGGGGCGAACGGCGGGGCGGGGAGCCGGTAGCGTGAATGAGGTGCCCTGCGTGTGATTTCTCGCTTCTGACATGCTCGTTTCCCAGCGAGCGCCCATGCAAAGGCCTTCCCTCCCCGTGCATTTCAATCTCCTCTATATACTTTGTTTCGAAAGTTATCTATAGTGAGGCACAGGACCTGCGAACCGGGAGGAACCATGCCCCGCGACAACACCTCGGCGGCCGAGCGCCAGCGCTTCATCATGGATTGGCTCACCGACCATCCGAGCATCTCCGTGACCGACATCACCGGCCGCTTCGGCGTGTCCGAGGTGACCGCCCGCCACGACCTCGACGCGCTCGAGTCGAGCGGGCGCGTGCGCCGCGTGCGCGGGGGCGCCGTCTCCCGCGGCCGCTCGCTCGCCCTCACCTACCCCGAGGAGCGCGCGAAGTTCAACGCCGAGGCCAAGGACGCGATCGGGCGGGCCGCGGCGGGCTTCGTCTCGGACGGGGACGTCATCATCGCCGACATCGGGACCACGAGCTTCTCCTTCGTGCAGCAGCTCACCGACAAACGCGGGATCACGATCATCACGGGCGACCTCGCGATCGCGAACTACGTGAGCTACAACCTGCCCGCCGCCGATGTGCTCCTGCTCGGCGGGATCCTGCGGAAAGGGCACCTCTACACCGCCGGCTCGCTCACCCTCGACAGCATGGCCAAACTCTACGCCGACAAGGCCTTCGTGGGTGCCGACGGTTTTCATCCCGAGCGCGGGTTCACCGTGGAGCACGATTTCAGCGTGAGCATCAAGCAGCGCTACCTCGCGAACGCCCGGCAGCGCTTCATGCTCCTCGACGCGAGCAAGATGGGGAAGACGAGCTTCTTCCAGTTCGCGGACCTCTCGGATTTCGACGTGCTCGTGACGGACGCCGATCCGGAGGGCAAGCTCGGCCGCGCCGTCGCTGGCGCGCACGACGGCCCCGAGCTCGTCGTGGCGTGAGCGATCGGCGCGAAGGAATCATCCCTCGAAGTAGTGGAACTTATTCGTGGAGAAGCAGAAGGTGACGGTAAAGCCTTCGCCTGCGGCAGAGCTCGCTGAGACCTCGACGCCCATCTTGTCACAGAGGCGTTTGACCAGGTAGAGGCCGATGCCCGTGGACCGCTTGCCCCCGCGGCCGAGGTCTCCCGTGAAGCCCTTGTCGAAGACGCGGGGCACATCCGCCGCCGGTACGCCGGCGCCGTTGTCCGCCACCGTGAGCTCGACGCGCTCGCCCGCGGTCCCCTCTTCCACGAGGCGGCCCGTGAACCGGATCGCAGCGACCTCCGGGAGCGCGTACTTCACGCTGTTCTGGATCACCTGGCTCAAGATGAACTGGAGCCATTTCTCATCGGTGAACACCGTGAGATCGAGCCCCTCGCCGAGCGAGGGCGCCACGTGGGCGGAGATCAGCAGCCGCGCGTTGTCACGGAGCGACGCCGCGACGAGTTCGCGCAGACTGTAGCTGCGGATGAGGTAGTCGCGGTCGACCGCCTCGGAGCGCGCGTAGAAGAGCGCCTGCTCGATATAGCCCTCCGTGCGGTCGAGCGAGTCGGCGAGACCCGTGACGCGGGCATGCAGCGCCTCAGGGTCGAGCGTTGACGCGTCAGACGGGGACAGTTCCGCGTCGAGGTTCTCGATCATGAGGTGCGCGGCCGCGAGCGGGCTCTTCGCCTCGTGGACCCAGGTCTCGATGTACTCGCGGTACTCCTGCATCTGGCGGTTCGTGCTGGCGACGCCGTCGTTCGCGGCCTTCGCGATCGCGCGCAGGGAGTCGAAGGCGATCTGCCCTTCGAGGTAGTCGGGCCGGTCCACGAGATCCATGGACCAGAGGACCCGATCCGGATCGGCGGCGTAGCCGATGAGGTCGCGCGTGAACTCTCGGCGGCGCCCGTACTCGATCGCCATGACCACGGCGATCGAGAAGGCACCGATGCCCACGATCAGCATCGCCAGGGCGCTACTCGCCCCCGCGATATGGAGGATCAGCCAGATGAGCAGCAGCGTCGCTGCCCCGATTGAGAGTGCGGGCGCGGCGTCGCGGAGGTAGCGCACGGGGCCCATGGCTACACCGCGTACCCGCGCCCGCGGTGCGTCACGAGGTAGTCGGTCACGCCGATCTTCTCGAGGGTGCCGCGGAGGCGGTTGATGTTGACCGTCAGGGTGTTGTCGTCCACGAAGGCCTCGGAGTCCCAGAGGTCGCGCATGATCGCCTCGCGCGAGACGATGGTGCCGGCGCGGGAGATGAGGAGCGAGAGGATGCGCATCTCGTTCTTGGTGAGCTCCACCTGCCGGCCGTTCGCGTAGGCGACGGAGCGGGCCGGATCGAGCTCGACGCCGTTGTGGGAGAGGGTCGCGGGGGCGTCGCTGCCCGCGGCGCGACGGAGCAGGGCCTGGATACGAGCCACGAGCACGCGCGTGCTGTAGGGCTTCGCGATGAAGTCGTCCGCCCCGAGGTTCATGCTCATGACCTCGTCGATCTCCGTGACACGGGAGGTCAGGACCACGATGGGCACACTGCTCGCCGCGCGGACCTCCCGGCAGATGAACTGCCCGTCCGTGCCCGGCAGGGTGAGATCGAGGAGGACGAGCGCGGGCGAGGCGGCGAGGATCTCCTCCGTCACGCGCTCGAAGGAGGTAGAGGCGGCCGTATCGAAGCCCTCGCGCTCGAGGGCGGCGATGAGCTCGCCGCGGATGGCGGCATCATCCTCAACGATGTAGATCAGCGGCTGCGGCATGGGTCCTCCTTCGCGTTATTCTCGCATTATGCCATCGCCGCGCGTTTACCGCATGAAGGTCGGCGAACCTTGCAGGGATGTAAGCGTGGCAGGCGGGGCCCATTGCGATCGAGGCCTGTTATTGGAAAATCAGCGCGCTTTCGCGCGGAGGCTCTCGTAGCCGGAGACGCAGAGCGCTATGAAGGGGTCATCGGCCCCCTCGGCGGGAACGATTCCGTGCTCATCGGACACGAGAAACCAGGAGCCCTCCCCCGGCAGCGCATCCGGCAGGTCGGCGCGGGACCAAGTGAACCCGCGCGTGTCGGCGAGCTGCTCGACGAGGGTGAGCGCGCCCGCCGGAGCTGCCCCCTCGGCATGGAAGACCGTGAGATCAGAGCCCTCGATGCGGCAGAGCACCTCGGGTGCCACGCCTGCCTCGGCCTCCTCGGCCGCCGACGCGCGCGCCCGCACCGTGAGGCCCGCACGCGAGACGTCGGCCAGCCCCTCATAGGGCCCCACCGACATCGCCGCGTTGCCGTTCACGTCCACCACGAGCATGAGGACGCCGTCCCGCTCCTCGTAATCCCCCTCGGCGAGCGACCACTCGATGTGCTGCTTCGCCCAGGAGACCAGGTTCCGGGAGATCGGCTCCCCCATCACGCGACGGCGCGAGAGAGCGCGGACATGGCGGTTCAGGAGCGGCACGTGCTTGCCGGCCATGCGCCAGCGGCAGACGAGCGCGGGCCGCTCCAGATCGAAGGGCTCCATCCCCCGCTCCTGCTCGGCGCAGAACTCCTCGTAGGCCCGAAGATCGTCGTCGTCCTCGAACAGCGCGCTCAGCTCGCTCGCCATGACGCCTCCTCACAGAGGCGCGGACCGCGCGGGCCCGCGCCACATCAATCAAAACCCGGGGGGCTAGTGCCTGAAGTGGCGCGTCCCCGTGAACACCATCGCGATGCCGTGCTCGTCGCAAGCCGCGATGCACTCATCGTCGCGCTTGGAGCCGCCCGGCTGGATGATGGCCGTCACGCCGTGCTCGGCGAGCGCGTCGACGTTGTCGCGGAACGGGAAGAACGCGTCGCTCGCGCAGGCGAAACCGCCGGCCTCGACCCCGATGCGCTCGCAGGCCTCCTCGGCGCGCTGGCAGGCCAGCAGCGAGGAGTCCACGCGGTTCGGCTGGCCCGGGCCCATGCCGAGGCCCGCGCCGTCCTTGGCGATCAGGATAGCGTTGCTCTTCACGCCCTTGCACACGCGCCAGGCGAAGAGCAGGTCGGCCATCTCGGCCTCGGTGGGCTGGCGCTTCGTGGGCACCGTGAAGCCCGCCGGGTCCTCCTCAACGCGGTCCACGGTCTGCACGAGCATGCCGCCGTCGATCGAGCGGTACTCGAGCGCCGTGGGTGCGTCGATGCCACCGGTGGCGAGCACGCGCAGGTTCGTGCGGCGCGCGAGGCGCTCGAGGGCCTCCTCGGTGTAGGACGGGGCGATCAGCACCTCCACGAACTGCTTGTTCTGGTCGGCGAAGTGCTCGACGAGCTCGAGCGGGACCTCGCGGTTGCAGGCGATGATGCCGCCGAAGGCGCTCTTGGGATCGCAGGCGAAGGCGCGGTCGTAGGCCTCGGTGACATCCGCCGCCACGGCGCTGCCGCAGGGGTTCTGGTGCTTCAGGATCACGCAGGCCGGCTCTGTGAACTCGCGCACGAGGTTCCAGGCGGCGTCGGTGTCGAGCAGGTTGTTGTAGGAGAGCTCCTTGCCCTGGAGCTGGCGGGCGTTCACGAGCGAGTGCTCGGAGGCGCCGGAGGTGCGGTAGAAGGCCGCGGTCTGATGCGGGTTCTCGCCGTAGCGGAGATCCTGCTGCTTCATGAGGGGGACGGCCATGAAGGGCTCGGGCTCCTCGGACCACGCCTCCGCGTTCACGGCCATGCCCTCGAGCACCTCGCGCTGGGCGGCCTCATCCTCTGGATCGACCTCGACGAGCGGGGAGAGGGCCACGCCCGAGAGGCCGCGGTCCTGCGGGAGGTTGCCGGTGGCCGTGAGCTGGTCGGCGAGCCAATTCGAGATCGCGCCATCATAGGCCGCGGTGCGGGCGTAGACCTTGTACTGCAGGCAGCGGCGGGTCTCGGCCGTGGTGGCGCCGTCGTGCTCGGCCATCTCGGCGAGGACCACCTGGTAGTCCTCGGGGTCCATGACCACGGTCACGGCGTCGGCGTTCTTGGCGGCGGAGCGGAGCATGGAGGGGCCGCCGATGTCGATGTGCTCGATCGCGTCGGCGAAGGTGACGTCGGGTGCGGCCACGGTCTTCTCGAACTCGTAGAGGTTCACGACAACGAGGTCGATGAGGCGGATGCCGTGCTCCTCAGCCTCGGCCATGTGCGCGGCGAGGTCGCGGCGGGCGAGCAGGCCACCGTGCACCAGCGGGTGCAGGGTCTTCACGCGGCCGTCCATCATCTCGGGGAAGCCGGTGAACTCCTCGATCGGCGTCACGGGCACACCGCCCGCCACGAGCGCGGCCGCGGTGCCGCCCGTCGAGATGATCTCGACCCCGTAGGTGTCGGCCAAGGCGCGCGCGAACTCGACCACGCCCGTCTTGTCCGTCACCGAGATCAACGCCCGCTCGATCTTCCTGTCCAGCGACATAGGCCCTCCTTGGGGTACGGCTTGCCGGAACGCCCGAATGCTTCACCGGCATGACGTCTTTAAATGTAGCGCACTTGCGCGGGCGGCGGTCGCGCGGGGCGGCGGGCGGGGAAAAGCACACGCGGGCGGAGGTGCGGGGTGGGCGGGGATGGCGGCCGGATGGGGCCGAGGCGCTTATACGGCCGGCTGCGTGGGGCGCGGGACCGGAGTGCCCGGACGGACGCGGCGCTCGCGGTGAAACCCGAATTGTTAGGGCCCCGGGCCCAAATTTGGAGGAAATGCGCGGGGACCGTGACGGTTCGGCGGAGAGTTTGCGGCGCATCCGTGATGCCGACGAGAACCGGATTACCGCAGGTTGGGGCATGGTACAACCCTCATATGCCGATCGGCGCGGTGAACCGCCGAAGGCATACGGAGCGCGCATCGAAGCGCACATGAAAAAAGGCCCCGGGCAGGGGGCCTTTTTCTTTGCCGCGGCATCGCCGGGGCCGGATGGCGGAGATGCGATGACCTCGTGCGGGCACGTGGGTCCGCGAGGTCGCGGAAGCCGAGGTCCGATACCCTCGCGCGGACACGCGACGGGCACGCGAACCCCGCGCGGGTACGCGCACCACCATCGCGCCGCAGACGGGGCTAGAACGTGCCGCCGCCCCCGCCGCCGACGCCGCCCCCGCCGCCGCCGGAGAAACCGCCGCCGAATCCGTCGCCCGAGCTGCTCGAGCTGCTCGCGAGCTGGGAGAGCGACACGGGGCTCGCCGCGCCGAGCGACGACGCCGGAGAGCCGAGCGAGCCGTGGCTGCTCACCCACCACCAGGCCGGGTAATAGTAACCGCCCTGGTAGCCCTCCTCGAACTCACGCGGCGTGGCGGCTGCGAGCTCCTCAAGGACCCGGTCGGAGACGCCGAGCGCCACCGCGAGCACGAGCAGCCGGTTCCAGAGCACCACGTCCCCCGGCACCGCCTCACCGAGGCGGGTGAAGTCCTCGAGCCAGCGCTTGAGAGCCAGGCAGCGGGCGCGGAGCTCGGCCCCCTGCTGCGTGTACCGACGGAACGTGCAGCCGAGGATCCCGCCCGCGAGGCAGAAGGGAAGGCCGACGAGCGGCAGCGGATCGTCGGTGTAGATCATCGCTGCCACGCAGGCCAAGGCGAGCATCGCGGCCAAAAAGCAGGACAGTATACCTGCCGCGATACCGGTGCTCGCGACGAGGTTCCGCGCCTCATAGCGCGCTTTGACCGTGACCTGGAACGAGCTCCAACGGTCGGCAAACTCCTCCGGCCGCTTCTTGGCGTCCTCGGTCATCTCGCTGAACGCCGCCTTGCTCCGCTCGTCGAAATAGAGGTCGAGCGCCTTTCGATCGATCTTGTCCGAGAGCGATTCGCGCAGGTCGGGATCGACGGCGAGCAGGTAGTCCTCCTCGACCTTGTCGCCGAACAGGCCGCGACGGGTCCGGCTCGTCTTCGAGATCGCAACGACCTTGTCGTCGGTGAGCCGCATGAGCGTCGACACGATGGCCTCGTTGCCCACGCTGCCGTCCTGCATGAACGCCGCAATCACGGCCGGGTGGTCGTTGGAGGGGGCGTCGCGGAGATACGTCTCATCGAAGGCGGCCTTGTTCTTCCTGCCCCGGATGCGCTTGAGGGCGATGACGGCAGCGAGGAAGGCGACCGGCGCCCCGATGGCGATGGCGCGGGAGGCCCCGGCGATCGACCGCGCCCGCTCGCGCTGGGCGTTCGCCTCGTCAGCCCACGCCCGCTCCTCGGAGAGGATCTGCGAGAGCCGGCTCTCGCCTGACGCGGAGAGACCGGGGACCCAGGACACGGGGAACGCGATGCGCGCCTCGGCGAACGAGCCCGGGCTGACCTCGGGGGCGGTGTAGGTGACCGTGTTCGTGCCGGCGTCCAGGGTGACGTCCCCGGTGAGGGGCCCGTGGCCCCAGGCGCGCAGGTTCGCGTCATCGGAACCGGTGCGCGCCGCCACGCCCGAGGACGCGGCGCCTGCGAAGGTCACCGTGAGCGTCACGTTCTCGGAGGGCTCGTCCCAGCCGTCGCCGACGAACTTCCAATAGAGCTCGGCGGTGTCGGCCCAGGACATGACGGCCCCGTCGATGGTGTAGCTGAGCGTGTAGGTCGCCTGGTCGCCGTCCTCATGCGGCGAGAAGACCTTGACGGTGAGGGTCCCGCCCTCCTCCGAGACGCTGTAGACACCCCGATCCCCGCTGAGCGCGGCATCCTCGCGGCGGTAGGTGGCCTCGCTTCCGCCGCTCTCCTCCGTCATGCCCGTGACCTCGATCGACGTTGCCCTGCCCTGCTGGTTGGAACCGACGGGGATCGTCCAGAACACCCCGTTGACGTCGTTGTCGAAGTCGAAGTCGCGGCGCTCGGTGACCTGCAAGCGGCCGTCCTCCCCCACCACGGCCGAGATGTCCACGCGGTCCATCGAGAACCCGTCCGCCCAGGCGGCGGCGGGCATGAGCACGAGGGCCGCTATGAGGGAGATGAGCGCGGCGAGGCGTCGGATTGGCATGGGGGACCCTTCGGTTGGAGACGGTTCCCCCTTATTGTAGCCCCATGCGAGCGCGCGCCGAGGCGTCCGCGGGCGCCGTCGCGCGCTGTTCACAGGCGGCCGGGGATCACGCACAGACGACATCCTCCCGGTGCGCGCGGACGAGCTCCCAGCTGAAGGAGGATGCGAGCCGCTCGGCGCTCACCGGCGCGGCGTCGGGCGCCAGGCCCGTCGCGGCGGCGAGGGCGCCCAGCAGGCGCTCGGCCGTGCCGTAGCGCGCACGGAGCTCACCCATGTCGAGGTCGCGGTCGCGCTTGGAGAGACGGCGGCCATCCGCGGCGACGAGCAGGGGCACATGCGCATAGAAAGGATGCGGGAACCCGAGGAGGTCCTGCAGGTAGAGCTGGCGGGGAACCGACCCAATGAGGTCGCGGCCGCGCACGACCTCCGTGACACCCATCTCCGCGTCGTCCACGACGACCGCGAGCTGGTAGGCGAAGACGCCGTCGGAGCGGCGGATGAGGAAGTCGCCGCACTCCTCGGCGAGTACCTGGCGCTGCGGCCCGTAGACGCGATCCTCGAACGCGTAGGAGCCGGCGGGATCCCCTGCCGGGGGGACGCGCATGCGCCATGCCGGAGGGCGTCCCACCGCACGCGAGGCGACCTCCCCCGACGAGAGGCTCCGGCAGGTGCCCGGGTAGACCGGGGCCCCGTCGCTCGCATGCGGCGCCGAGGCGGCATGGAGCTCCGCGCGCGTGCAGAAGCAGGGGTAGACGAGGCCGCGATCGCGCAGGCGGGCGGCCGCCCCCTCATACAGGTCCAGCCGATCGCTCTGGTATACGGGCTCCCCATCCCACGTGAGCCCGAGCCAGCGGAGGTCGTCGAGAAGGAGCTCCGCCCAGGGCCCGCTCTTGGCGCGCGGGTCGAGGTCCTCCACGCGCATAACGACGCGGCCGCCCTGCGATCGGGCGGAGAGCCAGGCGATGAGCGCCGCATACACGTTGCCGAGGTGCATCCGGCCCGAGGGCGAGGGTGCGAATCGGCCGATCGGCGTGTGGGATGAGGTGGTCATGGGACGAGTATAGCGCGGGAGGGCGGCGCGAAAACAGGACGGACCCCGGAAGCCGCAGCTCCCGGGGCCCGCTGGAAGAAAGGGCTGATTCAGCCGGCGCTCACTTAGAGCGGAAGGGCCGTGAGCTGCGTGTAGGTGCGGGTCTGGTACTCGCGATCGAGCTCGAAGAGGCCCTTGGGGTCGCTGCCGAAGAGCTCCATGTCGGTGATCATGTCGCGGGCGTTGGTCTCCTCCTCGCCCTGCTCCTCGACGAACCAGTCGAGCATCTTCATGGCGCGGATGTCGCGCACGGAGTGGGCCACGTGCACGCAGTTGTGGATGCACTCGGTGATGTGCTCCTCGTGGGCGAGGCCGGCCTTGAGCGCCGCGAGATCGTTCTCGAAGTGGAACGTCGGCTTGGCGATGGCCTCGAGCGTGGGGGTGTAGTCGTTATCGAGCAGGTAACGGCGGAGGGCCATGGCGTGGTCGAGCTCCTCCTTGGTCTGAATCATGTACCAGTTGGCGAAGCCCTTGAGGCCGCGGTCCTCGAAGTAGTCCGCGATCGCGAGGTAGAAGTAGGAGGAGAACAGCTCCTCGTTGATCTGCTTCTCAAGGATCTCTGAGACCTTCTCGTTCACTGCCATAGCGGTAACCCTCTTTCTATCGGGACGAGCGCACCCTGCGCTGTCGCTTGCTCTTCCAGTTATACCCCGTTCACCCTGAATATGCGGGCTGATACCGAGTGTTCAAATATCTTCACCCCGACGTTTGACGCACCGCCCTCGGCGCGCGTCACACGGCGCCGGGCGCCGATGCCTGGCGTCGCCGCCCGGCGGCCCCCGCCTCGCCCGATGATGTCGAGCGTGCGTGATTGCCCACCTTTTCCGGCTGGAGACGCCGTATTACGAACGCTCGAGGTAAAAGAAAACCGGACGGCCGAGGCCATCCGGTTCTACAATTAACTGGTGCGGCGTACAGGATTCGAACCTGTGACGTTCTGATTCGTAGTCAGACCCTCTATCCAGCTGAGGTAACGCCGCAACGCAAGAGATATAATGGCATGGCCCCCTCACCCCGTCAAGCGCCTTTTTCATTTTTTGGGAAGTTTCTCCCACGTTCTCCTGCAAGACCCCCAATGACCTTGCGGATTCGCCGCGCCGCTCCACCGCCTTTTCGGGAACAATGAGGTCCAGACAGACACTGAGAACGAAACCGCGAGGTCCCCTCCATGCCCGAGGCATCCACCATCAAGCTCCCCCTCCTCTCCCGCAGGCGGCGCCTGCCCACGTTGCCCGGTCAGCCCACCGGCACCAGCTACGGCGTCATCCGCCGCGCCTGCCCCGAGCCCGCCGCCTCACGCGGCTACGTCGTCGAGTACCTGGACGGATCGCGGGCGCGCATCCTCGCCTGCATCACCGGTGACGGGCGCGTGTTCCAGACCGATGCGCCCCTCACCGAGCTCCCCGCGCGGGACGCGGACCTCTCGATCGCCACCGAGGGGGAGCCCGGTCGCGGCGGGATCTTCACGCGCACGGCCGTGGGCGGCCATCGGCGTATCGGCACGTTCACGGGCGATGTCCGCGGCCTTCTGCGCATCGAGGGGGACGGCGGCTGGCAGGAGGGGCGCGGCCTCCCCTACCGGGAGTTCGTCGCGGCTCTCTACCTGCGATTCTGCGTCTTCTCCCCTGAAGCGGAAGAACCCGGTGCCCCCTCCTCCGCCGGCATTGCGGAGGAGGAGGTCACCCCGACGAGCATCGCCCTGGAGCGGCTCGAGGAGCCGGTCGAGCTCTTCGAGGGGTTCCGCTCGCTCCCCCTCGCCGACGCGATCGAGGCGCTCCTCTTCCGCATCGACGCACAGGAGCGTCCGAGCGGCATCGAGCGCTACGCGCGCCGCGTGCTCGCCCCCTTCGACCTCATGCGCCTGCGCACGCTCTCCCAGCGCGGGGACGTCAGCCTCGCCCGCATCGAGCGGACGGACTCCTTCTACATCATCTTCGACCGTCGGGGCGCGGGCGCGGCGGACATGGCCTTCATGCTCGCGCTCGAGACCGCGCTGAACCGTCTCTCGAACATCCTCGACTTCCTCGGTTCCGGCCTGGAGCCGCTGGGCTCATCCCCCTCGGAGGAGGGCTGCTCCCTCATCGACCAGCGGATCCTGCGAGGCAGCGGCAGCGTGGCCCCCGCGGTCTTCGATCTCGTGCAGCAGCCGAACGCCTGGAGCTCACCGGGCACCGTCACCTGCGCACCGGGCGGCGAATGGGATGTGCGGACCCGTATGGCCCGTCTGCTGGAGGGCATGAACCTGAACGCGAGCCTCGAGTGCCTGTTCAGGTACGACAGCGCGAGCCAGACGATCGGAATCGAGTTCGCGGCGCCGGGTGCCGACGCGCTGCCCGCCGAGGTGTACGACGCGCGCGAGGGCACCTGGCGTCCGATCGAGGAGGAGGTCCGCCGCGCCATGGCGGACGAGCTCGCGCACCGCATGGTGCTCGCCCTCGCCGCCGCCGGGTTCGCCGCCGGACTCACGATCCGCCGCTGCATCGTCCGGACGAGGCCGCTTGGCAGGGAGGAGGCGCGCGCCCTCTCCTTCTCGCGCCCCGCGTTCCTCGCCGCACAACTCCTCCTTGCGCACGAGCTCGACCGGAGAAGCCTCGCCTCGGGCTTCATGCGGGATGCGCTCGAGGGCAGCCTGATCGCATCCGACAGCTCCGAGCTTGAGATCTTCCAAGCGCCCTCCGATGGGCGCGGCGCCGATCCCCGGCACGACCACCGCCCCCTCCCGCCCGTCCTGCGGGACATGCTGCTCGCCGACACCGCCGACGAGCTCGAGGTCATGGAGGACGAGGACAACCCCTTCATGATGCGCGTCGTCGAGCTCCGCGAGCTCGCCGCACGGGATCGCGCTGGGGCAATCGAGGGGTTCCACGCCCTGGTCGAGGAGCTGCAGGCGCGCTGCGCCGCGGCGGAGGCCCTCTCTGACGGGCCCGTGGTCAGCCGGTATGCCGACGGGTACTTCGCCCGCATGCTCTTCGGGCTCGATGAGGAGGACCGGAGCCGACGGATCCTGCGCGTTCCCGACGCGCTCTACTACGCCCAGATGGAGGTGGCGACCCTGCTTTCGCGCAGCGAGCGGCTCGAGGAGGCGGTCGTCGAGACGAGGCGGCTGGTCGACATGGCGCCCACCTCGAGCGGCGCGCATTTCGCCTTGATCAACGTCCTCGCACGCCTCGAGCGCTACGACGAGGTCATCGAGGTCGCCCGCCACGGGCTGAGCGTCGCGTTCGAGCGCGATGCCGCGGAGTACTACTTCTACCGGATGGCCTTCGCGTACTGGCACCGCGGCGATCGAGAGACGGCGCTCGCCTGCTACCGGATGGTGCCGAGCCACGGCGGGATCGGCGAGACGGCCCAGATGGAGATGCGCCAGCTCATGGCCGAGATGGGCAGACCCGAGCCCCCGACCGAGGCCGAGGCGCGCGAGCGTCTGGCGCTCATGGAGATCAGCGTGCCGCCGATCACGCGGGTGCTTCAGTTCCTCTCTGATGCCGCGGTGCTCCTCTGCGACAACGGCTTCTTGTTCCTCGCCGCGCGGTGCGGGTTCGAGATGTGGCGGGCGCAGGGCAACGACGAACTCGGCATGGTGTGCAAGTCGCTCAACTGGTAGCAGGGAGAAGTTTCATGAGTTGGCGGCGCGTGCTTGTCTCGCACGCGCCATCTGGGTTATGATGCTTGAGCTGTTACGGAGAGCTGACCGAGAGGCCGAAGGTGCTCGCCTGCTAAGCGAGTATTCCCCACAAGGGAATCTGGGGTTCGAATCCCCAGCTCTCCGCCAGTGACTTATAGGGCTCCCGATTCCCATCGGGAGCTTTTTTCTTAGCTTGAATAGGATGGATGGAATCGGCGCACGATCCCTTCTTGGAGGGCATCGTTGCCGTATCTCCTCGAACGGATCTCCCACTCGAGAAGCCATCAGGGAATGAGACGCGCCCAGCCTCCAAGGCGGGACACGGCCTCATCACCCCCCGAAACATCGGAAAAGACCCCGTGCGGCAGCCCCTCACACACGCTCGGTGAGCTTGCTCACGATGGATGCAGGGATGTGGCACGCGAGGTTCTTGCAGGCGTAGTTGTTCATGAAGGGGAACGCCCGCATACGGAAGGCGAGGTTGCGCTTGAGAGGGCGGAGCGCGCGCTCGTAGCGGTTGAGGGCGTCAGAGGCCACCCGTGATTCCGCCATGACCGACTCGGCCACCGCACGCCCCGCTATGCGCCCCGAGTTCAGGGCGAACGATATGCCCTCGCCTGAGGTGCAGGACAGAAACCCGCCTCCCTCCCCCGCGAGGAGAATGCGGCCCTGACCGGCAACGAGGTCTGCCGGCCGGGTGAGATGCGCGGCGATCCAGGTCTCCCGCTTGACGGCCTCCCCAAACGGGTAGATGCCGCGCAGGATCGCGAGCACCTCCTCGTGCTTGTGGGCGCATTCCCGCGTTCCCGGGTAGAAGATGGACCCGATGATGGCGACTTCGCCCTTGGGGATGATGTAGCCGATACCGTAATCACGTGAGAACCGGCGCGAGTAGATGCAATCGAAATAGGGCTCGAGCGCGCCCGGCTCGATGCGCACGTACTCCTGAACGGAGATATAGCGGTTGAATGGCCGAAGCTGCAGCCGCTCGCGCACCGTGGCGCGCGGCCCGTCCGCGGCGATGAGGTGGCGACATGAGACCTCTCTCCCGACAGCCGCCCCGCCGGCCGTGGGCATGGCACGCACCGTGACGCCCACCGGGGACTGGGAGACCTCGGCGAGCCTCACCTGAGCCGCCACGTCCACGTTGGCCGGGAGCAGGCTCAGCAGCCAGGCGTCGAACATTCCCCGGTCCACGTTCAGGAAGCGCACGTCCGTGGGCTTTTTCACCTCGCGGTCCATGTGGTAGTAGCGGAATGAGATCCACCGCGGATCGAGAACCATCTCCTCCGGCACGCCACCGAAGCGCTCGAGCGCGGCGAGGGAGTACTTGTTGAGCATGCCCCCGCAGCTCTTCTCACGCGGCAGCGAGGAGGCCTCAAGGACCAGCACGCGATCGCAGGCGCTCGCGGCCTCGACGGCGGCCATGATGCCCGCGGGGCCCGCACCCACCACGACCGTGTCGTAGGTGGGGGCAAGGCCCTCCACCGTGATCGGCCGATACCGTGTTGACCACTCTGCGTTCACCATGACCATCCCCGCCCTCGCTCGTTCGCCTGCCAGTATAGCGCCGACCGGGAATGAGCCGGAGCGCCGCGGCTAGCGGACGATGGGGCGCTCGCGCACCTCGTAGGGAACGCCGAGCTCGCGCAGGAGCGCCCGGACCTGCGAGCAGACGTCGTGGCCCAGGTAGGAGGCGCTGATCAGGCGCGGGAGCTGAGCGGGCTCGGCGGCTCCGAAATGGGCCGCGACGGCGGCGGCGCCCGATGCCCCCACCTCGGTGACGACCCGGTGCGGCGACTCCTCGAAGCACCACTGCGTGAGCGATCCTGCGCTCACCTGCTCGATCAGCAGGTGGCCCGCCTCGTTCACATAGCACTCGACTTTGAGGGACTCATCGTTCTCGTGGCTCTCGAAAAGCACCTCGGCGGTCTTGAACAACTCCATAGCGGCTCCCCTTTCCCATCATCGGCTGTTGGTGATGATGGTACCATAAAAAACAGAACATGTGTTCGTATTTTATGGGGAGCTTGGGTCATTCAGCGCGAAATCTCAGTCCAAAGCCCCGACGCGCGAGATCCACGAGCTCGAGGTCCTCGGGAATCACCCAGCCGATCACATTCTGCCGCTCGTCCCCGTCCAAATCGGCGCGGGCGATCTCGATCTCCCCCTCATAACGCAGGTACCCCGTGTTCGCGATCGAGATGCTGCCCCGGCGGCGCGCCAGGCCCGCGCCGGCATCGGGGGCGATGGGCGCCTCGGAGCGGAGTGCCGCCCGCGACTCCTGCGAACGGAACAGCAACGTGCTCGAGTCGGGTCGATCATGGTGGATCTGCCCGAAAAGGTGGCGGTAGCCCTCCTCGAGACGGCAGCGGATATCGACGTAGCCGGCTGCCACCTGGCTCAGGGCCTCCCAACCGGAGGCGGTGAGGTCGACGTCACCCACCAGCACCCCGTCGCACCCTCCGGAGATCCCGAGCTCGAGCATGTTCCGCGCGATCTCGGTGCGGCGGGCGCGGTGTTCCTCGATCGTCGGCAGCCCCTCGTGAAGCGGGCCGCGGAGCACCCCGTCGCCGGGAACGAAGCCCAGGACCTCGAACCCCTGCGCGGAGAGCAGGTCGTTCATGCGGCGAACCTCATCGAGGTCGAGACCCGTCCCCGGTTTGGGATAGTAGTTATGGCAGGCGGTGAAGCGGGCGAGGTCCGCGCCGGCGGCGCGCCATGACGCGATGTCCGCCTTCGTGACGGTCGAGGCGTTGCACACGATGTGGAAGGTGCGGGCGAGGGAGGCCGTCTCGGCCGCCGTGAACCCGTAATCGAGGCGGAGGTGCGTGACGCCGAGGTCGGCCAGGCCCTCAAGGGACTCGCAGCCGAGCTTGGCGCAGGTCTCCGGCCCCACGTCGACGATGGCGCCGATCCCCGCCTCGCGAAGCATGCCGAGCAGGTGGCGGGCATCGCCCGCGAGGGCGGCGCCGTCCTCCTCCGGGATGTGCATCGAGGTGAACGCGTAATCGACCCCGGCTTGCGCGGCGCGCGCGATGACGCGCTCGCTCACCGCGATTCCGCTTCCGAAGTAGATCGAGATCCCCGTCCTCATCCATCCTCCCCTTCCATACGCCGCGGCCCCACGGAGCGATCCGGGGGCCGCTGGCGTCGTACCTCTCCGCCGATTTCCGGCGCTACTCGCCGTAGAACTCGTTGATGCGATCCTCATCGACTCCGAAGAACCAGGTGAGGATGAATCCGCCGGCATAGGCCGCGAGCATCGCGATCACGTAGAAGAGCTGCTGCCCGGGAACGACGATCAAAAGGCCGAAAAGGCCCGAGACGCCCTGGGAGACCGTTCCCACGTGGAAGAGGGCGGCGAGGATGCCTCCGAAGCCGGCCCCGAGGCACGCGGTCACGAAGGGGCGCATCAGCGGCAGGGTCACGGCGTACATGAGCGGCTCGCCCACGCCGAGGATGCCCACCGGGATCGACTCGGAGATGAACTTCTTGAGGCGGCGGTTGCGCGTCTTGAAGTAGAGCGCGAGGCCGGCGCCCACCTGCCCTCCACCGGCCATCATCAGGATCGGAAGCAGGTAGTTCACGCCCTCCGTGGCCCCATTCGGATCGTTCAGCAGGGCGTGGATCGGGGTGAGGGCCTGGTGCAGTCCGACAGCCACGAGGGGCAGGAAGCCCGCGGAGAGGATGTAGCCGCCCACGACCCCCAGCTGCTCGTACACGAAGCTCAGCACCGTGAAGATGCCCGTGGTGAGCCATGCGCCGAGGGGCTGGATCACCAGCATCATCGCGAGGGCACCGATCAGGAGAACCAGGAGCGGGCTGATGAACGTGTCGAGCATATCGGGCATGACCTTGCGGATCTGGCGCTCGAGCACCGCGAAGAACGCGCCGGCGATGAGCGCGGCGATCATGCCGCCCGCTGCCGGGTTATACGCGGCGTTCGTGAGCGGGAGCAGAATCGCCTGGGCCGGATCGGCCGCTCCGGGGGCGAGCAACGGCATGCCGGCGTTCGCGATGCACATGGCGCCCGCGATGCCGCCGAGCGAGGCGGAGCCGCCGAACTCGCGCGCAGCGTTGTAGCCCACCAGGATCGGCAGATAGGCGAAGAGGGCCCAGCCCATCGAACGGATTCCCTGATACCACCAGACATCGGCGAAGGCATTGCCCGAGGCCACGTTGATCACGTTGCAGATACCGTTGATGAGGCCCGCTGCGATGATGCCCGGCAGCAGGGCGACGAAGATGTTCGCGATCTTCTTCAGGAAGGCCTGCACGGGCTTCTGGCTGTACTTCGCCTTCTGAGCCGCCTTGTTCTCCGCGGCCGCCTGGACGACGTCATCGTCCGCCACGCCCTTCGCGAGCCCCGTGAGCTTCGCGAATTCCTCAAGGACCTTGTTGACCTTGCCGGGCCCGAGCACGATCTGCATCGTCTCGTCCTCGACCACACCCATCACGCCGTCGAGCGCTTTGATGCCCTCGACGTCCACCAGCTTCGCATCGCGCGTTCCCACGCGCAGCCGCGTCATGCAGGCCGCGTTCGAAGTCACGTTCCCGCGTCCTCCCAGCAACTCGAGCAGCTGCCGGCTGAGCTCCTTATCGTTCATCTTTCTTCCTTTCCCCACCGAGCCGGTGGAACCCATATAACCGCGCCGCCTGCGGGCGGCGGAGCTACCTCAATGGCCGGCGGCGAGCGCGGCCCTCACATGGCCCTCTGACGCCTCGAGCGCGCGGCGGGCCCGCTTTGCGTCCATGCCGCCGAGCACCATGACGACCGCCGTCTTGACATGGCCCGCGGCCTCCTGAAGCGCGTCGACGGCGGTTGCGCGGTCGCAGCCCGTCGCCTCCATCACGATGTTCTGGCCGCGGACGGTCAGCTTCTCGTTCGTCTGCTGAACGTCGACCATCAGGTTCTGGTACGCCTTGCCGAGCCCCACCATCGTCGCGGTGGAGATCATGTTGAGCACGAGTTTCTGAACGGTTCCCGCCTTCAACCTCGTGGAACCCGTGAGGACCTCGGGGCCAGGGACCGCCTCGATCGCGAGGTTCGCCTCGGCGCCGATCGCGGAGTTCCGGTTGCAGGCAATCGCCACGGTCTTGCAGCCGCGAGATCGGGCATGACGAAGGCCGTGCACCACATACGGGGTGCGCCCGCTCGCCGCGAGCCCCACAACAATATCGGCTGCGCCGAGCCCGATGGCATCGAGCTCTTCGGCGGCCAGCGTCTCGCTGTCCTCGGCCCCCTCGACGGCTGTGAGCAGGGCACCCTCCCCGCCGGCGATCAGACCGACCACGAGATCGGGCGACACGCCGAACGTGGGCGGGCACTCCGCGGCGTCGAGCACGCCGAGACGGCCGCTCGTCCCCGCACCGAGGTAGATGAGGCGCCCACCCGCCCGCAGCGCCTCGGTGGCCCATGCGATCGCCTGCGCCACGGCGGGCAGCACCTCGGTGATCGACTGCACCGCGCGCGCGTCCTCCCGGTTCATCGCCCGAGCGATCTCGAGCGGCGTCATCTCATCGAGGTCCACGGTATCCGGATTCCGGGACTCCGTGGACAGGCCGGTCAGGTCAATCATCTGTCTTCGCCTTTCGGTCGCTTCTCATCGTAGTTCTGCAGCATCGTCTTCGTGCAGCGGTCGTAATCGCGCGCGACGTAGAGGGCGTACAGGGCGTCCACGACGGCGAGCTGCGACATGCGCGAGGCCATGGCCCCGCTCCGCACCAGGGGCTCGCTCGTCGCGAGGCCGAGCACCCAGTCCGCCTGCTCGGCGAGCTCGCTGCCCACGATGCGCGTCACGGCGATCAGCCGGGCTCCCCGCCGGCGAACGAGGCGCGCCACCTCCACCATCTCACGTGTCAGGCCTGAATAGCTGAACACGAGGGCGAGGTCGTCGGCGTGGATGTTGCGCGCGCAGAGCATCTGGCTGTGCCAGTCCTCGTAGACGTGGCACTGCTTGTCGACGCGGTTCAGCTTGAGCTCGAGATCGCGGGCCACGAGCAGCGACGCCCCGACCCCGAACAGGTTCACGACGCGGGCCGAGGCGATGGCCGCCACGCAGTCCTCGAGGACGCCGGGATCCAACAGCCGTTCCAGCGCCTCCAACGAGCGAATATCGCTCTGCACCACCTTCCGAAGGATCCGATCCGCCCCATCGACGGAGGAGATGTCCTCGATCGCCACGTCGTTCGCATCCTCCATGGACGCGAGCTCGTAGACCAGCTCGCGCTGGAACTCCTTGTAGCCGCTGCAGCCGAGCTTCCGGCAGAACCGCACGACCGTGGAAGCCGAGGCATGGCTCATGTCAGCGAGGTCGCGGATCGTGCAGGCCACCGCGGCCCGAGGATCGCGGCTGATGTTCTCAGCGAGGCTCCGCACGGCAGGACACGTGCTCTGGCTCAGCTCCTTGATCCGCAGCAACAGGCCTCTCATCAGCATCACCGCCCTCCATTCGCCTTCATTTAACACGCGCTGCACAAATAAGTCATGCAATGGAGCAAACTGTAGTACTTTGTTTCACCGATGAACAAAATCACCGTGGCGCTCGACCGCTGAGCGGCCAAAACCAACCGTTGACGCGATATCAGGCCCCAGTTGTGCCACGTTCCGCGCGCGGGATCGAGAGGGCCTTGCCCCTTACGCGGCCTTCCCCAGCATGCCGAACATGATCGCCGCGGCGATGAGGAGCGCCAGGCAGGCCGCTTCGGGGCCGGCGAGCGAGAGCACGCCCGCGGCCACCGCGGTTCCCAAGACGCCCGCGGCCGTGGAGGGACGGCGCCGCGCCGCCGGAACCTCGATCGCGTCGAGGGTCGCCGCCAACGAGAAGCAGACGATGAGCAGAAGGCCGCAGCCGACGGCGGGCGCGCTCACCGCGCCCGGGACCGTGATCGCCCCCGCGGCGAGATACAGCATGAAGAGCGCGACCGCCACCCCCGTCGGCACCAATCCATCGAGAAGCGCCAGGGAGCGCGTGGAGAACGGCAGGGCGTCACGCACGAGCCGCACGCGCATGTCCTCGCGAAACGCGCCGGCGAGCTCGGCCACCGCCCCGTGAGACACGATGCAGAGCAGCCCCCACACGAGGAGTGTGACCGGATGCGGGCCTCCCGTCAGCGCGACCGACCCCAGGGGCGCGAGCACCAGCCCCACGGTCAGGAGCCTGCTCGCATCGCGCCACCGCCTCAGATGCGTGACGGCGGAGCGGGAGACGGGCGCCGCCCAGCCCTCGCCGATCGCGGGCACCAGCCTCAGCGGGCGACGGCGGGCCATGCGGTAGCGACGGCGCAGGTCGCGGTAGACGGTCGGCGCGGTGAGCGCGAGGTGCCGCACGCCGTGCAGCGTGGCGAAGGCTCCGCTCTCCTCGATCGCCCGGATGAGATCGGCCCGGCGCGCGACGAGGGCGAGGATGCCGATCGAACCGATGAGAAGGACGGCGAGGCCCCCGGTGAGGGCGGGCGCGAAAGAGGAGATCGCAGCGAGGTCCGCAGGCGGGGCGAGATGCCACATCCCCCCTCCGAACACCGCGAATGCGGCCAGGGCGAGCGCCCCCAGCGAGACGGCCACCACGGCGGAGCCCAGGCCGACGCGCAGAGCCCGCCGACGGCGAGGAACCCTCAGCCCCAGGTAGCCAACGACATCGGCGGCGACGGCGGCCACCGCGCCCGCGAGCCCGTCAAGCGCCGCGGCGGCCCCCGCATCAAGCCCCGTGCCGGCTGCGGCCAGGCCCGAGCCCGCCGCGAAGGCCGCGAGCGCCAAGGCGGAGCCCCAACCGAGCGCGGGCCCCACCGCGGACGTCAGCGCGAGCTCGGGCCCCGTGAAGGTCCCCGATGCGATATGCCCCGCATCGGGGGCCGTCAGCTTGAGCGGTGAGGAGCGCAGCCCTGCGAGCGCACGGCTCGCGGACAGCGCGACCGGCGCGCCTGCGAGCAGGAACGAGGAGAGGGGAACCAGGACGGGTCCGAGCAGTCTGAAGGACTCCTCGACACGAGCCAGGAGCATCGACCAGGCCGCGAACGCGCTCCCACCCACGATGAGTACGAGGTACAGCTGGTAGATCCGCTCCATGAGGTCAACCCGTTCGGCGAGGTCCGTGCCGAACGCGTACCCCCACCATGCGAGCTCGGTCCTGAGATGGCGAACGTGCAGCCACATGAGCTGGCCCAGATGCCCAGCGGAGAGCATCGGCTCCGTTGCGGACCGCGGTGCCGGGCCACCGGCCGCGCGCTTGGCGCGCCCCCTAGAGCCCATCGTCATCGACCTCGCGCACCGTGCCGTCCGCGAGCTCGTAGATCACAGCCGGCTCCACGCCGGGAAGCTCGTGATGGCAGCTCATGAGCACCGCGGTGCCGGACGCCGCGGCATCGCGCACGAGTTCGCCCAGAAGCTCCCGGGACGCCGGGTCCAAGGGACCCGTCGCCTCATCGAGCAGGAGGATCCGCGGATGCGCCGAGAAGGCGATGGCAAGGGCGAGCTTCTGGCGCATGCCGCGCGAGAACGCCGAAGGATAGGCGTCGCAGGCGTCCCGGATCCCAAACCGCTCGAGGAGGAGATCGGCCTCGCGGCGGCGCTCCGGCGCGACGCGGTTCGCCCGCAGCACGAAGTCGAGGTGCTCCCGCGCCGTGAGATCGTCGTAGAAGGCCGGCACGTCGGCGACGAAGGCCACCTGCCGACGCAGATCGCCCCGCGTCCCCGTCATGCGCTCCCCGGCGATGCGGATCTCGCCCGCCGTCGGGCCAATCCAGCCGGCGAGGCATTTGAGCAGGGTGGTCTTCCCCGCACCGTTCGGTCCCACGAGGTAGGCCACGTCGCCCTCGTAAAGGGCCACGTCAACGTGCTCCCACACGGGCACGCCCCCGTATCCGAACGAGAGGTCGTACGCATCGAGCAGCGGCGCCTCCTCGGTCTCCACCGAGCTGCCGTCCGCCTCCGCGCGCGGATCCAGATCTGCCATGGCTGCCTCCTTACGGGAGAGGGGTCCGGCGGGCACACGGGGCACACACGGGCCGGGGCCTTACGCCTCCGGCACGATCCGATCGCAGCCCATGTAGGGACGCAGGACCTCGGGCACCGTGATGGAGCCGTCCTCGTTCTGGTAGTTCTCGAGGATCGCCGCCATCGTACGGCCCGCGGGAAGCCCGGAGCCGTTCAGCGTGTGCAGGAAGCGCGTGCCCTTGAAGCTCTCGGGGTCGCGGTACTTGATGTTGGCGCGGCGGGCCTGGAAGTCGCCGCAGTTGGAGCACGAGGAGATCTCCTTGTAGGCGTCGTAGCTCGGCAGCCACACCTCGACGTCGTAGGTCTGGCGGGCGGAGAAGCCCAGGTCGCCGGTGCAGAGCGAGATCACGCGGTACGGGAGGCCGAGCTGCTGGAGCAGGTACTCGGCCTCGGCCGTCATGCTCTCCAGCTCCTCATCGGACTGCTCGGGGGTGGCGAACTTCACCATCTCGACCTTGTCGAACTGGTGCTGGCGGATGATGCCGCGCGTGTCACGGCCGGCCGAGCCCGCCTCCTCGCGGAAGCACGGCGTGAAGGCCGTGTAGCGGCGCGGCAGGCTCTCAGCCTCGAGCACCTCGCCCGCGTGCAGGTTGGTGAGGACGACCTCGGCCGTCGGGATCAGGAAGTTGTCGCCGCTCACGTGGTAGGCGTCGTCCTCGAACTTCGGGAGCTGACCGGTGCCGTACATGGTCTGGCGCTTGACGACGATGGGCGGCCACCACTCCTTGAAACCGCGGCTCGTATGGGTGTCGAGGAAGTAGTTGATGAGGGCGCGCTCGAGGCGGGCGCCGGCGCCGCCGAGCACGGTGAACCGGCTGCCGGAGAGCTTGTTGCCGCGCTCGAAATCGAGGATGTCGAGGTCGGTGCCGAGATCCCAGTGGGGCTTCGGCTCGAAGCCCTCGGCCGCGAAGTCGCGGGGCTTGCCCCAGCGCCGGCGCTCGGGGTTCTCGGTCTCGTCCACACCGACGGGCGTGGCCTCATAGGGCAGGTTGGGCAGATGCGCCATGAAGGTCTCGAGCTCGGACTCGAGCGCGCTGCGGCGCTCGGCGAGCCCCTCGATCCGCTCGTTCACCTCGCGGACGGCCTCCTTGGCGGCCTCGGCCTCGTCCTTCTTACCCTCGCGCATGAGGGCGCCGATCTTCTTGGATTCGGCGTTGCGCGTGGCCTGGAGCTCCTCGACCTCGGCGATGACGGAGCGGCGCTCGCCGTCGAGCTCGAAGAACCTCTCACGATCCCACGAGGTCTGGCGATTGGCCATGGCGGCGTCGATCACGTCGGGATTCTCACGGACGAATTTGATGTCGAGCATGCGGGCCTCCGGTTCATGCGCTCTAAACTGCTCAGGCCAGTATATACTTGTCGGGACTTCGGCCATAGTTTGGAAACCAAGAAGGCAAGATGGACGCTCTTTTCAGCTTTTTGTTCGACACCCGCGCGGGCCTCGCCGTTCTGTTCGTGAGCGGGATCGTGATCTTCGCCATCGCGGCCTTCGTGCTCGAGCGGCGCACGCACAAGCTCTACGTCGACCGCGGTCCCAAGGAGGACGGCGAGGACGACGGCTTCTGGGATTAGCCGACCAGAACCCTCTACGATGAAGGCGGCGGGAGACCCGGTCCCCGCCGCCTTTCTGTTGCTATCGAAGCCCGCTGCCGGCGTGGCCGACAGGGCTATCTCAGTGCGAAGGCGACCTCTCGGACCGCATCGTCCTCTTTGAGCTTCCAGGCGCCGTCCACGAAGGTGTACTGGAGATTCGCCAGCTTCAACGTGCTCTCCTCATGCGTCGTCGCGAGGGCCTCGTCGAAGATCTGGGCGATCGCGGCGCGCTGCTCGTCTGAGAGCGGGGCGTGGTCGAGGAAGGTGCTGTAGAGCCCCTCCGCGGACTGCGAGCGCAGGTACGCGTAGGTCTGCTCGATGAACTTGTCACTGAGCGCGTACGAATCGCGGGCGGTCATGTCGAAGTAGCCCGATGCCTCGGCGGGGTTGTCCTTATAGGCGTCGAAGACGTAGACGCTGCCGATCTCGTAGCTGCTGTTCTCGAAGGTCCAGTCTAAAAACGCATCCATGTCGATACCGAGCTCGTCGACGCGGTAGCCGAGCGAGTTCTCGATCCGGCTGGCGAATCCCGTGGACACCTCCTTGATCACGCCCTCGTTGCTGGCTATGTCGTCGAGGTAGGCGGCCATGATGCCTTTGACATTCTCGGTCTCGAGATCGAGGTCCTCCAGGGCAGCGTGGTTCGGATCGTCCACGCTCTCCGTGTCGCCCGTGAACGCGGCCACGGGACCCTTCTCGATCAACGTGTCAACGAAGATCTCGGCCTTATCGCCCGCGATGACCGAGGCGACGGCGAGGACGAGCACCAGCACGGCTATGAAGCAGCCGCAACCGCTGGATGACTTCGTCGTCGGAGACGCATCCCCGAGCGCCGCGTCCTCGGGAAACATCTCCTCCTCGGGCTCCTCGCCTTCCTCGCCCGCATGGCTGGGCATGGGGCGCTCGGACCGCGTGCGGTGGGGCCTGCCCGCCCGCTCGCGGCGGCGCGGACGCGGCGCCTCATAGGAGGAGGGCTCCTCCTCCGGTGCCGTGTAACCGCCCGCGTCCTCCATCCCCTCGATAACCTGTGACGGCTCATCCCAGGGCAGGGCCGGCTCGCCGGCGTTGAACGGATCGATATTCGAGTCTCGTCGGGTCATCGCGGTCCCCTCGCTCGGCGCGGATGGCTGCTACTTCTGGGGCTTCGCCGCCGGGGCCTGGATGCCCTCCCCCGCCTGCTCGGCGGTGATGATCTGCTCGAACATGCTCGTGGAGTCGCGGAAGTCCGTGGGCAGGACGACCGTGGCCGCCTTGCCGCTCTTCGCGAACTCGTTCATCATCTCGGTCCACTGCGTGAACATGAAGAGCTGGTTGGCCTCGTCGTTGCCCACACCGGTCTCCTGGATGGTCTCGAGCGAGTCCTTGATGCCGATCGCGATGGCCTTGCGCTGGTTGGCGATACCCTCGCCGGCCTTCTCCATGGCCTCGGCCTCGGCCTTGGCCTCGGTCACGCGACGGATGCGGTCGGCCTCGGCGAGGTCCTGCGCGGCGGCCTTGGTGCGCTGCGCCGCGTTGATCTGGTTCATGGAGTCCTCGACCTCGGCGGGCAGCGCGATCTTGGTGATGAGCGTCGAGACGAGGGTGAAGCCGTAGGCGGCCATCTGCTCGGAGACGGTCGCGTTCACATCCTTGGCGATGTCGTCCTTCTTGGCGAAGACCTCGTCGAGCGTGTACACGGGGATCGAGGAGCGCAGGGCGTCGGTGATGAAGTCGCGCATCTGGGCGACGGGCTGCTGGAGCATGTAGTAGCTCTTGTAGACGCCCGAGTCCTCGGGGCCGGTGCCCATCTCATAGCTCACGTGGTACTGGGCGGAGACCTCGAGGCCGATCGTGACGTTGTCCTCGGTCTTCACGTCGATATCGAAGCCGTTCTTCATGGTGCGGAGGCTCACCGTGGCGGCGCGGCGGTCGATGAGGGGGATCTTGGCATGGAAGCCCGCCGGCACGATGCGGCTGAACTTGCCGAGCCGCTCGATAATGACCGCGTGCTGCTGCTTGACCACGAAGAACGAGTTCAGGGCCACGACCAGGAGCACGAGGGCGGCGATGACGACGGGGATGCCGAGGCCGATGAGCTCAAAGGGGTTGAGAGGGAACACGGTGCCTCCTATCAGGGAAGGGTAGGTCAGATCAGTATACCCTGGATCGGCCGGAGTATATGTTCCTCGTGGTCAGACCTTGCAGAACCATTACGTAAACGGACATATGAAGCGAGCGCGATCGCCTGGCCTCTCTGCCTCATAGCGTCGTATGGGGGCTGTTAGTTTTCACGTTTTCGTTTCTGGACGCTATTTCAGCCCCACCTGAAGAAGACGGGCCTCTCAGTGCGCCTCCAGCCCTGAAAACGCCAGGAACGGAGGAGCCTTTGATGTCGTATTCAAACGATGATGGCGATTTAGAGTCCAGAAACGGAAAAATGGAATGGAACAACCCCTCGCTTCGGACGATGGACGCAAAAAGCCCGGGGCCGGAGGCCCCGGGCGTATGACGCAAGCGCAGCGGTGGGCGGCGAGCCCCTTACAGCCCCGGGTACAGCGGGTGCGCGGCGAGGAGCTCGTCCACGCGGGCGCGGACCTCGGCGCGGGCCCCCTCGTCGTCGGCTGCGAAGGCCACCCTGGCAATGAGCCGGCCGATCTCACGGAACTCGTCGGCGTTGAACCCACGCGTCGTGCCGGCCGCGGAGCCAACGCGGATGCCGCTCGTCACGAACGGGGATCGCGGCTCACCGGGGATCGAGTTCTTGTTGACCGTGAGCCCGGCCTCGTCGAGCAGGCGCTCGGCGTCCTTGCCGGTGACGTCGGCCGGGGTGAGGTCCACCAGACAGAGGTGGTTGTCCGTCCCGCCGGAGATGAGGCGCAGCCCGCCCTCGGCGAGCCCCTCCCCCATCGCCGCGGCGTTCTTGACCACGTCGTCGATGTAGGTCGAGAACTCGGGGCGCAGCGCCTCGCCGAAGGCCACGGCCTTCCCGGCGATCACATGCATGAGCGGGCCGCCCTGGGTGCCGGGGAAGACCGCCTTGTTGATCGCACGGTACAGCTCCTCATCGTTCGTGAGGATGAAGCCGCCGCGCGGCCCGCGGAGCGTCTTATGGCTCGTCGAGGTGACGACGTCGGCGTAGGGCACCGGCGAGGGATGCGCGCCCGTGGCGACGAGGCCCGCGATATGAGCCATGTCCACCATGAAGCGCGCGCCGACCCCGTGGGCGATGGCAGCCATGCGCTCGAAGTCGATCGTGCGCGGATACGCCGACGCGCCGCCGACGATGAGCGCCGGGCGCTCCTTTTGGGCGAGGCGCTCGAGCTCGTCGTAGTCGATGGTCTCGGTCTCGAGGTCGAGGCCGTAGGGCACGAAGCGGTAAAGCTTGCCGGAGAAGTTGACCGGGCTGCCGTGTGTGAGGTGGCCGCCCTGGTCGAGACTCATGCCGAGCACGGTGTCGCCCGGGTTGATGAGGGCGGCGTAGGCCGCGAGGTTGGCGTTGGCACCGCAGTGGGGCTGCACGTTCGCGAACGAGCATCCGAAGAGCTCGCAGGCGCGCTCGCGGGCGAGGTCCTCCACGATGTCGACCTTCTCGCAGCCGCCGTAATACCGATGGCGCGGGTATCCCTCGGCGTACTTGTTGGTGAGCACGCTGCCCACCGCCTCGAGCACGGCGGGGCTCACGATGTTCTCGGATGCGATGAGCTCGATGGTGTCGCGCTGGCGATCCAGCTCCTGGTCGAGGGCGGACGCGACGGCCGGGTCCTCCTGGCGAAGGTGTTCAAGATTCATGGGGTCCTCCTTGTCGTGGGGGGCTCGGGCGAAGGCCCGCAGAACCCACTATGCCCGGTGAGGAGGCAAGCCGCCACGGCGAATCGGCGGAAGGTGCCCCATGCACAAAAGCGGCGCAGGTGAGGGGCGCAGAGGGTGCTCGCGAAACGGAAGCCGAAACAGAGGCGAAAAGAAAAAGCTCCCAAACGGGAGCTCAAAGTTCAATGGTGCGGGCGAAAGGACTTGAACCTTCACGAGCCGGAGCTCATATGGACCTGAACCATACGCGTCTGCCAATTCCGCCACGCCCGCAAGCACAGGTCACTATACACTACCCCGCCGCCCTTGGCTAGAAAAATCTGGCCGCGCAGAAGCAGTGAAGCTGTCAACATTTATCGCAACTAATCTCACCTGCACTTATTATTGATTTCCACAATATCATCACGAAGCAGCGAGAAGCTTCTTGACTTCCTCGGCGTAAAGCTCATTGGCGCACTTCCCCTTAAGGATGCGGCGCGGGTACGCGTTGACCCACGCGACATGGTGCAGCAGGTCGCGTTGGCTGACCCTGTCGAACGGGGTCCCCTTCGGGAACGCCCGGCGGAGGAGACGGTTGGCGTTCTCGTTCGATCCCCGCTCGGAGGATCTATACGGGTGCGCGTAGTAGATCTCGCCGATGCGCCTCCCTGATCCGAATACGCTTTCGGACATCGTGGACGCGTCCAGGAACTCGCTGCCGTTGTCGAAGGTGATGCTTTTGAAGATGAGCGGGAAGGTGCGCCCGAGGGCCCGTTCGATGAGGTTCAGGCCGGAGTTGACCGCCGCCTGGGACTTATTTTCGATCAGCACGGCGAAGAGCATCCGCGTCTTGCGCTCGAGCAGCGTGAGGACGGCCCTTGAGGATCCCCGGGGGCTCACCACGAGATCCCCCTCCCAATGGCCGAACTCATGGCGCGATGAGACGTTCGGCGGGCGCTCATCGATGCTCTTCCCGCCTGTCTTCGCGCGCCGCCGATCTGATCCGTGCATCACCCCCTGCTTCCGGTAGCGCCTGAGCACCCTCTTCTCATCGACATCGAGGACGCCTTTCCTGATGTAGGAGTAGAGCGTGTTGCAGCAGATGCGCGTATGCAGCTCGCCTGCGGCCCGGGCTGCCGCGAGGGCGGCGTAGGGTGAGTAGCGCTTCTCGCTCAGATAGCGCTCAAGCGCCTGAGCCGTGGCGTGGTCACGGCCAATCTTGACCGGCGCACCCTTGGCGGCGGCCCGCCTCGCAGTGACCACCTCGGCATGCCCCGGTTCGTAGCGCGTGAGCAACGCACCGCCCTCGATCTGCGAGCACTTACCCTTCCGGATCTCCCGTGAGATGGTCGAGGGGGCCCGCGAGAGGATGCGCGCGATGCGCCGCATCGAGTACCCGCAGGAGCAGAGTTTCGAGATGAGATACCTTTCCTCATGAGATAGATGCTTCCACATGGTCTTCCCCTTCGTACGCGCCAACACATACTCATATTTTTTGAGGCTTCGGTAGTTTGTGTGACAAGGGGCTAGCCTAGGCAGCAACGCTCTTCGCTCCCTTCACGCCCTTCTTCCTCGCCTTCACCGGGCGACCCGGGAGCTGGGGCTGGCAGTCGCCGCACCTGAGCATGAGCA
>JAXEGS010000008.1:0-6522 GCA_034102905.1 Collinsella sp. | reverse complement strand
CCGCAAACCGTCTCTGAAATAATCTCGAAACATTTCCACCTTCCCGCTTGCGCCCCGCGCCGAAACGCGTATCATGCCCTCCAACGCGAACGTCGGCATACGCCCGCATCGCGTCACGCACGGTCGAAACGGTAGGAGCACTCTTGCAGCACGCGCTGGCAACATACGAGAGCATGATGGCCCGGGCCATCCTTCTCTGCCAGAACGCTGCCGATAGCGCCGACCGACGCCGCCGCGCGATTTCTCGACGACGATAACGTCGCCCAGTTTCGCGAAGGCATAGGCCTTCACCGGGTCCACGTTTGGTTCGTCGAGGATTTCCCGACGGACCATTTTTTATGGGCGCCGGGCACCCTCAGGCAACGCGATCGCCAAAGGCGCGCCGAGCGCGCACGTGGGCTCATTCGGACATCCTCATCGGCAAACGAAAGGACACCCCATGAGCACGGCAGCATCCACACAGAACGCATCGACGGCGACCAAGGAGAAGGTCGTCCTCGCGTACTCCGGCGGCCTCGACACCTCGGTCTGCGTCAAATGGCTCCAGGAGGAGAAGAACCTCGACGTCATCGCCGTCCTCGGCAACGTCGGCCAGGAGCACGACGGCCTCGAGAAGATCAAGGAGAAGGCCCTCGCCCTCGGTGTCGTGGCCTGCGAGGTTATCGACATGGAGGGGGAGTTCTGCCAGGACTACCTCACCCACGCGATCGCGGCGAATGCGATGTACGAGAACAAGTACCCGCTCCTCTCCGCCCTCTCCCGGCCGCTCATCTCGGCGCATCTCGTGGCCGCCGCGCACAAGCACGGCGCAACCTGCGTGGCGCACGGCTGCACGGGCAAGGGCAACGACCAGGTCCGGTTCGAGACGTCCATCCTCGCGCTCGACCCCACCCTCACCGTGATCGCCCCGGTCCGCGAGTGGGACCTCGGCATGCGCCCCGATGAGATCGCCTACGCGAAGGCGCATGGCGTGCCGGTGGGCGCGAGCCTCGAGAAGCCCTACTCCATCGACGACAACCTCTGGGGCCGGGCCATCGAGGCGGGCGCGCTCGAGGACCCCTGGGCGGAGCCGCCGGCGGACATCTGGACGATGACGGCGGCACCCGAGGACGCCCCCGACGCCCCCGTGTACGCGGTCATCGGCTTCGAGCACGGCGTGCCCGTGAGCCTCGATGGGGAGCACCTGCCGCTTCCCGCCCTCATCGGCAAGCTGAACAAGATCGCCGGCGAGAACGGCTACGGCCGGATCGACATGATCGAGAACCGCTACGTCGGCCTCAAGTCCCGCGAGTGCTACGAGGTCCCCGCCGGCCTCGCCCTCATCAGCGCGCACAAGGCCCTCGAGGACCTCACGCTCGAGCGCTCCGTCCTGCACTACAAGCTCGAGCTCGAGCAGGCCTGGGCCGACCTCGTCTACAACGGCCAGTGGTTCAGCCCGCTCAAGCAGGCTCTCGACGCCTTCATGACCCAGACCCAGGAGCATGTGACCGGCGAGGTCAAGCTCAAGTTCTACAAGGGGTCCTGCGTGGTGGCGGGGCGGAAGAGCGCCCTGTCGCTCTACGATCTGAACCTCGCCACTTACGACAACGACGACGCCTTCAACCAGATGGACGCCAAGGGGTTCATCAACATCCAGGCGCTCTCGCTCAAGACCTGGGCGCTCAAGCAGGGCTCCGCGGCCGCGCCGGTGACCCCCGCGACCGCTCCTGCGCCCGCCCCAGCCCCGATGGCCGGCCCCCTGCACGCGGCCGCCCGCTGAGCCGCGGGCCTGGACAGCATATATATGAGAGAGGATTGAGGACATGGCACTTTGGGGAGGACGGTTCGAGGGCGGCGTCGCCGAGGGAACCCAGGAGTTCGGGGCGTCGCTGCCGGTCGATCACCATCTCTTTCGCGAGGACATCGCGGGATCGAAGGCCCATGCCCAGATGATCGCCGCGCAGGGGATCATCAGCGAGGAGGACTGCGATCGGATCTGCGCGGGCCTCGACGCCATCGGGACGGACATCGAGGCGGGGGATTTCATCTTCGACATCCGCGATGAGGACATCCACATGGCGATCGAGAGCGAGCTCACCCGTCGGATCGGCGACGCCGGCAAGCGGCTCCACACCGGCCGTTCGCGGAACGACCAGGTGGCGACCGATACGCGCCTCGCGGCGAAGCGACTCAGCCGCGAGATGATGGAGGCCGTCGTGGAGCTTCGGGAGGCGCTCATCGCCGCCGTCGAGGCACATCCCACGGCGATCCTGCCGGGCTACACCCATCTCCAGCACGCCCAGCCCGTCCTGCTCGCGCACCACCTCCTCGCCTACGCGTGGATGCTCCACCGCGACTTTCACCGCCTGCGCGAGGCGCACGCCGCCGCCGACGCCTCGCCCCTCGGCGCCGCTGCCCTTGCCGGCACGAGCTACCCGCTCGACCGCCGCATGGCCGCGTTCACCCTCGGCTTCTCCGGCGTGATCCCCAACTCGCTCGATGCCGTCTCCGACCGCGACTTCCTACTCGACCTGCAGTACGCGGGATCCGTCTGCGCCATGCATCTCTCGCGCCTCGCCGAGGAGATCGTGCTCTGGAGCAGCTCGGAATTCGGGTTCGTGACGCTCTCGGACGCCTTCTCCACCGGCTCGAGCATCATGCCGCAGAAGAAGAACCCCGATTTCGCCGAGCTCATCCGCGGCAAGACCGGACGGGTGTACGGCAACCTCGTGCAGATGCTCGTGACGATGAAGGGGCTCCCGCTCGCGTACAACAAGGATCTCCAGGAGGACAAGGAGGGGATGCTCGACACCGCCGACACGCTCGTCAAGAGCCTCAAGGTGATGGCCGGTATGGTGTCGACGATGACCTTCAACGAGGGAGCGATGCTCAAGGCCTGTGCCACCGGGCACCTGGCCGCCACCGACATCGCCGACTACCTCGCCAAGCGCGGCATGCCGTTCCGCGAGGCGCACGCGGTCGTGGGGCATCTGGTCCTCACCTGCGAGCACCGCGGCTGCGACCTCGCCGACCTCACGATCGAGGACTTCAAGGCGGCGAGCGACCTCTTCGAGGCCGACATCGTGGGTGCGCTCGACATCCCGAGCATCGTGGCGGCCCGCACGACCGAGGGCGGCACGGCGCCGGCGGCCGTGGCCCAGCAGTTGCGGCTCGTGCGCGCCTCGCTCGTGGAGGAGGAGGCCGTCCTCGAGGGGCTGTGATCGGGAGCCAATCGGCCCGGTAGCTTGGTCGGTATGGAAACGGTGGCGCCGCAGGCGGCCGCTTAGCCGCGAGGACGGCTGCCATGGGGTTCGGTCTGCTAAGATGGCCGGAATGCCAACTTTCGAAAGGACAGCCATGGCATCTATCGAACGCACCTACTCCATGATCAAGCCGGACGCCGTGCGCGACCGCCACGTGGGGGAGATCATCGCCCGTATTGAGCGCTCGGGACTCACGATCGAGCGCATGGAGCTCGCCGAGGTCACGCCCGAGCAGGCGGCCGCGAACTACGTGCACCTTGCCGATAAGCCCTTCTACGGGGAGCTCATCGACTTCATCACGAGCGGGCCCGTGGTGAAGATGGTGATCTCCGGTCCCTCGGCTGTGGCGAAGATGCGCTCGCTCATGGGCGCGACGAACCCGCTCGAGGCCGCTCCGGGCACGATTCGCGGCGACTTCGCCCTGGACGTCAACTCCAACGTCATCCACGGCTCCGACAGCCTGGAGAACGCCGAGCGCGAGATCGCCCTCTTCTTCGAGTAAGAAACGCGCCGCCCCCGGGCGGCGCACCATTTTTCCCTTTCAAGTATGTGGTGGTAAGAGCCCTATGCCGCAGGGTCCGCTTCCCCGGGATGTTCTGAGCCGAAGGCGAACGCACCCCGGGGAAGCGGACCCTGCGGCTTGGTGGATAGACGGTCAGTCTCCCTCAAACGCCTCGACGACCTCATCGAATCGCTCGGCGAACCGCTCCATCGACCCCGTCCAGAGCGCCCGCGCCGGCGTCCCGCCGCCGACGTAGGCCGTCTTGAGACCGCAGTCCGGATCCGGGAAGTCGCGCTTCGGGTCGTTGCCCACCATGAGCACCTCGGCGGGGGAGAGGCCGAGCGCACCGAGGCCCTCCAGGTAATAGGCGGCGTCGGGTTTGCAGTGACGGCTGTTCTCCATGGTGGTGACGAGCTCGAAGGGCATATCGTCGAGGCCTCCCCAGCGCATGCGGCAGCGGATGCAGGTCTCTGAGAAGCTCGGGTTCGTGAAGAGCGCCACGCGCAGCCCGCGCGCGAGCGCCGCTTCGACCGCGGCCGCGGCCCCCGGCATCGGCCGGGCGTTGATGATCCGGTCGTTCCGCCCGGGCAGGACCTCGCGCTCGTAGCATTCGATCATGTCGCGCACGACCGGATCGGCGAGGACCACCCCGCTCCTGCGTTCGACGGCACGGTCGAAGAGCTCGCGGTTCGTGCGTTCGCCGTCATGCCCCGCCTGGTTGATCTCCAAAAGCGCCCGCGTGTAGGCGGCGAGCATGGACCAGGTGCTCCGCCGGCCCGCCTCCGCGAGCAGCGCCGACTCGTCGCGGGCGAGGACGGCGATGAATGCGCCGAGGTTGATGCTCAGCAGCGTCTCGTCCATATCGAAGACGACGGCCTTCAGCACAGCCATGAACCCCCTCGCGCCGAGCGTTTCCAAACCTGCGAAAAGCATAGCGCTTCGTGCGCGGATGCCGCTCGCCCGCTCACGTAAAACTTGAAAGATCTCCCTTGAAATCGAGGGCGTTTCAACGTAACCTAACACAATGTGACTGTGGACGCAGTCACTACCGTATCTGTCGGCCCCCGAGAGTATCGCAATCGGGGCCCCGTAGTTCGAAAGGGGTCCACCTTTGAGTGAGATTCAGAACTCGTCCATCTTCTCCCTTGATGACGTCAACGAAGAGGAGATGAACAACCTGATCGACGGCACCATCACCGACTTCGATGAGGGCGATCTGGTCAACGGCCACGTCGTCAAGATCGAGCGCGATGAGGTCCTCGTCGACATCGGGTTCAAGTCCGAGGGCGTCATCCCCGTGCGCGAGCTCTCCATCCGCAAGGATGCCGATCCGTCCGATCTGGTCAGCCTCGGCGATCCCATCGAGGCCCTCGTCCTTCAGAAGGAGGACAAGGACGGCCGCCTGGTGCTTTCCAAGAAGCGTGCCGAGTACGAGCGCGCCTGGAACCGCATCGAGGAGAAGTTCAACGCCGGCGAGAACGTCGAGGGCGAGGTCATCGAGGTCGTCAAGGGCGGTCTCATCCTCGACATCGGCCTGCGCGGCTTCCTGCCCGCCTCCCTTGTTGACCTGCGCCGCGTGAAGGACCTCACGTCCTACCTCGGCACCTCCATCGAGGCCCGCGTCATCGAGATGGATCGCAACCGCAACAACGTCGTGCTCTCCCGCCGCGTGGTGCTCGAGGAGTCCCGCAAGGCCGAGCGCTCCGAGATCCTCTCCAAGCTCAAGAGCGGCATGCGTCTCAAGGGCACCGTCTCCTCCATCGTGGACTTCGGCGCCTTCGTGGATCTGGGCGGCATCGACGGCCTCATCCACATCTCCGAGCTCTCCTGGAACCACGTCAACCACCCCTCCGAGGTCGTCAAGGTCGGCCAGGAGGTCGAGGTCGAGGTCCTGGACGTGGATCTCAACCGCGAGCGCATCTCGCTCGGTCTCAAGCAGACCACCGAGGATCCGTGGCGCGCGCTGGTGAAGAAGTACCCCGTCGGCGCCATCGTCGAGGGCACCGTCACCAAGCTCGTCCCGTTCGGCGCCTTCGTCGACCTGGGCGACGGCATCGAGGGCCTGGTGCACATCTCCGAGATGGCCGCCAAGCACGTCGATCAGCCGAGCCAGGTCACCCACGTGGGTGAGAAGGTCCAGGTCAAGGTCATGGAGATCGACCTCGATCGTCGCCGCATCTCCCTGTCCATGAAGTCCGCTGCCGAGACCCTCGGCATCGAGATCGACGTCACCCCGCTCCCCTCTGAGGAGAAGGAGGACGAGGAGGCCGCCGAGTAGGCGCTTCCCATCCCATAGCTGACGCGAAGGCCCCGCCTCCCCTCCAGGAGGCGGGGCCTTTTCTATGTCGGAGCGGGCATCGGACGGACTGCGGGGTCATGAACTCGCTTGCCGTGTGCCGCCGCAAGGCCTGTTTCTTCGGTCAGATGTTCGATACGCGCGGAAGTGCGGACAAACCTCGGCGCTTTGCTGATGGTTTGGATGCGCGGCTGACAAACTTGGGCACTTTGCTGAAGGTTTTCGACGGACGATCGAGTACACAGGGCAGACTCGCCATAAAAACTGGCTCTTCGGTGGTTTCTGTGGGAGAGATTCCGGCATAGGCCCAGCTAAGGGGGCTAAAACAACGATCTGTAACTTAAACGGCCCCGGGAGGGGCCGTTTCCGCGTCATCCGCCTATGATTGCTAAGCCAAATTCAGACAACCGAAGAGGTGTGACGCATGAAGAGTCTACTACTTCTCGCCCTCGGTCTGGCCCGCACGGTCGTCCTGGGCGCGC
>JAXEGS010000007.1:0-23463 GCA_034102905.1 Collinsella sp. | reverse complement strand
GTCTGAATTTGGCTTAGCAATCATAGGCGGATGACGCGGAAACGGCCCCTCCCGGGGCCGTTTCAGTTCCAGATCGTTGTTTTCGCCCGCTGAGCTGGGCCTATGCCGGAATCTCTCCCACAGAAACCACCGAAGAGCCCTTTATTATGTTAAAGCATTCATCCGAATCGACAGCAATAGCGTCCAAAAACGGAAAAGTGGAAATCTCCGACCCCTCCGAGCGACAGAATATGGCCAGAACGAGCCGAGAACCCGCCCCCTCAGGCGAAGACGATCATGTCGTCGCGGTGGATGGCGGGCTTCCCGGCAACCTCCGCGAGCAGGCGGTTCGCGGCGATCGTCTCCTGGCGCCGCCCGGCCGCGAGATCGAGGACCGCGGCATCCGCGCCGGCGATGCCTCTCGCGATGACGAGCCCCGTCGGATCGCGCACATCGAGGATGTCGCCGGCCTTGAAATCGCCTTCGACATGCCGGATGCCCACCGGGAGCAGGGACGACCCGCGATCCCTGACGGCCGCCGCCGCGCCCTCGTCGACGTCCACCGCACCGTGCGCGCTGTCGCCGAGCGCAATCCAGAGCTTGCGCGGCGCGATCTCGAACCGCCCCGCGGGCGGCTCGAAATAGGTTCCGACCTCCTCGCCGCGCGCGAGGCGCACGAGGGCGTCCGGCTCGGTGCCGGAGCAGATCACGCTCGCGATGCCCGCCGTCATGAGGATGCGGCTCGCGCGGATCTTGGTGATCATCCCACCCGTCCCCACCGAGCTGCTGGAATCTCCCGCCGAGGCGATGATCTCGGCGTCGATGCGGCGCACGCGCGGGATGAAGCGAGCCGTGGGGACGAGCGCCGGGTTGTCGGTGTAGAGCCCGTCGATGTCGGAGAGCACCACGCAGAGGTCCGCGGAGACGAGGCAGCTCACGAGCGCGGCCAGCGTGTCGTTGTCGCCGAAACGGATCTCGTCGACGGTGACGGTGTCGTTCTCGTTGACGACCGGGATGACGCCGAGCTCGACCAGGCGGGTCAGGGCATCGCGGGCGTGCAGGTAGGATGAGCGGCGCGCGGTGTCATGCCGCGTGAGGAGGACGAGCGAGGCGATGAGCCCGGCCGCGCGGAACTCCTCATCGTAGGCGGTCACGAGCGCGCTCTGTCCCACCGAGGCGCAGGCTTGGAGGCTCGGCATGTCCGTCGGACGCGCCGTGAGCCCGAGCTGGGGGAAACCGCAGGCAATGGCCCCCGAGCTCACGACCACGAGCCGCCAGCCCGTGCGCTCGAGCTCCGCGGCCTGGCGGGCGAGGTCGGCGATGAAATCGCGCCTGAGCGCGCGCCCCTCCACGAGCGTCGAGGAGCCGATCTTCACGACCATCGTCTTATATGCCATCGAAGGGGACCCTTTCATCCGAACCATCTCATGTCGGCCGTGCCGCGGCCGCCTGCGCCCAAGCCGCTAGCGGGCGCGCTTCCAGGGGAGCGCCGAGGAGACCTCAGCCATGCGCTCGCGCACCAGGCGGTCGCGCAGGTCCGCGAGGCCGCGCTCGAGGCCGACCACGTACGCCTGGGGATAGAGGAACCGCTTGTAGGCCGGGTCGAGCTTGGCGAGCGCGTCCGCGCAGCGGGCGCGGGCGTCCTCGAGGCGCTCGCGCTCCCCCACCGCGCGGCCGTCGCGCACGCAGGGCTCAAGCATCTCGCGGTATGCGAGGCCGGAGACCTCGGTCACGAGAGCGGGGTCGGTCACGGCGACGAGCGTCGTGCCGCGCGACTCCCCCTCGCCCTCGAGGTAGGCCTCGTCGTAGATCATGTCGCAGACCGGCGCGCCCGACGCGTCCATGTAGCGGCGAACGCCCTGGATGCCCGGGATCGTGCGCTTGTAGGGCTGCTCGGAGAGCTTCATGACCGGGGTCCAGTCGCTCTCGCCCTCCTCCAGCCGCGCGCACATCTTGTAGACACCGCCCAGGGCCGGCTGGTCGTAGCAGGTGACGAGCTTGGTTCCCACGCCGAAGCTGTCCACAGGCGCCCCCTGGTTCAGGAGCGACTGGATCGTGTACTCGTCAAGGTCGTTCGAGACCACCACCTTGATGTAGGGAAGTCCCTCCTCATCGAAGCGTGCGCGGGCGTAGGCGGAGAGCTTCGCGAGGTCGCCCGAGTCGATGCGGATGCCGGAGAGGCGCTCGCCGCGGGCCTCCATCTCCTTGGCGACCGTGATCGCGTTCTCCACGCCCTCGCGCACGTCGTAGGTGTCCACGAGCAGGGTGCAGTTGCGCGGCATGCTCCGCGCGTAGGCGCGGAAGGCCTCGAGCTCGGAGTCGAAGCTCATGACCCAGCTGTGCGCGTGCGTGCCGGAGACGGGGATGCCCCAGCGGCGGCCGGCGAGCACGTTGGAGGTGGACGCGGCGCCGGCCACGTAGCTCGCGCGGGCGACGGTGAGGCCGCCGTCGGGACCCTGGGCGCGACGCAGGCCGAACTCGGCCACGGGACGCCCCTTCGCCGCCTCGACCACGCGCGCGGTCTTCGTGGCCACGAGCGTCTGGAACCCCACGGTGTTCAGGAGCGCCGTCTCGAGCAGGAGGCAGTCGAAGGTGGGGCCGACGACGCGCACGAGGGGCTCGCGGGCGAAGGAGAGCTCGCCCTCGGGGATGGCGTCGATGTCCACGCGCATGCGGAAGTCGCGCAGGTAGTCGAGGAAATCCGGGTTGAAAAGCGACCCGCCGAGCGGCGCCTCGAGGCTCGCCAGGTAGGCGATGTCATCCGGCGTGAAGCGGATGCTCTCAACGAGCTCCGGGATCTCGGCGGTACCGCACATGACGGAGAAGCCGCTCCCGAAGGGGTTGTCGCGGTAGAAGACCGTGAAGCAGGCGCGCTCCTCGATCTTGCCGCTCTCCCAGAGACCCTGGGCCATGGTGAGCTCGTAGAGGTCGGTCAGGAGCGCGGCGTCGGTGGGCTGCGTCGCATCGGTGAGCGCCATGTGCTGTCCTTTCCTTGAGGGGCGAAGGCGGGGGTCGGTCGCTCTAGCGGGTGAAGATGTAGATGGCGAGCAGGACCACGCCGATGAGGGCGAGGCCGATGATGATCTTCTGGGCGGGGGCCATGACGGGGATGTCATCGGAGTCGGTGGCGGTGGGCGTCATGACCATCCTCTGCCCGAAGGTGAGGTTCTCAGGGTCGACCACGGGGTCGGGCTCCTGTGTGGGCTCGGCGGTGCGGGCCGGAACCCGCCGGGGCCGCTCCTCCTCCGCGCGCGCACGCAGAATCTCGGCATCGACCTGCTCCTGCTCGGTGCGGAGCGCCTCGAGCTCCTCGCGCTCGGCGCGGGCGGCTTCCTCCTCCTCGCGACGGGCCTTCTCAGCGCGGAGCGCCTCGAGCTCCTCGCGCTCGGCCTCCGTGAGCGGCGCCGCGTCCCGGTCTGCCATAGGGCCTCCCCTCTCAGCGGGCGCGTGCCCGCGGAACTTGTTCGCGTTGGGAAGCAGTATACCCGCAGTGGGAGGCCGGACGCCGCCGGAGGGCCGTGACGCTCAGGCGAGCGCCATCTCCATCGCGTGGGCGCGGCGGACGAAGCCGGGCGCGACCTCCATGTCGCGGGGGCCGAGATCCAGCATGCCGCACACACGGTAGAGCCCCACCGCCGGAACGTTGTTGGCGAGCACATCGAGGCGCAGGACCCGAAAGCCCCCTGACTGAGCCGCCTCGATCGCCCCCTCCACCAGCAGGCGGCCGATTCCCCGGCCGCGCCGGCGCGGGGATACGGCGAGGAGGTGGAGGACCGCGACCTCGGCGGGGGCAGCCGGGTGGGGCCACGGAACCGCAGCGTAGGCGGGCGCCTGCTCGCCGTTCAGTACGAAGGCCCCCGCGAGGGAGCCGTCATCGCAAGCGCCCTGAAAGAGCTCGCCCGCAGCGACGCGACGCGCGAGGCCGGCGGGTGTGGGGTGCCAGGACATGTCCCACTCGATGTCCTCGGGCGTGCCGTGCATCGCCTCCACCGTCTCGCGGTAGAGCATCTCGATCCTCGGAAGATCCCCCACCGTCGCCCGCTCGATCCGCATGCCGCCACCGTCCTATCTCGCCGCCTGAATGGAATCCCATTGTAGGAAATCCGCGTTCCGCGTGGGCGCGGGCGCGATTCTCGACAGCCCCCGGGGCGCGTGCGACAATGAGGGCATGCCCATAGGCTTGCCATTGGCAACAACACGGAAGGAATCCTATGTCACAGGACACCATGCAGCTCGTGATCGTGCGCCACGGAGAGAGCGAGTGGAACAAGCTCAACCTCTTCACCGGCTGGACCGATGTCGAGCTCACCGATACGGGCCGCGCCGAGGCCGCTGCCGGCGGCAAGGCGCTGCGCGAGGAGGGCTTCGATTTTGACATCTGCTTCACCTCGCAGCTCAAGCGCGCCATCCACACGCTGAACATCGTGCTCGGCGAGCTCGATCGCGAGTGGCTCCCCGTCATCAAGAGCTGGAAGCTCAACGAGCGCCACTACGGCGCCCTGCAGGGGCTCAACAAGGCCGACGCCGCCGCCGAGCACGGCGACGAGCAGGTCAAGATCTGGCGCCGCAGCTTCGACGTGCAGCCGCCCGCCCTCGAGCCCGGCGACGAGCGCGATCCGCACACCCAGGAGATGTACCGTGACATCCCGTCCGATGAGCTGCCCTACACCGAGTGCCTGAAGGACTGCATCGCCCGCGCCTGGCCGTACTTCGAGGAGAGCATCCTTCCCGAGATGAAGGCCGGCAAGCGCGTTCTCATCGCCGCCCACGGCAACTCCCTGCGCTCGCTCGTCATGAAGTTCGAGAAGCTGACCCCCGAGGAGATCCTCGAGGTGAACATCCCCACCGGCATCCCGTGCGTGTACACCTTCGACAAGGATATGAACGTGCTGGACAAGCGCTACATCGGCGATCCCGAGACGATCGCGGCGAAGATCGACGCCGTCGCCAACCAGGGCAAGGCCAAGTAGCCTTCGCGTCATCGCGCACATGCGGCGGCTGGGCTCGCGCCCGGTCGCCGTTTTCTTTATCCCGGCGGGGTGCGCGTCGTGCATCCCGCCACGAGGCCGCGCCCGCGTGCGCGGTGGTCAGGAGGAGAGCATGATCAAGGTCGCACGCAGGATCTTCAGGGCGGTTCTCGTCGTTATCGTGGCGGCCGCCGTGGTCGCGGTGCTCGGGAACACGGTGCTCCGCGACACCCCGTTCGGCCGGTTCGTCCGCGGTGCCGGCGGATCGGCAAAGACGACCGCTGTGAACGCTGCGCTCGACGCATCGGGCGTCAAGGAGCAGATCGACCAGGATCTGCGGTCGCGGTCGGGAGAGATCGCGTCCTCCACAGGATTGCCCGAGGCGCAGGTCACGAGCGTGATCGACAGCCTCGATATCCCTTCGTGGAGCGTCACGGACCTTCCCGCCGGCGCAGAGGCGCGCGGGAGCTTCGAGACCACGTATCAGGGGGTCGCGGCGACGGTCACCACCTACCGGGATCCGGGCTATGTGACGGTGTCCACGGGCGGGCAGGAGCTCACGCTGGCCGTGCCGGAAAGCGCCCAGGCGTATGTGAACTACCTCAGTTGGTTATAGGCACGCGTGGGGGGCGGCGAGGACGCATGAGACACTTCCAGTCGTTTTGAACCGACCCCGGGTGTTTTATCGGACGAAAGAACGTTACTGTGGTATTTCCAGCTTATGACGGTTGACTGAAATGCCGCGCACATCCCTTTTCTCGACGTATACCGAATTCTTGACGAAATTATTGCATCCCCCCACTATGCTTGATATAGCCCAAATGTGGTTGCTGCAAGCAGGAGGGAAGAGTCATGGAGACACGGGACGCGCTGGACAGGATGCTCAAAGTTTCCGGGCAGAGCAGGGCCGGGGTGTCCGTCAGCCTGGGACGGCATCGCAATTTCATCACGTCGAGCCTGAATCGCGAACCTTGGAATCCCACGATTCACACGTTCGCATCGATCGCCGAGAAATGCGGGTACCGTCTCGTGCTTGAAGGCGACACCGAGCGAATCGTGATCGATATCTGAGTATCTGAGACGCGGGTCTTCGGACCCGCGTCTTTTTGGAAACGCATCGGGCGCGGGACGGCGCCCGGGGTATGAGCTGTTTCGAGCGCGTAGGGGCGGCGTTATCCTGCGGCGTCCGGTCCGGGGGTCGCACTGGATTGCGATACCTGAGGGGCGCGCATCGAGCGGTGCGGGGATGGGCGGTTCGGGCCGTTTTCGCGATTCGTCAGCTCATGGCATGCTTTGACACGGGCCAGGGCGCTACGGCTGAGCATCCTCACGATCGCCGCAGATGGCATGGAGCCTCCGAATCCAGAAATACATGAACCTCCGAAAGCCGTATTCGCACTGGAGGGCGGTCATTCGTGCCTCCCAAGTGGAGAGCAACCTTTAATTGACGGAATTCGCTACCCCTGCACGAATCGGGGGCGTGGGACGGCCTGCACGAACCCAACTGCCTGCACTCCATTGCCCCATACGCCCACGGGACGGCCAAGCGGTGGAGCGAGACGCCGGACGAGGACGACGGGCAGGACGGGGCCGCCCAGAAGAGATTGCTCTCGCAGAAGGGCGCGCCGCGCTGCCGCGTCGGTCGCGAGGACGCCTTCGACGCCAAGGGCAGGAGGATAGACGTCAAGGCGGAGGTTCCGCGCGAGGCCGCGAGGGAGGGTGTCGGGGACGCGCTGCGATCGGCTGCGGGGAAGTTGACCGGCAGGATCAAGACGATTGACGAAGCCCGCAGGCTACCTCATCCGGAAAGGGCGTACGAGGCAGTGAAGAGATCGAACCCGTATTACCGAAAACGCCCCGGGTACGAGGACAACTGCCAGAGGTGCGTGATTGCCTACGAGGCCCGGAGGCGTGGGTGCGACGTGATCGCCCTCCCGAGTGCGGCGAAGCCGGACAGGCTGATGTCGGACCTGAGCCCGACCGGATGGCCGAAGATGTTCAAGAGCCCGAAATTGGAGGCCGTGCGAGGGACGTCAAAGCAGGAGGTCAGGGGTAAAATCGAAGGGAAGATGGACTCGTTCGGGGACGGCAGCAGGGCCATCGTCGGCATCGGGTACGAGGGGATGAAAGACGGCCACGTGTTCATAGCCGAGAACGCGGGAGGGAGAATAAGGTTCCTTGACCCGCAGAACGGCAACAGGGACTGCAGCCACCTGTTCCAGATGGCCGACTTGGACAACACGGTGATTCTGCGGATCGACAACCTCGAGTTCTCAGATCTGGTCGGCAGGGCGGTGAGGAGGCCGTAGGGATGGTTGAATTGGCAGAGGCGCGCGCTATAGCTCAGGCGGAGCTAGAGCGCTCCGGCATCCCGCGCATCATGTACAGGGTGAATGAGACGGCGGGGAAATGGCTCTTCTTGACGCAGTGGGAGGACGGCCAGTTCCGCAGGGCGGCGAACCCGATCTTCGTCGTGGACAAGCGCGATGGGGGCGTCGAGAAGAAGTGGCTGCCCGAGCAGTCGGCGGTCGACCTCATGCTGGAATGCACGCCCGTCGAGTGAGCCAGAACCGAAAAACATCCTGCGAGGCCCCGCTGATGCGGGGCCTTTTCCTTTGCCGCGTGACACAGCTGGGATGATCCGTCTCGGCAATGGGGACGGCCGACGCCCCCGAAACAGGCACGGGGCGGCCCACGCCCCATCCGATGCGGAGTGAAACGCCGAACAAACGCCGGGATCACGCGGAAGGAGCAGACATGGCCGACGAGACCAAGACCGAGGACGCCAAGCCGGAGGCTGAGAAGGGCGAAAGGATCCCAATTGACAGCAGGGCATTAAGGTCTTGAATATCTTTACACCAACTTTGTCATTTCGGCCCTCGCTCCTCGTGTGGAGAACATGCATGAACGCGCACCCCGACGCGAGGGCGGTCGAGCTCCTCGAGGAGACCAAGTAAGCCATGGCCGGAGCGGTGCAGGTGTACGACGAGGCGGCCGCCTCGCGGATGGCGACCTCGCCGGGTTCGCGCGCGCCTGCGGCGAGTTCGCCGCGAACGACGCCATGAGGAGCCTCAACGAGACCGTGCTGGCGAACGCCGCCCGCGACGGGCGCCGCGGCGCCCGGTTCGCCCGCGTCCCCACCGGGGCCGAGACCTGCCCGTTCTGCCTCATGCTCGCCTCGCGCGGCGCGGTGTACGTGACCCGGGAGAGGGCGGGCGAGTTCCGCCACTTCCACCGCGGGTACGACTGCAAGGTCGTGCCGGCCTTCGGCGGCGACCCGGACGAGGAGCTGGTGGAGGGGGTGAGGCCGAAGGAGCTCCATGAGCAGTGGAGGCGTTTCCAGGTCATAGACTCCTCGCCCGGGCTGTCCGCCGATGACCGCGACGAGATCAAGAGGCGCCTCGTCGGCTCCGCGATTCCCTACGGCGGCCAGCATGGTATCGCCGTCTATGGGAAGCCGCGCTCCGAGCTCGTCAAGTGGGAGAAGGCCGGGGTTGACCACCTGACGATGCACGGGTTCTCACCGAAAAGCCTCCTCGAAGATCCGAAGGCGCCCGCGAATATCGATCTCGAGATGGGTGGCGCGTTATGGGAGATGAAGAATCTGACGAACCCTGGCACCTCTGTGGGCAACCAGATGAAGAGGGCGAGGGTCAAGTGGCTCAAATTAGGGCTCAACTCACCAATGAAGGCCGTTTTCACATGCGAGGGCTTGACGGGAAACTTCGAGGAGGTGGTCGCACACCTTGAGAAGAAGCGCAGACCAGGGGAGGAGCTAATCGTCTTCTCTGAAAGCGGTGAGATGAGGCGGTTTAAGTAAGCGGGGCGCGGCCGTGTCCCGATTCAAAGATCGGGGCGTGCCGCACCCCCGGCGGCGAAGCCGCTTATACCTATCATATAGGACATTTCCCGCTAGTTCAGCGGCAGAACGCCGGGCAGAGGAAGGGCCTCGCCACTCCCCCCCTACTGGGGCAGCAGGTCAGCCCTTCTGCTGACACAGTACCACATTTCCCGCTAGTTCAACGGCAGGACGCCGGGCTCTGGCCCCGGAGACCCCCCCCGTTCGACCCGGGGGCGGGAAGCCTCGCGGAACACCGGCCGCCCCCGCGCGGCCGACTCCATACACGCCCGCCGCGCGCGGAGAAGCGCGGCGCCACCCAGCCGCCGGGGAAAGGCGGACCGACGACGCCCGAGCGGGCGGAGAGCAGGCGAAAGGACGCCACATGGCGCTCGACGAAGCAATTTCAATCCTCGCTCCCCGTGTGAGGAGCGACTGGAGGACATGTCGGGGATGGAGCGCGACCACAAGATTTCAATATGAGAAGCGAGGCGCGCAAAGACGGCGCCCCGCACGGGCGCATGATTCCATGCTCCTCGTTGCCGCGGGCAAAGTCAAGACTGGTATCCGCCGAGCGTCGCACTATGATGAAGGTGTTCCGCCCCCCAACGGAGCAACTGGGTGAACCGTCGCGTTTATTTAGGGAGCCCGCACAGTCGTTTCTGGTACAGACATCCTTCGTTGTTAAGGAAGCTGGAGAGGACGATGAGGGCACCCACCTGGTATAGGTGGGTTCATTTCGTGACGTTGGGGGGCGGCTCTTTTATGGCTCGACACTCCCCCATCACATCCGCCGTCCCCCGCGCGTATGCCAGCCGTCCGGGCGCTATAGTGTGCGCGTGACGAAAGGATGCCCATGCCGCTGCTCTCACCTGAAACGCTCACCCACTGCGAGCTCTGCCCGCGGCGCTGCCGCGCCGATCGGGCGCATGGGCAAGTCGGCGCATGCGGCGCGGGCTCCGCGCTCACCGTCGCGCGGGCAGCCCTGCATTTCTGGGAGGAGCCGCCGATCTCAGGGGAATCGGGCTCAGGAACCGTCTTCTTCTCCGGTTGCCCCCTGAAATGCGTCTTCTGCCAGAACCATGAAATCTCGACCGACGCCTTCGGCCTCGAGATATCCGAGGACCGCCTCGTCAGCATCATGCTCGAGCTCCAGGACCAGGGCGCCAACAACATCAACCTCGTGACGGCGACCCACTGGGCCCACCTCCTCCCCCATGCGATCCGCGAGGCGCGGAGCCGGGGCCTCACGGTTCCCACCGTCTACAACACCAGCGGCTACGAGCTGCCCGAAGCCGTGGAGGAGCTCGGCGACCTCGTGGACGTCTGGCTCACCGATTTCAAGTACGCGGACCCGGGGCTCGGGAGCACGCTGAGCCGGGTGTCGGATTACCCCGCCCACGCCACCCGCGCCCTCGCGCGCATGGCGCACGAGATCACGCGGCGCGGGGGCGTGCGCTATGGTGCGACGGGCCTCATGGAGCAGGGCATCATCGTGCGACACCTCGTCCTGCCGGGCCACGCAGACGACTCGCTGCGCGTGCTCGACCTCATCTGGGAGACCGCCGGGGATATCCCGATCTCGGTGATGAACCAGTACACGCCCAACGCCCGCATGCGGCGGCTCGGAGGCGAGCTCTCCCGGGCCGTCACCGACGAGGAGTACGAGCTCGTGCTCGACCACGCCGACGACCTGGGCTTCACGCAGATGTTCTGGCAAGAGGGCGGCGCGGTCGACGAGAGCTTCACCCCTGCGTTCGACACGACGGGCGTCCTCCGCTCGGCCGCCGAGCGCCCCTAGGAGCACGTCGGGGTCGCGGCGCCGCTCCCATCCGCACAGAGCACGCCCCAAACGCCATCTCACGTTCGCTCCCCAGATAGCCGGAGAAAACCGTTGACAGGTCACCGCGGCCCGCTACAATAGAAAGCCGTCCTGGGGACGTAGCTCAGCTGGGAGAGCGCTGCCGTCGCATGGCAGAGGCCGAGGGTTCGATTCCCTTCGTCTCCACCACAGGATTGTCAACGGGTCAGCTTCGGCTGGCTCGTTTTTTTGTGGGCCTCGCGGGGGATCGAACCCGGGAGGGCGCGGAGCCGAGCCGAGGGGCGCGAGCCCCTCGCCGGCGCAGCGCGCGAGCCGCGGAGCGGCGAAGCGGGCCCGGGCGGCGCAGCCGCGCGGGGATTCCCTTCGTCTCCACCACAGGATCGCTAACGGGTCAGCTTCGGTTGGCCCGTTTTTTCGTGGGCCTCGCGGGGGACCGAACCGGGGGCGCGGCACCCCTCGCTGTCCCTTTCATGCAGTCCCGCCCATGCGTCGGACGGCCCCGCGCGACTCCTGTAGAATGGTTGGGTCAACGGCTCTCGATCTTTCGGCGGTACCGCGCGTGGATCTCGCGATTCCCTACATATACCTGGCCCTCGCGGCCTTCATCACCACCCTCGCCTGCACGCCGCTCGCGCGCCGCATCGCGATCAGGCTCGATGCGGTCGACTACCCCTCGAAGCGCCGCATCAACACGTCCCCCATCCCCCGCCTCGGCGGGCTCGCCGTCTTCGCGGGGCTCGCCCTCGCCTGCGCCCTGCAGATCGTCGGCACTATCGCCTGGGGCTGGCCCTCCGCGCTCATCCCGCACCCGAGCATGGCGATCGACTACCCGCTGCTCGCGATCGCCTTCCTGATCATCGTCGCCACCGGCGCGGTCGACGACGTGGTCCAGCTGTCGCCCCGCATGAAGCTCGCGGGCCAGGTCCTCGCGGCCCTCGTCGCGGCTGCGAGCGGCCTGCTCATCCACGCCGTCGTGAACCCCTTCGGCGCAGGCGAGATCGACCTCGGCTGGCTCTCCTACCCGGTCACGATCGTCTACCTCGTCGCCTACTCGAACATCATCAACCTGATCGACGGCCTCGATGGCCTCGCCACCGGCGTCTCCGCCATCGCCGCCGGCTCCATGTTCTCCTTCGCGATCCTCGCCGGGCGCGCAGACGCCGCCGCCCTCTCGATCGCGCTCATCGGGGCCTGCCTCGCCTTCCTCCGCTACAACTTCCACCCGGCGAGCATCTTCCTCGGCGACTCGGGCGCCCTCATGCTCGGCTTCGCCCTCGGCACCATCTCGCTCCTGAACGTATCTCGCGTGGCGGCGCTCACCTCGATGATCATGCCCCTCATCGTCGCCGGGGTGCCCATCCTCGACACCCTCTCCGCGATCGTGCGCCGCAAGCGGGCGCACATCAGCATCGGCCAGGCCGACAAGGGCCATATCCACCACCGCCTGATCCAGGAAGGTTTCGACCAGAAGCAGGCCGTCCTGCTCATCTACGCATGGACGATCCTGCTCTCGCTCGGCGCGGCGACCATCAACCAGGTTGAGGTGACCTGGCGCGTCGTCATCTTCCTCATCCTCCTCGCCTCCTCGATCGCCTTCGCCCTGCGGCTCCACCTCTTCGAGCCCGTCCTGCTGCACCACTACAACGCCGCCGACGACGAGGACGAGCTCATCACACCCGATGACCCCGCCTTCGCCGAGGAGGAGCGCAGCCTCCACCACGGCCACCACCATCACCGCACATCACACTGAAACGCGACCCCGATCACCGAACAGAAGGAGCACCATGCCCAACGAGCGCAGCTATGAGACCGCCTGCAGGCGCAGCGACGAGATCCGCGCGGACCTCCCCCTCCACCCCGAGAGCTACACGATGCTCACGGGAGACCGCCCGACGGGCCGCCTGCACCTCGGCCACTACTTCGGCACCCTCAAGGGCCGCGTCGAGCTCCAGGACCTCGGCGTCAAGACGAGCGTCCTCATCGCCGACTACCAGGTCATCACCGACCGCGACACCACCGATCACATCCAGGACAACGTCTACAACCTCGTGATCGACTACCTCGCCTGCGGTATCGACCCCAAAAAGACGATGATCTACGCGCACTCCGCCGTTCCCGCTGCGAACCAACTCATGCTCCCCTTCCTCTCCCTCGTCTCCGAGGCCGAGCTGCAGCGCAACCCCACGGTCAAGGCTGAGATGGAGGCGAGCGGTCATGAGCTCACGGGTCTCTTGCTCACCTACCCCGTGCACCAGGCCTGCGACATCCTCTTCTGCAAGGGCAACGTGGTGCCGGTCGGCCGCGACCAGCTCCCCCACATCGAGCTCACGCGCCTCATCGCCCGCAAGTTCAACAACCGCTACGGTAACGTGTTCCCCGAGGTCGACGCCCTCCTCTCCGACACGCCGCTCCTCCCCGGCCTCGATGGCCGTAAGATGTCCAAAAGCTACGGCAACGCTATCAGCCTGTCGATGACGCCCGAGGAGACGGCCAAGCGCATCAAGAAGAGCCAGACCGACGGCGAGCGCATGATCACGTTCGATCCCGAGGGGCGCCCCGGCGTCTCCGGGCTTCTCTCCACGGCCGCGATCTGCTCGGGCCGCAGCGAGACCGAGATCGCCGAGGAGATCGGCATGGGCGGGTCGGGCGCGCTCAAGGCCTTCGTGACCGAGGCCGTCAACGCCTACCTCGAGCCCATCCGCTCCCGTCGCCGCGAGATCGAGCAGGACATGGACTATGTGAAGGACGTCCTGCACGAGGGCAACCGCCGCGCCAACGAGATCGCCGAGGAGACGCTCGGCGAGGTGCGCGAGGCCATGGGGATGGTCTACTAGCTTCGACGACCACGGCGGGCCGGGGCGATCCCGGCCCGTCCCATCCTTATGGGAGACGACATGTACCGCCTGATCGCATCTGACATGGATGAGACCTTCCTCGACGGCGACCACCGCATCCCGCCGGCGAACATCAGCGCCATCCGCCGGGCTCGCGAGCGCGGCGTCCTCTTCGTCCCGAGCTCAGGACGGGCGTACGCGTCCATCATGCACAGTATCGCCGGGATCGATCCCGAGCTCATGGAGGGAAGCTACGTCATCTCGTTCAACGGCGGCTTCATCAACCGCTACGGCGACCCGGAGCCGCTCGTGAGCTGCGGCCTGGACCGGGACCGTGCGGCAGCGCTCTATGCGGACGGCCTCGCGCGGGGGCTCTGCGTGCTCCTCAACATGCCGGACGGCATCGTGCACATCCTCGACGCCCCCGAGAGCGAGCGGCGCTACGTGAGCGCCTACAGCGGCATCGAGCTCAAGGACTCCGCATCCTTCCCAACCTTTGAGAGCCTCCGCCTCGAGACCACCCCGGTGAAGGTCTGCTACATGAGCGATGACTTCGACGGCCTGAAGCACCTCGGAGCCACGATCGCCGACGACCTCACCGCCCTCAATGTGGAACCGACTTTTTCCTCCGGCCGCTACATGGAGCTCATGCCCCGAGGCGTCACCAAGGGGGCCGGCCTCTTGAAGCTCGCTGAGATCCTCGGCATCTCCCCCGCCGAAACCGTCGCGGTGGGCGATTCCGCCAACGACCTCTCGATGATCCGCGCGGCGGGCCTCGGAGTCGGCGTCGCGAACGTCACGGACGACGTGCGCCCCCACTGCGACGTCGTGCTCTCCGCCAGCGCCGACGAGGGCGCCATCGCGGAGGTTGTGGACCGCTTCATCGAGGGGCGCTGAGCCGACCGCGCGAATCGCGGCCGTGGATCTCGCTCCCGTTCATACGTCTTAAAAAGGAACGGCCCGCTCAAAGCTGAGCGGGCCGTTCCCCGTACACCGTTGATCGCACAGAGGGGAGGGATGCGATACAAACTCAACGGGGAGGATAATATGTCGCCGTTTCCTCGTCCGTTGTTTAGTTAACTATAGTAAACACACCTACCTCTGTCCATATGGGTTTTGCTCTTCACAAGGTGCACACAAGTTAGCGGTGGTTTACTTCTCGCAACCGCCTCGATGCCGCGGGCTTATCCCTCCAGCCGCTCGCTCGCCTCGAGCCAGGCCGTCTCGAGCTCGTCGAGGGCGGCGAGCGCCTCGTTGATCTGAGCCTGCTGCGCCTCGAGGGCCTGGTAGTCCGTGGGATCGATCGACACCATCCCCTCGCGAAGCCCGTCGGCGAGCTCGCGCTTGGAGGCCATCTTCCGCTCAAGCGATGCGACCTCGCGCTTCAGGCGCTGGCGCTCCGTGTTCGAGAGGGAGCTGGCGGACGGGGTGTGGTCACCCTGCGGGGCCGCCACGGCGTTGCCCGCGGCGGAGGTCGCGCCTGAGGCCCCGGCCATGCGCAGGTACTCGTCGACCCCACCCGGCATATGACGCAGGCGGCCGTCGATGAGGGCATACTGGTGGTCGGTCACGCGCTCCATCAGGAAGCGGTCATGCGTGACCAGAATCAGGGTCCCCGGCCAGCCGTCGAGCAGGTCCTCGACGATGGCGAGCATGTCGGTGTCGAGATCGTTGCCGGGCTCGTCGAGGATCAGGACGTTCGGCTCCGCGAGAATCGTGAGCAGCAGCGAGAGGCGCCGCTTCTGGCCGCCCGACAGGTCGCCGATGCGGCTCATCATCTGCTGCGTGGTGAACCCCAGGCGCTCGCAGAGCTTCTCGGGGCTCGTCTCCTTGCCGTCCACCACGTAGACGCGCTTGCAGGTGGCGAGGACCTCGCGGATCGTCTCCCCCTCATGGGGGGCGAGCTCGTCGAGCTGCTGCGAGAGCACCCCGAAGCGGACGGTCGCGCCGATCCTCACCCTGCCCGACGACGGGGCGAGCCTGCCCTGGATCACCTCGAGGAGGGTCGTCTTCCCCGCCCCGTTCGCGCCCAGGAGCCCGAAGCGGTCCCCCGGGCCGATGAGCCAGGTCACATCTGAGAGCACGGTCCGCGCCGCGCCCTCCTGATCGCGGTATCCGGCGCTCACGTCGACGACATCGATGACCTTCTTGCCCAGGCGCGAGACGGCGAGGCGCTTGAGCTCGAGCTCGTCGCGGACGGGCGGCACGTCGGCGATGAGGTCGCGGGCGGCGTCCACGCGGAACTTCGGCTTCGTTGACCGCGCCTGCGCCCCGCGCGAGAGCCAGGCGAGCTCCTTGCAGGCCATGTTGCGCCGTCGCTCCTCGCTCACCTGGGCCTGGCGATCGCGCTCCACCCGCTGCAGGATATAGGCCGAGTACCCTCCCTCAAAGGGGTCCACGCACCCATCGTGGACCTCCCACATGGAGGTGCAGACCTCATCGAGAAACCAGCGGTCGTGCGTCACGACGAGCAGGGCGCCCGCGCCGGGCTGCCAGCGGGTCTTGAGGTGCCGTGCCAGCCAGTTGATGGTGCGCATATCGAGGTGGTTCGTGGGCTCGTCGAGCATGAGCACGTCCCAGGTGCCAATGAGCAGGCGCGCGAGGTCAACGCGGCGGCGCTGGCCGCCGGAGAGCTCGGACACCTTCGCGTCCCAGGGGACGTCGGCGATGAGCCCGTCCAAGATCTCGCGGACGCGCGGGCTCGCCGCCCACTCGTACTCCGGGAGGTCGCCAACGACCGCATGCTTGACCGAGGAGCCTCCGTCCAGGGCATCGCGCTGCCCGAGCACACCGACGGCGAGATCGCGTCGATGCGTGACGCGGCCCTCGTCGGGCTCGACGGTGCCCGCGAGCACCGAGAGCAGGGTGGATTTGCCGTCGCCGTTCACCCCCACGATGCCGATGCGGTCCCCTTCCGCGACGCCGAGCGTCACGTTCTCGAGGACGCGCTTGGTGGGGAACTCAAGATGAACCGAATCGGCTCCGAGAAGCACTGCCATGTCTGACCCTTTCGTTGCTGCTGTCCCATCCTAGCAGGTTGAAGGGTCGGGAGATCACGCCAATCCCGCCGGCCACTGGCTAGCCGCGAGGTCGACGCGACCGTCATCCAAAAAGCGCACGCCCTCATCCTCGAGGAGATCGCGCTGGGCGGCCTCGCCCCCGAAGGCGAACCCCGGGGCCAGGTGCCCATCGGCGAAGACGACGCGATGGCAGGGGACCTCGCCGGGCCGCGGGTTCACATGGAGCGCGAACCCCACGAACCGCGCCTTGCGGGGCTCGCCGATGAGGCACGCGATCTGCCCGTAGGTGGCGACCATGCCGGCCGGCACCTGCTCGACCGTCTCGTACACGCGGCTGAAGAACCCTTCGCGTTCCGTATCGCCCACGACCACTCCCCTCCTCGGCACCAGGTATCCCGAGATTGTACCCTCATCGGCGCAAAAGCGCGCAGCCGCGGCCACCGAATCGGCGAGCCGCGGCTGCGCTTCGAAAGGAGCCACCTGAGAGGCGAGGATCCCCTAGGAGAACCTTCCGCTCAGGTAGTCGTTGAGGCGCTGGCTCTTGGGCGCGTTGAAGATCTGCTCGGTCTCCCCCGTCTCGATCATCTCCCCCATGTAGAAGAAGGCGGTGCGGTTCGAGACGCGCGTGGCCTGCTCCATGTTGTGGGTCACGATGATGATCGCGCGGCCGGTGGCAATGCTGTGCATCAGCTCCTCGATCGCGAGGGTCGAGATCGGGTCGAGCGCCGAGCAGGGCTCGTCGAGCAGGATCACATCGGGTTTGAGGGCGAGGGCGCGGGCGATGCAGAGGCGCTGCTGCTGGCCGCCGGAGAGCGCCTGGGCGCTCTTGTTCAGCTTGTCCTTTACCTCATCCCAGAGCGCCGCGCCGCGCAGGCTCTCCTCGACGAGCTCGTCGAGGGTCGCCTTGTCGCGCAGGCCGTGGCACCGCGGGGCGAACGCGATGTTCTCGTAGATCGACTTCGGGAAGGGGTTCGGCTGCTGGAACACCATCCCGATGGACTTGCGGAGCTCGTAGAGGTCCTCGTCGGGCGTGTTGATGTCGTGTCCGCGGTAGAAGATCTCGCCGGTGATCTGGCAGCTCTTGATCTCGCGGTTCATGAGGTTCAAGCAGCGCAGATATGTCGACTTGCCGCAGCCCGAAGGGCCGATGAGCGCGGTGATCTCGCCTTTGCGGAAGTTGAGCGAAGTGTCGTCCAGCGCATGGTGGTCGCCGTACCAGACGTTCACGTCCTTGGTGCGGAGGACGGGCTCCTCGAGGGCGTCATCGAGCTGAGCCGCGCCGGGCTGCTCCATCGTAGGGATCATTCGCCTGTCACCTTTCTAGAGAGGGCGCGGCCGGCGAGGCGGGCGGCCACGTTGAAGATCAGGACGCAGATCATGAGCAGGGCGGCGGTGCCCCAGACGATCTGCTGCGCCTCGGGCGAGCCCTCGCCGTAGATCTTGTAGATGTGCACGGCGAGCGACTCACCGGGTCGGAAGATGTTCCATGCCGAGGAGGGGCTCGAGAAGTTGAAGGAGAGGAAGTTCAGCCGCACCGGGCTCGACATGCCCGAGGTGAAGAGCAGGGCCGCCGCCTCGCCGAACACGCGGCCGGCGGAGAGCACCACGCCCGTCACGATGGCCGACATCGCCGAGGGCACGAGCACGTGCACGGTCGCCTCCCAGCGGGTGAGCCCCATGGCCAGGCAGGCGTCGCGCTGCGCCTGGGGGACGTCCTCGAGGGCCTGCTGGATGGCGCGCACCAGGATGGGGATGTTGAACATCGTGAGCGCCACGGCTCCCGAGATGATCGAGTACTTCCACCCGAACCCGACGCTGAACACGAGGAAGCCGAACATGCCGACCACGATCGAGGGCAGGCTCGAGAGCGTCTCGACGGCTGTGGAGGCGATGCGCTTGACCGGGCCGTCCGGCGCGTACTCGACCATGAAGATCGCCCCGCCGAGCGAGATGGGGACGGAGATGATGAGCGTCAGGAACAGCAGGTAGAACGAGTCGAAAAGCTGGTACGCCACACCACCGGCCGTGCCGTTGGCCCGCGAGCGCTCCGTGAGGAATCCCGGCTGTGCGAGCGTCGAGGCGCCCTCGACGAGGATGTATCCGACCATCGCGATCACGATCAGGAGCACGAGGCCGATGATGGCCGTCAGCACGCCCGTGGCGATCTTGTCCTGGGTGATCGCGCGCCGGCGCAGCCGCTCGCGACGGACGGCGTCCGCCCGGGGATCGACCACGGACGGCGTCGCCGAGGTGATGGAGGGATCTATGCCGCCGCCGTTCACCGTGGGGGAATCGGGGATCTCAACCACGTTCCGTCGCCCCCTTCCGGCCAACGAAATGGATGAGCAGGATGAACACGAGCGACATGCCCATGAGCAGGAGGCCGAGCGACCAGAGGATGTCGGACTGCGGCGAGCCGTCCGCGTAGACGGCCATGCTCGTGGTGAGCGTCGTCGTGATCGTGGAGGCCGCATCGAGCAGGCCCGCCGGCATCAGCTCGATGCCGCCGATGACCATGCGGACGGCGAGGGTCTCGCCGAACGCGCGGGTCATGCCGAGGATCGTGGCGGTGATGAGCGAGGACTTCGCCGCATGGAGGACCACATGCCAGATCGTCTGCCAGCGGGTGCAGCCGAGCGCGAGCGAACCCTGGCGGTAGCTGTCGGGAACCGCGCGCAGGGCGTCGATGGAGAAGGTGGTGATCGTCGGCAGGATCATGACCGCGAGCACGATGGCGCCGGGCAGGATGCCGAGGCCCGTGGCCGATCCGAAGGCGAGCTTCATGAAGCCCACGACCACATGGAAGCCGATGAGGCCGAACACGACCGAGGGGATGCCCACGAGGAGCTCGACCATCGGCTGGAAGACGCGGCGGCCGAACTCGGGCTTGATCTCGACCGCATAGATGGCGGAACCCACCGCGATCGGCAGGGCGAACAGGGTCGAGAGCACCATGACGGCGAACGACGTCACGATGAGCGGCAGGGCGCCGACGTACGGCATGCCGCTCTCACGCGTGTTCTGCAGATCCCATTTGGTGCCCGCGAAGAACTCGAGCGGGTTGACGCCGTCTTTGAGGAATGCGGAGAGGCCCTTGCCCGCCACCATGACGATCAAGGCGACTACCACGAGTGTCACGAGCGCGACGCAGGCGCCCGTGACACTCAGACCGATCTTCTCAAGACGACGCTTGGGCATCGTCTGGGCCATGCTACTTCTCCGTGACCTTGCCGGTGGCGTCCTTGGTGACCTTCATCTCGGACACCGGGATGAAGCCCTGCTCCTCGACGAGCGAGCCCTGGACCTCGTCGGAGAGCATGTACTCGAGGAAGGCCTTGGTCGCGTCGTCGGCGTCCTTGGCGCAGTACATGTGCTCGGTGGCCCAGATTTTGAAGGAGTCATCGAGGACGTTCTTGCTCTCGGGGGCCACGCCGCCAACCTTGATGGCGGTGAACTTCTCCTCATCGAAGTGCGAGAAGTCAAGGTAGGAGATCGCGTTGTCGGTGCTGGCGATCTGGGTCTGGACGTCGCCGGACTTGTCGAGCTCGGCATCGCCCTTGAACTCGTTGGCCTCGGTGCCGAAGACGGCGGCCTCGAAGGTGGCGCGGGTGCCGGAACCGGCCTTGCGGTTCAGCACGACGATCGTGGCGTCGGCGCCACCGACCTCGGACCAGTTGGTGATCTGGCCGGAGAAGATGCCCTTCAGCTGCTCGAGGCTGAGGTCGTCGACGGTGACGTTCTTGGAGACGACGGGGCCCATGCCGACGACGGCGACCTCGTGGTCGACGAGCTCGGCGGCCTTGTCGGCGTCGAGCTTGGTCTCGGCGAACACATCGGAGTTGCCGATGGAGACGGTGCCCTCGGATACGGCCGTGAGGCCCTTGCCCGAACCGTTGCCGGAACCGGTGACCGTGACGTCGGGGTTCTTATCCATGAACTGCTCGGCCGCGGCCTCGACGAGGCCCACGAACGAGGAGGCGCCGTCGAAGGTGACCTCGCCCGTGACGCTGGCGGCCGCGGAACCCGCAGCGGAGCCCTCGGCGGCGGTGTTGGAGGCCGCGTTGCCGCCGCAGCCCACGAGACCGAGCCCGGCGAACGCGGCGAGGCCGCCGGCCAGACCGAGGAACTGACGACGCGAGTAAACAGAGTTGGACATGATGCTCCTTTCGAGAACAGCGCACTTCGCGCTTCGATTAGGAGCATACGGGGTCGCCGGTGGGACCATGTGCCCACCGGCGACCTATTACCGAGCATTGACGAAGGATTACCGTCTTCAAACGGCGGCTTTACCGGGCGCTTACAAATCCAGGGCGTCGAGCCTCAGAATCGCGAGGATGTAGATCTTGAGCGCCTGCTTGAGCAGGGCCTCCGACGCGCACTCGTTGGGCCCGTGCATGGGGCCGCCGAAGTCGGGCAGGGCGAGGTCGTTCTCTTCGGGCCCGAACGAGACCGCGCGCTCGAAGTTGCGGGCGTAGGTGCCGCCGCCCATGCTGAACGGCTCGGCATCCCTCCCCGTGACCTCGCGGTAGGTCTCAAGCAGTGCCTGGACGGCAGGGCTTTCGGCGGAGACGGAGAACGGCGGTTTCACGCGCGAGACGGCGAGGGCGGCGCCGTGGTTCTCGGCGAGCGCGGTGAGGGTCTCGGTGAGGCGCTCGGGGGTGATGCTGTCGGGGAAGCGGATGTCGATCGTCTGCTCGAGTGCGCCCTCCGCCGTCACACGGATCGTGCCCGCATTCAGCGTGAGCGGACCGAAGGCCGCGTTCGAGCTCGCCACGCCGGCGGCGGCGCCGTCGGTGTCGGCAGTGAGGGCCGTGAGAAGGTCGACGAAGTCACGCTCGGCGCTCGTGAGCAGATCGGGGACCGCGGCCTCGGCCTCGCGCAGGTAGCCGACGATGAGGCCGATGGCATTCAGCGTCCCCGCCGGCAGCGAGGCGTGTCCGCCGATGCCGCGGGCCGTGATGCGCGCAAGTCCTTCGCCCGCTGCCTCAACCGAGATGCGGCCAGCGTGCTCACGCGGCGCAGGCAGCTGAGAGGCGTCGATGGCGAGCTCCGCCACCGAGAGTCCCGGGATCGCGTTCGTCGCCTCGGCACCGCTCCACGAGCGGATGCGGCCACCCTCGATGGGCGCGCTCGTGAAGGTCGCCCCGAAGTTGCCCTTCTCGGCGTTGCAGACCGGGAACTCGGCGTCAGGCGTGAACAGGAAGGCGGGCTGCGGATGCCCCTCGAGGTAGTGATGGACGTCGGTCATGCCCACCTCCTCATCGCTGCCGAGAAGCGCCCGGAAGGTGTGGCGGGGCGTGATGCCCTGGCGGAGCAGGTAGGCGCCCGCGTAGAGCGAGAGGACCGCCGGACCCTTGTCGTCGATCACGCCGCGGCCGATGAGCCAGCCGTCCTGGCGGCGCATGGCGAACGGGTCCCCATCCCAACCGGGGCCCGCCGGGACCACATCGACATGCGCGATCGTGGCGATCTGCTCCTCGCTGGCCCCCGGGATGTCGGCGATGCCCACGTAGCCCTCATCGTCGCCCACCTCGTAGCCGAGGCGCTTCGCGATGGCGAGCGCCGCGTCGAGCGCCTCGCGGGCCGCGGGGCCGAAGGGCGCGCCGGGCGCCGCGGCGGCGGCATCGGCCACGGATGGGTGGCTCACGAGCTCCGAGATGTCGGCGATGACATCCTCCCAGACCTCTTCGACATATACATCGATATTCTCGTTCAGATCCTCTGCCATAACGGCTCCTTTCAGGTCAGGTAGCAAGACGGATGTCGTTGGAGGGCTTATACCCCGAGGAGGCGGGCGAGCTCAGCCGCATCATGCGCGATAGCCGCAGCACCGGCCCACTCATGCTCACCGGGCTCGGCGGCGCCGGAGTACAACCCGATGCAGGGCACGCCGAGCTCGCGGGCGCCCTCGACATCGTGCTTGCGGTCCCCCACCATCACGGCCTCGGCGGCATTCGCTCCGAGGGCATCCAGCGCCGCCGCGATGGACTCCGCCTTGCTGTAGCGCACGCCGGGGACGCGGCCGCAGACGGCGCGAAACTGGGTGAGCCCCTGCTCCCGAACCATCTCCCGGGCCGTCTCCTCCATGCGCGAGGTGGCCACGGCGAGCGCGCGGCCGGAAGCGGAGAGGGCGTCGAGGAGGGAGCGCATCCCGGGCAGCGGCGGGCAGTCGGCGGGCGTCACGATCTCATGGAAGAGCTCGCGGTAGGCGGCCGTGAGAGCAAGCGCCTCATCGTGATCAGCCCCGGTGACGAGCGCGAATCCCTCTTCGAGGGGCGGTCCCACGATAGGGAGAAGCTCCTCGGTGCGAGGCTCAGGGTAACCGTGCTCCACGAGCACGCGCGAGGCGACCCGGAGGATGGCCCTTTGGGTGTTGACGACGGTGCCGTCGAAATCGAAGAGCACGACGGGGCGATCTGACAGCTGCATGGTCATAGGTTCCGCAATCTAGTCGAGGTTGTTCATGTGGCCCCACGATACCGTTTCCGCGAGACGATTGCGAGTTCCCGCAGTGCGAAGTCCCCCCAGAGGGGCGGCCATTACGGGCACCCGCTCGCCCATGCGCTGGAGCGTCATGCGGCGCATGGATAGGCTGCTGTCTCCCACGTAGACGTTTCACTGCAAAGCGCCTGGCGTTCTGCGCTGCAGGCAGCGGTGCGGCTGGGAGAACCCGTCACCGATACTCACATCGCGTTCAAAGCTCAGTTTCGGGCTAGGGAACGGCGCTGTCCCAGAAGCCGGTGTGCAAATCTCGCCACTTTGCGGAAGGTTTCGCGATCGCGCGTGCAAACCTCGGCACTTTGCTGAAGGTTTTGAGCCATCGGCAAAGTAGACACTTCAATGCCAACCTCTCTACCTCGAGTTTTTAGAGGCTTCGGTAGTTTGTGTGACAAGGGGCTAGCCTAGGCAGCAACGCTCTTCGCTCCCTTCACGCCCTTCTTCCTCGCCTTCACCGGGCGACCCGGGAGCTGGGGCTGGCAGTCGCCGCACCTGAGCATGAGCA
>JAXEGS010000006.1:0-22896 GCA_034102905.1 Collinsella sp. | reverse complement strand
GCTCATGCTCAGGTGCGGCGACTGCCAGCCCCAGCTCCCGGGTCGCCCGGTGAAGGCGAGGAAGAAGGGCGTGAAGGGAGCGAAGAGCGTTGCTGCCTAGGCTAGCCCCTTGTCACACAAACTACCGAAGCCTCAGGTTTTCTCGCACCGGCCGAGTAGAGGCACCTTGAGAGCGCGCAAAACAGCAGGTCAGCGTCGTGCGAAAAAGTGGATACTCAGCGCGCCCGCGAAAACCTTCAGCAAAGTGCCGAGGTTTGTTTTCGAATATCCGAAACCTACAGCAAACCGGCGAGGTTTGCCACACGCGGGGGCATCAGGGCACCGCCCAGGGGAGCTTGCCGCACACGGGGGCATCAGGGCGGCGCCCTGAGGAGCTTGCCGTGGCCGGGGTCGCAGGTGATGGCATCCCGCGGCAGTTTGACACGCCAGAGGCCCCTGGCCAGGGCGGCATTCCCGGAAAGCGTGCCGCGCCCAGGACCATAGGGCGGCACGCTGGTGAGCTTGCTCCAACCGGGGCCGCCGCAGATGCTATCCCAGGGGCGTGCGCCGCGAAGGAAGCCCCCCTCGGCTGGCATCGCGGCAGGATCGCCACTCATCCCAGCGCGCCCCGCCGCGATGCGCGGTCCGGGGGGGATTCAAGCGGGGAGGGGTATCGAGGGGTATCGGCGCCGCCGCGGCCCGCCTCTAGGAGAAGAGCTCCTCCAGCCGCCGATCCACGAGCGCGTCGATTTCATCTTGGAGGGCGCGGTACGCCGTGAGGGCGTGGCGCCCCTCGGGCGTGAGCGTGGACCCGCGCGCGCCGTCGCGGTCGATGAGCTTGAATCCGAGCTGGCCCTCGGCCTCGTTCAGCAGCCGCCACGCCTTCGAGTACGCCATGCCGATCCGCTTCGCCGCCCGGTTGAGCGAGCGCTCCTCGTCCACGCCCTCGAGCAGGAGCGCGCACCCGCGCCCGAAGGCCCCGGGGGCCTCGGCGTCCCCCTGGACGACCAATCGCGCGCGGCCTCTGAGCGACATGGCACACCTCCTCCGGTCCCGCCGCGTGACGGAGCCATCGTGGACTTCTCATGCCATCATTGTAGCAGCGCCACCTGCGCTACAATATCTCGCACGTATATCCCCGCAGCCGCAAAGGAGCACCATGGCCACGTTTTTCCCCGGTGAGTCCCATACGTTCTCAGAGTACCTGCTCGTCCCCGGTTATTCGTCATCGGAATGCGTGCCCACGAACGTCTCCCTGAAGACCCCGCTCACCCGCTTCAAGCGCGGTGAGGAGCCCGAGATCACGCTGAACATCCCCATGGTCTCGGCCATCATGCAGTCCGTCTCCGGCGTCGACATGGGCGTCGCGCTCGCCACCGAGGGCGGCCTCTCCTTCATCTACGGCTCCCAGACGCCCGAGTCCGAGGCCGCCATGGTCAAGGCTGTGAAGGACCATAAGGCCGGCTTCGTCGAGTCCGACTCCACCCTCACGCCTGACATGACGATGGAGCAGGTCATGGCCCTGAAGGAGAAGACGGGCCACTCCACCATGCCCGTCACCCAGGATGGCACCCCGCGCGGCCGCCTGCTCGGCATCGTCACGAGCCGCGACTACCGCCCGAGCCGCGACGACCCGCAGATGCGCGTGGCCGACTTCATGACCCCGCGCGAGGAGCTCATCGTTGGCGACAAGGACATCACCCTCTCCGAGGCGAACGACGTCATCTGGGAGAAGAAGCTGAACGCCCTGCCCGTGGTCGACGACAACGACCACCTCATCGGCATCGTCTTCCGTAAGGACTACGACAGCCACAAGACCAACCCCAATGAGCTGCTCGACGCCAACAAGCGCTACATGGTCGGCGCCGGCATCAACACGCGCGACTATGCCGAGCGCGTGCCGCTGCTCGTCGAGGCCGGGGCCGATGTCCTCTGCATCGACTCCTCCGAGGGCTTCTCCGAGTGGCAGAAGCTCACGATCGAGTGGATCCGCGCGAACTACGGCGACTCCGTCAAGGTGGGCGCCGGCAACGTCGTGGACGCTGAGGGCTTCCGCTTCCTCGCCGACTGCGGTGCCGACTTCATCAAGGTCGGCATCGGCGGCGGCTCCATCTGCATCACCCGCGAGACCAAGGGCATCGGCCGCGGCCAGGCCACGGCGCTCATCGACGTCTGCCGCGCCCGCGACGAGTACTTCGAGGAGACGGGCGTCTACGTGCCGGTCTGCTCCGACGGCGGCATCGTCTACGACTACCACATGACCCTCGCGCTCGCCATGGGCGCCGACTTCATGATGCTCGGCCGCTACTTCGCCCGCTTCGACGAGAGCCCCACGAGCCGCGTGAACGTGAACGGCCAGTACATGAAGGAGTACTGGGGCGAGGGGTCGGCCCGTGCCCGCAACTGGCAGCGCTACGACCTCGGCGGCGCCCAGAAGCTCTCCTTCGTGGAGGGCGTCGACTCCTACGTGCCCTACGCCGGCTCCCTCAAGGACGGCGTGGGCGGCACGCTCTACAAGGTCAAGTCCACGATGTGCAACTGCGGTGCGCTCTCGATCAAGGAGCTCCAGGAGAAGGCGCGACTAACCCTGGTGTCGGCCACGTCCATCGTCGAGGGCGGCGCCCACGACGTGGTGGTCAAGGACACCCAGCAGAGCGTCAGCTACCGATAGGATCCGCAGTTAGGAGCAGCACACATGTGCGACAAGTATACGCATGAGGGCGCCGCGGGCGCGGGGTTCGTCCCGGCCTACGACGCCGCGGCCATCGAGGAGAAGTGGATGCGCGCCTGGGAGGAGGAGAACCTCTTCTCCGAGGCGCGAGACGCCGCCTCGGGCCGCCCCAAGAAGTACGTCCTTGAGATGTTCCCGTATCCGTCGGGCGACCTCCACATGGGGCATGCCCGCAACTACACGATCGGCGACGCGATGGCGCGCCAGGCTCACATGCGCGGCTTCGACGTGCTGCACCCCATCGGCTTCGACGCCTTCGGCCTGCCGGCCGAGAACGCCGCCATCAAGCACAAGACCCAGGCCGCGGCCTGGACGTACAAAAACATGGACCAGGCCCTCGCCACGATGCGCCGCATGGGCTTCTCCTACGACATGGACCGCCTCGTCAGGACCTGCGACCCGGAGTACTACCGCTGGGGCCAGTGGATCTTCGAGAAGCTCTGGGAGCGCGGGCTCGTCTACCGCAAGAAGAACCCCGTCAACTGGTGCCCCACCTGCAAGACGGTCCTCGCCAACGAGCAGGTGACCGAGGGCCACTGCTGGCGCTGTGGGAGCCTCGTCGAGAAGCGCGACCTCGAGCAGTGGTACATCAAGATCACGGCCTACTCCGAGGAGCTCCTGGCCGACCTCGAGAAGCTGCCCGGCTGGCCCGAGCGCGTGAAGCAGATGCAGGCCAACTGGATCGGCCGTTCCGAGGGCGCCGAGGTCGACTTCACGCTCTGCGACGCCGTGGGCGAGCCCATCGAGGGCGAGGCCGGCACCATCACCGTCTTCACCACCCGCGCCGACACCCTCTTCGGCTGCAGCTTCTTCCTGCTCGCGCCCGAGTACGAGGGCCTCGCCGACCTCGTGGCCGGCACCGAGTACGAGGCCGCCGTCATGGAGGTCGTCGAGGGGGCCAAGCACGTCTCGACCGTCGAGCGCGCCCAGGGCGAGCTCGAGAAGCACGGCGCCTTCACGGGTCGCTACGTCGTGAACCCCGTGAACGGCGAGAAGGTCCCCGTGTGGGTCGCCGACTACGTGATCTCCGACTACGGCACCGGCGCCGTCATGGCCGTCCCCTGCGGCGACCAGCGCGACTTCGAGTTCGCGCGGAAGTACGGCCTGCCGATCGTCCCGATCATCCTTGACGCGGACGACCCGCTCTACGACCGCCTGAAAGACGTGCGGGGCCGCGAGGTCACGAGCGTCGACTGGGACGCCCCCTACGCTGCGGAGGGCACGCTCGTGCAGTCCGGGCGCTTCACGGGGCTGGCGGGCGGCAAGCACTCCGAGGGCGAGGCCGCCGTCGTGGCCGCGCTTGAGGAGTCCGGCCGCGGGCGCCGTTCGGTCCAGTACCGCCTGCGCGACTGGCTCATCTCGCGCCAGCGCTACTGGGGCAACCCCATCCCGGCGATCCACTGCGAGCGCTGCGGCATCGTGCCCGTGCCCGAGGACCAGCTCCCGGTCGTCCTGCCCGAGGACCTCGACCTCGCGGCTGGCGAGACCCTGGCCGCGATCCCCTCGTTCTACGAGACGACCTGCCCCGTCTGCGGGGGCCCGGCGCACCGCGAGACCGACACGATGGACACCTTCACGTGCTCGAGCTGGTACTACCTGCGCTACACTGACCCGCACAACACTGAGCTCCCGTTCGCGCGCGAGGCGGCCGATCGCTGGATGCCCGTCGACAACTACATCGGCGGCATCGAGCACGCGATCCTCCACCTCCTCTACTCGCGCTTCTTCACCAAGGCCCTGCGCGACATGGGCCTCCTCGAGGCGTCCGAGCCGTTCACCAACCTGCTCTGCCAGGGCATGGTGAAGGACGCGAACGGCGAGACGATGTCGAAGTCCAAGGGTAACGTGGTCCCGCCGTCGAGCGTGATCGAACCCTTCGGCGCCGACACCATGCGCCTCACGATCCTCTTCATCGCCCCGCCCGAGAAGGACTTCGACTGGGATGAGGACGCCGTGGCCGGCGCGAACCGCTTCATCAAGCGCGCCTGGCGCACGGTCTGGCAGCTCGCCCACGGCGCGCAGGCGGGTCCCGTCGACAAGGCCGCCCTCGACGCGGCCGCCCTCGCGCTCTATCGCGAGCGCCACCGCACGCTCGCCAAGTGCACGGAGGATTTCGACCGCCAGCAGTTCAACACGGCCATCTCCGCGATCATGGAGCTCGTGAACGCCGCCGTCGCCTACCTCGGCGCCACCGAGCCCGGCGCGCGCGACGCGGCGCTCTGCCATGAGGTCGCGACGGACATCGTGAGCGTGCTGGCCCCCATCTGCCCGTTCATGGCCGACGAGCTCTGGCACGAGGCACTCGGGCGCACCGAGAGCGTCTACCGCGCGCCCTGGCCCGCCTTCGACGCCGCCGAGGCCGCCACGGACGAGGTGGAGATCGCCGTGCAGGTCCTCGGCAAGGTCCGCGCGCACGTGAGCGTCGCGGCCGACGCCGCCGAGGATGACATGCGCGCCGCCGCCGAGGCCGCCGTCGCCCGCTGGATCGGGGGGAAGACGGTCGTGAAGGCGATCTGCGTCCCCGGCAAGCTCGTGAACCTCGTGGTGCGGTAGGGGAGTACCGGCAGGAACGGCCCCATCAGATGTGAGAGCCGCCCGCGCTTCGGCCGGGCGGCTCTTTTCGTATGTCTCGGAGGGGTGTGGGGGGCACGGGAACCGTTTTCGTGTCGCGCGGCCGTCGGTCATGTGCCGGGATGCGTTGAGGTGTGCGTTCAAGGGCGGGCTGCGAGGGTCCCGCGCAGCCTGCCCTTCTCAAACCCACCGGACGTCTCGGCAGGTGTGAAGCCATGCGATCGCACAGCGGGCACCGGTGGGGCTGAGGAGAGTGGACGCTCCTCTATGGAACCGGATGCACCGCGGATCAGCGGCGTATTCCATTCATATCAATAAAAGTCTAGGGTTCGCGGGCGGGGCGCACCATGTGTTCCGATCTAAAACGCGCCGCCATTTGCCCTATACTCTTAGGACGATCGCACAAAGGAGGAGCGCCATGAAGCTGAGGACCGTGATCGACACGCTCGCCTGCACCGAGGCGCGCCTCGCGAGCGTGGACGAGCTGAACCTCGACGTCGCCCCCGGCGCCGGCGGCCCGATCCCAGGCGGCCCGCGCACGGTGCGCATCCTGAGCTGCGCGCCCGCGGCCCTCTCCGAGCTCTCCCGCGCCCCCGGCGAGGTCATCATCGCGCATGTGGGCGCCGCCGCGCCCGCCGGGCTTCCCCGGCCGCCCCGCGGGATCGTCGCCGTCGCCCACGAGGGCGGTTTCGACGAGCTGCGCCGCCGCTTCGACGCGCTGTCGCCGCTCGCCGCGCGCGCGGGCGCGCTCTCGGCCCAGATCTACACGGCCTTCCAGGCTTCGGCGGGCATCCGCGCCTTCGCGGCCCATCTCACCGGGATCATCGGCAACCCGCTCATCGTCTCGAACACCGACCGCCGCGTGATCGCCCACGCGGGGACCTTCCCCGCGGCGCTCATCGACGTCGAGACCGTCATCGCGAGCGGCTACGTGCAGGGCTTCGTCGAGGATCGCATGAGGGAGGACGGCGTGATCGCCGGGGCCCGCCGCCACCGCCGCGCCGCGGTCTCGGTGGACGCCCGCTCGGCCACGCGCTGGGTCTCGGCGATCATCTACTACAAGGGCGTCGAGCTCGGGCGCTTGGACGTCCTCGAGGCCGCACGCACCATCACCCCCGTGGACCTCGAGCTCGTCGACTACGCGGCGAGTCTCATGGGCCTCCTCGTCGCCCAGGAGGGGGCAGCCGGAGAGCGCGCGGGCACGGGCTCGTCCATTCTCGCCGACCTCCTCACCCGCCGGATCGCGAGCGAGGAGGCGCTCCGCTCCCAGCTCATGCGCACGCAGATGCCCCTCGACGAGACCTACGTGGTCGTGGTCTGCCGCGGGGAGGAGAGCCTGGCGGCATCGGAGTGCTGCACCTTCATGCCGGCGCTCACCGCCTTCATCGGGCTTCCCTGCCTCTGGACGATGATGGGGGACACCTTCGTCCTCCTCGCCTCGATCGGTGCCGCGCAGGAGGAGGGCTACCACGCCTACGCCCGCGCCCGCGCTCGCTTCGCCGGCAATACCGAGCTCACCCGAAGGCTCGAGGAGAACGGCATGCGGTTGTACGTCTCGGAGCCCTTCGAGCGCCTCGCGCTCATGCCGGCCCGCCTCGATCAGGCCACCTCGCTCGCGGGCATCGATGCGGGGACGGGCGGCCCCGCGCCGGTGACGCTGTTCTGGGAGCGGCGCTTCGCCGTCATGGCCGCCGCGGCGAAGGCCGACGAGGAGGCCGACGCCCTCATCGACAAGCGCGTCCTCGCGATGGGCCGCTACGACCACGAGCACGGCACCTCCTACTTCGACACGGCCGTCGCCTCCGTCCGCACCCCGGGCGCCCCCGCCCGCGCCGCGGCGATGCTCTGCGTGCACCGGAACACCTACTTCTACCGGGTCGAGAAGATCCGAGCCCTTTTCGACCTCGACCTCAAGGATGGGGACGACCGCCTCGCGGTCGCGTTCACGGCGCGGGTCCTCGAGGCGCTTTCCTCGTTCCCGATGCCCTAAAGAACCGTTCGCCGGTCAAAACCGACCGTTCACCGGCTCCGGTGTTACACAAAGGAAATGAGAACGGCCATCATGGCCGTCAGTGGACAAGGTCACGGAGGCCCTTCGGGGTTCCGCGCTGACCGGAGTCCGCTTTTTTGTTTCGAGGCTCCCTCATCGTCTGCGACCTTGTCCTGCCCCACGGGGCAACGGGCTCGGTTCACCCCGGTCGCGCCGACCGGACGTCATCGCCGACGAGAGAGGGAAGAGGGCATGACAAAGATCGTAGGGGTCTCCTTCGGGACCAAGAACGGCAACAACGACTGCATCTGCAAGGAGGTGCTGCTGGCTGCCGAGGAGGCGGGCTGCGAGATCGAGTTCATCCGCGCCCAGGACCTCGACATCAAGCACTGCACCGGCTGCATCGCCTGCGTGAAGGCGCTCATGAGCGGCCGCGGGAACATGTGCGTCCACAAGGACGACTTCGACTGGCTCGCGTTCAAGATGTTCAACGCCGATGGCGTCGTCATGGTCGACCCGATCTTCGAGAAGGGCGCCTCGGGCCTCTTCCACACCATCATGGACCGCTTCGGGCCGCGCATGGACACCGGCAACAACTACATCGCCACGCGCATCGCTGAGCGAAACATCGCCGATGGCAAGCCCGGCAAGCTCCCCGATCCGGCGATCATGAGCCCCAAGGTCGTGTCCTACATCGCCATCGGCGGCTCCGACTGGGGCACGCACGCCGAGTCCGACCACCAGATCCAGTCGATGACGCCGGCGTGGAAGGTCATCGACAACGAGTGGGTCCCCTGGGCCAAGACCGCCCTCATGGACGACGCCCTGATCGCGCGCGCCCATGAGATCGGCGCGAACCTCGCTGCGGCCGCCAAGGACATCGAGCACGCGAGCTACCAGGGCAAGCCTGGTGTCTGCCCGCACTGCAACTGCAACGACTTCTACCTCGTCCCCGGCGAGAACCGCGCGATCTGCGGCGTCTGCGGCCTCGAGGGCACCGTCTCGATCGAGGACGGCGCCGTGCGCGTGACCTACGCCGAGGAGGACCTGCACAAGGCCCACGACCTCGTCTCCGGCAAGGAGATCCACGGGCGGGACATCAACGAGAACGAGGGGCGGCTCGCGGCGATGAAGAAGACGGACGCCTACCGGGAGCGGGTCGCCCGCTACCGGGACGTCATCCAGCCGAGCATGCCCGCGCGCGCCTAAGGCAACCCATCCAGAAGGAGGATTCTCATGAAGCAGTTTGAAACCGATGTCGTCGTCGTGGCGGCCGGCCTCTCCGGCCTCGCCGCGAGCATCGCGGCCGCGGAGGGCGGTGCCTCCGTCATCACCCTCGAGAAGTCGGCGAACACCGGCGGCGCGGCCAACATGGGCATGGGCCCCGCGGCCGCGGGCTCACCGGTCCAGAAGGCCTCGATGATCGAGGTCACCCCCGGCGAGCTCTTCCGCCGGCACATGTTCTACACCCACTACCAGGTCGACGCCCGGCTCGTCCGCGCCTACTACTTCAAGAGCGGCGACACCATCGAGTGGCTGCAGGACATGGGCGTGGTCTTCAACTCCGTGCGCCCGGCCTTCCGCGCCCGCGAGCGCACCCGCGCCTACGCCGACGGCGAGTACACCTGGCACGTGGTCCAGCCCGAGGACGGCTCCGAGCCCGGCCCGCGCGCGGCCACCACGATGACCAAGCGCATGACCGAGCGCGCCCAGGAGCTCGGCGTCGAGTTCATGTTCGAGACCCCCGCGACCGAGCTCATCCAGGACGCTGACGGCGCCATCGTCGGCGTGCGCGCCCGCGACGCCGCGGGCGAGGAGCTCGAGATCGCGGCCAAGGCCGTCATCGTCGCCACGGGCGGCTTCGGCGCGAACGCGAAGATGATCAAGGACACCATGGGCTTCACCTGGGGCGACGACCTCTTCTCCTTCGCGATCCCCGGGATGGACGGCGACGGCGTGAACATGTGCCACGCCGTGGGCGCCGGCAAGACCCCGGTCACGATGGAGGTCATGTACCAGCTCCCCGACAACATGAACCACTTCTACGTGGAGGGCGCCTTCCGCCAGCCCTGCTTCTGGTGCGACCGCACCGGCGAGCGCTTCATGCCCGAGGACGAGATCTACAACACCACCTTCGTGGGCGACGCGATCAACCACCTGCCCGGCAAGGTCGCCTACGCCGTCTTCGACGCCAAGATGCTCAAGCACTGGAAGAAGGACGGTCCCGACATCGTCTCCCACGTGCACCCGCACGACCTCTACGAGGGCTTCGACGAGCAGTGGGAGCGCGATCTGGCCGACGGCTACGAGCCCATCTGCCAGGCCGACAGCTTAGAGGAGCTCGCCGAGAAGGCCGGTATCGACGTCGACGGCTTCCTCGCCGCGGTCGAGGAGTACAACGACATGTGCGCCGCCGGCTACGATGAGCTCTTCGAGAAGGAACGCGCGTTCATGCGCCCGCTCGAGAAAGGCCCCTTCTACTGCTGCAAGCAGTACATCGGCGCCTACGGCACGCTCGGCGGTGTCCTCGTGAACCATCACCTCGAGGTCATGGACGGGGGCCATCGCAAGATCCCGGGCCTCTACTGCGTGGGCACGGACGCCTGCACGATCTACGGCGACTCCTACAACTACTGCATCCCGGGCAACACCATGGGCTTCTGCCTGAACTCCGGGCGCATCGCCGGCGAGAACGCCGCGGCGGAGCTGTTCGAGTACTAGGAGCGCCCGCACACCGCATCTGAGCGCGGCCGGCGAGCCCGGCCGCGTGTCCCGCCGAGAGCGGGAGGGCGGGGCCCGTCGCCGCGGGTCCCGCCGCCCGATAGGGGAGGAACCCGTGAACATCACGATCAACGGCCGGGAGGTCGACGCCGTGCCGGGGCAGTCCGTCCTCGACGCGGCCCTCGCCGCCGGCATCTACATCCCGCATATCTGCAAGCACCCCGACCTCGAGGCGGTCGGCGGCTGCCGGCTCTGCATGGTCGAGGTCGAGGGCGAGGAGGGGGCCGTCCCCTCCTGCAAGACCGAGGTGCGCGAGGGCATGCGGGTCACCGTGGACGGCCCCGAGGCCGAGCGCGTGCGGCGCATGGCGATGGAGCTCATCTTGGCCACGCACCCGGCCGACTGCACGGGCTGCCCCAAGTACGGCGCCTGCGAGCTGCAGTCCATGTTCCAGTACATGGGCGTGTCGCCCCAGCGCTGGCGGTGCCGCGCGCGCACCGTCCCAACCGACGAGACGAACCCGCTCATCACCCACATGTTCACCCGCTGCATCCGCTGCGGGCGGTGCGTCCGCGCCTGCCGCGAGGTCCGCGGCGCGAACATCCTCGATTGCCAGCGCACCGAGGAGGGCATCCGTATCGGCACCGACGGGTCCGTGTCGCTTGAGGAGGCCGGCTGCCGCTTCTGCGGCGCCTGCGTCGAGGTCTGCCCCACGGGCTCCATCGTGGACGCGATCGGGCTCGCGCGGGAGGACTTCTCCTATGAGGAGAACGCCGTGCCCTGCCGCGCCACCTGCCCGGCCCACACCGACATCCCGCGCTACCTGCGCCATATCAGGAACGGCGAGTGGGAGCGCGCGACGGCCGTGGTCCGCGAGAAGGTGCCCTTCCCCGAGACCCTGGGCGCCATCTGCACGCACGTCTGCGAGGGCGCCTGCAAGCGCAACGACCTCACCGCGCCGCTCTCGGTCTGCCGCCTGAAGCGCGCCGCCGCCGTCCGCGACACAGGTGAGTGGCGCGCGCGGGTGCGCCATGACCCCCTGACGGGACGGCGTGTCGCCGTGGTGGGCGCGGGGCCGGCGGGCCTCACGGCTGGGCTCTTCCTCGCCGAGAAAGGCCATGCCGTCACCGTCTTCGAGGCGAACGAGCACGCCGGCGGGCAGATGCGCTACGGCATCCCGGCCTACCGCCTGCCGTCCGCGGTCGTGGAGGACGAGGTCAGGACCATCCTCGAGATCGCCCAGGGCGATGACACCGAACCGCGCATGCGGATCCTCACCGGCGAGCGGATCGCCGATCCTAAGTCGCTTCTCGCCGAGGGCTTCGACGCCGTCCTCGTGAGCGTCGGCACGCACGCCGGCACCCGCCTGCCCATGGCGGGCGCGGACCTCGAGGGCGTCTACCTCAACACCGACTTCCTGAAGGCCTCTCGCGAGGGGCGGCCGCTGGACGTCTCCGGGCACGTGGTGGTCCTCGGCGGCGGAAACGTCGCCTACGACTGTGCCCGCACCGCGGTGCGCCTCGGCGCTGCCTCGGTCGACGTCTGCTGCCTCGAGGCCGAGGAGCGGATGACCTCGACGCCCGAGGAGCGCCATGAGGGCGCCGAGGAGGGCGTGGTCCTCCACGACGCCTACGCCTTCAACTCCATCAACGAGAGTGCCGAGGGGTCGGGCCGCGTGGGCTCGGTCACCATCCAGAAGATCAAGCGCTTCTCCTTCGATGAGAACCGCCGCGCCGTGACGGAGCTCGTGGAGGGCAGCGAGCTCACGCTCCCGGCCGACCACGTGATCTTCGCCGTGGGGCAGAGGCCCGCGGGCACCGAGGAGTGGGGCCTCGAGCTCACGCACGGCCCCTACATCGTGGCGGACGCCGACCTGATGACGAGCGAGCCGGGCGTCTTCGCGGCCGGCGATGTCGTCACCGGCACGCGCTCGGTGATCGCCGCGATCGCCGCGGGCCGCGACGCCGCGGCCTCCATCGACCGCTACCTCGGCGGCGACGGCGACATCTCCGAGCACCTCGTTGACGAGAAGGTCGTGGAGCAGAACATCGGCCGGGCGCCGCGCGCGTTCTTCGAGGGCCGCGTCGAGCCCGAGGTCATGGCGCCAGAGGCGCGCCGCCTCACCTTCGACGCCTTCGAGTGCCCGTTCAGCGAGGACGAGGCGAAGCGCGAGGCGGGCCGCTGCCTCCAATGCGACCTGCGCCTCACGCTCACGCGCCCGCGCCTGTGGAACGAGTACTAAGGAAGGGGATCTGCCATGCGCATCGTGAACTTCATGCCGGTCCACCGGACCGCACCCGTCTCCCTCCGGCTGCTCGAGGGGAACCTGTCCGCGGCGGGCGAGGCCCTCGAGGCCGTTGCCGCCGCCGAGGAGGTCTGGGCGCTCGTGCCCTCGACCGCGCCGGGGCTCGCCTCGTCGCTCGCCGCCGCCGCGCCGGCCGCTCACGTCGTCGAGGCCGATCCCGCGATCGGGTTCGTCTACCTGAACGACACCGCCGCGCTCAAGCTCATCGCCGGGGAGAAGCCGATCCCCTCTGCGGTGACGGGGGCGGCCGGGGTCGAGGTCATCACCGGGGAGGAGCTGCTCGGCGGCCGCGAGGAGAAGCTCGTGTGGCTCGATGGGGCCGATGGTCCCGTCAGCTGCCCCCGCGTGGCCACGGCCCGCGCCCTCATCGAGGCCGCCGGGGCCGACGCGGACGCCGTGCGCGCCGTCTACCTCGGGTACCCGCAGGGCGCGCTCATCACGCCCGACCGTTTCGACGACGAGGTCGTCCTCACCTCCGACTACGCGCGCCTCCTCGGCCCCGGGAGCTGCCCCGCCCAGGCGCTCTCGGACATCTGCGGCCTCTACCGCGCGGAGACCTGCGGGCGCTGCGTCTACGGGCATGAGGGCTCGCACCAGCTCAACGCGGTCGTCGCGGACATCTGCCGCGACCGGGGACGGCGCGGCGACGTCGAGCTCATGCGCGACCTCGCGCCCGTGATGGCCACGCAGTCCCTCTGCGAGATGGGGCGCATCATGGGTCGTACCGTCATGGCCTTCATCGAGGCCTTCGGTGAGGAGATCGAGCTCCACTACACCAAGCGGACCTGCCGGGCGGGGGAGTGCGCCGCCTTCATGACCTACCACATCCTCCCCGCCAGATGCGTGGGCTGCACCGACTGCCTGGACGCCTGCGAGGAGGACGCGATCGCGGGCAGGTCCCGGTTCGTGCACGTGATCGATCAGAAGGCGTGCACGCGCTGCGGGGACTGCGTCGGCGCCTGCGACGAGGGCGCGATCGTCGCATGCGGGGCCGAGAAGCCCAGGACGCCGCCGCGCCCGATCCCGGTCAAGCGCCGGTAGCCCGCGCCGCCCTCATGTAGATTCCGTGGGGGCATCGAGGTATACGCCCGGTCGCGTGGATTGGAAATCGCCGGGTCTGAGCTGCGTGTGCTACTATATGCTCCGTAACTGGAGCAAGCTGTGATGGGAGTGGGGTTTCGGCCCCGCTCCTTTTTCATGAAGGAGAGGTGCCACATGGTCAAGAGCCCATTGGAGGCCCGCATCATCGAGGCGCTCGAGGCGCGCGCCGCCGAGCGCGGCATCGACGTCGTGGACGTCGAGGTCGTCGGCGCGACGAAGGCGCCCTGCGTCCGCGTCCGCATCGACCACCCGGACGAGGCCGGCATCACGCTCGACGAGGTGAGCGCCGAGAGCGGCTGGGTGTCTGAGGTCGTGGAGGGCATCGACCCGTTCGCGGGCAGCTACACCCTCGAGGTCTCGAGCCCCGGCATGGCGCGGCCCCTCCGCCGTCCGGCCGATTTCGCCCGCCACGTGGGCGAGGCCGTGGAGCTCACCATCACCGCCACGGAGGGCCGCCGCCGCTACAAGGGCTCGATCGCGCACGCCGAGGCGCTCGCCGTCACCCTCGCGCTCGACGGCGGCGAGCAGGTTGAGATCCCCTTCGATGAGGTCAAGAAGTGCACCTTGAAGCCGGTCTACGACTTCAAGGGCGTGAAGGAAGGAAACTAGCATGGCATCCGAGATGATTGAGGCCCTCCTTGAGCTCTGCCAGGAGAAGCACATCGACCAGCTCTACCTGATCGACCGCCTGGAGCAGTCGCTCGCGAAGAGCTACGCCGAGATCCTGCACCTCGACTGGGGCGCCAAGGTCACGATCGACCGCGCGACCGGCAAGATCTACGTCTACAAGCTCATCCCCATCGACGACTCGATGGACGAGGAGGGCAACTTCACCGAGTTCGAGGAGGTCGACGTCACCCCGCGCGACACCTCCCGCATCGCGGCCCAGCACGCCAAGGCCGAGATCAACGCCATCGTGCGCAACTCCGCACGCGAGCAGATCTACGAGGAGTTCTCGAGCCGCGTGGGCGACCTCATCAACGGCACCGTCCTGCAGTCCACGTCCGACTTCACGATCGTGAAGATCCGCGAGGGCGTCGAGGCCGAGCTGCCCCACTTCGACCAGCGTCGCTTCGAGAACGAGCGCAACGAGCGCCCCCAGGGCGAGCGCTACATGCACAACCAGCGCATCAAGGCCGTCATCATCGACGTCCGCGACCCCAACTCCACGCTCCCGCCCGTCCGCGGCGAGCACAGCCGCCCGCCCATCGTCATCTCCCGCACGCACCCGGCGCTCATCAAGCGCCTCTTCGAGCAGGAGGTGCCCGAGATCTACGAGGGCACCGTCGAGGTGAAGTCGATCGCCCGCGAGCCCGGCCAGCGCTCCAAGGTCGCCGTCAACTCGCTCGACGACCGCCTCGATCCGGTCGGCGCCTGCGTCGGCCCCAAGGGCAGCCGCGTCCGCGCCGTCGTGGGGGAGCTCCGCGGCGAGCGCGTGGACGTCATCCTCTGGGACGAGGACCCGGCCGTCTACGTCGCGAACGCCCTCTCCCCGGCGAAGGTCTCCCGCGTCCTCATCGACGTCGAGAAGAACTACGCCGGCGTGATCGTCCCCGACGACCAGCTCTCGCTCGCGATCGGCAAGGAGGGGCAGAACGCCCGCCTCGCCGCCCGCCTCACGGGCTGGCACATCGACATCAAGAACGAGACGCTCGCCGCCGACATTCTGAAGAACGTGGCGGTCCAGGCCGAGACGACCGAGGACCTGCTGGATTCCGGCGAGGGCGACCTCGAGCCCGAGCGCTGCGCCTATGTGGGCGAGTCCGGCATCCGCTGCCGGAACCAGGCCCGCCCCGGCTCGCGCTTCTGCGGCGTCCATGAGCCCGAGGAGGGCGGCGAGGACGCCGTCGCCGGCGTCGAGGACCTGATCTAGCGCCGTACGCGCCCCCGTTCGTTTGGATTCACGTGAGCACGAGATGTGCTTGAGAGGTAGGTGACACGTATGGCGAAGGTCCGCATTTCCAGCCTGGCTAAGGATTTCGGCATGACGTCGAAGGAGCTCATGGGACACCTCGCGGAGATGAAGATCCCCGCGAAGTCCGCGTCTTCGACGCTTGAGGACGCATACGTCTCCATGGTCAAGAAGAAGCTCGCCCCGGTGCTCGCGGCCCGCGCCGCCGAGGTCGAGGCCCAGAAGGCCGCCGAGGCCGAGGCCGAGCGCGCCGAGGAGGCGGCCCGCGCCGCCGAGGCCGAGGCCGAGCGCCTGGCCGCCGAGGCCCGCCGCGAGGAGGAGCGCCGGCTCAGCTCCGCGGCCCGCACGGCCGAGGAGGCCGCCCGCGCCGCCGTGGCGGCCGCCGAGGCCGAGGAGCGCCGCCGCGCCGAGGAGGCCCGCCGCGAGGCGGAGCTCGAGGCCAAGCGCCGCGCCGTGCCGGCGACCGACTCCGGCTCCCGCTTCCGGTCGCTGCTCGACCAGATCGCGGCCCAGGAGGAGGTCCTGAAGGAGAAGAAGCAGGCCGAGGCCGCCGCGGCCCCCGCCGCCGAGGAGCGCCCGCGCCGCGGGCGCCGCACCGAGCGCGACGCCGCGCCCGCGCACCGTCGCTCGAGCGCGGCCCCGCAGGTCCCGGCCGGCATGGACGTGCCGAGCCCCGAGAAGGCCGGCAAGGGCAAGAAGCGCCGCGGAGCCCACGCCGAGGCGGGCGAGGACCACTACAGCCGCATGGCCCGCGAGGCGGAGGAGTACAGCCGCGAGAAGGTGCTCGAGGAGGCCCGCGCCGCCGTCGAGGAGGCCAGCCGCGAGAGCACCGGCCGCCGCAAGAAGCGCAAGGAGAAGCGCGAGCGCGAGGCCGCCCAGGCCCAGCAGGAGAAGAAGATCGAGGAGGCCATCGCCCAGGGCATCAACCCCGAGGAGCTCGACGCCGTGCGCGTCTCCGAGGGCGTGACCGTCCAGGAGCTCGCCGAGGCTCTCGACGTCAACGCGAACGACATCATCAAGCGCCTCTTCCTCCTCGGTACCCCGCTCACGATGACGCAGTCCATGTCGAACGACCTGGTCGAGCTCCTCGCCGACGACATGGGCCGCCAGATCCGCATCATCACGCCGGAGGAGGAGAACTCCTTCACGTTCTACGACGACCCGGCCGACCTGAAGCCGCGCCCGCCCGTGGTCACCGTCATGGGCCACGTCGACCACGGCAAGACGTCGCTGCTCGACGCCATCCGCCACACGGGCGTCACCCGCACCGAGGCGGGCGGCATCACGCAGCACATCGGCGCCTCCCAGGTCACGATCAACGACCGCGTGATCACCTTCGTCGACACCCCGGGCCACGAGGCGTTCACCGCCATGCGCGCCCGCGGCGCTAAGGTCACCGACGTGGTCGTCCTCGTCGTGGCCGCCGACGACGGCGTCATGCCCCAGACCATCGAGGCCATCAACCACTCCAAGGCCGCCGGCGTCCCCATCGTCGTCGCGGTGAACAAGTGCGACAAGCCCGAGGCCAACCCCGACCGCGTGCGCCAGGAGCTCACCGAGTACGGCGTCATCCCCGAGGAGTGGGGCGGCCAGAACATGTTCGTGAACGTGTCCGCCAAGCAGGGTCAGGGCATCGACGACCTCCTGGAGACGATCCTGCTCCAGTCCGACGTGCTCGAGCTCAAGGCGAACCCCGACACCTTCGCCTCCGGCTACATCCTCGAGGGCAAGCTCGACCGCGGCCGCGGCCCGGTGGCGACCCTCCTCGTCTCGCGCGGCACCCTCCACGTGGGCGACGCCGTCGTGGCCGGCCAGTGCTGGGGCCGCGTGCGCGCCATGCTGAACCCCCGCGGCGAGCAGGTCGCCTCGGCCGGCCCCTCCGACCCCGTCGAGATCCTGGGCCTGTCCGCGGTGCCCGGCGCCGGTGACGAGTTCCGCGTCTTCGAGGACGACCGCGACGCCCGCGACCTCGCCGACGAGCGCGCCCTCAAGGCCCGCATCGAGGAGCAGAACAAGGTCAAGCACGTGACCCTCGAGACGCTCTTCGACGAGATGAGCCAAAACGAGCTCAAGGAGCTCAACCTCGTGGTCAAGGCCGACGTCCAGGGCTCCATCGAGGCGCTCGCCGACGCGCTCGGCAAGATGGACCAGTCCGAGGTCCGCATCAACATCATCCACTCCGCCGTCGGCGCCATCTCCGAGACGGACGTCACCCTCGCCGCCGCGTCCAACGCGATCATCGTCGGCTTCGGCGTGCGCCCGCAGGGCAAGGCCCGTGACCTTGCGGAGAAGGAGAGCGTGCAGATCAAGACCTACTCGATCATCTACAAGGCGATCGAGGACATCGACGCGGCGCGCATCGGCATGCTCAAGCCCACCGAGGAGGAGGTCACGACCGGCTCCGCCGAGGTCCGCGAGACCTTCCGCGTGCCGAAGGCCGGCCTCATCGCGGGCTGCATGGTCACCGAGGGCGAGATCTCCCGCGACGACCGCGTGCGCGTGGTCCGCGACGGCGTGGTCATCTTCGACGGCGTCTTCGGCTCGATGCGCCGCTTCAAGGACGACGTCAAGACGGTCCGCGCCGGCTACGAGTGCGGTCTGGGTATAGACAAGTATCAGGACATCAAGGTGGGTGACGTGCTCGAGGCGTACAAGATCGTCGAGGTCGCCCGCACCGAGTAGAGGAGGGGATCGAAGTGAAGCAGACGAACGCCACGCGCCGCCTGGGCCAGCAGCTCCAGGAGAAGCTCGGCTACATCCTGCTGTTCGAGATCGCCGATCCGCGTCTTGATCTCATCACGCTCACGGGGGCCGAGGTCGCGCTCGACCGCAGCTACGCCCGGATCTACGTGAGCGCCGACCCCGCGCAGTACGACGAGGTCATGGAGGCGCTCGACGCGGCCCGCGGCCGCATCAGGAGCCTCCTCGCCCGCTCGCTCGACTGGCGGGTGACGCCCGAGCTCGACTTCCGTATCGACCGCTCCACCGACGAGGCGGAGCGGATCGGGCGGGCGCTTGAGAACCGCCCCCAGACGATCGACGTCGAGAAGGACGAGGAGGGCTACCCCATCGCGATCGATGCGGACCCCTCAAACGCTGAGGCAGGCGATGCCGCCGATGGGCGCTAGCTCCTGCCGGGCCCGCGTGACCGCGCCCGAGCGCTGGTCGCGCGCCATCGGGCTCATCGAGGGGGCCGGGACCATCGCCATCTCCGGGCACACCAACCCGGACGGCGACGCGCTCGGCTCCTGCTTGGGCCTCGGCCGCTCCCTCAAGAACCGGTTCCCCGAGAAGCGCGTCGTGTGCCTGCTCGCCGACGAGGCGCCGGTGCCGCGGATCTACCGCTTCCTCGCGGGCTCCGCTGACATGGTCCCCGCGGCCTCCTTCGACGCCGCGCCCGACCTCTTCATATCCGTTGACGTCCCCACCCTCGAGCGCCTGCATGACGCCGCGGCGGTGGCGGAGCGCGCGGGGCAGGTCATCACGATCGACCACCATCCGGCGCGCTCCGAGTTCGCCGACGAGGCGATCCGCGAGACCTCCGCGGCGGCCACGGCCTCCCTCATCGAGGAGCTGCTCGCCGCCGCCTCGATTCCGCTCACGCCCGAGGTGGCCACCTGCCTGCTCACGGGCCTCGTCACGGACACCGGCCGCTTCCAGTACCAGAACGCCGACCCGGCGGCCTTCGCCTGCGCGTCCCGCCTCGTGGACGCCGGCGCCGAGCCCGCGCGGATCTCGCTCGAGGTCTACCAGAGCCAGCGCATCGAGTACCTGCAACTCGAGTCCATCGTCATGGGCCGCATCCGGACCGTCGCCGAGGGGCGCGTGGCCTACAGCTACACCTACGCTTCCGACCTCGAGGTCTGCCGCGTCTCCTGCGATGAGTGCGACGGCCTCGTGGACGTGGTCCGCTCCGTGCAGGGGACCGAGGTGTGCCTCTTCCTGAAGGAGGTCGCCCCCGGCGAGATCCGCGGCAACCTGCGGAGCAAGGGCGAGATCGACATCTCCCCGGTGGCCCTCGCCCTCTCGGGCGGCGGGCACGCGGCCGCGGCCGGGTTCACCTTCCACGGCTCGGTCGACGAGGCCCTGACGGCGATCCTGCCCGAGCTCGTCGCCCTCGTCGATGGGGCCGACCCGCGCCTCCGGGCGCACCGGGGCTGATCGCATGGCGCGCCGGCGCGGCCCCGCAGACCTGAACGCCCTCATCGCGATCGACAAGCCCCAGGGCATGACCTCTCACGACGTGGTCTCCCGGGTGCGCCGGGCGGTGGGGGAGCGCCGGGCGGGCCATGCCGGGACCCTCGACCCGCTCGCCACGGGCGTGCTCGTCGTCGGCATCGGCCAGGCCACCCGCCTGCTCGGCCATCTCACGCTCGATACGAAGGGCTATGTCGCCCGGATCCGGTTCGGGATGGAGACGACGACCGACGACGCCGAGGGCGAGCCCGCGCGCGTCGCGGCCGGCCCGGCCTCCCTCGCCGACCCGGCCTTCGCCGCCGCCCTCCTCGCGCGCTTCCTTGGGGCGGGCGAGCAGGTCCCGCCCGCCTTCTCGGCCATCTCGGTCGACGGCGTCCGATCCTACGCCCGCGCCCGCGCCGGCGAGGAGGTCTCCCTCGCCGCCCGGCACATCGAGGTCATGGCCGCCCAGCTCCTCGGCATCGAGGACGAGGGGAAAAGCCCGGCGTGGACGGTCGCGTTCACCGTCAGCAAGGGCACCTACATCCGGGCGCTGGCCCGCGACATCGGCCGCGCCGCGGGTGGGGCGGCCCATATCGAGGCGCTCTCCCGCACGGCCTCGGGCTCCGTCGGCGCGCGGGACTGCCTCCCGCTCGAGGGCCTCGATGCCGAGCGCGCCCGCGAGGGGGCGCTCGATCCCGTCCGCGCCCTCGGCATACCCGCCCTCGCGGTGGGGGAGGATGCGGCCGCCGACGTCACCTGCGGCCGGAGCCTCTCCGCGCCCGCTGGCGCGGGGCCCGGGAGGGTCGCGCTGGTGCGCTCCGGCGGCCTGATCGCGATCGCCCGCCCCGAGGGCACCCGGCTCGCCCCCGAGATCGTCTTCCCGCAACCCATCGAGGGGGTCCGCCTATGAGTGACATCAGTGACGAGTCCGCGCCATCAGGCTCCCTCGCCGCCCGCCTGCGCCGCGACTTCATCATCGGGGGCGCCCCGGCGCCCATCAGGACGCTCGCGCGCGGTGCCGCGGAGCGCAAGGTGCTGCCCGCCGTGATCGCGATCGGCGCCTTCGACGGGCTCCACCGCGGCCACCGCTTCCTCATCGAGCGCGCCGTCGCCGACGCCCGCGCGCGGGGGGTCGCCGCCGTCGCGGTGACCTTCGATCCGGACCCCGATGTGATCGTCTCCGACCATCCGGCCCCGAAGCTCCTGACCACCACCGACCGCCTGCGCGCGCTCGCGCTCTCGGGCGTGGACGCCGTCGTCGTCGTGCCGTTCACCCGCGAGCTCGCCGCCCTCGATCACACGGCCTTCTTCGAGGGGGTCCTCGGCCGTGCCCTCGACGTGCGCGCGATCCACGTGGGGTCGGATTTCCGCCTGGGCGCGCGCGGCGCCGCGACGGTCGGGGCGATCAGGGCCTGGGGTGCCGGCCGTGGCATCGACGTCTGCGGCCATGAGCTCAAGGCCGCGGGCGCGGGGGCCATCACGGCCACGCGGATCCGCGGCCTCATCGCGGACGGCGAGCTTACGCAGGCCGCGGACCTCCTCGGCCGCGGCTACTTCGTGCGCGGCTGCGTGGTGCGCGGCCGCGGCGAGGGCACGGGCATGGGCTTTCCCACGGCCAACGTCGCGCGCTCGCGCGTGATGCAGATGCCGCCCGACGGCGTCTACGCCGCCTGGGCGCTCACCGACCGCGGCGAGGCTTGGCCCGCCGCCGTGAACGTGGGCCTGCCGCCCATGTTCGCCGACAACCCGAACTCGTCCTCGCTCGAGGCGACGCTTCTCGGGTTCTCCGGCGACCTCTACGGGCGGGGGCTCGCCGTCCTCTTCGAGGAGCGCCTGCGCCCCTCCGTGAGCTTCGGCTCGCTCGACGAGCTCATCGCCGCGGTGACCGACGACATCGAGGGCGTGCGGGCGCGGTTCGGGGACCGGCCGGTCCGGGTCTGATCCTCGGGCGCGTCCGGGCGGCGGTATAGAATGGCTAGACGAACGGATACGGGCGAGGAGGCGCGAGGATGATCACCGACGAGGACCGCGAGCGGGTGCGCGCGGCGACCGACCTGGTCGCGCTCGTGCAGGAGACGGTCGAGCTCAAGCCGCGCGGCCGCGAGTTCTGGGGCTGCTGCCCCTTCCACGGGGAGAAGACCCCGAGCTTCCACATCATCCCGGCAACCCAGGTCTGGCACTGCTTCGGATGCGGGGAGGGCGGCGACGTCTTCAGCTACACGATGAAGCGCGAGAACCTGACCTTCCCCGACAGCATCCGCTACCTGGCGGACCGCGCCGGCATCGAGATCCACGAGACGGGCGGCTCGCGCCAGGCGGGCACGAAGCGCGGTCGGCTCATCGCGGCCTGCGAGGAGAGCTGCTCGTTCTTCCACACCATGCTCATGCGCGGCCGCGACGGCGCGGGCCGCTCCTACTGCGCCGAGCGCGGCCTCACCGCCGAGGTCTGCCGGAAGTACCGCCTCGGCTACGCGCCCGGACGCGGGTCGCTCGTGCGGCACCTCGCCGAGCACGGCATCAGCCAGCGCGAGATGATCGACGCGAACGTCGCCGTCTCGCGGCGGGGAGGCGTGGCGGACCGCTTCTACGAGCGCGTGATCTTCCCGATCTTCGACGAGCAGGGGCGTTGCATCGCCTTCGGCGGCCGCATCCTCGGCGACGGCCAGCCCAAGTACCTGAACACGGCGGAGACCCCGATCTTCCACAAGAAGCGCAACCTCTACGGGTTCAACTGGGCAAAGGAGCACATCGTCGCCGCGAACGAGGCCGTGGTGGTGGAGGGCTACACCGACGCCATCGCCTGCTGGGAGGCGGGGATCGGCAACGTGGTCGCCACGCTCGGCACGGCGCTGACCGAGCACCACGTGAAGACCCTCACCCGCTTCGCGAAGCGGATCGTCTACCTCTTCGACGGGGACGCCGCGGGCCAGAAGGCCGCCGAGCGGGCGATCCAGTTCGTCGAGCAGGGCGACGTCGACCTGCGCTGCGTGATCCTGCCCGACGACATGGACCCGAACGACTTCGTCCGCTCCCGGGGAGGGGAGGAGCTCGCGGCGCTCATCGCGGCCTCCGAGCCGCTCATGGACTTCGTCTTCCGAAAGCTCGATGAGCGGAGCGATGTCTCGACCCCGGGCGGCCGCGCGAAGGCGCTCGACGAGGCGCTCCGGCTCATCCACCCGCTCCGCCAGAGCTACATGATCGACTCCTATTACATGCAGATCGCCGACCGCCTGGGTGTGGACGCCGAACTCGTGCGCGACGCCGCGCCGCGGGTCTTTCGCGTGGGGGAGCGCGGCGAGGAGCGCGCCCGCGAGCGCGCGCGGGCCGCCGAGCGCGCCGCGCGCTCGCGGGAGGCGTCGCGCGCACCCGCGACGGCCGCGGGCGCGGCCGGGGCGGCGGTCCCGCCC
>JAXEGS010000005.1:0-14998 GCA_034102905.1 Collinsella sp. | reverse complement strand
GCTCATGCTCAGGTGCGGCGACTGCCAGCCCCAGCTCCCGGGTCGCCCGGTGAAGGCGAGGAAGAAGGGCGTGAAGGGAGCGAAGAGCGTTGCTGCCTAGGCTAGCCCCTTGTCACACAAACTACCGAAGCCTCAGGTTTTTCGGGACTCGCAACGTAAACGGCCATCCGCAGAGAGAGAAACCGCAGGTCGAGGGGTCGGGCATATCGCCTCTACTTCGCGGTTCACCAAAAACCTTCAGCAAAGTGCCGAGGTTTAACATCGAGATTCGCAAACCTTCAGCAAAGTCCCGAAGTTTGCGCACGCGCTCGCGATCCCCTCAGCGATGCGTCGCGTTTCCGGCGATCGAAGAGCGGAAGCTCGGGAAAAGCCATGGTGACGGCATCATACCCTGTGAGCGCGTGAGAGGAGCACGCGAGCAGCCGGCGGGCCCCATCGGCGCGAAACCGCGCGACCGGGGCGCCTCGGTCGCGCCCCCCATCTTTAAGAACTCTTTATGCTTGCTGAAGACCCGCTCAAGGCCTCGTCGGCATACTGGGATCATCAGCGATCAGATCCCCGAGAAAGGACAGGCGATGGACGTCATAGCAACACGGCAGCTCACCAAGGCTTACAAGGCGAAGCGGGCGGTCGATGCCCTCGACATGCGCGTGGCCGCTGGGGACATCTACGGCCTCGTCGGCAAGAACGGAGCCGGCAAGTCGACGGCGATGAAGATGATCGCCGGCCTCCTCGTGCCAACCGCAGGGGAGATCGCGCTCTTCGGCGAGACCGTCGCCGGACCGGGGACCGCGCGGGCGGGCATCGCCGGCGAGCCCTCGCGCGTCGGCGCCCTCATCGAGAGCCCGGGCATCCTCCCCAACCACTCGGCCTTCGACAACCTGATGATCAAGGCCCTTGCCGTAGGCGTGCTGAAGCCCGAGGAGCACGTCCGCGACCTCCTCGGCCTCGTGGGGCTCGAGGGCACTGGGCAGAAGCGCGCGAAGGGCTTCTCCCTCGGCATGAAGCAGCGCCTGGGGCTCGCCCTCGCCCTCGTGGGCGCGCCTGACCTGTTGCTGCTCGACGAGCCCTTCAACGGCCTCGACCCCGAGGCGACCCGCACCATGCGCGGCGCCCTCATGCGCATCAACCGGGAACGAGGCGTAACGATGCTGATCTCGAGCCACGTCCTCGACCAGCTCGACCGCATGTCCACGCGCTACGGCGTGATCCGCGAGGGCCGGATGGTGCGCGAGCTCAGTGCCGAGGAGCTGCATGTGAGCTGCGGAAACGCGATTCGCCTGAGGACCCCCGACCCGGCGCGGACCGTCGCCGTGCTCGAGGAGCGTCTCCCCTGGGCGCGCGTGAGCGTCGAGCCCGACCAGGCGATCCACATCGGCCTCGACAGCGCCGGACGCCCCGCCGACGCCCGCTTCGGTGGGGCCGGCGAGGCGCGCGCGAGGCCCGGGACGGCAGCGGCCGAGCAGGTCTCCCGGACCCTCTTCGACGCCGGCATCCTCATCCTCGAGCTCACCTTCCTCGAGCGCGACATCGAGGGCTACTTCGTCGAGCTCATGGGCGGCCGTGACGGCACGGAGCCCGTGCGGTGAGCGGGATGATCCCGTTTCTCGTCTCCGGCGGCGCCGCCCTGGCGGCAGTCGGCATCCTCCCGCACGCGGTGATCGACACCGGCCTCACGCTCGCCGTCCTCGCCGGCACCGCCGCGCTCGCCTGGCGCTCGCAGACCGTGGCAGGCGATAAGCCCGTCGGCGGCGAGCTCATCGCCTGCCGCCGCGCCCTCCTCGCGGCCCAGCGCCTCCGTGCGACGCCACCCCGCACCCTCCCGTCCCGCCCGGCCGCCCTCGCGGCCGCCATCGAAAGGACCGACCCATGCTGAACCTCCTCCGCTCTGACCTCTACCGCATGACCCGGCCGCGCGGGGCGTGCGGCGAGCTCATCAGCCACGGCATCGCCGCCCTCGCCATCCCCCTCGCCGTCACGATCATCTACTTCATCGCCGCCTTCATCTCCGACGGGGGCGCCACGATCACGAACGGGAGCGGCCTGTACAGCGAGCTCTTCGGGCTCATGTTCCTCAACACGCACATGCTGCCGCTCCTCACCACCTTCACGATAGTGCAGGTCGCGATCGCGGACATCGAGAACGGCTACGAGAAGACACTCTCCTCCGCCATCAAGGGGACGGGCTCCCGCCTGGTCGAGCGCATCGCGCTCGCGGGCATCGTGGCCGGGGTCCTCACCCTGGTCGCGGCAGCCGGCACGCTCGCCACAGGCGCCATCATCACGATGGGGAACCTCACAATCGATCCGCTCACCGAGCTGATCCCCTGGCTCTTCGCGCTCTGGCTCACCAGCTGGGCCTATGCCCTGCCCCCGCTCGTCTTCGCGCTGTTCATCCGCAACAAGACGGCGGCCTACAGCGCGGGCCTCTACGCCTCGGTGCTCTCGAGCATCCTGTTCGCCATCCTCTCAATGGCCTCGCAGCTTCTTCGCACCCCCGTCTTCACGGACGCGTTCACGGCGCTCGCGCCCTATTTCCCCGGCCACGTCATCGAGCTCCTGAGCGCGGGAGCCGCCACGGTGGCGCGCGCCGGCGACGGGGCGTTCGCCCTCGCGGGCGGCGCGAGCGTGCAGGCGGTCGCCGTGTTCGCCCTCTGGCTCGCCATCTCGATCGCCACGGGGCTCGCCGTCGCGCACCGCCGCCGCGGCTGACGCGCGCCGTTCGCGTACCATAAGGACCGACGCCTCGGGAAGGGAGGGCACATGGACATCGGATTCGGCATCGCGGCCGGGCTCCTGCTCGGGCTCGCCCTGGGCCTTGCGATCGGCGGGGCCACCTACGCCCACGAGCTCGCCCGCATGGCCCGGTTCCTGCGGCGGCGCGATCCGGCGAGCAACGCCCGCATGACCGTCAACGCCGCCGGCCCCGGCCTCACGGACCTCGCGGCGGCCGTCAACGACGACCTCGACCGGGCGGCCGAGGACCGCGTGCGCGCGATCCGCGCCCAGCAGGACTTCCAGCGCGACCTCTCCGCGCTCTCCCACGACATCCGCACCCCGCTCATGGGTGCCAAGGGCTACCTCCAGCTCGCCCGCGAGGAGGAGGCCCCCACCGAGCGGGACCGGGACCTCGCGGCGGCGCAGGCCCGCATCGACGCCACCACCGCCCTACTCGACCAGCTCTTCGCCTTCACCAAGGCGAGCGACCCCGACCTCGCTCCCGAGATCGCGCCCATCACCGTGCGGCCCCTCGTCGAGGGGGTCCTCCTCGCCAACTACCCCGCGTTCGAGGAGCGCGGCTGGGAGCCCGCGGTGTGCTTCGCAGACGACGACCTCGTGATCGAGGCCGACCGGACCCTCCTCGAGCGGATCCTCGAGAACCTCGTCGTCAACGCCGTCCGCCACGGCGCGGGTGCGCCCGCGATCGAGCAGCGGGGCCGCGCCCTCACGATCTCGAACCGCGTGAGCCGCCCCGACCTCATCGACACCGATCGCCTCTTCGACCGGTTCTACCAGGCGGATGCCGCGCGTGCCGGCGGGGGGACAGGCCTGGGGCTCGCCACGGCGGCCAAGCTCGCGCAGTCCATGGGCCTCTCGCTCACGGCCGCGCTCGACGGCGACACCCTGCGCATCACGCTCGCGGCCTGACACGCGGGGCTCACGCGCAGGCGCGTCCGCCCGTCGGGACCACCGCACCGGCCAGAGCGGGCGCTCCGGAAGAGCCGCGGCCGCGCACCCGAGCGGCGCCGGCGCGGCTACCGGCGGCGGAAGAGGTCGCGCGCGCGGTCGGCGAGGCCCGTGAGGCGGATCACACCCTCGTAGGGAAGCATCCTGAGGTTCGAGAAGGCGTTGAAGAAGCGCAGGTCGCGCTTGGAGAGCAGGAGGCGCGGGTCGGGGGAGGCCGCGGCGAGGGTCGAGGCGCCGGCGCGGATGCGGCGGGCGACCATGCGCAGCCCCGCCGTGCCGTCGGCCACGAAGGCCGGCACGCCCACGCGGTCGCGGAGCGCGTCCATCACCGCGTCGGTGAGCGTGAGTATCCACCCGTTGATCGCGTGGCTGCGCATCTGGGCCGTCGCGGCCGAATCGAGGATGGCATCGGGCACGCGGTCGATGAGGTCGTCGGACACCTCGCCGAGCCCCTCGTTGATGCGGTCGGCCACATCGGCGCGCAGGAGCTCAAGCTGGCCGGAGAGGCGCCTCCAGCTCGCGAGCGAACCCGCCGCGTCGAGCGCGATCGCGAGCGCGGCGAGGGCCGCCGCCGCGCGGACGGCCTCACCCGGTAGGGACGCCAGAACACCCAGGGCCGCGGGCTGCAGCACCCGGCAGATGAGGACGGCCCCCGCCCCGAAGAGCACCGCCCCGTACAGGCAGACGCGCCCCTGGATGTTGAAGGGGTAGGTGGAGTAGTCCCAGAACCGCGCGTGCACCGTGCGCTCGAGCAGCACGCCGACCGCGTACTCGATCACGCTGCACACCACCGCCGACGCGAGGAACAGGGTCGCATCGCCGGGGATGGAGCGCAGGGCGAACCAGCAGGCGATCGCCCCCACCCCGTAGATGGGGCAGAGCGGCCCCAGGAGGAAGCCGCTGTTCGCGAACCGCCCGCGGTTCAGCAGGGCGCAGACGGTCGACTCCCACACCCAGCCGATGAACGCGTAGAGGCAGCCGGTGAGGATGAGCGCGGAGAGGGGCGCCTCGGGAACCGAGGCGGCGGCGATGGTGCGGGCGAGGGAGTCCATCATGCGGCCGAGCCCCCGTCCGCGGCAGCCCGGCGGGGCAGGCGCGCCGAGACGGTCTCGCTGAGGGCGCAGGCCTTGTCGGCGAGGCAGACGATCCACGCCTCCCGGCAGGTGGGCGGGATCGGGACGAGCGGGAACATATGGCGCTTGATGATCGTCCGCTCGCGGCTTGTGAGGTCGTAGTCCTCCTCGGCGCGGGCGAGGGCCGCGAACGGGTGGGTGAAGCCGTGCAGCCGGTGCGACGGGTCGGGGTCGTGCCAATCGTAGAGGAAGTAATCGTGGAGGAGGGCCCCGCGGATCAGTGCGGCGCGGTCCGTGCGGACGCCCACCCGGCCGAGGGCGTCGGCGATGCGAAGCGAGGCGAGGGCCACGGCGATCACGTGCGCGCGGACGCTCACGGTGCCGTGCTGGATGAAGTCGCGCGTGAGCCCGAAGCGGCCCTGGGCGTCGAGCTCGGCAACGACGGCGCGCACCTCGGCGACGCGGCGGACGCTCGGGGACGGCTCGCGCCGCGCCTCCGTGCGCGCTCGTCTCTCAGGTCGCTCCGGCATTGGGCCCTCCGTCTCCTCGGCGATGTCATCGCCGGGTCCCAGGGGGCGTGCGGCGCGGTTGCTCCGCACAAAGGGTACCACGGCCCCCGGACGCGCAGCCGGCGTCGGCCCTCCCCCGCGCGCCGGGGTGCCTTTCTACATAAAACGGAGATGACGGGCGGATTCGTCGCAATTCCGACAGGCGGGCGCGCGGCGGCGGCAGCAGCGCGGGCGCCCAGGACCCGTCGGCGGGGTCCGAAGGGCCGGGATGCCGTAGAATGGGGCGACCGCACGCGAACTCAGAAAGGCCCGACATGGCTCGCTCCCACCTCGGACGCACCCTCATCATCGCCAACCCCGCCGCGCGGAGCGGTGCGGGGGCCGCCGCCGCGGCCTTCGCCGACCGCTTCCTCACCAGCTACCGCGCGGCCACGGCCGGCTACGAGCTCACCCTCACCCAGGCCCCGGGTGACGCCGAGCACCTCGCCCGGGCCGCGAGCGCCCACGGCTTCGACACCGTGGTCGCCCTCGGCGGCGACGGCGTGATCCACGAGGCCGTCAACGGGCTCATGGCGGTGCCCGCGCGCGAGCGGCCCCGCCTCGCGGTGATCCCCGTCGGCTCCGGCAACGACTACGGCCGGACCCTCGGCATGGCGCTGAACGACGCCGAGGAGGCCCTCGCCCAGGCGGTGCGCGGCGAGGTGGTCGAGGTGGAGGTGGGCCGGGTGAACCGCACGCACTTCATGGAGACCCTCTCCTTCGGGCTCGACGCGGCCATCGCGATCGACACCACCGCCCGCCGCGCGACAGACACCTCGCAGGTGGGCGAGGGCCTCTACGTGACCTCGGCCCTGAAGATCCTTCCGAGGGCGCGGCGCGGCTGGCCGGTCGCCGCCTCGATCGACGGCGGGGAGCCCCGGCGCCTCCCGGCGCTGATCTTCGCCGTGCAGGTTGGCCCCACCTACGGAGGCGGGTTCCTGATCTGCCCCGATGCCGACCCCGCAGACGGTCTGCTCGACGCCTGCTTCAACGTGAAGCGGCCGCTCCTCCCCCATCTGATGGCGCTCTTCGGCAGGGCCCGCAGCGGCCGGCATGTGACGTCGAAGGTGATCGAGACCGCACGCGCCAGGCGCATCGAGCTCATGTTCGACGACGAGCCGCCCGCTCAGGTGGACGGCGAGGACCTGACGGGCGGGCAAACCTTCTCCATCGAGGTCGTGCCCCGGGCGCTCCGGGTGATCCGCCCCCTCGCGGCCATGCGGGCCGGCGCATGAGCGGGGCCGGGAAACGGGGACGCACCCTCTTCATCGACGCGGACGCCTGCCCCGTCACCCGCGAGGCGCTCGACGCCGCGCGGCGCGTGGGCGTGCCCGCGGTGATAGCAGGCAACACGACGCAGAACCTCTCCCGGCACGTGCGCCGCGACGACCCGACCCGGGCCGAGGACGCGCGCCGCGGCTTCTGGGTCGACGTGCTCGACGTGAGCGTGGGGGACGACTCCGCCGACTTCGCGATCGTGGAGCGCCTGGGTGCGAACGACGTGGTGGTCACGCAGGACATCGGGCTCGCGAGCATGGTGCTCGGACGCGGGGCCGCCGCCATCAGCGTGCGGGGCCATGTGTTTCGGCGCGAGACCATCGACATGGAACTGCTCGTGCGCCATGAGGAGAAGAAGGTGCGCCGCGCCGGTGGGCGCACGCGGGGGCCGGCGGCCTTCACCGGCGAGGACCGGCGTCGTTTCATCGACGGGATCATGCGGCTGCTCCGCGCGCCCGTTGACGAAGCGGAGGACACCGAGCGCGCGTGACGCGCCGCGCTCCTCCCGTGTGCGGGCGCCTACCGGCGGCGCCAGCTCGCGGGCCAGTCGATATGCACCTTCCCGCCCTGGACGAAAAAGACCACGACGGCGATGAGCAGCAGCAACGGCAGGGCGCGCATCACGAGCCCGATGACGAAGCCGAACGCTGAGAACACGAACGAGAGCACAGCCGCGATCACGATGAACGCGAGCACCAGAATCAGGATCGACATGGCCTCCCCTTACAGCTCGACCGACACCTGGCGGTAGGCGATCCCGCAGGAGTCGAGGATCCTCCGCGAGATGCGGCCGTCATCGGTGTCGGCGTACTTGTTATCGAGGTAGACGACCTGGCCGATTCCCACCTGAGCCAGGATCTTCGCGCACTCGCGGCAGGGGAAGAGCGTGACGTAGACGGTCGCCCCCTCGAGGTCGCGAAGCGAACCGCGGTAGTTGAGCACCGCGTTCGCCTCGGCATGCACCACGTAATTGTGCTTGTCCTCGAGCGGGTCCTCGCTCGTACCCCAGGGGAAGTCGTCGTCGTCAAGGGCCGAGGGCGTGCCGTTGTAGCCCACCGAGAGGATACGGTTGTTCGTGCTCGCGATGCAGGCTCCCACCTGCGTGTTCGGGTCCTTGCTCCGCAGCTGCGCGGCGATGGCCACGCGCATGAAGAACTCGTCCCAGGTGATCACATCCGTGCGCTTGCTCGACATGAGGGCCTCCTCGCGGTTCGTGCGTTTTCCCCATTGTAGCCGGATACGCGCTCCCTCACACAGCGCCTCCCCGATGCCTCCCCCGCCCGCAGATTCTCCTTGACTTGGTCTCAATGTGATATCACAATGGTATCAATCGAGGCGCAGCGGATGCCGAGGGGCGGAACGCGGCCGAACACCGCACACACGGAAAGGAATCGAGATGACCACTGAGAAACCCCTGAAGGTGCGTGCTGGCTGGCCCTTCATCCCCATCGCCCTGCTGCTCTTGGCGACCGCCGTGACCGGGTTGATCGTATCTGCCGCGATCTGCGCCATGCATCCTGAGGACGGCAGCGCGCCCGTGGGCGGAATCCTCGGCATCATCGCCTCCATCGCGCTCCTCGTCTGCTTCTTCACCTTCGTCTCCGGCTTCTTCACCCTGCAGCCGGGCCAGGCGAAGGTGTGCATCCTCTTCGGCACGTACAAGGGCACCGTCCGCGAGTCCGGCTTTTTCTGGGCGAACCCCTTCTATGCGAACACACTGAACAACCCTGATGCCGAGGTGGCCGCCGCGGCGGTGGCCATGGGCCATCGCGACAAAGACGAGGAAAAAGCCGCGCGTGTGAAGGGCCTCTCGACCAAGATGTCGCTGCGCGCCCGCACGCTCAACGGCGAGCGCCTGAAGGTGAACGACAAGATGGGCAACCCCATCGAGATCGCGACCGTCGTGGTCTGGCATGTGTCCGACACCGCCCGTGCGATGTTCGACGTGGACCATTACCCCAGCTACGTGGCTATGCAGACCGAGACGGCGCTTCGCCACGTGGCGAGCGTGTACGCCTACGACCACATGGAGGACGACGACACCACGAACACGAGCATCACCCTGCGCTCGAATATCGAGGAGGTGTCCGAGAGCCTGAAGGAGGAGCTTGACCGCCGCCTTGAGGCCGCCGGCGTGAACGTGATCGACGCCCGGCTCACCCACCTCGCCTACGCGCCCGAGATCGCACCGGCGATGCTTCGCCGCCAGCAGGCGGAAGCCGTGATCGCGGCGCGCAAGAAGATCGTCGAGGGGGCCGTCGGCATGGTCGACATGGCCGTGCGCGAGCTCGCCGCGGGCAGCGCGATCGACCTCGACGATGAGCGGAAGGCAGCGATGGCGACGAACCTGATGGTCGTGCTCTGCGGGGAGACCGAGGCGCAGCCCGTCGTCAACGCGGGGTCGCTGTATTAGGATTCGGATGAGGACACCGCCCGGGGCCGCATCATGCGCGCGCCGGGCGACGCGATAGCGTAAGGAGCGATAGCGGATGGCACGGAAGCAGTACCCCCTCCGCATCGACCCCAAGATCTGGGAGGCCGTGCAGCGCTGGGCCGACGACGAGATGCGCAGCGCGAACGGCCAGGTCGAGTGGATCCTGCGCGACGCCCTCCGGCGCGCGGGTCGGCTCCCGGGCAAGGGGACCGGGGAGCAGCCTGACGAGGAGGGGTCCGAGCGGCCGTAGGGGCCGGAGCTCTGCGGGTTTCGAGGCGGTCGCGGCTCCGCAACCCCGCCTCGGACCCATCTGCACAACCCATCGTTGTACACAGCCGCACGTTTGATCGCGATTCCGCTGTCAAACGTGCGGCTTTGCATACCCGTCGCTCAGCTGAGGTTCTTGAGCAACCCCTCGCACCCGGCGAGCACGTCGCGGTAGGTGGCGTCGAAGTCCCCCGTGTACCAAGGGTCGGCCACGTCCTCGCCATCACGTCCCGCAAAGGAGAGGAGCCGTACGCACTTCCCGTCCGGGTCCCCGCCGAGCAGGCGGCGCAGCCCCCGCTCGTTCTCGGCATCCATGTAGACGATCAGGTCCCACGCGCCGTACTCGTCGCGCCTGACCTGTCGCGCCCGGTGCTCCCCCACCGGGACCCCCACCTCGGCGAGCTTCGTGACTGTTCCTGGATGGGGGCGGCTCCCGATCTCCTCGGTCGACGTCGCCGCCGAGTCGATCTCGAACTCGGAGGCCCGGCCCGCGCGTCGCACGAGGTCCTCCATCACGAACTGGGCCATCGTGGAGCGGCAGATGTTGCCGTGGCAGACGAACAGGATTTTTATCATTTCTCAAAACCTCTCATATATCAGAGTTTTCGCAGGTAAATCGCGTCGTTCCAATTATCCCACTCAAACCGAAGTGGCAAATCCATTCATATATGAGCGGTTATTTCTCTCGTTCATCGTAGTAAAAAACGTCGTAAAACTCCAAGATTTACGATTTGCCGCCACTCGCTCATGCTGCCTCTTCCTCGAACCGGAGCACATCTGCCTTCACGTCATCAAACCCAAGGTGCGTGTACGTGTTGTAGGTCACATTGATGTCGGAGTGGCCCATAACGTATTTGAGCTTCACGGGATCCATCCCCTTGCGCGCCATCTTCGAGCAGAACGTATGGCGGCAAACATGGGGAGTGATCTTCGGCAGCTCGTCCTTGTAGATGCGGTTGTGCTTCGCCACGGCATACTGGAAGTACTTCTCCCAGTGAAGCGCCACACGGGGCTTCTGGTTCTTGTCGAGGAACAGGAACCCGCTCACACCGTCCACCACGGGCTCCATCGGCGGCTTGGGACGGTTCGCGACCACCCTCCTGAAGCACTCCGCAACGCCCTCGGACATCGGAACGTATCGCACGCCGCTGCTGGTCTTCGGCCGCTCGATGTAGTAACGCATGTCGCTGGAGCGCTGAAGCTGCTTGCTGACGCAGACGCTCCCGCGCTCGAAATCGATGTCCCCCACCGTGAGCCCGCAGAACTCGGAGATGCGGAGCCCCGTGTTCAGCAGGATGTAGAACGCGTCGTAATAGCGGGAGTAGTGGCTATCGCCTCTAACGAAGTCGAGGAACCTCCTCTCCTGCTTGGAGGTCAGCGCCTCACGCGCAACCTGATCGTTCACAAGAATGGTCGCAAGCTCGAAATTGAACGGGTTTCGGCGAATGAGGTCATCTTCCTCCGCGAGCTGGAACGCCGGTCGCAGAACGCCGCGTATGGTATGGATCGAGCTGTAGCGCTTCCCGTGATCCCTTTGCAAGGAAATGAGCCATTCCTTCGCGTCGAGGGTCGTGATGTCGCTTATCCTCCTGCCGCCGAACTCGTTGCCCGCAAGGAAGTTGAGCACCGTCTTGTACCCGGTTCGCGTGGTCGGCCTCACTGCCGTCTTGGTCTCCGTGTACTTGGCGGCGAGCTCGAGAACGGTCATGTTCTCGGGGGCAACGTTGTCGAAGAGGTCCCGCTGGATCCGCTGCTCAAGCTCGCGCAGGCACGGGCCCGACCTCTTCCCCTTCGGCGTGAAATCATGGGTTGTCAAGGTCCACGAGTAGACGCTGCGCGTCTTGCCTTTTGCGTCCACGTACTTGAAGCAGTAGCGGCCGTCCTTCCTCTGGCTCTCCCCGCGACGGAGGATGCGCCCCTTCATGTCCTTTCTAGTAGCCATCCCTTGGCTCCTTTCCGTAGAAGAAAAGAGCCCCAATGCGATAGCTGAATTCTATCGCACGGGGCCCGAATTGTTAGTCTGCCGTGACGGTGCCGGAATCGAGCAGGGCCTCGTAGAGGTGCGCCGAGTCACCCGAGCCGGACGATCCACGTGCGAAGCTCGAATAGGGATTCGGCCGGGATGATCCATCGGCGGGCCAATACGTCCCAAGCTCGACCCTGAACTCCGAGAGGCATATCTCCTTCTGCTGCATCTCCACGACGAGGGAAAGCCGTCTTTCGAGCTGCCCGAAGCCGTCGATATCGTCGTTGGGCCGCCCGACCGTGGCCCCTCTCACCTGCTCGCAGTAGAACTCCATCGGATTGTACGGAGTGGTGACGATGATAAGGTCTGCCGCGATAGCCTTGTCGGCGTAGCGGGCGGGGGCCATGACCTCGTGCTCGATAGCATAGGGATCCGTAACCCTAAGAAGGTCCGCATAGGGTATGGACGAGGGCCGCAGCTCATCCAAGATAATGGTGTGCTGCCCGGCATACCCCTGAAAGACATCGCGCGTCGATCCGGAGACGAAGAAGGGCTCGCCCTTGCTCTGCGCGTACTGCTTGGCGAGGCTGGACTTGCCTGTCCCGGCGGGGCCGAAAATCCAGATGGTCTGAACGCGCCTTCCCTCGTCTCGCATCTTCGCGCGCCACTCGGCTGCGCTCACCTGAAGGCGGCGGGCGTACACGTCCTCTATCTGGCGCTTGGCGCGAGCGTACTCGGAGCCCGAAAGCTGCGATATCAGACCCTCCCTGTCGATCCTTCCCTCAAGCAGATCGTCAAGGAGGATCTTGATGTTGCTGTGCGAGCGCGCCTTGGAGACGCGCGACTCGATGGACGCCAGCGCGGCAGGGTAATCGAAGTTCGCGCGGACGAGGGACGGATCATACTGGTATTTGGAGCGCGCGCCGTCAGTCCTGTGGCAGAGGTAGGAGAAGCCGTTCTCCGTTCCCGCCTTCCACGCTTCCAGCCGCTCGGCCTTGTCCCCGAGCGACTTCGCCACGCTGCGAACGGAGCGCGGGTTCGCGAACTCCATCATCACGTGCAGGTGGTCGGCCGCTGGACGGCCAGCGTCCGTGATGTCGCGGTCGTGCACGATGCCCGCGTACCGTTTGGGCGCCAGCGCCTCGATGCGCCTGTACATCTCGTCCACTGAGGCGGGCAGGTGACAGAGCTGCTGCTCGTACATCATCGCCCGGGTCTTCCTGGGCGCTGAGCCAGTCATCGGTTCCACCTCCCTACTCGTTTATCAGTGTTTCGGGGCGAAACTTGGAACGCCCCTTTCGGATGCGCCTTGGGATAACAAGCCCCCCAAGGCGCATATATGAACGGAAATCAAACAAACGGAACAAAGAGAGGCGACACCCGCATTCGCTGCGCTCTGCGGGTGCCGCGATAATCAATCAGTCGACGTACAGCTCAAGAAGACGGCCAAGCTCGCGATACACGGGGAACCTCATGACGGGAAAGTGCACGAAGCCGATGCGGTCGTGCTCCCCGTCCGTGCTGCTGAACCACGCGTCCCCCGGCCCGTACGTCCGGGAGACGGCGAAGTCCTTGAGCCGATCAGAGCCCCAGATCAAACGCGCCTCGTCAAGCGTCGGCCTGAACAGGACGCGCGTGCTGCAAGCAGACCGGATCATCGACGGGAGCCCGCCCTCCTCGACGGACGCCTCCGCGATCGAGATGATGGCGTAGCAGCCCGCGCTCGCGCCCATCGTGACGATGCGCTTGATCAGGCCGTCGAAGGTCGCGAGGCAGTAGTCCGGGTCCTCCTTGCTCGCCCTCTTTGGGAGGACGGTCCGAAGGGCCACGTACTCATCGATGAAGAGGAGCGAGACATGGAAGCCCGCGTCCCACCAGTGAACGGCATCCCCCGTCTCGGCCGAAAGCTCGTTGAGGACGCGCTGACGCTCCGTGATGGTCTCGGCGAACGAGCCCAGCGCGGCGAGGATGCCACGGGCGTTTCCGTCTTCGTCAAGCGTTGCCACGTGAGGGAGGCGGGAAAGCTCCGCCCTCTTGGGGTCAACGACGAGCACCCTCGACCCGTAGCTGTCGGGCCCGGCGAGCAATGCCTGAAGAACGAGGGATATGATGCCCGTCGTCTTCCCGCTTCTGGTCTTCCCCGCCACGAGCATCGAGCCCGACGTGCGCAGGTCGATGCTCGTGCCGTCCTGCACGCGAAGCTCGTACGCGCTCGGCGGCTGAAGCTCGGAGACGGAGTCCGCCACTATCTCGCGATGGACGGTGACATCCTCGATATGGAACGTCACCCGGTTGCACGCCTCGTCCGCCTCGGACAGAACGACGGCATAGCGCGAGAAGCGGCCGCAGAGGCGGCTGCTGATGCTGGGCGCAAGCTTGGCGATCTCCTCCACCGTCGAAGAGGAGGCGGAGACGGCAAGCTCGAACCGGCCTTCGCCCGTCTCTTCGCAAGTCACATGCGGAAGGACCTCTCCCTCACGCAGGTGCAGCGGGTTACCGTATCGGGAATCGAAGATTCCAGAGCGAACTCGGACCTTGAGCCTCTCAGGCTCAGGAAGGCGGAGAAGCCAAACGACTCCCACAGCGATGGAAAGCATCCCAACGGCCAAAGTCACAAGGGCGATCGCGGAGAGGTTTCCAGAAAGAAGATGAACCCCCGTCACGTCCTCTGCCACAGGGGCGAAGAGACGTTCGACCAACACGCCCAAGAGATAAAAGCACGCGGCGGCGAAAGCCAAAACGGCCCCCAGCACGATAGCCTTAGTGCCGGGGGCCGCATAGACGATCGCCGGCGCTTCTTTTGAAAAGCGCATGCGATCACCTCACGCTACGGCTTCTTGGGCTGCACCGCGATGCCCCCCGCCTCAACGGAGAGCAGGTTGCGGTAGTCACCGTAGACCTTCGCCGTCACGCCCGTAGGCTCCACGTACTGGTCGATGGGAATATCGACGTCAGCAGCGACCTTGAAGGCCAGCTTCTCGAAGCGGTTGCTGACCACCTCGCCATCGCGGAGCTTGTACGGCGTGTGGTCGGTGGTTATCACCACCTCGATCCTCGTACCCTTGTGGGTCTTGGTCTCAAAGTCGACCCACTCGCCGCCGCCAACGCAAAGGAACCGCTTGTCCTTCGCAAATGCGTCCCAGTCGAACACCAGAAACTGACTAAGCTTCTTCATAAAAGATCACCTCTGATCTACTCGCAATGAACGGAATTGTCCGGCTCGTCGTGGACCTCAAGATACATGCGCAAAAGGTTGCGGAGCGTTTCCTCGGCCAGCTCTAGCTTGAGGGCCTTATCAGCCTCGCTAGCGCAATGAAACGCTGCGTCGTAGACATAGCGGTAGGCATCAAGCGCCTGACGGTACATGACGCGGCCGTACATCTGCTCCAAAAGAAGCTTGCGCGCCCACGCACTATTTACAGTTAGCATCCAAAACACCTCCTTCTGAAAAGAAGAAACAAACAATGAGTAGCGTCTGCCATACGCGCGCCGCGGCATGCGTATACATCTCGCTAGGTGTTATGGATAAAGACTGGACTTGGCCGAAAGGGCCTGCGCCATAACAGCTTCGGGCTCATCGCCCTAGCCTCAAGAAAGGTGATCGGTATTTTTGAGGCTTCGGTAGTTTGTGTGACAAGGGGCTAGCCTAGGCAGCAACGCTCTTCGCTCCCTTCACGCCCTTCTTCCTCGCCTTCACCGGGCGACCCGGGAGCTGGGGCTGGCAGTCGCCGCACCTGAGCATGAG
>JAXEGS010000004.1:0-12330 GCA_034102905.1 Collinsella sp. | reverse complement strand
GTCTGAATTTGGCTTAGCAATCATAGGCGGATGACGCGGAAACGGCCCCTCCCGGGGCCGTTTCAGTTCCAGATCGTTGTTTTCGCCCGCTGAGCTGGGCCTATGCCGGAATCTCTCCCACAGAAACCACCGAAGAGCCGTTTTTTCGTTGAGAGGCGGGGCTATCGCTGAAGGGCGATGACCGTTAGAGGTGCGGCTTCCGCATCCCGTCGCGGGTGAACTTGGGTACACTTGAGGGCGCGAACACGAGGAGGAGCCATGTCCCAGGACACCACGCCCGACACCACGCCCGAGGAGCTCGCCGACGATCCCGTCATGCGCGAGGAGCAGGAGCATCTCGATGCGATATACGCCCAGCTCATCACCTATCGCGATGAGCTGACCCATCAGCTCGAGCACGATCACAAGCAGGCCGCGTCCGACCTCGTGACCATGAGCGAGGAGATCCGCCCCGACTTCGGCGGGGCCGATGAGACGATGGAGACGCTCGCCGCCATCGAGACGCTGAACGCCGTCATCGACGCCTACAACCAGTACCACGATTTCAGCGTGGACCGGCTGCGGCGCGTGCTCCTGCTCCTGCGTCAGCCCTACTTCGCGAAGGTGCGCCTGAAGATGCGGCCCGACCGCCCGGCCCGCGACGTCTACATCGGGGCCGCCGGCATAACCGACGAGCACCATATCCCGCTCGTGGTCGATTGGCGAAACCCCATCGCCGAGACCTACTACCACCAGGAGAACGGCACCACCTCCTATACGGTGAACGGGGCGCTCCGTACCGTGGAGCTCGAGCTCCGCCGTCAGTTCGACATCGATCGCGACACCCTGCGCGCCTACTTCGACACGACCGTGGCGATCGAGGACTCGCTCCTGCTGAACGCGCTCCGCTCGCATCATTCCGAGAAGCTCAAGGCCATCACGGCCACGATCCAACGCGAGCAGAACGAGGTCGTCCGCCATGCCGATGTGCCCGTGATGCTCGTGGCGGGCATCGCCGGCTCGGGTAAGACCTCGGTCATGCTCCAGCGCATCGCGTACCTCCTCTATCAGGAGCATGAGTCGCTCTCGGCCGACCAGGTCTACCTCTTCAGCCCGAATGAGGTCTTCGAGCGCTACATCGACGGGGTGCTCCCCTCGATGGGCGAGGCGAATCCCCAGCTCTTCACCTGGCGCGACTTCGTGGAGCGTCAGGGTGCGGGCAACCGCGACGATGGCTCCGAGACGCCCGCGGCCTCGCTCGATCTGCTGGAGGAACGACTGCCCACCGCGGCGATCGAGGATGCCGACGTACGCGCCATCACGGTGGGGGAGGAGACGCTGCTTTCCGGCTCCCAGATCGCGAGCGTGGTGTCCAAGAACCTGAAGTTCGGCATCGGGCCCCGGTTCTGCGCCCTCGTCACCGATGAGCTCCATGATCGACTCGACCGCCGCCTTGCGGGCATGGCGAGAAGCGAGGTCTGGCAGGAGCGCATGCTCGGCCTCGATGTCGAGGAGCAGATCCGCCTTCTCGGCGTGACGGCCAGCCCGTCCGATGAGGAGGAGACGGCGGAGCTCACGCGGGCCTACCTCGACCAGCTCTTCCTCGCGCCCGCGGAGGAGGCCATCGACCAGATGGCCTGGCTGCGCCTCGACCGCATCGGCATGCGCCTGCTCGATCAGAAGACCCTCTCGGCAACCGAGCTCCTCTACCTGCGGCTGCTCATCGCGGGCCGCGCGGGGGCGGGTGTGCGCTACGTGATGATCGACGAGGTGCAGGATTACTCGGCGGCGCAGCTCCGGGTGCTCGCGCGGTTCTTCAGCGGGGCGCATTTCCTCCTTCTCGGCGACCCCAACCAGGCGATCCGTGAGGGCACGGCGAGCTTCGATGAGATCCGGGGGATCTTCGAGGCGAGCCACGGCAAGGTGGACGTGTGCCGCCTGCTGACGAGCTATCGCTCCTCGCCCGAGGTGACGGCCGTGTTCAGCGGCCTTGTGAACATGGGCGACGACATCAAGCTCGCGAGCGTGCGGCGCGAGGGCCGGGCGGTGCGGCGTGAGGCGTTCTCGGACGAGGCGGGTCTCGTGGAGGCGCTCGGCGCGGTGGCCGACGCGGCGATCGCCGACACCGAGGGCCTGACCGCCATTGTGGCGCACGACGGCGCTGCGGCGCACCGCCTCGGCCGCGCCCTCGGCGGGCGCGTTCCCGTGCTCAAGCGGACGGAGTCGTTGCCGGCCTCGGGCGCCGTGATCGTCACCCTCACGATGGCGAAGGGGCTCGAGTTCGACCATGTGGTGATCGCCGATGCGGATGCTGCGACCTATCCCGATACGCCGCTCGCCCGTCGGCAGCTCTACACCGCGATCTCGCGTGCGATGCATCAGGTGACGATCCTCGCCGAGGATGAGCTCTCGCCGCTTTTGACGTAACGCCCCGGCACTATCCCCGAATCCTTCTCGAGCGCGCACGAGGCGTCCTCTCAATGCGTTTGAGGCCGTGTGGCGCACGCTCGTCTCACCTCGGCGCCGGCTCCGGCACGCTCCTTCGTAAACTGTCTGCGCGTCGGCGGCCGGTCGTTTAGATCGGCTGCAAGCGGTTATAAAGGCTGTGATGTGAAACCGCCATCGATACTCGAAAGGACGATGATCGCTATGGCAACGACATTCACCAAGCAGATCTCAGACGAGAAGCGCGCCCGCCTTGCGGCCACGATGGACCAGGACGGCGTGATCGCCGCCCTCGCCATCGACCAGCGCGGCGCGATGAAGAAGCTCATCGGCGCCTTCCGCGAGGCCACGAACGAGGACATCATCGAGTTCAAGAAGCTCGTCTCCCGCGAGCTCACGCCCTACGCCTCCTCGATTCTCCTCGATCCCGAGTACGGCCTGCCGGCCTCCGAGCTCCGCGACAAGGACGCCGGTCTGCTCGTGGCCTACGAGAAGACCGGCTATGACGCCACTGTCCCGGGCCGCCTGCCCGACCTGCTCTCCGTCTGGAGCGCGCGTCGTCTCAAGGAGGCCGGCGCCGATGCGGTGAAGTTCCTGCTCTATTACGACCCCGACGAGGGCGATGAGATCAACGATCAGAAGCGCGCCTTCGTGGAGCGCATCGGCAGCGAGTGCGCGGCCGAGGAGATGCCGCTCTTCGTGGAGATCGTGACCTACGACGCCGCGGGCGCCGACCCCAAGAGCGCCGCGTTCGCAGCCGCGAAGCCCAAGAAGGTCATCGAGTCCATGCGCGAGTTCAGCGATCCCCGCTACGGCGTCGACGTGCTGAAGGTCGAGGTGCCGGTGAACATGGCCTATGTCGAGGGCTACACCGCCGAGGGCATCGAGCCCGTCTACTCTGCTGCCGAGGCCGCGGCCGCCTTCAAGGAGCAGTCCGAGGCCACGGATCTCCCGTTCATCTTCCTGTCCGCCGGCGTGTCGGCTGAGCTCTTCCGTGAGACGCTGCGTTTCGCCAAGGAGGCCGGCTCGACCTTCAACGGCGTCCTGTGCGGGCGCGCCACCTGGGCGGACGGCGTCAAGGCCTTCTGCGAGGGCGGCGAGGACGGCGCCGTTTCGTGGCTGCGCGATCAGGGGCGTAAGAATGTCGAGGAGCTGAACGAGGTCCTCAAGGAGACGGCGACCCCGGTTGCGCTCTAAGCGCCGCACGGGTTTCTGCGGGCCCGCGCCCTTCGGGGTGCGGGCCCTTTTTGGCATCGCGCGGAAGGGAGCACCTATGGATCAGGAAGCGCTCGGGGCATTCGGCGAGCTCGTGCGCGGGGCGCGGAGCCGTCGGCGGTTCGACGAGGACGTGCCCGTCGCATGCGAGTCCCTGGCCGCATTGGTCGACATCGCCAGGCAGGCGCCCTCGGGGGCGAACCGGCAACCGCTCCGGTATCGGCTGGTCACGGAGGCCGCCGAACGGGAGGCCGTGTTCTCGCAGCTCATGTGGGCCGGTGCTCTGCCCGATTGGGACGGTCCCGAGTCGGGGGAGCGCCCTGGCGGCTATATCGTGATCTGCGATGCGGGGCACGGGGCGACGACGCCGGTGGACGAGGGGATCGCGGCGCAGACGCTGCTCCTCGCGGCTGCCGCCGCGGGCCTCGGGGGCTGCATGCTCCACGCCTTCAACAAGGCCGAGGTCGCACGCGCGCTCGATCTGCCCGAGGAGGTGCGGCCCCTGATGGTGCTCGCGCTCGGGGCGCCCGTTGAGGAGGTCGTGCTGGAGCCGCTCGCGGCGTCGCCGGACGGGACCACGAACTACTGGCGCGACGATGCCGCCGTGCACCACGTCCCGAAGCGTGCGCTTGAGGACGTTCTCATCTAGCGCGACGCCTCAGAAGCGGACGCCGCAGAAGCCCGGTGCTTCGACTGTGGCTTCGCGGTACACTTGACTCTTGCCGGCATAGCTTGGCGAGGGAGGGCCCATGGCGCAGCAACACGATCTCTTCGATGACATCATCGACATCAGCAAGGGCCTCGGCGCCCTCAAGAATCCGCTCGGCGGTATCACCGACAGCCTTATGGGCGTTGAGACGGCGGAGAAGCCGCAGTGGAACCCGGCGGACTACAAGGAGCGCCCACGGGCGAACACCATCCCCTGCCTCCTGTGCAAGTACGATAAGAGCAGCTGCTCGGCGTGCATGGACGCCTGCCCGGTCGACGCGATCACCATCGAGGAGGGCGGTATCGACATCTCCGATGCCTGCCGCAAGTGCGGGCTCTGCGTCTCCGCCTGCCCCACCGAGTGCTTCGTCTCCCCGAGGATCCAGCCGAAGAAGCTCTACGACACCATCGCCGCGGCTGCCGCAGCGCATGAGACGGCGTATGTGACCTGCACACGCGCGCTTCGCCGGGTGCCGCGCGACAACGAGGTCGTCCTCGCCTGCGTGGGCGACGTGACGCCCGAGGTCTGGTTCTCGATCCTCGCCGACTACCCCAACGTGAGCGTCTACCTGCCGCTCGATATCTGCACCAACTGCCGGAACACCACCGGCGAGGAGCAGCTCGGCGCGTCCATCGCGGCGGCCGAGGAGTGGTCGGGGGCGGGCCTCGGGCTCGAGGTCGAAGCCAGGGACCTCACCTGCGAGAAGCGCCGTGAATACGAGCGCAAGGAGTTCATGGACAACATCATGCGGAACACGGGTCTCGCGGTGTCCAAGCTGAACCCGGCCACGGCGGCGCTCGCGAGCGTCACCCAGCGCCTGCGCGAGCACTCGAACCGCCTTTCCGACCTGGAGCGCACCCTGAGCGCCGCGGCAGGTGTGAACACCGAGAAGCGCCGTCGTGTGCTCATCCAGGGCCGCCAGCTGATGCTCTCGACCCTGCAACAGCATCCCGAGCTCGCTGCGAGCGTGCGGGTGAGCGTTCCCGAGTGCGACTTCTCGCGGTGCGCGATGTGCGGCGAGTGCGTGCGCCAGTGCCCGGTGCACGCGTGCGACCTGGTGGGCGCGGGCCGCTTCAAGGTGGAGGAGCAGTACTGCGTGGGCTGCGGGCTCTGCACCGAGGTGTGCCCGAACAAGGCCCTGACCATGGTGGAGCATGACGGATCGGCGCTCGTGGTGCCCGATCCCGAGGCCGAGAAGAAGGCGGCTGAGGCCGCGAAGGCGAAGGCCCAGGCTACGGCCGCGAAGGCCGAGGCGAAGCGGAAGCTTGACCACATGCTCGACCGCGTGGAGAAGCTCGCCGACTAAACGGGGCTTCCATCCCGGACATCGGATGCTAGGCGCGCAACCCGGTCATGAATGCGCTTACGAGTCGGTTTGCGCGCGCCTGGCGCTTGTGGCATCAGATGGGCCGTGCCAGACGTACCCCGTGGCAGGCCCTGCCCCGACCTTGATGACGCTCCCAGATCGAACGAGCGCGGCAAGCGTGCGCTCGACGGTCACCTTGCTGATGTCGGGGCATACGTTGAGGATATCCGCCTTGGTGACCTTTCCCAGCGCATCGCGGATGGTGGCCTCGACGCGCTCAGCTTTGCTGAGGCCGAGCTCTGAGACCCCCTTGATCCGCTGTTCCAGATCTCGGTATGCCGCGAGGATCACGCCGAGCATGTAGTGGACGAACGGTGCCGGATCGTTGCGGCCTGCCGTCCATCCAACGGAGCTCCGGGCGAGTGCATCGTAATATGCCTCCTTGGTGCGCACGATTTCCTGCTCAATCGAGATATACCTCCCCACCGTGTACCCCTGCTGATAGAGCAGCAGGACCGTGAGGAGCCGGCTCATGCGCCCGTTTCCGTCGTTGAAGGGGTGCACGCAGGTGAAGTCGAAGATGAACATGAGCGCGACAAGCAAGGGGTCGCAGGCATCGGAGGCGAGCCCTGCGTGAAGGGCACGGCAGAGCCGGTCCATCGCGTCGGGTGTGGCGATGGCGGGAACCGGGCGGAAGCGAACGTATTCCGTCCCATCGGGCCTCACGCCGCGGATCTCGTTCTCACCCACCTTGAAGCGGCCTCCCAGGGATGACGGCGTATGGCGGTACAGATCACGGTGGAGCTGCAGAATCACGTTGGGGGAGATATCAAGGTGCTGAAAGTTGGCGTGAACCGTGCTGAGCACGTCGCGGTAGCCGGCGATCTCCTCCTCGTCGCGGGTCCTCGGAACGGTTGTTTCTGACATGATGGCTTTGAAGCGATCGCTGCTCGTGCGGATGCCCTCGATGCGGTTCGACGCATCCGTGGACTGGGCTTTCGCCACCTCTGTGAGCGCCGTGAGGACATCTGGCTTGAGGGAGCGTTGGGTCACCTGGCGCCCCCGATGCTCATGGAGCGCGGAGAGCAGGTTCATGGTTCTCGCGGTGAGGAGTCCGGTGGGGAGCGTGGTGTAATCAAATGCGCGCATGGGATCCTATCTACCTCATCGAGTCCTTATCTACATCATAACGTATATAAATGATAGAGATAGGGGGAGGGACATGTCCACGACATATGCCAAGCGCGCGCAACCCGGTCTCGTAAGCGCATGTGAGATCGGATTGCGCGCGCTCGGCACATGCCGCAACGTGGTACTGCGGCGCGTGTACCCGCTATTTTAGGAGGGCGTGGGCCTCGACGTCAAGGGAAGCGGCGATGCGCTCCAGGGTGTCGAGGGTGACGTTGGCCTCGCCGGCTTCGATGGAGTCGAGCAGCGGTCGGCTGATGTGCGCCATGAGGCAGAAGTCCACCTTATTGAGGCGGGCCTCCGTGCGAAGGCGGCTGATGTTCCTGCCGAGTCTCTGTCGAAGCGTCAAGGTCATGCCTTGAGTTTGTTGATTCGGAGGGCCAATGATGTAAATTAGAAGTTACATTCGGGCCATTCTGCATACAGAATCCAGTGGTGAGGAGAAACCATGTTTAATTGTGCATCCTCAGAGTCGGACTTCGATGGTGCAGAGGTTCCCCTCCCCGAGGAGGCGCCGCGCCTGGTTGCCCTGAGCGCCGACGGCGGCCTCGCGTCGGCGGGCGCGCGGCATCTGCTTGAGATCGCGTCGGTGCGGTTGCCGGGTCTCGCCCCGAGAGAGGCGATGATCCTCAATCGCCTCGCCGCCGCCGAGATCGACCTCGCGCTCATGACGGAGGCGTCGCACGGGATGGCCCGCTCCGTCTGCAACCGGCGGGGGATCAGGCCCTTCGTATTGAGTGACCAGGGAGGCACAGTGGATATTCCCGTCCAGGGAGGCCACGTGCCGCGGCGGGCCCGGGCCGCCGCCCGCGCCGAGCGACTCGCCCTCCTCTGCCGGGCGCGGGGTATCCCGTTCTCACGCGTCGCGGTGGTGGCGGTCAGCCCCCTGGACACCGCCGCCCTCATGGAGGCAGGCTGGGCGATCGCGCTCCGGGATGCGAGCTACGAGGCATGTCGCGCGGCCGACGTCGTGCTGCCGTCCCGAGCGGAGGGTGGGCTCGTGCAGGCGATCGAGCTGATCCTCTCCGCTGCGCTCTGAAGCGCTGCGGGAGCGCCCCCTATTGGGGCCGGGCGCTATCCGTCCATCCGGTCGAAGTTCACCGGCGCGTAGAAGAGCTCGCGCACCCGCTCGGGATCGCGGGTCTGGCCGAGCACCCACATGGTCTTCGCCACGAGGGCCTCGGTGGTCATGTCGCCGCCCTTGAGGATGCCGGGGTGGTTCGCGTAGGCGCGCCCGACCTCGTAGACGCCGAGGTCCATGCCCTCCTCGGGCACCTGCGTCGTCATGACGACGGTCCGCCCGGAATCGACCCAATCGAAGATCGCCCGCTGGAAGGAGCCGTCGCCACTGCCGTATTCAGGGATGCCGCCGATGCCGAAGGTCTCGAGGATGATGCCGTCGTACTCGGCCTTCAGCAGGTCGAAGATCGCGGGGCTGAGGCCGGGGGTGAGCTTGAGCGTGCAGACGCGCGGGTCCAGGGCGTCATGGAAGTGCGGATGGGGATCCGGGACGGTTGCTCCATCGATGGGGCCGCGGCACGCCGCGCCCGCTCCCGTACCGCGGATGATCTTCCCGGTGCGGATGAGCGCGAGCGGCGGGAAGTTGATGCTCGTGAAGGCGTTGTAGCTCATGGTGCGCTGCTTGCGCGCGCGGGTGCCGGCGATCACGGCCCCGCCGAAGACGATGGAGACGTCGCGCGAGGCGTCGCCGAGCGCATAGAGCAGGCTCTGGTAGATGTTCAGCTTGGCGTCGGTGAAGGGCGCGCCCATGGGCTGCTGCGATCCGGTGAGGACGATCGGCTTCATGCTCCCCTGGATGAGGTAGGAGAGGGCCGCCGCGGTGTAGGCCATGGTGTCGGTGCCGTGGAGGATGACGAAGCCGTCGTGGTCGTCGTAGCCCGCGGCGATGACGTCGCGGATGCGGAGCCAGTCGGCGGGACGCATGTTCGTGCTGTCGATGTTCATCGGCTGCACCACCGTGAGCTCGCACAGGCCGGCGATCTCGGGGACGCTCTCGGCGAGCTCCTCGCCGGTGGCGGCGGGGGAGAGGCCGCGGCCGTCCTCGCGTGAGGCGATGGTGCCGCCGGTGGCGATGAGGAGGATCTTCTTCATGGGTGCCCTTCGTGTTCACGGGAGGCGCGGAAGCCAGATCCCGCGCAGGAACAGGGTAGCAAATCGTGAGGTTCGGCGCAGGGCGTGCCGGGTGCGCGGGCGGTGATCGGCGGGCGCGGCGGCGCGGCGGCGGCTTCGCGCCGGGTCGCGGGGCACGGCGGTCCGGGCGTCCGCTGCGGCTCTGAAGCTCTCGTGCGCGCGGCCGGTACGGTTCCCGTTCGCGCCCGACCACGGTATCATAGGGCAGTTAGGCATTTCGCGCCGCGTCAGTGCCCGCGGCCCAACGCATAGAGAGGGAGCCCATGTCGCAGAACAGCTCGAACCAGGCAGATCAGAAGGTCCTCGTCCTCGATTTCGGTGCTCAGTACGGCCAGCTCATCGCCCGTCGCGTGCGCGATCTGCACGTGTACTCCGAGATCGTCCCGTGCGACATCACGGCCGATGAGGTGCGCGCCCTGAACCCGTCGGCGCTCATCCTCTCCGGCGGTCCGGCGAGCGTCTACGCCGAGGATGCCCCCTCCATTGACGCCGCCATCTTCGATCTGGGGCTGCCCATCCTTGGATTCTGCTATGGGCACCAGATCATGGCCGCCACCCTCGGTGGCGAGGTGGCCCACTCCGAGGTGGGCGAGTACGGCGCGGCTGAGCTCGAGCGCGAGCGCGATTCGGTGCTCCTGAACGCCACGCCGCTCGAGCAGACCGTGTGGATGAGCCATCGCGACGCCGTCTCCCGCGCACCCGAGGGCTTCACGGTGACCTCGCGCACGTCGGTCTGCCCGGTGGCCTCGATGGAGGACGCGGGCCGGCGCTTCTTCTCCACGCAGTTCCATCCGGAGGTGAACCACACCGAGCACGGTCAGCAGATCCTCAAGAACTTCCTGTTCGGCGTCTGCGGGCTCGAGGAGAGCTGGATGATGGAGAACATCGTCGAGGAGAAGGTCGCCGAGATCCGCGAGACGGTGGGCGGGGACCGCGTGATCCTGGCGCTCTCCGGCGGCGTTGATAGCTCGGTGGTGGCCGCCCTCGGCGCGCGCGCGATCGGGCGTCAGATGACCTGCGTGTTCATCAACCACGGGCTGCTTCGCAAGAACGAGCCCGAGCAGGTTGAGGAGGTCTTCACGAAGCAGTTCGACGTGGACTTCATCCACGTGCACGCCGAGGACCGCTATGCGGCGCTGCTCGATGGCGTGACCGAGCCGGAGGAGAAGCGCCGGATCATCGGCACGCAGTTCTGGAAGGAGTTCTTCGCCGTGGCGACCGAGCTCGAGCAGGACGGGCGCCCGGTGAAGTTCCTCGCGCAGGGGACGATCTACCCCGACATCATCGAGAGCGGGGCGCGCAAGACCGGCGGCAAGGCGTCCACGATCAAGAGCCATCACAACCTGATCCCGTTTCCCGAGGGCGTGCACTTCGATCTTATCGAGCCGCTCGACCACTTCTTCAAGGACGAGGTGCGCGAGCTGGGTCTGGCGCTGGGGCTGCCGGAGCACATCGTGTACCGCCAGCCGTTCCCGGGCCCGGGTCTGGCGATTCGCATCATCGGCGCGGTGAGCCCCGAGAAGCTCGAGATCCTGAAGGGGGCCGACGCGGTGGTGCGCGAGGAGCTCGATGCGTACAACCAGCGGCTCTTCGAGCAGACCGGCGAGCGGAACAGCGCGCACAGCTGCTGGCAGTACTTCGCGGTGCTGCCGGATATCAAGAGCGTGGGCGTGATGGGGGACGAGCGCACCTACGCGCGGCCGGTGATCCTGCGTGCTGTGGAGTCGAGCGACGCGATGACCGCGGACTGGGCGCGCCTGCCCTACGACGTGCTCGCGCGCATCTCGGGCCGTATCGTGGCCGAGGTCCCGGGCGTGAACCGCGTGGCGTACGACATCACGAGCAAGCCCCCCGCGACGATCGAGTGGGAGTAGGCTGATAGGGTTCTGACCTGCACTTTTGAGTGCCGCACTGTGCCGTTGAGTTTCGTTTCGTACGAGAGTCATGGCAAAGCCGCCAGCGACGGCGGTGAGTAAATACGATAATTGAGCCTCCGTTCCAGTGCTGGGACGGAGGCTTTTTCTTTGCCTTTTTACTCCCTTTCACCTGCGATTTCGCCATTTACTCCCCGTATTTCAAGACGGCAAAGCACGGGGCGGTATTCGGGGGAATGGGAGTAAGGATTTATCCCAAGTGAGTAGACGCGCGATTTTTGTCCCCGAGAACGAAAAGGGACCGTTTTAGGTCCTTTGAAACTCAAATCGAACTCAATAGGCTTTTCGGCGTTCTCCGCACGGCGTTTCCCCAGGTCGTTAATGGGGAGTAAAGAATCGCGCCATCTCAAGGAAAACGGGAGTAACCAGGGGAAATGTCGCTGTGTACTGCCGCGTACCGCCATGTAAGCCACCGCGTTATTTACTCCCCATGTACGCCGGAAATGCCTTGGCATGCAATGGGGAGTAAAAACTCAGCTTACGCAGGAGCGAGCGGCGCTCACCGCCTTGCCTGGTGTCCTTATTCGATTGCGTTGGTTGAGAAATGCGAGGTGCCGTTACAGCGAGGCTTTCCAGTGCTCGTATTCTGCGGCGTCGATCTCGCCGTTCTCGAGCTGCGCGCGTTTCTCGGCCCACAGCTCGATTGCCATCGCGGTTTTGGGCGCGTGCGGCGCCTTAGGGCTCAGGGAGAGCCCCGAGCCGTCGGCTGCGGGCACGATGCCGAAGGAGTCCTCCAGACGCACGAGCAGCGACATGAGGTCGCCCGCGGTCTCGACGCCGTAATCCTTGAGGGCGTTGACGGACACGCCGAGCGCCGCTGCGATGGACTCGAGCAGCTCGGGCTTCACGGCGCGGATGCCGCTCTCGTAGTGGCGCACGGCCCCCTCGGTCAGCCCGACGGACTCGGCGAGCTGCGCCTGCGTCATGCCGCGCAACTTGCGGTACCGCCTTATGTTTTCGCCTACGGACATGCGTCCTCCTCCTGGAATTACGTACCCGCACATCTTACCAGCGTACGCAAATGTACGCAATTCTATTGACAGTACAGATATGTACGTTTACTCTGAATCTGTAAACCGTACGTATATGTACGCTATTGATAGGAGGAGCCATGGACGAGAAGGTGGCAAAGACGCCGAGGCCGCACATGCTGGATGTCGACGAGGTCGCGGAGCTGCTGAGGATCAAGAAAGGCAGCGCCTACGAGGTGATCAGGAAGATAAACGCCGAGCAGGAGGCGCGCGGGCGCGTGGTTATCCGCGGACGCGTTCGAAGCGACGTCTTCGACGCCCTGTACTTCCCGGAGGTGGACTGACATGCCCGTGTACAAGGACGACAACAACGGTACGTTCTACGTGCAGTGCTACTACCGCGACGCCCGCGGCTCGAAGCGCCACAAGACG
>JAXEGS010000003.1:0-179007 GCA_034102905.1 Collinsella sp. | reverse complement strand
GCCCTGCTCATGCTCAGGTGCGGCGACTGCCAGCCCCAGCTCCCGGGTCGCCCGGTGAAGGCGAGGAAGAAGGGCGTGAAGGGAGCGAAGAGCGTTGCTGCCTAGGCTAGCCCCTTGTCACACAAACTACCGAAGCCTCTTTTTTCTTAGCTGGTGAACCCGCGTCCTCGCCGCGTCGCAGCGTGGCGAACCCACGCGCCCTCACCCCGTCTCCGCCGTGGCCCAAAGGCGCGGCCCGCCGCTGCGCGTCCCCCGCCGCGCCACAGCACCCCCGCCGCGCCCCCGCCCTCCATCGATTCCGCACGGGCCCGCCGTCCCCGCTGTGATACACTAGGCCGCGACCTTTAAGCGTCGGTACGAGATACCCGCAAGGTTCCATAGGCCCACCGGGTCCTCTTGCAGATGTCTCAGCCGCACGCGCGGTCGGGCATCTATTTTTTTGCGCCGCCGGCCCCAGCGCCCCGGTGCGAGAGCAGGAGGAAAGGAGATCGATGGGCACGACCACCCCGAAGGCGGTCATCATGGATGAGACCGCCGTCCAGCGCGCGCTGACACGCATCGCCCACGAGATCGTCGAGCGCAACGAGGGCACCGACGACCTCGCCATTGTGGGCATCGTCACGCGCGGGGACATCCTCGCCCGCCATCTGGCGGAGCAGGTCCGCTCGATCGAGGGCGTCGAGGTCCCGCTCGGCAGCCTCGACATCAGCTTCTACCGCGACGACTTCGACACCCACTTCGCACCTGAGGTCCATGCGACCAACATCCCCTGGGATGTCGACGGCCGCCGCATCGTGCTCGTGGACGACGTCCTCTACACCGGCCGCACCATCCGCGCGGCGCTGGACGCCATCATGGACATGGGGCGCCCCAAGAGCATCGAGCTCGCGGTCCTCGTCGACCGCGGCCATCGCGAGCTGCCCATCAGCCCCGATTTCGTCGGCAAGAACGTTCCCTCCTCGAAGAGCGAGAACGTGCGCCTCTACATGAGCGAGGTCGACGGCCGCACCTCGGTCGAGATCACGGACCTGGCACCCGGCGCCCGCATCGGCTCGGCGCCGCTGGGAGGGGAGTAACCCATGGCTTTCAACCACAAGCACCTGATCGACATCACCGAGTACAGCGATGCCGACATCATGAAGATCCTCGAGACGGCCCGGGCGTTCAGCCAGGTCAACGAGCGCGCGATCAAGAAGGTCCCCACGCTCAAGGGCAAGACGATCGTCAACATGTTCAACGAGCCCTCGACCCGCACCCGCTCCTCCTTCGAGCTCGCCGAGAAGCGCCTCTCCGCCGACACCATGAACTTCGGCGGCTCCTCCACGAGCACGGTCAAGGGCGAGAGCCTCATCGACACCGTCATGACGCTCGACGCCTACAAGATCGACTGCATCGTCGTCCGCGACAAGCACGCGGGCGCCCCCTACATCGTCTCCCAGGCGAGCCCGGCCGTCGTGATCGACGCCGGCGACGGCAAGCACCAGCACCCCACCCAGGCCCTCCTCGACCTCTACTCCATCTGGCAGCACAAGGGCAACTTCGAGGGACTGCGCGTCGGCATCGTCGGCGACATCGGCCACTCCCGCGTCTGCGGCTCCCTCGTGCCGGCGCTCAAGATCATGGGCGCCGAGGTCACGCTCGTGGGCCCCGGGACCCTCATGCCCGCCCGTCCCGAGGTGCTCGGCGCGGACCGCGTCTCGGCCCACCTCGATGACGTCCTGCCCGACCTCGATGTCGTCTACATGCTCCGCGTGCAGATGGAGCGCCTGGAGGGCGCGCCCTTCCCGAGCATCCGCGAGTACCATGACCTCTACGGTCTCACCCGCCGCCGCGAGCGCCTGATGCGCCCGGACGCGATCGTCTGCCACCCGGGCCCGATCAACCGCGGCGTCGAGTTCGACAGCTACATGGCCGACCATCCGGAGCGCTCGGTCATCCTGGAACAGGTCTACGCCGGCATCTGCGTGCGTATGGCCGCCCTGTACCTGCTGCTTGGAGGTGCCGACAATGGCCTTTCTGCTTAAATCCGCCCATGTCGTCGACCCGGTCTTGGGGATCGACGGCGTCACCGACGTCCTCATCGAGGGCGAGACCATCGCGCGCGTGGGGGAGAACCTCGACGCCGAGGGCGCCGAGGTCATCGACCTCGCGGGCAAGTACCTCGTGCCGGGCCTCGTCGACATGCACGTGCACCTGCGCGACCCGGGCCAGGAGTACAAGGAGGACATCGAGAGCGGCACCCGCGCCGCCGCCAAGGGCGGCTTCACCGGCGTCTGCGCGATGCCCAACACCGACCCGGTGACCGATACCGGTGCGATCGTCCAGTATGTGAGGACCCGCGCGGCCGAGGTCGGCCACTGCCGCGTGTACCCCTCCGGCGCGATGACCCGCGGCCTCAAGGGCGAGGCCCTTTCCGAGATGGGCGACATGGTCGCCCGCGGCGCCGTCGCCTTCACCGACGACGGCCACGGCATCCAGGACGCCGGCATGGTCCGCACCTGCATGGACTACGGCAAGATGTTCGGCCGCGTCTTCATGAGCCACTGCCAGGACAACAGCCTCGTGGGCGCCGGCCAGGTGAACGAGGGCGTCGCGTCCACGCGCCTCGGCATGCTCGGCTGGCCGGCCGAGGGCGAGGAGGTGCAGATCGCCCGCGACATCCAGATCGCGCGGCTGACGGGCGCCAGGCTCCATATCCAGCACATCACGACGGCCCGCGGCCTCGAGCTCGTCCGGGCCGCCAAGGCCGAGGGCCTGCCCGTGACCTGCGAGGCGACCCCGCACCACCTCTTCCTCACCGAGGACGCGATCGACTCCACCTACCCGACGGTCTACAAGGTGAACCCGCCGCTGCGCACGGCCGAGGACGCCCGCGTCCTCGCCGAGGGCGTCGCCGACGGCACCGTCGACGCGATCGTCACCGACCACGCCCCGCACGCCGCCTGGGAGAAGGCGCGCGAGTTCGCCTTCGCGCCCTTCGGCATGACGGGCCTCGAGACCTCGCTCGCCCTCATGATCACCCACCTCGTGAAGCCCGGCGTCATCGGCTACGGACGCCTGGTCGAGCTCATGAGCGTGAGGCCGCGCGAGATCCTCGGCATCGAGCGCGTCACGATCGAGGCGGGCTCCACCGCCGACCTCACGGTCTTCGACCCCGAGATCTCCTGGACCGTGGGCGCGGACGGCTACGAGTCGAAGTCCGACAACTGCGGCTTCGACGGCGAGGCCCTGACCGGCCGCGCCACCGACGTCTTCGTGGGCGGCGTGCGTACCCTCGCCGACGGCGCGATCTGCTAGACGCGCCCCGGCGCCGCGAGGCGGCCGCATACGATACGATAGGCAGGCGCCGCACCGCTCCCGGTGCGGCGCCGTCGCAACAGAGTAGGAGGGATCCCATGCCCACGCCCTCACCGGCCCGCATGCACGACTTCACAGTCGTGTCGAATGTGGAGATCGCCGACGGCGTCTTCGCGCTCACGATCGAGGCCCCGGCGCTCGCCGCCGCCTTGAGACCGGGCCAGTTCATGAACATCGCCGTCCCCGGAAACGCGCAGTCGCTCCTGCGCATCCCCTTGAGCTATGCCGCGGCCGACCCGGTCGCCGGCACGGTCGAGCTCTGGTTCGCCGTCGTCGGCGACGGCACGCGCCGTCTCTCCGAGCTCGCCGCGGGCGCCTCCTCGACGCTCCTCGGACCGGGCGGGAACGGCTGGGGCGTCCCCCAGGACGCGGGCGGCGGCGAGCGCGCCCTCCTGGTCGCAGGCGGCATCGGCATCCCACCGATCGTGGCGCTCGGGCGCGCCCTCTCGGAGCGGGGCATCCCCTTCGACGCGTGCCTCGGGGCCGCGAGCGCGAGCAGGCTCGTGGGCGTGCCCGAACTCGAGGCACTTCCCACCTGCGGCGACGTGCACGTGTGCACGGACGATGGCAGCGCGGGCACGAAGGCGTTCTGCACCGACCCGGCGGCGCTCCTGCTCTCCAACAAGGCCTACGGCTACGCGGCCACCTGCGGCCCCGGCCCCATGATGAAGAAGGTCGCTGAGGCCGCCGCGCGCGCGGGTGTGCCCTGCGAGGCCTCGCTCGAGCGGATGATGGCCTGCGGCTTCGGCGCGTGCAACACCTGCAACGTCGAGACGGTGGATGGGATGAAGGGCGCCTGCATGTGCGGGCCGGTCTTCGATGCGACCAAGGTGGTGGTCTGGTGAGCGCGGTCAAGATGGCCGTCGACTTCGGCGGCGTGAAGATGAAGAACCCGGTAAACACCGCGAGCGGCACCTTCGGGTACGGTTGGCAGTTCGCCGACCTCATGGACGTCTCCTGTCTCGGGGCCATCACCACGAAGGGCTGTGCGGCTGAGCCCTGGGCGGGCAACCCCGCGCCGCGCATGACCGAGGTGCCGGGCGGTATGATGAACTCCGTCGGGCTCCAGAACCCCGGCGTCCGGGCCTTCGCGGCCGAGTCGGGCCCCTGGCTCTCCGACCTCGCGGACGCGGGCACCCAGGTGATCTGCCAGGTGGCCGGCCACTCCACCGAGGAGTACGTGGCCGCTCTCGAGCTCTTCTGCGAGCTCTGCCCCTGGGCTGCCGGCTTCGAGATCAACGTGAGCTGCCCGAACCTCGCCGCGGGCGGCGTGGCCTGCGGCTCCACGCCCGAGGGCGCGGCCGATGTCATGCGCGCCTGCCGCCGCGTGACCGACCGGCCCCTCTTCGTGAAGATGGCGCCGGTCCGCGTCCCCGAGATCGCTCGCGCCCTCGAGGACGCCGGCGCCGACGGCCTCACGCTCATCAACTCGATCTCCGGCATGTCGATCGACGTCACCACGCGCCGCTCGAAGCTCTCCAAGCCCACGGGCGGCCTCTCCGGCCCGCTCTGCCACCCCATCGCCGTGCGCATGGTCTGGGAGGCCGCGCGCGTCGTCGAGATCCCCATCTGCGGGGTGGGCGGCGTCATGTCGGGCGAGGACGCGGCCGAGTTCATCCTCGCGGGCGCGACCTGCGTCGGCGTCGGCATGGCGAACCTCATCGACCCGGCCTCGTCCGCCCGCATCTTAGACGAGCTCACCGCTTGGGCCGAGGGCCAGGGCGTCTCCGACATCAACGAGCTCGTGGGGGCACTCGAATGGTAGAGACGGACGCGCGCGAGCGCATCATGGTGGCCCTTGACTGCGACCGCACGCGGGCCCTGGAGCTCGGGCGCGCCCTCTCAGGGAGCGCCTCCTGGGTCAAGGTCGGCATGACCCTCTTCTACGCGGAGGGCCCCGCGATCGTGCGCGACCTCAAGGAGCTCGGGTTCAAGGTCTTCCTCGACCTCAAGTTCCACGACATCCCGCATCAGGTGGAGGGCGCCGCCCGCGCCGCCGCCCGCGCCGGGGCGGACCTCCTGACCGCGCACGGGCTCGGATCGGCTGCCATGCTGCGGGCCGCCCGCGCCGGCGTCGAGGGCGAGGGCTCGGACGGCGCGCGGCCGCGGGTGATCGCCGTCACGATCCTCACGAGCATGGACGCGGCGGCCCTCGCCTCGATCGGCGTCACCGACCCGGTCGAGATCGAGGTGGGACGCCTGGCCGAGCTCGCCCGCACCTCGGGCATGGACGGGATCGTCTGCTCGCCGATGGAGGCACGGGGCATGCGCGCGCTGCTCGGCCCGGACGCGCTCGTGGTCTGCCCGGGCGTGCGCCCGGCGGGCTCGGCGGCGGGCGATCAGAGCCGCGTGGCCACACCCGCCGCGGCGATCGGCGCGGGCGCGAGCCATATCGTCGTCGGCCGGCCCATCACCCAGGCGCCCGACCCGCTCGCGGCCCTCGAGGGGATCGTCGCGGAGCTCACGGCGGCTGACATCACGGCCCCCGAGCTGCGCATATAGCACAAGCGACCCTTTTTAGCTGCGGAAACTTCGTACAGGTTCTATGGAGGACGGCTCTCATCGGACAGTTTGCCTGCTCAGATGCTTGAACTTTGTCCTCGTATCGACTAATCTATGGGGTCGTTAAAGGTTCAGAGGGCGCTTTATCAGGCATTTCTCGAGCCGTTCAGACGTTTGTAATCACCGACATTGGAGGTTCTAATGGCACTTCCCCAGCTCACCGACGAACAGCGCAAGGCTGCCCTTGAGAAGGCCGCTGCCGCCCGCCACGCCCGCGCCGAGCTTCGCGAGAAGATCAAGAAGGGTGAGACCACCCTTGAGTCCGTCCTGAACTCCGAGGATCCCATCGCCTCCCGCATGAAGGTCTCCACCCTCATCGAGTCCCTCCCGGGCTATGGCAAGGCCAAGGCCGCCAAGATCATGGATGAGCTCGGCATCTCCGCCACCCGCCGCGTCCAGGGCCTCGGTGTCCGTCAGCGCGAGCAGCTGCTCGAGCAGCTCACCAAGTAAGTGAGCTCTCGAAGCCCCAAGCTCTTCGTAATCTCCGGACCGTCAGGCGCAGGGAAGGGAACGCTCGTCGCACGCGTGCGCGAGCGTCTCCCTCATCTGGGCCTGACGGTTTCCGCTACCACGAGAGCCCCCCGCGCGGGCGAGATTGATGGAACCACCTACCACTTCCTCTCCGACGCCGAGTTCACCCGCCGCGTCGAGGCCGGGGAGTTCCTCGAGTGGGCTCAGGTCCACGATCACCGCTACGGCACCCTCGCATCCGAGGTCGATCGCAACCTTGCGGCCGGCAGCTCGCTCATCTTGGAGATCGACGTCCAGGGCGCGCTGGCCGTGCGCGAGCGCTTCCCCGAGGCCGTCCTCATCTTCATCGAGCCCCCCTCCATCGACGTGCTCCGGCGCCGCCTCATCGGCCGCGGCTCCGAGACCGAAGAGACCCTCGCGCTCCGCCTCGCCGATGCCGAGCGCGAGCTCGCCTTCGCGCCCTCCTACGACGTGCGCCTCGTCAACGACGATCTCGATCGCGCGACCGATGAGCTCGTCCGCGTCCTCACCAGCTACGAAAGGTACTGAGTACATGTCAGTCGTCAAGCCGTCCATCGACGATCTGCTCAAGCAGACCGACAACAACCGCTTCCTCCTCGCCTCGCTCGCCTCCAAGCGCGCCTGCGACATCAACAGCATGCTCCGCGAGCAGCACAGCCGCGTCCTCGCGGTCCAGGACGTGGATGACATCACCGTCGCCCTCTCCGGCAAGGACACCATCTCCATGGCCATGGATGAGATCGTCGACGGCGACATCTCCTTCGACCATGGCACCTTCGAGGAGGCGCTCGGCCACCGCGCCGAGGCCAAGGCCTAGGATCATGGCGAGCCGCGTCTGCCTGGTGCACTATCACGAGATAGGGCTCAAGGGCAAGAACCGCGCTCGGTTCGAGCGCATCCTCATGGACAACCTGAAGGCGGCCCTGGCCGCCTTTTCCGTGGCCGCGGTCAACCGGATCTCCGGCCACATCCTCGTCTCATTCTCCGTGCCCGGCCAGGCCGAGGCGGCCTGCGACGTGATCGCGCGCGTGCCCGGCGTGGCGCGGGTCTCGCTCGCCTACCACACAGGGCGGGTGAGCGCGGAGTACACGGCCGCCGCCGTCGAGGCGCTCGCCGCGTTCGGACCCTTCGAGTCCTTCAAGGTGCACGCGCGCCGCTCCAACACGGATTACGAGCTCTCATCTCTCGAGCTCAACCGCGAGGTGGGCGAGGTGCTCTGCGCCGCCTTCCCCGATAAGAAGGTCCAGATGCACGGCCCCGACGCGGTCGTCCACGTCCTCGTCGTGCAGGGGAGCGTCTACGTCTACGCGCGAAGCGAGCGCGGTGTCGGCGGCCTGCCGCAGGGGAGCGCCGGGAAGATCATGACGCTCCTCTCCTCGGGGATCGACTCGCCGGTCGCCACCTGGATGATGGCGCGCCGCGGGGCCGTGCCTGTGCCCGTGCACTTCTCGGGCCGCCCCCAGACGCCCGACACGAGCGAGTACCTCGTCCAGGACATCGTGGCCGCCCTCGCGCCCGAGGTGCAGATCGGCCGGCTCTACGTGGTTCCCTTCGGGGATGTGCAGCGCGAGATCTCCGTGGCCTGCCCGAGCAGCCTGCGCGTGATCATGTACCGCCGCATCATGTACGCCGTGACCGAGTGCCTCGCCCGGATCGAGGGCGCCAAGGCCATCGTCACCGGCGAGAGCCTGGGGCAGGTGGCCTCGCAGACTCTTGAGAACATCATGGCCGTGAACGAGGTCGTGAGCCTGCCCGTCTTCCGGCCGCTCATCGGCAGCGACAAGCAGGAGATCATCGAGCGCGCCGAGCGGATCGGCACCTACGGGATCTCCACCCAGGTGGCCCCCGACTGCTGCACCCTCTTCATGCCCCGCCGCCCCGAGACGCACGCCAAGCTCGATGCGGTGCACGAGGCCTGGGAGCTCATCGACCACGAGGCCATGATCGAGGGGCTCGTGGACGCCGTCGAGTACATCGATTTCACGGCGCCCACCTACCGCCCCCCGCGCCGGCTCCGTGAGCGCCATCAGGCGCTCGGCCCCCGTCTCGAGGTTGCGGACCTTCCGGCGCCGGCGCCGGCGCCCGCGAACGCCTCGGGCGCCTGATGCCCGCCTGCTGACGGATCGGTTTTCCACAGCCGCCGCCCGGCCCCGGATCGGGAACGCATCCTCGCAGGATCGCGCCGCCCCCGACCCGGGGCCGTTCTCTTTTTCGGGCTGATTTGCCGTCTCTGACCTCGGCTGTCAGGTTTCGGTCAGCCAGCGGTGAGGTTGCGTGTCGAAATCCCATCTTGACCCTCCCGCCGCTCCCGAGTCCGGGGAGGATGGGGGGAGGAGGTGGGTCATGCAGATGAGAAAAGAGATGACCGGCGCGCTCGCCCGGGCGCATGCGGCGATGCGGGGGAGGAGGGTGCCGGTTCTCGCCCTCGCGTTCATGGGCGCGCTCGCCCTCGGGGCGGCGGCGCTCGGTGCCCAGAGGGGTGGCGTGGTGATCGAGCGCGTGGGGAGCGCGCAGGCGCCGGCCGGCGGGGCGGGGAGTGCGGGCGACGATGCTGATGGCGCGCCCGCCGACGAGGAGCCCTTGGTCGTGGATGTCGGCGGGGCCGTCATGAGCCCCGGTGTCGTGCGCGTTCCCGCGGGATCGCGGGTGGCCGATGCCATCGCGGCCGCCGGGGGCCTCGCCGCCGACGCCGACGTCTCGGGGGTGAACCAGGCGGCGCCCGTCGCCGACGGGGCGAAGGTGCAGGTTCCGCGCATAGGTGAGACCGCGCCGGCAGCATCGGCGGCAGACGGGGGCGCGTCGGCTCCCGCACCGGCGGCCGATCCCTCCGTCGCGCCCGGGGGCGTCGTCAACATCAACACCGCCGGGGCCGACGAGCTCGCGACCCTTCCGGGCGTCGGCCCTGCCACCGCCCGGGCGATCATCGAGGACCGCGCCGCGAACGGCCCGTTCGCCGCCCCGGAGGACCTCATGCGCGTGAGCGGCATCGGCGAGAAGCGCTTCGAGCGGATGCGGGCGCAGGTGGTCGTATGAGCGCTGCCGACGGGCTCCCGCCCCGTCCGTACGTGCCCCCGGCGGCGGCCGGGGCGGTCCTCGCCCTCCTCACCGCGGTGACCCTCATCGAGCGCGCCTGGATCGCGCACGCTGAGGGCGCACCCGCCCCCGTGGGCGCGGCCGTCGCCCCTGCGGTCGCGGCGGGGTGCGCCCTCGCGGCCATGACGGCATGGGGTGCCGTGCGGCGGGCGGGAGGCAGCCGGTGCGCGGGCGAGGGCGGCCGCGTGCAGGGGAACGGGCCATCCCCGCGGCGGAGGGCCCCGCGCCGCCTATGGGGGCCGTGGATGCGCTGGGCGCTCGCCGGCATCCTGCTCGGGAGCCTGTCGAGCGCGTGGTGGATGGTGCGGATGGACGGCGCCGCGGCCGCCTTCGAGCGCGTCGCGGCTGCAGAGCGCCTCTTTGTCATCGAGGGCGACCCGGTCGCGACGGCTCGGGGGATCTCCACGACGGCCCTCATGATCGACGGCTCGGGTCGCGGCGCGGCACGGGTGCGCCTCACCCTCCCCGAGGTCGCTGAGGCGGGGCGCGTCCTTCGGGTCACGGCGCGCGTCCGGCCCCTGATCGAGGGGGCATGGGCGCGGTCGCGCTACCTCCACGGCGAGGTGGCGTCCGTGGAGGCCGTGCGCGTGCGGGAAGTCGCCCGCGGGGCGCGAGACCCTATCGGGGGTCTGAGGTCCCGCATCCTCGCGGCCATGGACCCGGCGGCGAGTCCGGCCCGCGCACTCGTGGCGGGAGTGGTCTGCGGGCGCACCTCCGAGCTCAACCGGACGCCCGCCCGCGATGCCTTCGCAACGGCCGGGCTCACGCACCTCGTCGCCGTGTCCGGGAGCCACCTCGCCCTCATCGCCGCGATCGTTGCGGGGGCGCTCCGCCGCGGCTTCGGGTCGCCCCGGGCGCGATCGGCCGTCCTCATCGCCCTCATGGGCGCCTACGTCGTCTTCACCGGATGCGCCCCCTCGGCCGTCCGCTCCCTCGTGATGGTCGCCGCCGCCCTCGCCGCGAACGGGTTCCGCCGCCGCGCGCACACGCTCTCGAGCCTCGCGCTCGCGGTCATGGCACTCGTCGCCCTCGATCCCGCCTGCGTCTACGATCTGGGCTTCCAGCTCTCCTCGGCAAGCGTGCTCGGCCTCGCCGGGCTCGCACCCTACGTCGGGTTCCACCTCGAGCGCGCGGGGGTGCCGCCCACCCTCGCACGTCCGCTCGCCTGCACGCTCACCGCCCAGGTCATGACCGTTCCGATCACGGCACCGGCCTTCGGCTCCGTCTCGCTCGTGGCGCCCCTCGCGAACCTCGTCGTGGGCCCCGTGATGAGCGCGCTCCTCGTGTTGTCCCTCCCCATCGCACCTGTGGCGGCGCTCTTCCCCGGGGATGGCCTCATGGCGCTCCCCGAGGGCCTCGCGAACCTTTCCATCTGGTGCGCCACGATCCTTTCGGGCCTGCCCGCCGCCGCGTTCGCGGTCGATGTCGATGCCGCCTGGGCTGCCCTCGTCTACGCGGCGGCCGCGGCGGTGTTCGCCCTCTGGCGCGAGGTGCCGCGGCGCGGCCTGCTCGCGGGGTCCGCCGCGCTCGCGGTCGCGGTCGCGCTCTGGGCGGCCGCATGGCGCTTCGCCGCGCCGCCGGCCCTCACCGTCCTCGATGTGGGGCAGGCCGACGCGATCCTCATCCGCGACGGACCCGCGGCCGTGCTCGTGGACGCCGGCGTCGACGGCGGCACCGCGCGCGCCCTCGCCCGCCAGCACGTGCTCCACCTCGACGCGATCCTGATCACCCATTGGGACCGCGACCATTGGGGCGGGATCGCGGAAGTGCTGGACACGGTGGCGTGCGACCGCGTCATCGTGGCCCGGGGCGCGGCCGCACAGGCGCCCTCGGAGGTACGGGCTGCCTGGGCGGGAAGGATCGAGGAGGTCGCGCACGGCAATGAGATTCGAGTGGGCGGCTTCACCTGCCGCGTGGTCTGGCCGCGCGAGGAGGTCGCGGGCGGGGAGAACGGGGAGTCGCTCTGCCTCGACGTCTCCTTCGAGCGCGGCGGCGCAAGCCTCCGCGCCCTCCTCACCGGCGACACCGAGCTTTCCGAGGAGCGGGCCTATGCTGGGGAGGTGGGCGATGTGGACGCGCTGAAGGTCGGCCACCACGGGTCGCGGGCCTCGGTCGACGCCGGGCTTCTCGAGGTCCTCAGACCCGAGGTCGCGGTCGCGAGCGCGGGTGAGGGGAACACCTATGGGCATCCGAGCCGGGAGTGCGTCGCGGCGCTCGAGCGTGCCGGCGCCGCCTTCCTCTGCACCAAGGACGCGGGCGATGTCTCGATCGAGCCGGACCGCGACGGTGTCAGGGTCAGGGCCCCGCGCGCCCCGGCCGCTGCGGAAGTGGGGTAGTATGGTCTCCCGAACACGAGGCCCGCAACGGACGGAGAAGCCATGGACACCCTGCTGCCGGCATACCTGATCGTCGGCACCGACGAGCTCATGCGCTCCGTCGCGATCAAGAAGATGCGCGACCGCCTCGAGGCCACCGGCATGGCGGAGTTCAACATCGACGAGCGCGACATGACGCACGATGCCGCCATCGACGACATCATCGCCTCCCTGAACACCCTGCCCATGGGGACGGACTTCCGCCTCGTGATCCTCACCGGCTGCGACCGCCTCGCGAAGGCCGTCTCCGAGCCGCTCGTCTCCTACCTCCAGAACCCCTCGCCGTCGACAGTCTGCCTCCTTGTCGCCGACAAGCTCGCGCGCAACACCCGCCTCTACAAGGCCGTGGCGAAGCTCGGCAAGAAATCGGTGGTCAACTGCGCGCCGAAGAAGGCCTGGGAGCTGCCGGGGCAGGTCGTCGCCATGGCGCGCTCGTACGGCAAGGCCATGCCCGTGCCCGCAGCCGAGGAGCTCGTGGACCGCGCGGGGGAGAACACGCGCCTCATCGACAACGAGCTCCGCCGCCTCGCCCAGCAGGTCCCCGGTCCGGCCATCGGCGTGGACGACGTGCGGCGCCTCGTGGTGCGCACGGCCGAGGCGAAGCCCTGGGGCCTCCTCGACGCCCTCGCGGCCCGCGACCTCCCGCGCGCGCTCGAGCTCTTGGAGCTCCAGCCCAAGGGCACGGAGGTCAGGCTCTACTCCCTGCTCGTCGGCCGCGTGCGCGAGCTCATCGTCGCGAAGTCGCTTGACGCCCGGGGTGCGGGCCGCGAGCTCGCCGGCTACCTCAAGGTCCAGGACTGGCAGGTCAAGAACCACCTCACCTGGGCGCGCCGCTACTCGATGGCCGAGCTCACAGGCGCCCTCGACGCGGCCGCCGACCTCGAGCTCGCCCTCAAGGGCTCGCGCGACTCCGCCCTCGCCCTCAGGCTCTGGATCGTCTCGGTCATCTCGAAGGGGTAGAGCCGCCGGCGATCGCGCGCCCTGCCGGGCACGATCCGATTCCGGTCGCGGAGCGCGGGCCCCGCATGGCCCGCCCATCTATCTCGAATCGCGCCCGCCCGGCACGGTGCCACGGCGCCCGGGCACGCGGTCGCGGCATGAAAAAGGCCCCGGCGTCTCCGCCGGGGCCGTTGGTGCATCTGATGCGCGGCGCTTAGAGCGAGTTCACCAGGTTCTGCACGCCGCTCTTGCGGTTGGCGGCCTGGTTCTTGTGGATGACGCCCTTGGCGACGGCCTTGTCGAGCGCGCGGTAGGCGCGGGTGGCGGCGGCGCTGGCGGCGTCCTTGTCGCCGGCCTCGACGGCGGCGCCGACGTGCTTGATGAGCGTCTTGAGCTCGGAACGGATGGCCTTGTTGCGGACGCGGGCCACCTCGCTGGTGCGGATGCGCTTCTTCTGGGACTTGATGTTAGCCACTTCTTGGTTTCCTTTCGCGATCTTATTCCGTTTGTTCCGGACTCTGAGACACGGTTCCGTCAAACAGACGGAGAGTATACCATCCTTTTCGCTGCTCGCAAGCGCCGTTGCTATGGATTCACCGTGGTGACCACGATTTGCGCATGACTGCGCCCTCGCCGGTCGCCCTGGCTTTCGCTATCATAGCCCCCATGACTACCTTTGATACCTCACATATCAGGAACTTCTCCATCGTCGCCCACATCGACCATGGCAAGTCCACCATCTCCGACCGCATCCTCTCGCTCACGCGCACCGTCGAGGAGCGCGACATGGCCGACCAGCTGCTCGATACCATGGACATCGAGCGCGAGCGCGGCATCACGATCAAGTCGAACGCCGTCCGCGTGATGTACGACGCCGACGACGGCGAGACCTACCAGTTCAACCTCATCGACACCCCCGGGCACGTCGACTTCACCTACGAGGTTTCGCGCTCGCTCGCGGCCTGCGAGGGCGCCGTCCTCGTGGTCGATGCCACCCAGGGCGTCGAGGCCCAGACCGTCTCGAATGCGAGCCTCGCGATGAACGCCAACCTTGACATCGTCCCCGCCATCAACAAGATCGACCTGCCGAGCGCCCATCCCGACGAGGTGAAGGTCGAGATCGAGGACGAGCTGGCCATCCCGGCCGATGACGCCGTCTGCGTCTCGGGCAAGACCGGCGAGGGCATCCACGACCTCCTCGAGGCCATCGTCATGCTCATCTCACCTCCCGAAGGCGACCCGACCGCCCCGCTCAAGGCCCTCATTCTCGACTCCTACTTCGATGAGTACCGCGGCGTGGTCGCGATGGTCCGCGTCTTCGACGGCTCCATCAAGAAGGGCGACCAGCTCCGCATGATGCAGGGCGGCGAGGACTTCCTCGTGGACGCCGTGGGCGTCAAGCGCCCCGCCGAGGCCCTCGTGGCCGAGCTCGGCGTCGGCGAGGTCGGCTTCGTCGTCACCGGCCTCAAGGACCCGGAGGCCGTGCGCGTGGGAGACACCCTCACCGGCCGCGATCGCCCCTGCGCCGCCGCGCTCCCGGGCTACCGCGAGGCCAAGCCGATGGTCTACACGGGCATCTTCCCGGTCGATAACAAGGAGTACGAGAACCTCCGCGACGCCCTCGACAAGCTCCACGTGAACGACCCCTCGCTCACCTGGTCCCCCGAGACCTCGGCGGCCCTCGGCTTCGGCTTCCGCGTGGGCTTCCTCGGCCTGCTCCATATGGAGGTCGTCAAGGAGCGCCTCGAGCGCGAGTTCAACCTCGACCTCATCGCCACGAGCCCGAGCGTCGACTACCACGTCTTCAAGACGGACGGCGAGATGGTCGGCGTGAGGAGCCCCCAGGACCTCCCCGACGTCACACGCATCGACCACATCGAGGAACCCTACCTCAAGGCGAAGATCATCTGCCCGCCCGAGTTCACGGGCGCCGTCATGCAGCTCGCGATCGAGCACCGCGGCATCACCACCGACATGATCCACCTCACCGAGCGCTCGGTCGAGATGCACTTCGACATGCCGCTCGCCGAGCTCATCCTCGACTTCTTCGACCAACTGAAGAGCCGTACCAAGGGCTATGCCTCGCTCGACTATGAGTTCTCCGAGTACCGCGCGAGCGAGCTCGTGAAGCTCGACATCCTGCTCTCCGGCGACGAGGTGGACGCGCTCTCCTTCATCGTCCACAAGGACAAGGCCTACGACCTCGCCCGCGGGCTCTGCGACAAGCTCAAGGAGATCATCCCGCGCCAGCTCTTCGAGGTGCCCATCCAGGGCGCGATCGGCAACAAGATCATCGCCCGCAGCACCGTCAAGGCGCGTCGCAAGGACGTGCTTGCCAAGTGCTACGGCGGCGACATCTCGCGCAAGCGCAAGCTCCTCGAGAAGCAGAAGGAGGGCAAGAAGCGCATGAAGGCCATCGGCTCGGTCGAGGTGCCGCAGGAGGCCTTCCTCGCCATCCTCAAGGTGGATGAGTAGACCCGTGGCCGGCGGCGATATGAGCGCGCGGCTCCGCGCGCGCTGGGCCGACCAGCCCTTCATGCTCGCGCCGATGGCGGGCGTCACCGACGCCGCCTACCGGATCATGTGCCGCCGTCACGGCGCGCGGACGGCCTACTCCGAGATGGTCTCCGTGGCGGGTCTCGCCTTCGCGAGCGAGAAGACCTGGGAGCTCCTGCTGCCGGCGCCCGAGGAGTCCGATCTCGCCGTGCAGCTCTTCGGGAGCAGGCCCGAGCAGTTCTCATCCGCCGTGGCGGCCATCCAGGAGCGCCTGGGGGAGCGCCTCGCCCTCATCGACATCAACATGGCCTGCCCCGCGCGGAAGGTCATCACCAAGGGGGAGGGGTCGGCGCTCATGGACGACCCCGAGCGCGCCGCGGCGATCGCGGCGGCCTGCGTCTCGGAGGCGCAGGTCCCGGTGACGGTCAAGATGCGGCGTTCCTTCCGCGCGGGCGCCGAGACGGCCCCCGAGCTCGCCGCGCGCCTCGAGGCCGTTGGCGTGGCCGCCGTCGCCGTCCACGGCCGCACGGCCTCCCAGCTCTACTCCGGTGAGGCCGACTGGGGGGCGATAGACCGCGTGGCCGAGCGCGTGGGCGTGCCCGTGATCGGCTCGGGCGACATCTTCACGCCTGAGGCGGCGGCGCGGATGCTCGCCGCGACGGCGGCCGAGGCCGTCTTCGTGGCCCGCGGCAGCTACGGGAACCCGTGGATCTTCGAGGACGCCCGAGCGATCCGGGCGGGGGAGGCGCCCTCCGAGCATGATTGGATCGCGCGCTTAGACGCCCTGACCGAGCACCTCGACCTCCTGCACGAGACGGGCGCCCACATGCGCCGCGCCCGCACCTTCGCGGCCTGGTACCTGAAGGGGATGCCCCATGCGGCCGGCTGGCGCGGGCGGGCCGTGCGCTGCGAGACCTACCGGGACTTCATCGACCTCGTCGCCGGCATCCGCGCGGACGTCGCCGCGGCGACGGGGGCGTGAGCGGGCGTGCCCCGCATCCGCCCCGTGGGATCCCCCGGAGGCGCGCGATGATCCGCGCGCTCTACCTCCACGTGCCCTTCTGCGCCGCGCGGTGCCGCTACTGCGACTTCGCCACGGCGGCCACGCGCGCGGGCGACCCCGTCATGCCGGCCTACGCGGACGCCCTCGAGCGCCTCGTCGGCGAGGCGCGCTCGCTCGGGCTCACGGAGGGGCTCGCCACCGCCTACGTCGGCGGCGGGACCCCGAGCCTACTCGCCCCGCCCGACCTCGCCCGCCTCATGGAAGCCGCGGCGGGGGCCGGGGCGGCGCCCCTGCGCGAGCTCAGCTTCGAGGCGAACCCCGAGTCGTTCGGGGCGGACACCCTCGCGGCCGCCGTCGGCGCGGGCGCGACCCGGGTCTCGATCGGCGTCCAGTCCTTCGACGACGGCGAGCTTCGGGCCCTCGGCCGCATCCACAGCGCCAAGCGGGCCGCGGCGGCCGTCGCCGCCGCCGTGGGGAGCGGCCTCTCGACCTCGGTGGACCTCATGTGCGGCATCCCATACCAGACGCCCGCGAGCTGGGAGCGCTCTCTCGAGCGCGCCGTCTCCCTCGGCGTCGCGCACGTGAGCTGCTACCCCCTCATCATCGAGGAGGGGACGGCGATGGAGCGGCTCTGCGAGGAGGGGCGGTTGCCCTGGCCGGACGACGACACCGAGGCCGGTGCCATGGAGGCTGCCGAGCGTGTGCTCTTCGGCGCGGGCCTCGCGCGCTATGAGGTGGCGAGCTATGCGCGGCCCGGCGCCGCCTGCGCGCACAACATCGCCTACTGGACCGGCGTCGAGTACCTGGGGCTCGGGACGGGCGCCGCGAGCATGCTCTCGCGCGAGGGCTACGAGGCCCTCCGCCTCGCGGTGCCGGGCCTGCCCGCCGCCGCGGAGGGGACCGCCCGCCTCCGCCTCACCGTCGCCTCCACCACGGCCGCGATCGCGCAGGCCCGCTCCCTCGCCGACCTCACCTTCGAGGTCGAGGAGCTCGACCGGCGCGAGGCGGCGGCCGAGGACCTCATGCTCGCGCTCAGGATGGCCGCCGGCGCAGGACCCCGGGCCATCGCCCGCGCCCGCGGGGCGATCCCCGCCGCGGCCCTTGATGCCGCCCTCATCTGGGCGGATGAGGCCGGGCTCGCCAGGTGGGCGGACGGGGAGGGGGGCGCCTCCCTCGCGCCTACCGAGCGCGGCTGGCTCATGGGAAACGAGCTCTACGGGCGCTTCTGGGATCTCGCGCACGACGAATGACGCCCCCCCGGCCCCGCGCCGTGGCATCCAGGTGGGTTCTCCTGATCGCGGCGCATGGGCGCGGCCGGGTGGGGTATCCTCTGTGAATCATTGCCCATCTGGCGCGACGCCACAACCGGGGAGGTCACCCGCCCGCATGCCCGCGATGAATCAAAAGGACTACTACGCCGTCCTGGGCGTCTCCAGGGACGCCGACAAGAAGGAGATCCAGAAGGCCTTCCAGAAGAAGGCGCGGACACTGCATCCCGACATCAACAAGGCGCCGGACGCCGAGGAGCGCTTCAAGGAGGTCTCCGAGGCCTACGCGGTCCTTTCCGAAGATCAGAAGCGCGCCCGCTACGACGCGATGCGCTCCGGATCCCCCTTCGTGGGGGCGCCGGCGGCCGGGCCCTCCGCACGCCCCTCGGCGGGCGGGTACCCGGGCGGCTTCGGCGGGATGGGCGGCTTCCCCTTCGGGTTCCCGTTCGACGTGGCGGGCACCGGCCGGCGGCGCGGCGAGGCGGCGTACAACCCCGAGGCCGGAGCCGACGTCGTCGTCGAGGTCGATCTCACGCGCGACCAGGCCCGCGACGGCGCCCGACGCGCCGTGACCTACCGCCGCTTCGACACCTGCGCGCACTGCCACGGCTCCGGGTCGGTGGCCTCCGAGCACACCCGCACCTGCCCCACCTGCGGGGGAGCCGGGGCCATCAACGTCGACCTCTCCTTCCTCTTCGGGGCCGGCGCCGCGCAGATGCAGTGCCCCGAGTGCGGCGGCACCGGCAAGGTCGTGGCCGACCCCTGCCCCGACTGCGGCGGCTCGGGCCGGCGCCAGGTCGTCTCGGAGGCCGTCGTCTCCTTCCCGGCCGGCACCCACGACGGCGATCAGGTCCGCGTCAGCGGCATGGGGCATGCGGGCACGAACGGCGCCTCGACGGGCGACCTCGTCGGCCGGGCCCGCGTCGCCTCCGAGCGCCTCGAGGGGCGCGCCCGCACGGGCTTCGGCCTCATCGGCATCGCGGCGCCCTTCCTCGTCCTGTCGGCCATCTCGGGCACCTTCTCCGTCTTCGCCCTCATCTGCCTCGTGCCGGTCGTGGCGGGTATCGCGAGCATCGTCTCGGCGAACCCGCTCTCGCGCTCGCCGCTCTGGTGGCGCCGAGGCCTCATCGCCCTCGCAAACGGCGCGGCGAACAGCCTCATCTGGGCCCTCATTCTCGTGTGGTTCACGAGCTGCTCGCAGCGGGTCCTCCTCGGGCCCTACTAGGCGGCGCATACAAACGGCGCGCCCGGGCATAATGGGTGCGTCCTTGCGCCGCGCGCAGGGAGAGTGAGTGTTTTGAACCGGGGCCCGGGCGCCCCGAGAGGGGATCATCGACCGTGGCCGAGTCAAAGGACTACTACGAGGTGCTGGGTGTCGAGCGTGACGCCGACCAGCGCACCATCAAGCGCGCGTTCCTGAGGAAGGCGCGCGAGGTGCACCCGGATGTGTCGGACGCGCCGGACGCCGAGGAGCGCTTCAAGGAGGTCAACGAGGCCTACTCGGTTCTCTCCGACGAGCAGAAGCGCGCGATGTACGACCGCTACGGCACGACCGACGGCCCGGCGGGCGGCGGCTACGTCGACTTCTCGGACATCTTCGGCGGGATGGGGATGGACGACCTCTTCTCATCCTTCTTCGGATCCCAAGGGGCCTCCGGCCGCACGCGCCGCGAGCGCCGGCGCGGCCGCGACATGGCGATCTCGATCACCGTCACCCTCGAGGAGGCTGCCGCGGGCTGCACCAAGACGATCAGCTACGACCGCCTTGCCCCCTGCGAGGAGTGCGACGGCTCCGGCCGCGGCGAGGGCGCCGAGGAGCGCACCTGCGATCGCTGCCATGGCACGGGCGTCGTCACGCAGGTCCAGCGCTCGATCTTCGGCCAGGTGCAGTCGAGCGCCCCCTGCCCCGACTGCGGCGGGGAGGGGAGCGTGATCGACCTCCCCTGCGAGTCGTGCGGCGGCGAGGGGCGCGTTCCCACCCACGAGAAGCTCGATGTGAAGATCCCCGCGGGCATCGCCTCGGGCCGCCAGCTCCGGATCGCGGGCTACGGCGAGGCGGGCTACCGCGGCGCCGAGTCCGGCGACCTCATCGTCAGCGTGGAGGTGGCCGAGCACGAGCGCTTCCAGCGCAGCCGCGACGACCTCTACCTCGACCTCCCCATCTCGATGGTCCAGGCGGCCCTCGGCTGTACCCTCACCGTCGACGGCATCCTCGAGGGCGAGCAGGTGGAGGTCACCGTCCCGGCCGGCACGCAGATGGGCGAGCCCATCGCCATCGACGGTCACGGCATGCCGCGCCTCGGCGGCGGGGGTTCGCGCGGCCGGCTCGTGGCGCGCGCCGAGATCCAGGTCCCCCGCGACCTGCCCGACAAGGCGCGGCGCCTGCTCGAGCAGTACGAGGAGGTCATGGGCGAGAGCTATGACCGGAAGCGCACGGTGGGCGACCGCATCCGCGACGCCATCGACGACATCATGGACTAGCCCCGGTGCCGGCGAACCCCCGCGTCTCCGTGGTGAACCTGGGCTGCCGGGTGAACCGCGTCGAGTCCGACCGCATCGCGGCCGACCTCTCCTCGGCGGGCCTCGAGCTCGCGGGCGAGGAGGAGGCCGACCTCATCATCATCAACACCTGCGCCGTGACCGGCGAGGCCGAGGCGAAGACCAGGAAGGCCGTGCGCCATGCCCTCGGCCGCCCGCGCGCCCCGCGGGTCGTCGTCACGGGCTGCGCCGTCACCCTGCATGGCGACGAGCTCCGGGCGATCTCCGACCGCGTCGTCGCGGAGCCGGAGAAGACCCGGGTCGCCGCCGCGGCGCTCGCGGCGCTCGGCCACGCCCCGGCGGCCTCCCCGGCGCACGGGCCCGCCCTTGGCGAGCTCCTCGGCCGCTCGCGGCTGGGCGTGAAGATCCAGGACGGCTGCAACCACCGCTGCAGCTACTGCATCGTATGGCGGGCCCGCGGCCCGGAGCGCTCGGTCGCGCCCGAGGACGTGCTCGCCGAGATCGCGGCCGCCGAGGCCGCGGGGGTGGCCGAGGTCGTGCTCACGGGCGTGAACCTCGGGGCCTACCGGGGCCGCGACGCCACCGGGCGCGCCTGGGACCTCGCTGACCTCGTCGACGGCGCCGTCGCGCGCACCGAGCGCGTCCAGATCAGGATCTCCTCGATCGAGCCGATGAACGTCGACGACCGCCTGAGCGCCTGCCTCGAACGGGCGGCCGGCCGCGTGGCGCCCTTCCTGCACCTGCCCGTCCAGTCGGGGGCGACCTCGGTGCTCTCCCGCATGCGGCGGCCCTACACGGCAGACGACCTCGCGGCCCTCGCGGCGAGGCTCAAGGAGGCGCTCCCCGCCATCGCGCTCTCGGCCGACGTCATCGCGGGCTTCCCCGGCGAGACCGAGGAGGAGGCTACGAGCACCCGCGCCCTCCTCCGCGAGATCGGCTTCGCGCGCCTGCACGTCTTCCGCTACAGCGAGCGCCCGGGCACGCCGGCGGCCGCCATGGCCGACCAGGTGCCGCCGGCGCTTCGCGCCGAGCGGGCGGCGGCCCTGCGCGCCCTTGGCGAGGAGCTCGCCCGCGCCGACGCCCGCGCGCGCATCGGCACCCGCGAGCGGGCCGTCATCGAGGGGGAGCGGACGGGTACGCTTGGGTCCTTCCACCACGTGCGGATCGCCGCCGGGCCCGCGCCCGCCGTGGGATCGCTCGTGAACATTGCTATCATCGGGATGGACGAGGACGGCACGCTCGTGGGCGAGCCGGTCGAGGCCTGAGGAGGACCTGTGGACGCTGCGAAGGTACGGCTGCTCATACCCGGCACCATCGACCCGGGGCGCATCACGGGCGCGTCGGACGCGGTGCTCCGGGCGCTCGACGCCCAGACCGCGGCGACGATCGTGGTGCGCGGCAACGAGATCGCGCTCGCCGGCGCCCCCGATGAGGTCGAGCTCCTCTACCGCCTCTTCTCCCAGCTGATCAAGATGGCCTCCGCGGGCGCGGACCCCACGGCCGACGAGGCCGTGCGCGCCCTCTCGGACCTCCGGACCGAGGGGGCGGGGGCCTCCGCGCTCGCCGACGACATCCTCCTCACCTTCCGCGGCCGGGCCATCCGTCCCAAGACGGCCGGCCAGAAGGGCTACATCGACGCGATCCGCCAGAACACGGTCACCTTCTGCCTGGGGCCCGCGGGCACCGGCAAGACCTACCTCGCCATGGCGATGGCCGTGGCCGCGCTCAAGCGCCGCGAGGTGGGCCGCATCGTGCTCACGCGCCCGGTGGTCGAGGCGGGGGAGAGCCTGGGGTTCCTCCCCGGCACCCTCCAGGAGAAGGTCGATCCCTACGTGCGGCCGCTCCTCGACGCCCTCTTTGACCTCACCGACATGGAGCGGGCGAACGAGTACCTCGAGCGCGGCACGATCGAGATCGCGCCTCTGGCCTACATGCGCGGCCGCACCCTGAACGACGCCTTCGTGATCCTCGATGAGGCACAGAACACCACGCCCGAGCAGATGAAGATGTTCCTCACGCGCCTCGGGTTCAACTCGACCTTCATCATCACCGGCGACATGACCCAGCGCGACCTCCCCGGGCGCACGGGCGGCCTCACCGAGATCGAGCGGATCCTCGCGGGCGTCGAGGACATCGCCTTCGTGCGCCTCGGCCGCTCCGATGTGGTCCGCCACAAGCTCGTGGGACGCATCGTCGAGGCCTACGACGCCTTCGACCGGGAGCGCGAGGGCGCCCCGCGGGGAGGTGGGCGCCGTGGTGGTGACGATCGCTAACGAGGCCGGCCTCGCGATCCCCATCGACGAGGCGGAGATCGACGCAGCCGTCAGCGCGGTCCTCGCCGCCGAGGGCGTCGAGCGCGCTTGCGAGGTCTCGGTGGCGATCGTCACCGACGAGGAGATCCGCGCGCTCAACCGCGACTGGCGCGGCATCGACGCCGTGACCGACGTCCTCTCCTTCGAGTGCGACTCTCCCTTCGCCGACGACGTGCCCGCCGGCGAGGTCGTGGAGGTCGGTGACGTGATCCTCGCACCCGCTCAGATCGCGGCCCAGGCGCCGCGCTTCGGGGGGACGCCGGCCGACGAGTTCCGGCTGATGCTCGTACACGGGACCCTCCACCTCCTCGGCCACGACCACATGGAGGAGGGCGAGGCGCTTTCGATGGAGGCCCGCGAGCTCGAGGTCCTGCGCGCGCTCGCCGCCGCGCGGGGGGATGACGCCGACGCGGTCGAGATCGGCCCGACCACCCGCCATATCGACGACTGACCCGACCGCGGAAGAGAGGCATCCATGATCCCCGGTTCAGATAAAGAGCACCCGACCTTCATCCGCTCCTTCTCCTTCGCGATCGAGGGGTTCGTCACCGCGGTCAGGACGGAGCGCAACATCAAGGTGATGCTCGCGATCGGGGCGGCCGCGATCGGGGCGGGCATCGCGATCGGGCTCGACGCGCCCTCCTGGTGCCTCATCCTCATCTGCTGCGGCCTCGTGATCCACGCCGAGCTCATCAACACGGCCTTCGAGGCAGCTGTCGATTTGGCGACCCAGGAGCTCCACCCGCTCGCCAAGCGCGCGAAGGACATCGCCGCCGCGAGCGTCTACGTGCTCTCCATCACGGCCGCCGTCGTGGGCGCGCTCGTGTACGCCCATGCCCTCGGATGGGTCTGATCGCCCGGGGCCCGTTTGAGAAGGAGGAGGCCGCCATGGCCGATGGATTCGATGAGATCAGGGACCTCGACCCGTTCGCGGGGATGAGCGACGAGGAGCTCGACCGGATGGTCGAGGAGGAGGGGGAGGGCGCCGTCGCCGCCGACCCCGATCTGCCCGCGGGTTTCAAAAGCGGGTTCGTGGCCCTCGTGGGGCGCCCGAACGCGGGCAAGTCGACGCTCCTCAACGCCTGCATGGGGCAGAAGGTGGCGATCACCTCCCCGGTGGCCCAGACCACCCGTCGGCGCCTCCGCGCCGTCGTGAACCGGCCGGGCTGCCAGATCGTGATCGTGGACACCCCGGGGCTCCACAAGCCCAAGGACGGCCTCGGGGCCGAGCTCAACCGCACCGCGCTCGGCGAAATCGGTGACGTGGACGTCATCGCCCTCGTGATCGACGCCTCGGCGCCCTTCGGCCGCGGCGACGCCTGGGTGGCCGAGCACGTGGCCGCCGCCCGCGCGCCCAAGATCCTCGTGCTCACGAAGGCCGACCGGGCCGACGCCGAGCAGGTGGCCGCCCAAGTCGCGGCCGCCCGCGAGCACGTCGCCTTCGACGACGAGATCGTCGTCTCCTCAACCGAGGGCTTCAACGTCGAGGCCTTCGTCTCCGCCGTCGAGCGCTTCCTGCCCGAGGGCCCCCGCTGGTTCCCCGAGGGCATGGAGAGCGATGAGACGGACGAGGGGCGCGTGGCCGAGTTCGTCCGCGAGAAGGTGCTCCTGCGCACGAAGGAGGAGGTGCCGCACGCCGTGGGCGTCATCTGCGACGCCATCGAGCGGCCGCGCCGGGGGCTCCTCCGGCTGCACGCGACGATCTACGTGGAGCGCGAGGGCCAGAAGGGGATCCTCATCGGGCGCCGCGGCGAGATGATCAAGCGGATCGGCACCGACGCCCGGCACGACCTCGAGGACGCCTACGGCTGCTCGGTCTTCCTCGACCTCGCCGTCAAGGTGAAGCCGAACTGGCGCGAGTCCGAGCGCGACATCCGGCTCTTCGGCTACGCGGCGGACGCGGAGTAGGCGTGGCGGGCTCGCGCACCTACCGGAGCCGCTGCATCGTCCTGGACAAGACGAAGCTCAAGGAGACGGACCTGATCCTCACCCTCCTCGCCGAGGACGGCCGCCAGATCCGCGCCGTCGCGAAGGGGGCGCGCAAGCCCGGCAGCCGCCTCGCGGCACGCTCGGAGGTCTGCTCGACGGTCGACCTCCTGCTCGCGCGCGGCCGCGCCCTCGACGTGGTCTCCCAGGCGGAGCTCCTGGCCGCGCCGCTCGGTGCCGCGCCCACCTTCGAGCTCCTCTCGGCCGCCTCGGCGGTGGTGGAGGTGGCCGCGCTCGGCTGCTTCGAGGACGCGCCGGACCCCTTCGTCTTCCCCGTGACCGAGCGGGCCCTCGCCGTCATCGGCGAGACGGGGGAGGGGCCCGCGCTCGATGTCATCGTGGCGGCCTACATCTTCAAGCTCCTCTCGCACATCGGGTATCGGCCGGACCTCGACTCCTGCGTGGCCTGCGGCGACGGGGACGTGACCTATTTCTCCGCGGCGGCGGGCGGGCTCCTGTGCGGCTCGTGCGCCGCGAGCGTGGCCGGCGCCGAGGAGATCGACGCGAACGAGGCGCGCTGGCTCGCGGCGCTTCTCGGGCTGCGCTTCGACGAGCTCGCTGCCGCCCCCATCGACGCGCGCACGGCGACGATGCTCCTCGCGCTCGCGCACGTCTGGGCCGCGACGCACCTCGACGCGCGGCTGCGCGCCCTCGAGTTCCTGCTCGGGCATTGAGTCGCCGGCGGCGCGTGGCGGCGGCTGCCCCGCGCCGTCGGACCTGTGTGCTTCCTCTGGCGGCGGCGGGCGTATGCTACACTGTCCCAGTCATACCCCAACCTTGGTTGCCCGCTCCACCGGCGGCTTCCCAGTCTGGGGCGAACCCAGGGGCAGCGCGCCCCGTCACACGAAAGGTGGATCGCCATGACCATCTCCAAGGAGCGGAAGGCTGAGCTCACTGCCCAGTTCGGCAAGAACGCGCAGGACACCGGCAACTCCAAGGTCCAGGTCGCCATCCTGACCGACCGCATCAAGGAGCTCACCGAGCACATGAAGTCCCACCAGAAGGACTTCCACACCCGCCGCGGCCTGCTGATGCTCGTCGGTAAGCGTCGTCGCCTCCTGTCCTACATCAAGAAGAAGGACATCAACGAGTACCGTGAGCTCATCAAGGAACTCGGCATCCGCGACAACATCCAGTAGCGAACGTTGTGCATGCAGGGGCGCGGGGAGACCGCGCCCCTTTTCATGTGAGGGTCCGAAAAATCGCGCCCTACACCGCCCGGACGGTTCCGGGCATGAGGAAGCCCGTGCGCGATGTGGCGCACGGAGATGAGAGGAACAATGACACTCGTATCCAAGACCTTCGATCTGTACGGCAAGACCTACACGCTCGAATCCGGTGAGCTCGCCAAGCAGGCCACCGGAGCCGCCCTCGTCAAGCAGGGCGACACCACGGCGCTCACCACGGTGGTCGTCTCCAAGGAGCGGAAGAACTACGACTTCTTCCCGCTCACCGTCGACTTCGCCGAGAAGATGTACGCCGTGGGCCGCATCCCCGGCGGCTACCTCAAGCGCGAGGGCCGCGCCTCCGACAAGGCGACCCTCACGGCGCGCATGATCGACCGCCCGATCCGCCCGAGCTTCCCCGACGGCTTCCGCAACGAGGTCCAGATCGTGGCCACCTCGCTCGTCGCCGATCAGGTGAACCCCATCGACGTGATCTGCACCATGGGCGCCTCGCTCGCGATGACCCTCGGCGGCGTCCCCTTCGAGGGCCCGCTCGCCTGCGTGCGCATCGGCCGCGACCGCGACACCCATGAGCTCATCGTGAACCCCACCTACGAGGAGCGCGAGAACTCCGACCTCGACCTCGAGCTCGCCGGCACCCGCGACTTCATCTCCATGGTGGAGGCCGGCGCCGACGAGATCTCCGAGGAGGACATGCTCGAGGCCATGCGCTTCGGCCAGGAGGCCATCGGCGCCTTCTGCGACGCCCAGCTCGCCTTCGTGGAGGAGTGGGAGCGCGTGAACGGCGCGATCGTCAAGCGCGAGTACCCGCTCGACGTCCCCTCTGAGGAGGTCCACGAGCGCGTCTTCGCCCACTACGACGAGATGGCCGAGGCGCTCCGCGACGCCGACAAGCTCGCCCGCCAGGATAAGGTCGCCGCGCTCAAGGAGGCCATCCGCGCCGAGTTCTCCGAGGAGGAGCAGGAGGCGTGGGAGCGCGACATCCCCGTCCAGCTCAAGAAGCTCGAGAAGCAGGCCATGCGCACGATGGTCGTCGAGACCGGCGAGCGCGTGGACGGCCGCGCGGCCGACGAGATCCGCCCGATCATGGTGAAGCCCGGCTACCTGCCGCTCGTCCACGGCTCCGGCCTCTTCCAGCGCGGCCAGACCCAGGTGCTCTCCGTCCTCTCGCTCGGCATGCTGAACGAGGGGCAGCGCCTTGACACCATCGAGCCCGTCGACGGCAAGCGCTACATGCACCAGTACAACTTCCCGCCCTACTGCACCGGCGAGACCGGCCGCATGGGCGCCCCGAAGCGCCGCGAGATCGGCCACGGCAACCTCGCCGAGCGCGCGCTCCTGCCCGTGCTCCCCGATGAGAACGAGTTCCCCTACGCGATCCGCGTCGTCTCCGACGTGATGGAGTCCAACGGCTCGAGCTCCATGGCCTCCGCCTGCGGCAGCTGCCTGGCGCTCATGGACGGCGGCGTGCCGCTCAAGCGCCCCGTCTCCGGCATCGCCATGGGCCTCATCCAGGAGGAGGGCGAGACCGTCGTCCTCTCCGACATCCAGGGCGTCGAGGACTTCCTCGGCGACATGGACTTCAAGGTCTGCGGCACCGAGCAGGGCATCACCGCCCTCCAGATGGACAACAAGGCCACGGGCCTCACCTTCGAGATCCTCTCCCAGGCGCTCGCCCAGGCCAAGGAGGGCCGCGCGTTCATCCTCGGCAAGATGCTCGCCGAGATCGACGGCCCGCGCACCGAGACGCGCCCCACGGCCCCGCGCATCGTCTCCATCACCGTGCCCGTCGACAAGATCCGCGAGGTCATCGGCTCGGGCGGCAAGGTCATCCGCGGCATCCAGGATGAGACGGGCGCGTCCGTCGACATCCAGGAGGACGGCACCGTCTACGTGGGCGGCACCGGCGAGAGCGTGGAGGCCGCCGTCGAGCGCATCCAGCTGATCGTCAAGGTCCCCGAGGTGGGGGAGGTCTACACCGGCCGCGTCGTGTCGCTGCAGCCCTTCGGCGCCTTCGTGAACCTCCTGCCCGGCAAGGACGGCCTCCTGCACATCTCGCGCGTCGCGAAGGGCCGCGTCGAGAAGGTCGAGGACGTGCTGAACGTCGGCGACGAGGTCGAGGTCGAGGTCATCGAGGTCGACGACCGCGGCAAGATCTCACTCGACCGCCTGAACAAGCCCGAGGCCCCGGCCGGCTCCGGGGCGGGCGAGCACGCGGGCGGCGAGCGCCGCGAGCACCGGCCCCGCACCGACCGCGGTGAGGACCGCCCGCGCCGCACCCCCGGCGACAACGGCGGACGCCGTCCGCGCCGCCGCCACGACGCCTAACGGCCCCGGCCACCCAGCCAACTGCATAGGCTTTCCGTCCGGCCCCGGTGACACCGGGGCCGGACCCGTTTCGGGTTATCGTGTATGATTGGTCATTCGCGTGTATGCCGAGCAGCCCGCGTTGGTACACTCATACCATTGCATCGACGCATCCGCGTCGCACCCATGAACCGTACGGCGGCCCTCGTCCGCCGTTTGCATACCCGATCCAACAGGAAGGAACGTACAGACACCTATGGCTACAACAGAACGCTCCAAGGCGAAGGCAAAGCCCCAGCAGAAGAAGGGCGGCGCGCCGCTTCGCATCATCCCGCTCGGCGGTCTCGACGGCATCGGCAAGAACATGACGGCCTACGAGCTCGGCGATGACATGATCCTCGTCGACGCCGGCCTCATGTTCCCCGACGACAACCAGCCCGGCATCGACCTCGTCCTGCCCGACTACACCTACGTCCTCGAGAACGAGCACAAGCTCCGCGGCATCGTGATCACCCACGGCCACGAGGACCACATCGGCGCCCTGCCCTACCTGCTCAAGGACCTGAACAACAAGGTCCCCATCTTCTCGAGCAAGCTCACGATCGGCATGATCGAGGGCAAGATCGCCGAGTTCCGCATCCGCGGCCAGAAGTTCCGCGAGGTGACGGGCGGCTCCCATGTCGACCTCGGCCGCTTCCGCGTCGACTTCGTCTCGATCACCCACTCGATCCCGGGCGCCTTCTCGCTGCGCATCAAGACGCCCCAGGGCACCGTCTTCCACACCGGCGACTACAAGTTCGACCAGACCCCGATCGACGGCGTCCGCCCCGACTACGCGGCTATCTCGCGCTTCGGCGCGGAGGGCATCGACCTCCTGCTCTCCGACTCCACGAACGCCACGCGCCCTGGCTTCACGCCCTCTGAGGCCTCGGTCGGCCCCTCGCTCTTCGAGACCATCAAGAACGCCCAGGGCCGCGTCTTCGTGGCGACCTTCTCCAGCCAGATCCACCGCCTGCAGCAGGTCTGCGACGCGGCCCGCGCCTGCGGCCGCAAGATCGTCGTGACCGGCCGCTCCATGCTCACGAACACCCGCGTGGCCCGCGAGCTCGGCTACCTCAAGATCGACGAGGAGGACCTCATCGACGCCTTCGAGATCAACGGGATCCCGGAGGAGAAGATCGTGGTCATGTGCACCGGCTCCCAGGGCGAGCCGCTCTCGGCGCTCTCGCGCATGGCGAACGGTGAGCACAAGACCCTCTCCATCCATGAGGGGGACACGGTGATCCTCTCGGCCACGCCCGTCCCGGGCAACGAGAAGGCCGTCGCCCAGGTCATCAACAGCCTGGCCAAGCTCGGCTGCGACGTCGTGGACAAGAGCCGCGCCCTCGTGCACGTCTCCGGCCACGGCAGCCAGGAGGAGCTCAAGCTCATGCTCGCCATGACCCAGCCGAAGTTCTTCATGCCGGTCCACGGCGAGGCCGTGCACCTGCGCGCCCACGCCCGCCTCGGCGCCCAGATGGGCATTCCCCGCGAGCGGATCTTCATCATGGACAACGGCGAGCCGCTCGAGATGCGCGGCGGCCAGGTGCGCCCCGGCACGCCCATCGGCTCGGGCGTGGTCTACGTGGACGGCCTGCGCATCGGCGACGCCGACCCGATCGTCCTTCGCGACCGCCAGCGCCTCGCGAACGACGGCATGGTCACGGCCGTGGCCGTCGTGTCGCTCAAGCGCAAGCGCATCGACGCGGTCGATTTCTCGGCCCGCGGCGTCTCCTTCATGATCGACGACGAGTTCGTCGACGCCGCCACCGACGCCATCAAGAAGACGATCGACAAGGGCAAGTTCAACTTCACGGCGAGCGGCACGGACGCGCTGCGCAAGGCCGTGCGAGACTCGCTCTCCAACTTCATCTGGAACCGCACGAAGACCCGGCCGATGATCATCCCCGTGGTGATGGAGGTCTAGCGTGGCGTCTTCGGGGGGATCGCGCACGCGCGGCGCGCAGGGCAACAAGCGCGCGAAGGCCGCCAAGGCGAACCAGGGCTCCGGTCTGCGTGCGAACGCGGGCCGGAGCGCCGCTGCGGCCGAGGTCGAGCTTGAGCCCTTGCTCGGCGAGGGCGCGGGCCGCGACATCGCGGGCGTCGTCATCGCCGTCATCGCGCTCGCCTCGCTGATCGCCGTCATCGCGCCCGCCACGGCGCCCGTCACGGCCGCCATCTCCGGTTTCTACCACCTGGGCTTCGGCCTCGGCGCCTACGTCCTCCCGTTCGGGCTCCTCGCTCTCGCCGCCCTGCTCTTCCTGCGGGGCGGCTTCCCGCTCTCGGGGCGCACCGTCGCCGGGGTGGCGCTCATCTTCGTGGCGGTCCTCACCTCCCTCTCGCTTGCGGTGCCCTACACCGACCTCGGCACCGCGGCGATGTTCGCGCCCGAGAACCTTGCCTCCTCCGGCGGGTACCTCGGTGCCTTCATCGCGAGCGCCCTCCAGGGCGCCCTCGGCAAGGTCATCTCCTACGTCGTCGCCATCGGGGCGGGCGTCCTCGGCCTCGTGATCATCGGCTTCTCCATCTCCGACGTGGTCCAGGCCGCCGCCACGCGCGCCCGCGCCCTCGCGGCGCGCCGCCACGTCGACGTCAACGAGCGCCCGTGGGGCGATCCCGCGACCGGCGCCGCGAGCGTCCCGCGCCCCGCGCGTCCCCGCCAGCGGTCGCTCCTCGACGAGGACGCCGACGCCGGCACGCAGGAGACCACCTACCTCGGCAACCGCGAGACGACGGTCCTCGCCGCCGACGAGCCCGAGGAGGACCCCTTCGTGGACCTCTCGGCCGAGCTCGCCGCCGAGGAGGCGAAGACCACGCTCATCCCCATCAAGGAGCGCACCGCGCCCGCTGCGGAGGACGATCCCGAGGTGCCCCCGTTCGCCGCCCCGACGTCTGAGCCCGAGGCGGAGCCCGCGCCCGCGCCCACACGGTCGCCTCGCAAGAAGGCGGCCGCGGAGCCCGCACGCGTCCTCGACGCGAACACGGGGGAGCAGCGGCCCATCCCCGCCTTCCTCGCGCCAGCGGCACCCGTCACCGTCCCCGACGCCGATGCGGAAGGGGAGGGCGCCGAGCGCCAGCTGCCCCCGGCCTCGATGCTCCGCCACAACCCCACCGCCGCGAAGTCCTCCTCGAGCAGCAAGGAGCTCGAGCAGACCGCGGCCTCGCTCCAATCGACCCTCCAGGAGTTCGGCCTGCGCTCGGGCGTGGTGGGCTGGATCGCCGGACCGACGGTCACAACCTTCAAGGTCCAGCCCGGCGAGGGCGAGCGCGTGAGCCGCATCAACAGCCTGGAGGACGACATCGCCCTGACGCTCGCCACGGACTCGGTGCGCATCTTCGCCCCCATCCCCGGCACCTCGCTCGTGGGCATCGAGATCCCCAACCGCACCCGCCAGACGGTCAGCTTCGGCGACATCCTGCCCTACGTGGGCGGCGGGCCGCTCGAGTTCGCCCTCGGCCGCGACGCGGAGGGCGCGCCGATGGTCGCCGACCTCGCGAAGATGCCCCACCTCCTCATCGCCGGCACCACCGGATCGGGTAAGTCGGTCGTCATCAGCTCCATCGTGATGTCGCTGCTCATGCGCACCTTCCCCGAGGACGTCCGCCTCATCATGATCGACCCGAAGCGCGTGGAGTTCGCCCCCTACGATGGCCTCCCGCATCTCTATGTGCCGGTCGTGACCGAGCCCAAGCAGGCCGCGAGCGCGCTGCAATGGGCCGTCTCCGAGATGGAGCGCCGCCTCAAGATCTTCGAGCGGATCGGCGTGCGCAAGATCGCGACCTTCAACGAGAAGCAGGCGGCCGGCGAGTTCGAGAAGTACGACAACCCGCCCGCCAAGATGCCCTACCTCGTCATCGTCATCGACGAGCTCTCCGACCTCATGATGGTCGCCGGCAAGGACGTCGAGGCCTCGATCGTGCGCATCGCCCAGCTCGGCCGCGCGGCGGGCATCCACATGATCGTGGCGACCCAGCGCCCGAGCTCGAACGTCGTGACGGGCCTCATCAAGGCCAACATCACGAACCGCATCGGCCTCACGGTTGCGACGGGCATCGACTCGCGCGTCATCCTCGACCAGACCGGTGCCGAGAAGCTCACGGGCCAGGGCGACATGCTCTTCTCCCGCGTCGACTGGGGAAAGCCCAAGCGCATCCAGGGCTGCTACGTCTCCGACGAGGAGATCGTCTCGGTGGTCGACTTCGTGAAGGAGCACAGCACCGCGGAGTACCACGAGGAGATCCTCTCCGCCGCCTCTCCCGCCGCGATGGCCGGCGGCGGGGGCGCGGGTTCGGGCGAGGCGCCTGCCGAGGACGACCCCCTCCTCTGGGACGCCGCGCGCATCGTGGTCGACTCCCAACTCGGTTCAACCTCCGGCTTGCAGCGCCGCCTCAAGGTGGGCTACGCGCGCGCCGGCCGCATCATGGACATGCTCGAGGAGAAAGGCGTGGTGGGGCCGCCCGACGGCTCGAAGCCGCGCGAGGTCCTCCTCGATATGGAGGCCCTCCATGCGCTCGAGGCGCTTGAGGGCCCGCTTACCGACGAGGAGCTGGGAGGTGGGTTCTAAATGAGCATGGGCTTCGGCGATATGCTGCTCAACCGGCGCCGGCAGATGGGTCTGTCCATCCAGCAGGTCGCGAACACCATCAAGATGCGCCCGCAGATCATCGAGTACTTCGAGACGGGCAACTACGAGGCGATGCCCCCGCGCGGCTACGCGCAGGGCATGATCTCGAGCTACGCGCGCTTCCTCGGCCTCAACCCCCGTGAGGTCGTCGACGCCTACTTCGAGGGGCTCTACCGTTACGAGCATTCGCCGAACGCGAGCGGCCCCGCGAACTTCACGGGCGCGATGGACGCGAGCCCGCGCTCGGCGAACGCCACGGGCCGCTATCTCATGGTCGACACGCGCGACGCCGGGTCGCGCTTCGCCCAGCGCCCGCCCCAGGCGGGCTACGTCCCCGAGTCGCGCTCACCCCACGAGATGGCCCCGGGGCACCGCCTCCGCGCCGGCACCGCACCCGCCTCCCGACGTCCATCCGGCGAGGGGTCGCTCGGCCGCACGACCTCGATGCCCGTCCCGCGCCCCCGCACCCGGGGTTCCGCCCGCGGCGCGGGGAGCCTCGCTTCGTCCCCGCGCGCGGGCCGCACCCGCGACCGTGGCGCCTACGTGGGCTCCGCGGGCTCCCGATCCCGCTCCCGGCGGGGCGGCGGGGCGCGCGGCGGCCTCGATCTCTCGGGCCTGCTGGGGGACCGCCGCCTCGTGATCGGCCTCATGGCGCTCGTCGCCCTGCTGCTCGTCGCCGTTATCCTCCTCACTGTTAGAACCTGCAGCGGCGGGACCCCGGTCACCGCACCGGCGGCAACGGCCACGACGGCATCCGACACGGGCTCCACGGCGACCGCGACCGACACCGCCGCCACAACAGAGACCGCCGCGACCGACCAGGCCGCCGGCAGCGCGTCCGCCGAGACCCAGCCCACCCAGTACGAGGTGGCGGTCACCTACACGGGCGACGCCACCGCCTGGGTCGAGATCAAGGTCGACGGCGCGCTGGCCTCGGAATCGGGCCGCGTCTCGAAGGGCTTCACCCACACCTACACGGTGAAGGATTCGATCGAGATCTCGACGGACTCCACCTCGGATGTCGAGGTCACCCGTGACGGACAGCGCGTTCGCTACGACAGCCGCTCCTCGGGCATCGGCCGGATCACGATCACCGTGCCGAAGCCGGCCGCAACCGACGCCGCCGCCACGGACGGGACGGCGGCGGATGCGACCGCTCAGGACGGGACGGCCGCCGATGCTGCCGCGACGGACGCGGCGACAGCGACCGGCGACACCCAGACCGCGACCCAGCAATAAGAGAAAGGACCGCCATGGCCAAGGACTCCAGCTTCGACGTCGTCTCCGAGATCGACCTCCAGGAGGTCGACAACGCCTACCAGCAGACCGCCCGCGAGATCACGCAGCGCTACGACCTCAAGGGCACGGACTCCTCGATCGAGCTCTCGAAGGCAGAGCGGACGCTCACCGTCTCGGCACCCGCCGACTTCGTCTCGAAGCAGATCATCGACATCCTGAACTCGAAGCTCATCAAGCGCGGGATCGACCTCACCGCCGTCTCCTGGGGTGCGCCCCAGGCGGCCTCGGGCGGGACGGTCCGCGTCGTGGGCCGCATCGTCGAGGGGATCGACCAGCCCACGGCGAAGCAGATCAACAAGGACATCAAAGACACGAAGGCCAAGGTCAAGGTTACGATCGAGGGGGACCGCCTGCGCGTCTCCTCGGCGTCCAAGGACGCGCTTCAGGGCGTCATCGCGCTCCTGCGCGAGAAGGACTACGGCCAGCCGCTCCAGTTCACCAACTACCGCTAGGAAGCATCCCACCCCATGTCGCTCGGAACCCTTCACTACATCACCCTCGGCTGCGCGAAAAACGAGGTCGACACCGACCGCATGCGCTCCCTGCTCGCGGCGGCCGGCTACACGGAGGTCGCCTCGGCCGCCGACGCCGACGCCGTCCTGATCAACACCTGCTCCTTCCTCGCCTCGGCCACGAGCGAGAGCGTCGAGGCCACGCTCGAGCTCGCGAGCGATATCGACGAGGGCGTCAGGTCCACGCGGATCATCATGTGCGGCTGCGTGCCCTCGCGCTACGGCGATGAGCTCGCCGGCGAGCTCCCCGAGGTCTCGGCCTTCGTCCGCACGAACGAGGAGGACGGGATCGTCGGCGTCGTTGACTCTGTGCTCGGCCATGAGCGGGAGGTCCCGAGCCACGTCCCGGCCGTGAAGCGCACGGTCGAGGGCGCCGTCGCCTACCTCAAGATCTCCGACGGCTGCGACCGCTTCTGCAGCTTCTGCGCCATACCCTACATCCGCGGGCGCTACCGCTCGCGCCCGGCCGAGAGCATCATCGCCGAGGCGCGCGAGCTCGTGGCCGGCGGGGTGCGCGAGCTCGTCCTCATCGGCCAGGACACCGGCATCTGGGGGAGCGACCTCACGGACGCTGAGGCGGGGGAGGGACCCCGCTCGCTCGCGGGGCTCCTGCGTGCCATCGCCGCCGCCGTCCGGGGCGAGCGCGTGTGGATCCGCGTGCTCTACCTGCAACCCGAGGGGATGACGGACGACCTCATCTCCGCGATCCGCGACACGCCGGAGGTCCTGCCCTACATCGACATCCCCGTCCAGCACGTGAGCGCGCGCGTCCTCGCCGACATGCACCGCACGGGCTCGGAGTCCGAGCTCCGCGAGCTCTTCGCCCGCCTGCGCCGCGAGATCCCCGACATGGTGATCCGCACCACCTACCTCGCGGGCTTCCCCGGCGAGACGGAGGACGACGCCGAGGCCATGCTCGCGTTCATGGAGGACATGGGCTTCGACTACACGAGCGTCTTCGCCTACTCGCAGGAGGACGGCACCCGTGCGGCGCGCATGGCGTCCCAGCTCGATGAGGAGACGAAGCTCGCCCGCGCCCAGGCGGGGATGGACCTCGCCGAGACGCTCGGCTTCGCTGCCACGGCAGCCCATGTGGGGGAGGTGGCCGAGGTCATCGTCGACGGCATCGAGGAGGGCGATGACGGCCCCGAGCTCATCGGCCACGCCTGGTTCCAGGCGCCCGACTCCGACGGCGCCGTGCACCTCGATGCGCGCGAGGCCAGCGTCGGCGACATCCTGAACGTCCGGTTCACCGACAGCTTCTGCTACGAGCTCGTCGGTGAGGTAGTGGAGGCTGAGTGACGATGGCAGAGACACCCCAACGCGAGCTGACGTCCATCTGGACCCCGGCGAACATCGTCACCTGCATCCGGATCGTCTTCATTCCGGTGTTCATGGTCTTCGCGGCGCTGCCCGCGGGCACCCTCGGCCTTGAGGCCCCTGCCCAGGCCATGACCGCCTTCGTGCTCTACGTGCTCTTGAGCCTCACCGACAAGGTGGACGGCAGCCTCGCCCGCTCGCGCGGCGAGATCACCGACTTCGGCAAGTTCCTCGATCCGATCGCCGACAAGCTGCTCGTCTTCTCGGCTCTCCTGATCCTGCTCGACCAGGGCGTCGTGAGCGTCTGGGCCGTCTTCATCATCCTCGTCCGCGAGTTCCTCGTGAGCGCGATGCGGATGGTCGCCGGCGCGGCGGGGCGGGTTATCGCGGCCGACAGCCTCGGCAAGTGGAAGACGGCGACGACGATGGTCGCCCTCTCGGGCTTCCTGCTCTGGGAGGCGCTCGGCGAGACTGTCGGCGGCGTCGCGGTCTACTGGTTCTCGAGCGTGTGCTTCGCCGTGGCCGTGGTGCTCACGGTCGTCTCGGGCGTCCAGTACCTCGTGGGCGCGCGCGACATCATCTTCAAGCCCTGAGGGAGGGCACCATGCCTGAGCTGGATGAGCGGGCCCACGCGCTCGCGGAGGAGCTCGTCGGCCGCGCTACGCGGTCGGGCGTCGCGGTGGCCACGGCCGAGTCGTGCACGGCGGGGATGGTCGCCTCGCTCATCGCCGGCGTCCCCGGGGCGTCCGCGGTGCTCAAGGGCGGCGCGGTGACCTATACCGATGAGATCAAGCGCGACGTCCTCGGTGTGTCCGGCGCGACCCTGGCCGCCCACACGGCGGTGTCGGCCGCCTGCGCCGAGGAGATGGCGATCCGCGCCGCGGCCCTCTTCGAAGCCGATCTGGCGGTGAGCCTCACCGGCTACGCGGGACCGGGGGGCGGTACCGCGGCCGACCCGGCGGGCACCGTCTACATCGGCATCCGGACGCCGCGGGGCGCATCGGTCGAGCGGCACGTCTTCTCGGGTTCGCGGAACGCCGTCAGGCTCCAAGCCGCGGTGCGCGCCCTGGAGCTCCTCGTCGCGGCGGTCTGACGCCGTGTGATCCTCGTGGCGAATCGGTGGCGGCCCCGTGGACGGTCAGGCACCGAACCCTCGTGTGACCTGCCGTTGTGAGATGGGCGCCAGAAATCGGTGAGGTTTCGGCAGCCTTCATATCCTCTTGGTTAGATGGGCGGCCCTAGGATGGTTCCGAAGTCCTTGCCACGAACGAATGTTCGTAGTAAGATGCATCCGAAACCACGTTGAGAAGGAGTGCCGCATGGCGAAGAACTCAGGCCCCGCCAAGGAGATCCACGAGCGCACCACGGGGGAGGAGCGCGAGAAGATGATCGCGGCCACTAAGGCCGCCATCGAGAAGAAGTTCGGGGACGGCTCCATCATGAAGTACGGTGACGGCGGCCCCCAACTCGAGGTCGAGGCGATCCCCACCGGCGCCCTCGCCCTCGATTGCGCCCTCGGCATCGGCGGCGTCCCCCGCGGCCGCATCATTGAGATCTACGGCCCCGAGTCCTCGGGTAAGACCACCCTCTCCCTGGAGATCCTCGCCGAGGCCCAGGCCCAGGGCGGCGTGGTCGCCTTCATCGACGCCGAGCACGCCCTCGATCCGAGCTACGCGGCCCGCATCGGCGTCGACATCGACGAGGTCCTCATCTCCCAGCCCGACACCGGCGAGCAGGCGCTCGAGATCTGCGACATGCTCGTTCGCTCCGGCGCGATCGACGTCGTGGTCATCGACTCCGTGGCGGCCCTCGTGCCGCGCGCCGAGATCGAGGGCGAGATCGGAGACACCTCCGTCGGCCTCCAGGCCCGCCTCATGAGCCAGGCCCTGCGCAAGCTCGCCGGCTCCCTCTCGAAATCGAAGACCACCTGTATCTTCATCAACCAGTTGCGCGAGAAGATCGGCGTCATGTTCGGCAACCCCGAGACCACCACGGGCGGCCGCGCCCTCAAGTTCTTCTCCTCGGTGCGCATCGACATCCGCCGCATCGAGAGCATCAAGGCCGGTTCGGACATCATCGGCAACCGCGTGCGCTGCAAGGTCGTCAAGAACAAGGTGGCCGCGCCCTTCCGCTCCGCGGAGTTCGACATCATGTACGGCACCGGCATCTCCAAGGAGGGCTCCATCCTCGACATGGGCGTCGATTTCGGCATCGTGAACAAGTCAGGCGCCTGGTACACCTACGAGCAGGAGCGCCTGGGCCAGGGCCGCGAGGCCGCCAAGGAGTTTCTCCGCAAGAACCCCGAGCTCTCCGATGAGGTCGAGCGCCGCGTCCGTGTCGCCTCGGGCCTCGACTTCGAGGACGAGCCGGTGGGGGAGGCCGTCGAGGCGCCTGCCGTCCCGGCCCCCGCGGAGGCCTAAGGGCACCCCATGAGCCAAGCCGTCTCAGTCGAGGTCAGGCTCCCGGAGCGGGGCGCAGCCGCGCGCGCGGGCTTCTCATCCAAGAAGCCCATGGCCGAGGTCAGCGTCATCCTAGAGGATGAGGGCCGCCTCGATATCGTCGTCCCGGTTCGGGTGGGGCGCCTGCTCGCTGAGGCGGAGCCGCCCCTGCCCGCCGAGGCTGATGACGCCTTCGCCTACATCCACGCGCTCGAGGCGCGAGTGGCCATGGCGCAGGTGACCGAGATGCTCGGGCGGCGCGACCACAGCACGGCCGAGCTCCGCGAGAAGCTCCGCCAGTACGGCTACCGCCCCGAGGAGATCGAGCCCACGCTCGCCCGCGCCCGTGAACTCCGCTACCTCGATGACGCCCGGTTCGCCTCCTACTTCATCGAGGAGCGGAAGCGCCGCGGCTGGGGCCGTCGCAAGATCGAGCTCGAGCTCTCGCGCAAAGGGGTCCCGCTCGATGAGATCCCCGGCTACCCCGACCGCTTCTTCTCGGATGACGAGGACGCCGCCCGGGCGCGCGCCCTCCTCGCACGCCGGCGCATCCCCGAGGCGCGAGCCTCAGAGAAGCTCATCCGCTTCCTCATGGGCAAGGGGTTCGGCTACGCCCAGGCCGCGGACGCGGTTCGGGCGCACCTCGCTGAGATGGGGGAGGGGCTCTGATCGCGGTCTCACGCCCGCCCCGAGCGGTCTTTCCGCCCACCGCGCACCCCGCCGATCTGCACAACCGCTCACCTGTGCGTACGTTGACAAAATCCCCCTCCCAACGGTAGGATTATTCCGTCATTTGTTTTGTGTTTTGCGCTCATCACCGATGAGACCGATACATAGTTCGTCTTCGTTTCACGAGGTGAACGCTTATAAGCAAATGCCAGCGCCCGTCTGCCTCGCAGATGGGCGTCGTCTGATGCACTTTGAACGTTAAAGGAGTGAGCAATGGAGTTCATCATCGTCGCCGGCATCCTCGGCCTTGTCGTCGGTGCCGCCGGTGCTGTGTTCGCCTTGCGCACGGCAAAATCCGGCAGCATCCGCGAGGCTGACAGCAAGGTTCAGTCGGCCCGCGCTGAGGCGGAGCAGGTCGTGAGCGAGGCCCACCGCACCGCGGAGACCCTCAAGAAGGAGGCCCTCCTCGAGGCCAAGGAGGAGATCCTCAAGAACCGCCAGGCCGCCGAGGCCGAGGACAAGCATCGCAAGACCGAGATCCGCACCCTCGAGAACCGCGTGATGCAGCGCGAGGAGTCCCTCGACCGCCGCAACGACGCCCTCGACAAGCGCGAGCACCAGCTTTCCAGCCAGCAGGGCAAGCTCGACCGCCGCAGCCGCGAGGTCGAGGAGCTCTACGAGCGCCAGACGGCCGAGCTCGAGCGCATCTCCGACCTCACCCGCGAGGACGCGCACAAGGAGCTGCTCGACAACGTCCGCTCCGAGGTCACGCACGAGGCCGCGGCCATCATCCGCGAGTCCGAGCAGCAGGTCCGCGCCGAGGCCCAGAAGACGGCCCAGGAGATCATCTCGCTCGCGATCCAGCGCTGCGCCTCCGATCACACGGCGGAGATCACGGTCACCTCGGTCCACATCCCCTCAGACGACCTCAAGGGCCGCATCATCGGCCGCGAGGGCCGCAACATTCGCACCTTCGAGCAGGTCTCCGGTGTGAACCTCGTCATTGATGACACCCCCGAGACCGTGGTGCTCTCGAGCTTCGACCCGGTCCGCCGCGAGACGGCCCGCGTCGCCCTCGAGAACCTCATCGCCGACGGCCGCATCCACCCCGCCCGCATCGAGGAGATGTACCAGAAGGCCGCCTCTCTCGTCGAGCAGCGCGTACAGGAGGCCGGCGAGCAGGCCGCCTTCGACTGCGGCATCCACGATCTGCACCCCGAGCTCGTGAAGACCCTGGGAGCGCTCCGCTACCGCACCTCCTTCGGCCAGAACGTCCTGCGCCACTCGATGGAGGTCGCCGAGCTCTGCGCCATCATGGCCACCGAGCTCAAGGTCGATGCCCGCATCGCCAAGCGCGCGGGCCTCCTCCACGATCTCGGCAAGGCCATCGACCACGAGGTCGAGGGTCCGCACGCCGTCATCGGCGCCGACCTCTGCCGCCGCTACGGCGAGCGCCCCGTGATCGTCCACGCGATCGAGGCTCACCACGGCGACATCGAGCCCAACACGGTCCTCGACGTGCTCGTCCAGGCCGCCGACGCCATCTCCGCCTCCCGTCCCGGTGCTCGCCGCGAGTCGGCCGAGAACTACATCAAGCGCCTCGAGAAGCTCGAGAAGATCGCCAACGGCCACGACGGCGTCGAGCGTACCTACGCCATGCAGGCCGGCCGCGAGGTCCACGTCATGGTCCAGCCCGACAAGATCTCCGATGCCGAGTCCACCGTGCTCGCGCACGACATCGCCCGCCAGATCGAGGAGGAGATGGAGTACCCCGGTCAGGTGCGCGTCGTGGTGATCCGCGAGAGCCGCGCCACGGACATCGCCAAGTAAGATGGCGGACTCGAGCGACCTCATCTCGTTCATCGCCTCGATGTCGGGCGAGGGGAACCTCCGCGTCGAGGAGAACCTCGGCGAGGGGTTCGTCCGCCTGCGCGTCTCCGAAGCCGAGCGCCGCCAGGCCAAGCATGACATCCAGCACGTCGAGGACATCGTCATCGAGATGCTGCGCAACGCCCGCGACGCCGGCGCCACGACCGTCTACGTCGCGACCATGAAGGAGGAGGGTGCCCGCACCCTCCTCTTCCTCGATAACGGCAGCGGAGTCCCCGCCGACATGCGGGAGCGCATCTTCGACGCCCGCGTGACCTCCAAGCTCGAGACGATGCGGATGGACCGCTGGGGCGTGCACGGCCGCGGCATGGCGCTCTTCTCCATCCGCCAGAACGCGCGGACGGCCGAGGTCGTCGCCTCGGGGGTCGACCGCGGCTCGGCCTTCCGGGTCATCGTCGACACCGATACCCTCCATGAGCGTGCGGACCAGTCGAGCTGGCCGGTCGCCGAGAAGGGGGAGGACGGCACCTACACCTGCTCCCGCGGGCCGCATAACATCATCCGCGCCGCCTGCGACTTCGCCTTAGAGGAGCTCCGCGGCTGCGATGTCTACCTCGGCACGCCCACCGAGATCGCCGCGACCCTCTACGCCCACGCCTCCGGCCGCCTCGACGCGTGTCGCCTGCTCTTCATCGACGACGCCGGGGACCTCCCGGTCATTGACCGTCTGGGGACCGCCGCTGACGCGGCGGACCTTATGGGCATCGCGGCGGGCGTGGGGATCGAGATCTCCGAGCGGACCGCCCATCGGATCATCGGCGGGCAGATCCAACCGCTCAGAAGCGTCTCCGCCCGGTTGCTCCGTGAGCGCGGGCACCGGACGGGGCCCGCGGCCTTCGATCTCGAACGGGACCGCCGCGGCCTCAAGATCGCGAAGGACGACCTCGCGACCTTCTCCCGAGCCGTCGAGCGCGACTTCACCGACCTGGCCGCGCGCTACTACCTGAACCTCGCGGGCACGCCTCGGATCAGGGTCTCGCGCGAGCGCATCACCGTCACCTTTGATCTGGGCCGGGAGGAGTGAGGCCGCTTGTCCCACCGGCCCCCTTACGATAGAGTTAACAGGCATCAACGCACTAGAAACGCAGGAGAACCCGTGGAGTTCCTCAAGATCTCTTCCAAGTCATCGCCCGCCTCCGTGGCCGGCGCCATCGCCGGCATGGTGAAGGACGGCGTCCCCGTCAACATGCAGTGCGTCGGCGCGGGTGCGGTCAACCAGGCGATCAAGGCGATCGCGATCGCCCGCGGCTTTCTGATCCCCACCGGGTTCGACATCTCCTGCGCGCCCGTGTTCTCAGACATCCTCATCAACGGCGAGTCCCGCACGGCCATCCGCCTCTCGGTCTACGTTCATCACCTCTCGAGCGCGGGCATCGAGGCGCAGCCGCCCCAGACGGGCTCTGCCGGCGTTCAACGAGTTGGATAGACATGCCCCAGACAACGCTTCACGGCAAGACCTATAGCATCCGCACGTTCGGGTGTCAGATGAACCTGCACGACTCCGAGCGCGTGAGCGGACTCCTCGATTCGCTCGGCGCCCTCGAGGTCGAGAAGCCCGCTGACGCCGACATCGTCATCTTCATGACCTGCTGCGTGCGCGAGGCCGCTGACACCCGCCTCTACGGCCAGTGCAACTCCTGCAAGAGTCTGCCCGCACCGCCCGGCGGCAAGCGCGTGATCGCCGTGGGCGGCTGCATCGCCCAGCGTGACGGCGAGGGGCTCCTCACGAACGTCGACAACGTCGACGTGATCTTCGGCACCCACTCGATCGCGCATGTGGGCGACCTTCTGGCCCAGGCCTTCGAGGACGGGGGCCGGCAGGTGCGGACCGAGGAGCGCGAGGAGGCGGGCGCCACGAGCATGCCATGGCACCGCGCCACGTCCTACCACGCCTGGGTTCCCATCATGACAGGCTGCAACAACTTCTGCAGCTACTGCATCGTCCCCTACGTGCGCGGGCGCGAGAAGAGCCGTCCTATGGAGGAGATCCTCGACGAGGTGACCGTCCTCGTCCGCTCCGGCGTGCGCGAGGTGACCCTCCTCGGCCAGAACGTCAACTCCTACGGCCGCGACCTCTTCGGGTCCCCGCGCTTCGCGGAGCTCCTGCGGCGTGTCGGTGACACCGGGGTGGAGCGCATCACCTTCACGTCCTCGCACCCGAAGGACCTGCTGCCCGAGACCATAGACGCCATGGCCGAGGTGCCCGCGGTCATGCCGCACCTCCACCTCGCCGTGCAGTCGGGATCGAGCCGCGTCCTGAAGCTCATGAACCGCCGCTACACCCGCGAGCACTACATCGACCTCGTGGACGCGGTGCGCGCGCGCATCCCGCGCATCGCCCTCACCACCGACATCATCGTGGGCTTCCCCGGTGAGACCGAGGAGGATTTCGCCGAGACCCTCTCGCTCGCCGAGCGGGTCCGCTACGCCCAGGCCTTCACGTTCATCTATTCCAAGCGGGAGGGGACCCCGGCCGCGAAGATCGATGACCCCACGAGCCGCGAGGTCATCCTCGACCGCTTCAACCGCCTGGTGAAGGTCATCGAGTCGACGGCTTTCGACTACAACCAGGGCTCGCTTCACACGACGGTGCCCGCCCTCATCGAGGGGGCCTCGAAGAAGGACGCTCAGAAGCTCCAGGGCAAGAGCCCCTGGAACCAGACAGTCCTCTGCCCGCTGCCGCCGGGCGGCCGCATCGAGGACTACGTCGGCAAGATCGTCGACGTCGAGGTCGACACCGCGCGCACCTGGTACCTTTCCGGCTCGCTTGCGGGCGGTCCTCGATGACGGAGCCCCTCGTTTTGGCGATCACGGGCCCCACCGCGGTGGGGAAGAGCGCGGTCGCCGACGAGCTCGCCACGCGGCTGGGTACCCACGTGATCTCAGCCGACGCCATGCAGGTGTACCGCGGCATGGACATCGGCACCGCCAAGACGCCCCCGCGCGATCGCCGCGTCCCGCTCGACCTCGTCGATGTGGCCGATCCCGATGAGCCCTACTCCGCGGCCCTCTACCAGCGTGCCGCCCGGACCCTCATAGACGCCGCCGCGCGCGAGGGCCGCGCCTCGATCCTCTGCGGTGGCACCGGCCTTTACCTCCGCGCCGCCCTCGATGAGATGGACTTCCCGCAGGGGGTTCTCGAGAACCCGGCACGCGCCCGTTACCAGGCGCTCGCCGCTGAGCTCGGTGCCGAGGGGCTCCATGCCCTCCTCGCGCGCCGAGACCCCGCGAGCGCGGCCCTCATCCACCCCCATAACGTGCGCCGCTGCGTGCGCGCCCTTGAGATGGCCGATGAGGGCGTCTCCTACGCCGAGCAGGCGGGCGGGTTCTCCGAGCCGCGCCCGCACTATCCCGCGCTTTGGTTCGCGCTCACGATGGACCGCACGGAGCTCTATCGCCGTATCGACGCGCGGGTCGACGCCATGGTGGCCGCCGGGCTCGTTGACGAGGTGAGGGGCCTCATCGCCGCCGGTGCGGCCCCCGCGCTCACCGCGCGCCAGGCGATCGGCTACAAGGAGGTCATCGACGCGCTCGAGGGGCGCTCCACCCTCGAGGAGGCCATTGAGCTCATCAAGCGGCGCAGCCGCCGCTACGCCAAGCGACAGCTCTCCTGGTGCCGCGGTGACGCGCGCATGCGCTGGCTCGATATGGGCGAGCTCGGCGTTTCGGCCGCCGCCGACCGCATCGCAGAGATCGCGGGGGTGTGAGCATGGGTCGGTTCAAGAGCGTCTCGACGGCTCCGGTGCCCGAGCGGGCACTCGTCATGGGCGTGGAGACCCGCACGGCCGCATGGCCGATCGAGCGCTCCCTCGACGAGCTCGAGCGGCTCGCGGCCACCGCGGGCGCCGAGGTCGTCGCGCGTATGACGCAGCGCCTCGACCACCCCATCCCACGCTCCTACATCGGCTCGGGCAAGGTCGAGGAGCTCAAGGGGATGGTCTCACGCCTCGATATCGACGTCGTGATCTTCGACGACGACCTCAGCCCCTCGCAGCAGTCCTACCTCGAGAAGGCCCTGGGGGAGCCGATCAAGATCATCGACCGCACGGCGCTCATCCTCGATATCTTCGGCCTGCATGCGCGGACGCGCGAGGGCCGCCTCCAGGTGCAGCTCGCCCAGCTGCAGTACCTCCTCCCGCGCCTGCGCGGCATGTGGAGCCACCTCGCCAAGGAGCAGACGCGCGGCGGGATCGGGAGCCGCTTCGGTCAGGGTGAGAGCCAGCTCGAGGTGGACCGCCGCCTCATCCGCGACCGCATCGCCTCCCTCCGCCGTCAGCTCGCCGAGCTCGAGCGGCGCCGCGGCGTCCAGTCAAAGGAGCGGATGGCCTCGCCCGCCTACCGCGTGGCCCTCGCCGGGTACACGAACGCGGGAAAGTCGACGCTCCTGAACCGCCTCACGGGCGCTGAGGTTCTGAGCGCCGACAAGCTCTTCGCGACGCTGGACCCCACAACCCGCTCCCATGCCCTGCCCGGTGGGCGGCAGATCACGCTGACCGACACGGTCGGCTTCATCCAGAAGCTGCCGCACAGCCTCGTTGAGTCGTTCAAATCGACCCTCTCCGAGGTGCGCTCCGCCGATCTCATCCTGAAGGTCGTTGACGTGTCTGATGATGACTGGACACGCCATCTCGATGCCGTCGAGCGGGTTCTCACGGAGATCGGCGCCGGCGAATGCGTCTCGATCATCGTGTACAACAAGGTCGATCTGCTGAGCGAGGAGGACCGGTGCCACCTCGCCGCCGCCCATCCCGACGCGGTCCTCTTCTCGGCTGCTGAGGGCTGGGGCGAGGGCGAGCTCGAGGAGCGGATCGCCACCGAGGCCGCGATGGCGGAGCGCCTGATGAGCGTTCTGATCCCGTATCGCGAGGCCGCGCTCCTCGCGCTCGCCCACGAGCAGTGCCGCATCCTCGAGGAGGCCTATCTCGAGGAGGGCACCCATGTCGTGCTCAAGGCCTCGCCGCGCATGGCCGCCCGCCTCGCGCAGTTCGCCGTGGCGTAACGGCCCCCTCAGTGCGCGAGGAGCTCGAAGGCGAGGATGAGCAGCGGCTGGTGCGCGAGGTACACGACCAGGCTCCGACGGCCGACCCAGGTGAGGGGCGGGCAGAGATCGGCGAGCATCCATGCGGGATAGGCGCTGCCGGCGCGGCGCGCATGGGCCCTGGCGGCGAAGGCACCGGCGAGGTACATGAAGGCGAACGGGATGAGCGGGTAGTAATCGCCTGAGGCGAAGGCAGGGGAGGGGAACCCGAGCCAGCTGAGCCCCATGACGGGGTAGACGGAGCGGGGAACCTGCCAGAGCAGGGCGAAGAGCACGAGGGATGCGATGGCGGCCGGCAGGGGCGGCAGACGGCGCAGGAGGGGCTCCCCGAGCGCGTAGAGAAGCGTGGACGCCGCCATGCAGAAGAGGATACCGAAGCTCACCGGGACATCCACCGCGGCGAGGGAGGTGGCCGCCCAGATGAGGAGGGCGCCCACCCCGTAGAGGGCCGCACGTCTCATATTGCTCCGCGAGAAGGAGGTCATCCATCCGGCGAGGAAGAGGAAGACCCAGCTGATGCTCGCTCGCCAGACGTCCTGGACGGGCCCGGCGCTGAACCACGGCAACGCGATTCCGTAGAGGTAGGCGGCATCGTAGCTCGCGTGGAAGAGGACCATCGAGATGACCGTGAGGCCACGGAGGGTGTCGAGCGCAGTGACACGCGGCCGGGCGCCTGCGGGTGCGGGGTTCTCCGATGAGGCCATGGGCGCGCGGCGCTAGAAGCGGCGGAGCAGGGCCACGACCTTGCCGAGGATCTGCGGGTTCTCGGCGTAGATGGGCTCCATCGCGTCGTTCTCGGGCTGCAGGCGCACCCGGCCGCGCTCCTTGTAGAAGGTCTTGACCGTCGCCTCGCCATCGATCATGGCGACGACGATCTCGCCGTTCATGGCGCTGCGCTGCTCGCGGACGATGATGAAGTCACCGTTGAAGATGCCGGCGTTGATCATCGAGTTACCATGGACCTCGAGGATGAAGGAGCTGGAGTCCGTGGCGATCTCGACGGGCAGGGTGAAGGTGTCCTCGACGTTCTGCTCCGCGAGGATGGGCAGGCCCGCGGCCACGCGGCCGATCAGAGGGAGGGCGATGGTGCCGCGGTCGGGGGCGCTCTCCACGGATGCGAGCTTCGCCGAGGAGCCGTCCTCGTTGAAGACCTCGAGCGCGCGGGGCTTCGAGGCGTCGCGCTTGATGAGGCCGTGGTCCTCGAGGGCGCTCAGGTGCGCGTGGACCGTGGAGGGGGAGGAAAGGCCCACCGCTCCGGCCATCTCGCGCACGCTCGGCGGGTAGCCGTTCTCCTTCTGGTAATCCTTGATGTACTCGTAGATCTGCATCTGCCGCTTGGTGATCTTGCGCGCCATCAGCCTCAGTCCCTCCAGATCAGGCGTTCGCATGGTATAGGAACAAATGTTCTGATTTCTGTTGACAGGAACATCTGTTCGAAGATAATGATACACGAACACCCGTTCCAGTGCCACTCACTTTTGTCCGGACGCCGCGATATACCTCTTGTAACGGACAAGCCACTGAGAGGAGCCATCATGAGCACCGCAACCTTCACCCAGGGAAACCTCGCCCTCGCCATGCCCGCCGCTGCCCCGCGCCCACGCCTCACGGTCATCGAGGGCGGCAAGCGGGAGCGCGCCACGCCGGTGGTGCCCGTGCGCCCGCAGCGGGCCGCCCGCGCGCATGCCGTCTCGATCCGCACGGTGGGTGTCGCCGCGCTCGCCGCCGCCCTCATCGTGGCCACCCTCGGCCTCGCGCTCCTGAGCAACCACCGGCTCACGAGCGCGGCCGCGGCCATCTCCTACGAGGAGGTCACGGTCGCTGCGGGGGACTCCCTCTGGTCGCTCGCCGAGAGCCACCCGGCAGCGGGCCTCTCCACCGACGATCTCGTGCAGGTCATCCAGGATCACAACGGCCTTGAGCGCGCGGGGCTCACGCCGGGCCAGGTCCTCCTCGTTCCCGCGCGCTAAGCCCCGCACCCCGCCCTTCTCCGGTGGCCGCGTGGTATCCTAGTCCGGTACCTGAGGCCGAAAGGAGGCAACGTGCACTGTCCCAAATGCGGCGGGGCCAACACCCGCGTGGTCGATTCCCGTATGCAGGACTCCTCGAACACGATTAAGCGGCGGCGCGAGTGCCGCGGATGCGGGTACCGGTTCACCACGTTCGAGCGGTGCGAGGATCCCATCGAGGTCGTTAAGAGCTCCGGCGCCACCCAGCCCTTCGACCGCAACAAGCTCATGGTCGGGCTCATGCGCGCCACCACCAAGCGCGATATGGACCTCGCCACCCTGAACGCGATCATCGACGACATCGAGCGCGAGCTCCGCTCCCGGACGCGCACCTCGGTGACCTCCCATGAGCTCGGTGACATGGTCCTCATGCGCCTCGAGCCGATCGACAAGGTGGCCTACATCCGGTTCGCATCCGTCTACCGTGATTTCCAAGACATCAACGAGTTCCTCTCGGAGCTCGATAAGCTGAGGTGACCCATGAGTGAGATCAACGTCAAGATCAAGCGGCTCGATCCCGCCGTCGAGCTCCCCGCCTACGCCTACACGGGGGACGCCGGCCTCGACCTGCGCGCCAACGAGTCCGTGACGATCGCCCCGCACGAGCGCGCGCTCGTCTCCACGGGCCTCGCCATCGCCCTGCCCGACGGCTACGCCGGCTTCGTCCAGCCCCGCAGCGGCATGGCCCTGAAGCGCGGGCTCTCCATCGCGAACACCCCGGGCCTCATCGACGCCCATTACCGCGGCGAGCTCAAGGTGATCTGCGTGAACCTCGATCCGCGCGAGCCGATCGCGATCGAGCGCGGCGAGCGCATCGCCCAGCTCGTGATCCAGGAGGTGCCCGTCGTCACCCTCGAGGAGGTCGATGAGCTCGACGAGACGGACCGCGGCGCGGGCGGGTTCGGCTCGAGCGGCGTGAAGTAGGGGGCCATCCAGCATCATCTGAGACGGGCGCCGTGGGATCACTATGTCCCCCGGCGCCCGTCTCTATACCTCGGCTCCTAGCGCAGGTGGGCGGGCTTGCCTCCCCAGTAGAACTCGGCGAAGTGCCGCTCGCGCTCGACGGGCACGCCCACGAGCTCCATCGTCGTCTTGACGATGTCCTCGGCCGCCGACGGCCTCCTGAGTGCGCTCGCGTTCACAAGCAGGGCCCCCAGGGCCTCGGGATGGTCGTGGAGCCGGTCGAGGATGGAGATGAGCTCGGTGGCGGTCGTCGCGTGCATGCTCGCGCCATAGGAGGTGAGAAGCGTCGTGTTCGCCTTCTCCTGGCCGTAGGACTTCCCGAGGAGCACCATCGGCAGACGCGCGCAGAGGCACTCCGTCACGGTGAGGCCACCCGACTTCAAAACAGCAAGGTCGGAGGCGTGCATGAGCGAGGCCATATCGTCGACGTAATCGAGGACGCTCACGTTCGAGAGCTTCATCCCTGCGAAGATCGCCTTGAGGTTGTTGGAGTAGGCGGTGTCGCGCCCCGGCAGGAACACGAAGTGCATCCGGTGGAAGCGGCGGAGGAAGGGGAGGGTCTGCTCGATCGCCGCGCGGAAGAGTACGTAGGGCTGGGGCAGGCTCGCTCCGGCCATGACGAGCACGATGGTGCGGTCGAGGGGCAGGCCGAACTGCTCGCGGCAGGCCGCGGGATCGTCGTCGCGCTCGAATCCGTGGCGGACGGGGATCCCCGTGATGCGGATCCGCGCCGGCTCGACCTTGCGCGGGCGGAGGGTCTCGGCCATGAAATCGGTGGCAACGCAGAAGAGGTCGCACTCCTTATGCGGCCACCAGCCCTCGATTTCATAGTCCGTGGGGACGCAGACGAGGGGGAAGTCGATGCCGCTGATCATGCGGGCGCCCACCGCCACGTTGGCGGCCGTGATGTGCGTGCAGATGACGGCCAGGGGCTGCTTTTCGCGCACGTACTCGGTAAACGAGGGGAACATGACCTTCGACCATCCCGTGCCGCCGCCCCAGAGGAGCCGTCCGGTCAGGGTGTAGCGCCAGGTGATGTCGTAGATGGGGCGCGTGGCGCCCGTGAAGGACGTGGCGGTCTTGTTGCCGTCGAGCGGTATGCGACCGTAATCGAGGATGTCGATGACCTCAACCTCGACGTCGGCGGGGACCCCATGGGTGCCGCGCATGCGGTCGACGGCGCCCGCGATGGCGGCCGCGGCCGCCTTGTGGCCGGAGCCCACGGAGGCGTGCATGACCGTGATGACCGGGTGGACGGTCCGCTCGGATGCGTCAGGCGTGTTCGTGGTCATGGGCCCTTCCAACAAAGACACGTGGTTGCGTGCATTCTATTGTATACGGATTGCGGCAGCTCATGATTTATGCAAATGGGTATGAGGAGGGTGTTCGCACACTGAATGGAGGAACCATGAGCAACACGTTCGCGTATGATGTCGCCATCATCGGCGGAGGGCCGGCCGGCTACTCGGCGGCGCTCTACGCCGCGCGCGCGAGTCTGCGCCCCGTCGTCATCGAGCAGGGCATGCCGGGCGGCCAGATCGCAACGTCCGATGAGATCGATAACTACCCGGGTATCCCCAGCGTCTCGGGCGCCGAGATCGGCACCAAGATGCAGGAGCACGCCGAGGCCGCCGGCTCCACGACCCTCTACGCGATAGTCACGGGCATCGAGCGCACCGAGGCCGGCACCTTCAAGATCAAGACCGACCAAGATGAGCTCGAGGTCCCGGCCCTCATCTCCGCGATGGGCGCCACCCCGCGCCCCGGCGGGTTCACCGGCGAGGACACCTTCCGCGGCAGGGGAGTGTCGTACTGCGCCACCTGCGACGGCATGTTCTACCGCAACAAGCACGTCTTCGTGATCGGCGGCGGCAACACGGCCTGCGAGGAGGCCATCTACCTCTCGCGCATCGCCGAGAAGGTGACGCTCGTCGTTCGCCGCGATGAGTTCCGTGCCCCGCGCGGGATGGTGCAGCGCGTGCTCAAGCAGGACAATATTGAGGTTAGGTACCTCACTAGTATCGTCGAGCTCTCCGGCGAGACGATACCGACCGAGATCACCTTCAAGAACAACGAGACAGGTGAGCTCACGACGGAGTCCTTCGACGCGGGCTCCTTCGGGATCTTCGTCGCAGTGGGCTACGTGCCGAGCGTTGACCTCGTGCGCGATCTGGTTGACCTCGCGCCCGACGGCGGGATCGTCACCGATGAGCTCATGGCCACCAAGACCCCGGGCCTCTATGCGGCGGGCGACATCCGCCACACAGTGCTCCGCCAGGTCATCACCGCGGCTGCCGACGGCGCGATCGCGGCCACAAGCGCCTACCATTATCTGGAGGAGTCCGGCCAGCTCGACTAAGGGCGTATGGCTCTGCGGCCCCGGTGTCCCATGAGGGCACCGGGGCTTTTTTAGGCCTTCAAACGCTTGGGCGGTCTCAGCATCTCTCCGCTCAAGCCTTCTCCTCTCTAAAGTTCTGATAATATATGTTATGTAAAGTAGAAGTGTGAAGCGGATATCGGCAAGTCAATCGACCCTCGCCTCTCGCGCTCCCGGCCCGCGTGTCCGAACAAAGCCCGCCCACTCAAGAGAACGCCGCGCGGTCCCCGTAGGGCCGCGCGGCGCTGACAGAGCATGATGGAGTGTGCTTGAACCTCACCAGGCGTAGCCGATGATGAGACCGGATTCCTCCGCGTAATACGAGCAGAGCCCGCCGCAGGCCACGATCTCAACCTCGGCCTCGGGCCAGCGCCCGAGGATCACGCTCTTGAGCGACTGCGCACCCGCGAGATTGCGGACATGGTCGATGTAGACCATGCCACCCCGGTAGCCGTCGGCCTCCATGGCGTCCATGATCTTGCGGTACATCTTCTTCTCGCCCCGCGTGGGGCCGACGATCTTGATCGTGCCCTCGGCGCTCGCCGTGCCGAGGATCCGGATGCTGAACTTCGTGGCCACAGCACCCACGAAGCGCGGCATGCGCCCGTTCTTCGTGAGGTTCTCATACCGGCTCAGCGAGTAGAGGACCTGCGAGGAGGCCTCGAGCTGCTCGACGTAGGCCACCGCGTCGTCGAAGCTCGGATTTTTAGTAAGGTACCTATCTAAAAGGCGGACGATCACCTCGAGCTTGCCGCCCGCGGCGCGCGAGTTCAGGACGTAGATGTTCTTCTCGGAGATGACACCGGCATGCTCGCGCACGTAATCGTCCATCACGATGTTCCGCGCCGTGCAGGCCGCCTCGTAACTCCCCGAGAGGTTCTCGGAGATCGCGATCGCGATCACGTTGTCATAGTCGCGGAAGATCTCAGCCCACTCCCCCACGCTCGGGCACGCGCTCGAGGAGGCCGTCTTCTCGTCGGCCATGAGATCGAGGAAGGCGTCGACATCGAGGTGTTCGTCGTCCACGTACTCCGTGCCGCCCACGTTGACCTTCAAGGGCGCGAGCCGGTAGCGCACCTGGGGGGCGGCGGGCTCAAACGACCTAAGGTTGCAGCTGGAGTCTGCGGCGATGCACCAAGACATGGGAACGACCTTTCCGTCGGCGTCGGTAGGGACAGTATAGCGTGTTTCCCAATCTAGTATTGAAAACCAGATGAACGGTTGATCAAAACTAGAAATCCATCACCACCTGCGCTACGATGGGCTCAGGAAGGGAGGATCTATGAAACCCACACGACCCGTTATACCCATGTCTGACGTTTCGGCCAAGATCACCCCGGATGACATCGCGCCCACCGTGCTGCCGGATGACTTCCTCCATTCGGAGGCGGCCGCATCGGCCCTCGCGTTTCGCCTCCCCCGCTTCGAGGAGCTGCCGGATCTCCCACTCTACCGCGAGCAGGTCATCGCCTATATCGAGAGGGCGCTCGCCCCGCTCGGCGCCGTGAACGAGGGACCCTGGCTCACGCCCTCGATGATCAACAACTACGTGAAGCTCGGTCTCGTCCCCGCCCCGGTGAAGAAGCTCTACCGCCGCGAGCAGATCGCGCGCCTCATGGTCATCTGCATCTTCAAGCAGTTCCTGCCCATCTCCGCGATCAGGAGGCTGTTCCGGATGCAGGCGGTGAGCTACCCAGTCGATGTCGCATTCGACTACGTCGCGACGGAGCTCGCCGGGGCCCTCGGTGCGGCCTTCTCCCCCGACGAGCAGCCGCCCGCCGACACCGCGACCGTCGTCACGCGCGAGTCGCTCCTCGTGCGAAGCGCCGTGGCGGCCTTCGCAGCCAAGGCCTTCCTCCTCACCTACCTACGCTTCACCGGCTTCGAGGGCTGATCCGCCCCGCTCCCCCACCGGTATGCGGGCGCCGCGGCGCCGGAAACGGGATCCGGCGCCGCGGCGCGTTCACTTTAAGGAGGGAGCGCCTAGTAGCTGATCTCCATGAGCTCCTTGATGGCCAGGATATAGATCTTGAGTGCGGACTTGAGCAGGTCCTCGGAGACCCCCTCGTCATCCCCGTGCATCGGGCCCACCCAGGCGGGGTCCTCGCGCCAGGGCATCTCGGGACCGAAGGCCGCGGCGTTCTTGAACTCGCGGGCGTAGGTGCCGCCGCCGATCGTGAAGGGCGTGCGGTCCTCGCCCGTCACGTCGTTGTACACGCGGATGAGGCGCTGGATCTCCTCGCCCGAGGGGTCGATGTAGAAGGGCTCCGTGTCGTTATCCGTGGCGTAGGTGGCACCGAAGCGCTCTGCCGTCGCCGAGAGGGCCTCCTCGAACTGGGCGCGGCTGAAGGTCGTGGGATAGCGGGAGTCGACCGACTGGCAGATGCGCCCGTCCTCGAGCCAGGCCATGCCGCCGATGACCGTGAGGTCGCCGAAGAGCTCGTCGGTGGCGGCGACGCCCACGCCCGCACCGGTGTAGTCGTCGATGAGCGCCTTCTGGAGCTCGAGAAAACGGCGCTCCGCAGCCGTCACGAGGTCGTTCTCGAGCAGGTAGTCGACGAGCATGCCGATCGCGTTGACCGTGCCCTCGGGCTGGCTCGCGTGCCCGCCGCGGCCCTTGGCGGCCACGAGCACGAGGCCGTCCCCGGCCTCCGTGAGCGTGATGCCCGCGGCCGGGGGAAGCTCCGCCAGGGAGGCGCGGATGGTCACGCTCGCGTCGGTGGGGATCGCGTTGAAAGCCTCGCCGGCGCGCCAGTGGGCGATCTTCCCGTTCACGATCTCACCGGAGGTGAACACGCCCTGGTAGATGCCCTTCTCGCCGTAGCAGACCGGGAACTCGGCATCGGGCGTGAACAGGAAGGTCGGCTGCTCGAAGTGCTCGAGGTAGTACTCGACGTCGCGCAGGGACGTCTCCTCGTTGGAGCCGACGATCATGCGCATGGTGTAGGGGAACTGAACGCCCTGCTCATGCCAGTAGCGCATCGCGTAGAGGCCGACGACGAAGGGCCCCTTGTCGTCAAGCGTGCCGCGACCGATGAGGTAGCCCTCGCGGCGCGTCATCTGATGGGGGTCCTGGGTCCAACCGGGGCCGCAGGGCACCGTGTCGAGATGCGCGATCTGGCAGATCTTCTTGGAGTCATCCGCCCCGGGGTAGTCGGCGGTGCCGACGTAGCCCTCATGGTTCTCGGCGCGCATGCCGAGGCGCTCGCAGAGGTCGAGGCCGGCGTCGAGGGCGCGGCGCGGGCCGGGGCCGAAGGGCATGCCCTCCCCCGCGTGCTCGAGGTCCTCCTGGCTAGGGATATTCACCAGCGTCTCGATCTCCTTGACGATGGTCTCCCACTTCGACTCGATCCACGAGTCGATCTGCTGGTTGAGCTCGGCGTCTGCCATAGTCGTTCCTTTCCATGACGGAGCTTGCGTACCCCTCTAGCATATACGAGGGGCCGCGTGTTCTATGCATGGATCTGGCGAGCGCGGGGAGCGCTCGGTGAGCGCGGGCGCGATCTGGGGCGGGATCCGGCCCCTCAACCCACCTTGACGAGGCTGTAGAGCTCGTGATCTCCCGCAGTCCGCAGGGTCTCGCGCGGGTTCAGGAAGACGAGCTCGAGGATGCAGCCGTAGCCGACGAGCTCGGCCCCGAGCTCCTGGACGAGCTTGCCGGTGGCCGCGGCCGTTCCGCCGGTGGCGACGAGGTCGTCGACGATGAGGACGCGGTCGCCGGGCACGATGGCGTCGGTGTGGATCTCGAGCGTGTCGGAGCCGTACTCGAGGTCGTAGCTCACGGCATGGGTCTCACGCGGGAGCTTGCCGGGCTTGCGGGCTGGCACGAAGCCGGCGCCGAGCTCGTAGGCGACCGGGGTGCCCGTCATGAAGCCGCGCGCCTCGGGCCCCACGACCTTCGTCACACCGGCGGCGCGGAAGTGGTCGGCGAGGTCGCGCACGAGGGCCTTCAGGCCCGCGGGGTCGGCGAAGAGCGGCGTGATGTCCTTGAAGACCACGCCGGGCTCAGGGTAGTCGGGGATGTCGGCGATCAGGGACTCGTAATCGATTTGCGGCATGAGTAACCTTTCAGGCGGTTCAGCGGGTTCGTTTGCGCGGCGGGCGAGACCCGCTCACACGGGGCGACGGGGCCGGTGCCTCCTCGGTGGCGGGGGCGGCCGCGCGGGCGCGGGCGGTGATCGCGTCGTCCACGGCATCCACGTCGGCGTCGTCGATCTCGGCGTTCAGCGACTCGAAGACGCGGTTGCGGATGAGGGCGGTGCGCACGCCGTCGGTGAGGTCGTGCAGCTTCGTGAAGGCTCGCTCGAGCTTGGCGGCGCGGTCCTCATCCGAGGTGTCCATACCGAGCATGCCGACGAGCACCTGCTCGAACATCGTCGACTCGCGGTTCGCGGCCGAGACGTACTGACGGAGGTTGCGCGGCTCGATATGGAAGCGGGCGAGCTCGGAGGCGTAGCGGATGATCACGAACTCGCGGCCGTCCACGAGCTCGCGGTTCTGCGGACTCTTGATGATGCGGATCAGATCGTTCTCGGCGAGCGAGCGGAGGAAAGAGATCTCGACGCCCAGCAGGTCGGGAAGGTCCTCGATGGGATGGAGCTTCTGCTTCGTCTCCTTGGGCTCGGTCTTCATCGGGGCATCGGAGAGCAGGCCCACCTCGAAGGCGAGCTGCGAGAGGTCGGGCGCGCCCTCGAGGCGGTCCTTGATCACGTTCAGGGGCATGTAGCGCGTCTTCTGGAGGTGCAGGATGACCTCCAGGCGGTCAACGTCCTCCTTGGAGTACTGGCGGTAGCCCTTGGGCGTGCGGTGCGGCGTGATCAGGCCCTCGTCCTCTAGAAAGCGGATCTTGGAGTTCGAGAGGTCGGGGTAGGCGCCGCGGAGCAGGTTCACGACCTGCCCGATGCTCAGGTAGCTACGCTCGGCCACGCCTACTCACCGGTCTCGATGATCGAGGGGGCCATCTCGTGGTAGATCAGGGTGAAGGTGCCGATCTGCACCGAGGAGCCGTCGTGGAGCGGGGCGGTGTTGACGATCGCGCCGTCGACCCAGGTGCCGTTGAGCGAGCCGAGGTCCTCGATGACCATGCCCGCGGGCGTCCGCGTGATCTTGGCATGGCTGCGCGAGACCGTCATGTCGTTCAGGAAGATCCCGTTCGCCGGGTCGCGGCCGATCGTGGTCAGCGCGCCCTCGAGCTCGAAGACGTTGCCCGTCTGGGGCCCCTTGATGATCGAGAGGACCGGCGTGGTGATCTGGGCACTCTTCAGGAGGTCGGGAGCCGTGGCGTCATCGATGGGGATGCGGAAGACGCGCGTGGAATCGACCGCATCGCCCGAGACGGGCTGGTTCTGGAACATATCAGGCATAGCAGGCTCCTCTGCGCAAGGTACAACGGACTCTATTCTACCCCAGCGGCATCGGATTCGACGATCTCCGGATGGAGGTAGTCCTCCTCGGACTCGGGGTGGTCGATCGCATGGCGGCCCGCACGGTAGCCCTTGACCGTGTAGATGAGGGCGGTAACGAGCGAGAACGGGATGCCGAGGTAGACGAAGAAGATCCCGAGCGGCGCCGCTGTGGCGTTGAGCCCCGGGAGCCAGGGCGCGCTCACGAGATCGAGGCCGTCGAGCACCGGGAGCCCGAGCAGCATGAGGGTGAAGCCGGCCATGAACAGCGCCGTGGCGATCTTGCCGGTGTGCACGACGTCGATGGGGCGGCGATGGAAGCGGCGCACGATGAAGCCGCCGATGGCGAGGTAGACGTCGCGGCCGATGATGACGGCGCAGACCCAGGCGGGGAGCTCGCCGCGGACGACGAGGCCGAGGACGCCCGTGAACAGGAGGGCGCGGTCGACGATGGGGTCCATCATCTTGCCGAGCCAGCTCACGGTGCGCGTCATGCGGGCGATCTGCCCGTCGAGCCAGTCCGTGGACGCCGCGACGGCGTAGACGGACAGGGCGACGTAGCGGTCGAAGTCGTTCGTGAAGAGATAAAGGAAGACCAGGGTGAGGATCAACCGCGCGAAGGTGATGAAGTTCGAGATGGTGAAGATCCTGTTGGAGGGGTAATCGGAGGTTCCGATGAGCTCCTTCTTGATCTTCTTCCGTAAACTCACAGCACTCCCCTGCCGATGGCGGTCATAGATGAAGAGATTCTACCCATTCGAAGCCGGGCAGACCATAGCCCGCCGCCCAACTTCAGAAAGTCACCGGGCCGCCGCGCCCACCTTCCACCTGATCGCCGCGGGAAACGTGGGGGCCGCAGCGATCAGGCGGAAGCGAGCGGAAAGAAAAAGCCCAGGGGGTTGACCCTGGGCTCTCAGCTCCGATGGTCGGGACGACTGGATTCGAACCAGCGACCCCTTGACCCCCAGTCAAGTGCGCTACCAAGCTGCGCCACGTCCCGAAGCTCTGCTCTCGCGAGCAGCAGAGAATACTGTACTCAAATCGACCGGCGAGCGCAAGGACGAATCTCGTTTTTTCAGAGATCCCCCGACGCGGCACGGCGGTGAGGCTCCCGACCCCCTATCGGCGGCGGAGCTCGGCCACGCGGGTGAGGATCTCGGCGGCAGCCGCGCGCTTGGACATGAGCGGCAGCTCCTCGACGCCCGCGTCGGTAACCCAAAAGATCGCGATGTCATTGGTGCCGAACCCCGAGTCGGAGCGCGAGACGTCGTTCGCCACCAGGGCGTCGCAGCCCTTGCGCGCGAGCTTCTCCTGAGCATGGCGGACGACGTCATCGGTCTCGGCCGCGAAGCCGATGACCGTCCGATCCCCCGCACGCGCGCTCATGGCGGCGAGGATGTCCACCGTCTCGGTGAGCTCGATCGCGTCCAGGTGCTCGGCGGTCTTCTTGAGCTTGTGGTCGGCCGCCGAGACGGGCCGGTAGTCGGCGACGGCGGCCGCTGCGATGAGGACGGTCGCCTCCTCGAAGCGCGCGGCCACCGCGTCGTGCATCTCGGCGGCGGAGCGCACGTCCACCCGCTCGACCCCGGCGGGCGCGGGAAGGGCCGTCGGCCCGGAGACGAGCGTGACCGCGGCCCCCCGGCGCGCGGCCTCCTCGGCGATCGCGTAGCCGAACTTCCCCGAGGAGCGGTTCCCGATGAAGCGGACCGGGTCGATCGCCTCCTGGGTCCCCCCGGCCGTGACGAGGACGCGCTCGCCGGCGAGCGAGCGCTCGGGCGCGAGGGCGGCGAGGGCCGCGCGGGCGATCTGGTCGACGGGGGCGAGCTTGCCGGCGCCGACGTCCCCGCAGGCGAGGCGGCCCTCATCGGGTTCGATGAAGCGCACGCCCCGCCGCCTCAGGACCGCGAGGTTCTCCTGAGTCGCTGCGGCCGTCCACATGCCGGTGTTCATGGCGGGCGCGACGAGGATCGGCGCCTTCGTGGCGAGGAGCGTGGTGGACAGGAGGTCGTCGGCGATGCCGGCGGCCATCTTCGCGATCACGTTTGCCGTGGCCGGCGCGACGAGCGCGAGGTCGGCCTCCTTGGCGAGGGATATATGGTGGATCGGGTCGGCGGGGTCGTCGAAGAGCCCCACCGCGACCGGCTCGTTCGTGAGGGCTCGGAAGGTCGCGGGGCCCACGAACCGCGTCGCGTTCTCGGTCATCAGGACCTTCACGCGGCAGCCCGTCTTCTGCAGGAGCCTCAGGACCTCGCAGGACTTGTACGCCGCGATGCACCCGGTCACGCAGAGCAGGACGCAGGGGCGGCCCTCCCCGCTCACGCGTCCTCCTCGTCGGGGAGGGTCACGAGGATGCGGTGGCAGTAGGGGCACTCCCCCACCTCGCCCCCGCGATCGAGGTCGGAGAGGGAGGCGGCGGAGAGCGTGGTGCGGCAGACGGAGGGGACGGCGCCCTCGCGCACCTCGACGGCGAGGCCGCCGAAGCGGGCGCGGGCCGCCTCATAGCGCGCGAGCATCGGCTCATCGAGCGCGGCGGCGAGGCGGGCGCGGTCGGCCTGGTTGCGCTCGATGCGCCCCTGGATCTCGCCGGCGAGCGCGCGGGCGGCGCGCGTCTCGTCGGTGATGGCCCGCTCGAGCGCGGCCACGTAGGCGCCGTGCTGCTCCTCGCGCCGGACGTGCTCGGCGAGGGCGTCCGTCGCGGCGGCGCGGGCGTGGGCAATCTTGTCGAGGCGCTTGGCGAGGTCCGAGAGGCGGATCTCGAGATCCTGCACCTCGCGGTAGTCGAGGCCGGAGGCACCCGCCTGAGCGGCCTCGACGGCCTCGGTGCAGGAGCGCTCGTCCTCGTCGAGGTCCGCGAGGTCGGTCTCGATGTCCTTCTGCTCGGCGGCCAGGCGCGTGCCCTCGGCCTTGAGCTTCAGGTAGGCGCGGCGCTTGCGGGCGAGCTCGCGCACCTCGGGCATATCCTTCAGGGTCGCCGCGTCGCGCATGAGCGCGAGATCGAGTTCCTGAATGTCGGCGAGGACCTGTCCCGTGCTCATGAGCGATCTCCTTCTGTTCCATCCATCTGGGTCCACCACTGGCGGGGGCCGTCTATTGTAGCGATGCGCGCGCCCGGGCAGATCTCGGACGCGACCTCATGCAGGATATTCACGAACGGCTCCTCCGAGCGGTCGTGGCCGAGCAGCACGCACGCCACACCGCGGAGCAGGAGATCCTGGCAGACATGGTAGCCGGCCTCGCCGGTGACGATCGCGTCGGCGCCCGCGGCGACGACGGTGTCCCCCATGTGCCCGAGGGACCCGCCGAGGAAGGCCACACGCGAGACGCGGTGCGCGGGGTCGCCCCAGACGCGCGGGGCGCCGCCGAACGCCTCCGCGGCGCGCGCGGCGAAGTCGGCGAGGGCACCGGCCCGGGTGTCGGCCACGGCGCCGAGGCCGGGGCGGCCCGGGTCATCCGGGAACTCAAGCGAGGTCTCGGCCGTGAGCCCCATGCGGGCCGGCAGGGCACGCCGGGCCTCCTGGGAGCGGTCGAGGTTCGTGTGGAGCGAGATGATCGAGACACCGCTTTGGATCGCGAGATGGAGGGCCCGGGAGCTCGCCGGATAGGACGAACCGGCCGCGACCACGGCATCCGGGGCCGCGATGTGCACGGGATGGTGCGTGAGGAACACGTTCGCTCCGAGGTCCCGCGCCGCTTCGACGGCGGGCAGGCTCGCATCGAGCGCGCAGGCGATGAACGCGACCTCCTCGTCGGGCGCCCCGCAGGAGAGCCCGATATGGTCCCAGCCCTCCGCGTCCTCGCGGGGGAAGCGCGTCAGGAGGGCGCGCTCGAGTTCGGCGACGTTCATGGGTCAGCTCACGATTCTCAAGAGGGTCTCGGCGAAACGGTCGAGGTCGGCGGGGCGCACGCGGTCGTCGAAGGAGACTCGCAGCGACCCGAGTGCCTGCTCGCGGGGGATCCCCATGGCCGTGAGCACGTGGCTCGCCGCGAGCGAACCGCTCGAGCAGGCCGAGGCCGCCGAGACCTCGAACCCGGCGACGTCGAGCTTCAAGATGAGCTCCTCGGATTCGAAGCCCTCGACGAAGACGGAGACGATGCCGGGCAGGCGCCGCACGGCGGCGGGGTCGCCCATCGTGGGGTGGATGCGCGGCGAGGACGCGAGGGCGGCGTAGAGCCCGTCGGAGAGCGCCGCGAGACGCGGGGCGTCCTCCGCGAGGCGGGGCGCGAGGGCGGAGGCGGCGGCCGTGAGGCCGATGATGGCACGGAGGTCCTGGGTTCCGGGACGCAGGCCCCGCTCCTGACCCCCGCCCTGGATGAGCGGGCGCAGGGGCGTCCGGGCGCGGAGGTAGAGGGCGCCGATCCCCACGGGGCCGCCCACCTTGTGGCCGGCGACCGAGAGGGCGTCGACTCCGAGGTCGGCGACGTCGAAGGGGGTGTGGAGCCAGCCCTGAACGGCGTCGGCGAAGACGACGGCGCCCGCCGCGTGGGCGATGCGGGAGATCTCCGCCACCGGCTGGATCACACCCGTCTCGTTGTTCGCGAGCATGCAGGCCACGAGCGCCACGTCGGGCCCCATGAGGGCCTCCACGTCCTCGGGGCGCACGAAGCCCTCGCGGCAGGGGCGGACCGTCTCGACCGTGAAGCCGCCGTCGCGGAGGATCCCGAGGTTGTCGAGGACCGCATCGTGCTCGATCGCGGAGACGATCACGCGCTCGCGGCGACGGTCGCGCTCGCGCGCGCCGCGGGCGAGGCCTATGAGGGCGAGGGCGTTCGCCTCGGTGCCACCGCCCGTGAACACGATCTCGTCGGGCCGCACCCGCGCGCCGAAAGTGGCCGCGAGTGCGCGCCGGGACTCCTCGAGCCGCGCCTGGGCGCGCCGGCCGAGGGTGTGGAGCGAGTTCGGGTTGGCCCCGGCGATCTCCGAGGCGTCGTAGGCCGCCATGGCGTCGATCGCCTCGGGGCGCAGCGGGGTCGAGGCGGCGTAGTCGAGGTTGACGGGGGCGCCGCCCGTCATGCGCGCACGTCCCCGCGGGCTGCGGCGTCCCCGAGCTCGCGCAGGAGCTCGACCTCGGCGGTGGGGTCCGCCGCGCCGAAGACGGCCGACCCGGCGACGATCACGTCGGCGCCCGCCGCGACCACCTCGGCGACGTTCCTCGAGGAGATGCCGCCGTCGACCTCGATCATCGGGGCGACGCCGTGGCGGTTCGCGAGGGCGCGGAGCTCGCGGATCTTGGCGAGGGTGCCGGGAATGAAGCGCTGGCCGCCGAAGCCGGGGTTCACACTCATCAGAAGGACCATGTCGACATCCTCGATGACGGCCTCGAGCAGGCTCACCGGAGTCGCGGGGTTCAGCACGACGCCGGCCGCCGCGCCGCGGTCGCGGATGTGGGCGAGGGTCCGGTTGAGGTGCGTGGAGGCCTCCCAGTGCACGGTGACGATGTCGGCGCCCGCGTCGAGGAACCAGTCCGCCATGTGATCGGGGTCGGTGACCATCATATGCACGTCACAGGGGACATCGCTGACGCGCTTGACGGCGCGCAGGATGTCGGCACCGAAGGTGAGGTTCCCGGTGAAGTGGCCGTCCATGACGTCGAAGTGGATGTAGTCGGCGTTCGCGATCCGCTCGAGGTCGCGGGCCAGATGGGCCATGTCGGCTGAGAGGATGCTCGGGGCGATCTTCACGGTACGGGTCATGCGATTCCAATCTCTTAGGGGCGGGGCGGGATGGGGGTGCGGCTCACTCGTCGAACCCGTAGAACTCCGAGGTGGGGAACCGGTCGGTCAGGCGCTCCAGGGCCTCGGAGATCGAGCCAGCGTGCCAGAGCGTGTGCTCGAGGGCGAAGGTGAGGGGCGCGTCAACCTCGAGCGCGCGCGCGAGCGCGGAGACGCTCACCGCCGCCGCGGCGCCCTCCACGACCATGTGGCGGCGCTCCTGGTACTCCTCGAGCGTGGTTCCCTGCGCGAAGGCGACGCCGAACATGCGGTTGCGGGAGTGCTCGGAGGTGCAGGTGGCCACGAGGTCGCCCATGCCGGCGAGCCCCATGCAGGTCATCGGGTCGCCGCCGCGGGCATGGGTGAGGCGGCTGATCTCGGCGAGGCCGCGGGTCATGATGAGGGCGAGGGTGTTGTCCCCGAGGCCCGTGCCCGCCGCGATGCCGCAGATGATGGCGATGACGTTCTTGGCCGCGCCGCACATCTCGACGCCGACCACGTCATGGCTCACGTAGACGCGGAAGGCCGGGGAGATGAGAACCGCCTTGAAGAACTCGGCCACGGCCGCGTCCTCGGCGGCGATGACGGCGGCCGAGAGGCTCCCGCGGCAGACCTCCTCGGCGTGGTTGGGTCCCGAGAGCGCCGCGATGCGCTCGGGATGACCCACCTCCTCGCCGATGACCTCGGTCATGAGCAGGCCGGTCTCAGCCTCGATCCCCTTCGCGAGGCAGAGGATGGGCGTGTCGGGCCCGATCCAGTCGGCCGCCTCGCGCGCGGTGGCGCGCAGGTGCGCCGAGGGCGTGGCGAAGATGACCCCGTCGGCGCCCTCGAGCGCCTGGGAGATGACCGGGCTCGCCCAGACGTTCTCCGGGAGCTCGTAGCCCGTCAGGTAGCAGGGGTTCTGATGGCGGGCGTTGATCCCCTCGGCGACGGCGGGCTCATGCGCCCAGACCCGCACCTCGTCGGCGCCCTTGGCGGCGAGCCCGGCGACGGCCGTGCCCCAGGACCCGGCGCCGATCAGCGCGATCCTCATGAAGCATCATCCTTTTCTGTGACCCGTTTGCTGAACGAGAACTTCGATTCCGTTCCCGCGCGCAGGCGCGCGATGTTGCCCCGATGCGCCCAGATCACGGTCGCGCCGAGGAGGAGCCAGACGGCGTAGGCGGCGATCCCCATGCCGGGCAGGCCGAGGTAGAGGGTGACGGGCAGGCAGGCGACCGTCACGACGGAGCCGGCCGAGACGTAGCGCGTGAGCGCCACGACGACGATGAAGATGGCGAGGTGCACAAGGGCGAGCGGCCAGGCGAGCCCGAAGAGGACCCCCACGCCGGTGGCGATGCCCTTCCCCCCGTGGAAGCCCAGGTACGGCGAGAACACGTGCCCCCAGAGCGCGGCGAGCGCCACGAGGGAGACGATGAGGTCGGCAGCCTCGCTCCCGGCGATAGGCGCCGTCAGGGCGCGGGCCGCGACGACGCAGATGGTGCCCTTCAGCAGATCGAAGGCGAGCGTGATGACGGCGACCTTGGGCCCCGCCACGCGCAGCGCGTTCGTGGTGCCGATGTTGCCCGAGCCGGCGGAGCGCAGGTCACGGTGGCCGAGCACCCGACCGAGGATGAGCCCGAAGGGAATCCCGCATACGAGGTAGGACGCCACCATGAGGCCCGCCGTGAGCGGCAGGGCGGCGAGGATGTCGGCTGAAGCCATGAGGCCCTACGCCTCCTTCTCGCGCGACTCGTTCTTCTTGCGGAAGTGCAGACGCACCGGGGTGCCTGCGAGCTCGAACTTCTCGCGCATGCGGTTCTCGACGTAGCGACGGAAGCTGTCCGTCACGAGGTCGGTGTGGTTCACGAAGAAGGCGAAGGTCGGCGGGCGCACGGCGACCTGCGTCGCGTAGTGCATGCGCAGGCGGCGCTTGCCGTCGACGATCGTGTGGCCGAACTCGCGCAGGTCGGTCAGGAACTGGTTGAGCTTCGCCGTCGGGATGCGCGCGGCGCGGTTGGCGGCCGCGGCGTCGATGAGCGCCCAGATCTTCTCGACCGAGCGCCCCGTGAGGGCTGAGACGCGCAGGACACTCGCCCAGGGGGCCAGGGTGAGCCGGCGGGCGACGGTCTCCATGACCTGCTCGCGCTCGCGGTCCTCGCGCAGGAGGTCCCATTTGTTCAAGAGGATCACGAGGGCGCAGCCGCGCTCGATCGCGAGGTTCGCGACCTTCTGGTCCTGCTCGGTCATGCCCGTCGTGGCGTCGACCACGAGGAGCGCGACGTCGGCGCGGTCGATGGCGCGCAGCCCCCGCACCATCGAGTAGTACTCGATGTTCTCGTAGACGGTGCTCTTCTTGCGGATGCCCGCGGTGTCGACGAGGCAGTAGCGCCGCCCGTCGCGCTCGACGACGGTGTCGATCGCGTCGCGCGTGGTGCCCGCGATATCGGAGACGATCGAGCGGTCAGACCCGATCACCTTGTTGAAGAGCGAGGACTTGCCGGCGTTCGGCCGGCCGATGATCGCCACGGAGAGGGCGCCCGGGTCGCGGACGGGCTCCTCATCGTCCTCGTCGGGGAAGAACTCGATGATCTCATCGAGCAGGTCGCCGGTGCCGTGCCCATGGAGCGCCGAGAGCGGGCGGGGCTCGCCCACACCGAGCGAGTAGAAGGGCCACAGCGCCTCATCCTCGCGGGCCGGGTTGTCGAGCTTGTTCACGAGCAGGAACACCGGCGTCCTCACGCGCTTGAGCATGCGCGCGACGCTCTCGTCCTCCTCGGTGACGCCCACCGAGCCGTCCACGACGAAGAGGATGACGTCGGCCTCCTCGGCGGCGGCGAGGGCCTGGTCGCGGATGGAGCCCGCGAAGACGTCGTCGCTCTTCATCGGCTCGATGCCGCCGGTGTCGACGAGGGCGAACGAGCGGCCGTTCCAGTCGGCCTCGTGGTAGCTGCGGTCGCGGGTGACCCCGCGGCTCTCGTGCACGATGGCGTCGTGCGACTGCGCGATGCGGTTGACGAGCGTGGACTTGCCGACGTTCGGCCGGCCCACGATCGCGACGATGGGTTTCATATGGCTGCTCCTGTGTTCGATCAGCGCGAGGCCTCGATGCCGAGCTCCCCTTCGAGGAACCCGACAAGCTCGCCCGGTGTGGTTGGTGCGATGCGGGAGTGGGCCCCGCGCTCCCCCAGGGCGCGGAGGAGATCGTCTCGATGATACCCATCGAGGGTGAGCCCATCCGCGTTGAACATCACGGACGGCAGAATGAGCATAACATCCGCGAGGTCACGGGGCAGCTGGCCGAGGACGTCCTCGGCGCAGATGAGGCCCGTCACGTCCACGTTGCCGCCGAAGTAGCGGTTCTCGATCGCCATGACGCGGCCGCCGAGGGCGGGGTGCTCGACGAGGCAGGCCACGGTCCCGCGGGCCGCGGCGCCCGAGAGCGCCCAGAGCGCGCGGCCCGACGCCGCGAGCGCGCGCCCGAGCGCAGCCAGTCGGGGCGCGCCCTTCGCGAGGAGCGCGTCGGCCTCGTCGATGAAGGACCGGATCATCCCGATGCCGTCGTAGAACTGCGGGTAGCCGTCGTAGAAGTCGGCGGGCGGCGGGTCCAGGCGGGCAGCGAGGAAGAACTCGTCGGAGAGCTGGAAGGTGTGGCGGCCGAAGCGCTCGTGCGCGCGGTCCTGGTAGGGCCGCACCTGGCGCACGACGGCGCGGGCGGCCTCGGGGTCGTCCGAATAGGAGGTGGTGAAGCGCCGCTGGTGCTTGGTGAAACCGAGCGGCACGATCCCCAGGCTCGTGATCTCCTCGTGCCGCTCACAGTAGTCGAGGGTCGCCGTGAGCTCGTCGCCGTCGTTCAGCCCCGGGCAGAGCACGATCTGCGCGTGGATCTCGATCCCGGCGTCCATCAGCCGCTCGAGGACCTCGATCCCGCGCGGGGCGTTCCGCCCGATCAGGCGGCGCCGCACCTCGGGCGTGATCACATGGATCGAGACGTTCATCGGCGAGAGGTTCTTCTCGATGACGTCGGCGACGTCCTCATCGGACATGTTCGTCAGCGTGACGAAGTTGCCCTGCAGGAAGGAGAGGCGGTAGTCGTCGTCGCGGATGGAGAGGGTCTTGCGGCTCTCGGGCGGGAGCATCGTCATGAAGCAGAAGACGCAGGCGTTCACGCAGGTGCGCATCCCGTCGAAAACCGCGTCGTCGAAGGTGAGCCCCCAGTCCTCGCCGGGGTAGCGCTCGAGCGCGCAGGGGTTGAGCGAGCCGTCGGACGGATCGAGGACGACGAGCTCGACCTCGTCCTCGTCGGCCTCCCAGAGCCAGACGATCATGTCGGTGAGCGGCTTGCCCGCCACGCGGACGACGTACATGCCGGGCTCGATGCCGGCATCGTCCGCCGGGGACTCGGGGCGCACGGCCGTGACGAGGGCGCCCCTGAAACCATCCTCGTCCTTGGCGCGGCGCCGGGCCGAGCCGTAATCGGCGATGGCCCGGGCGTAGGCGCTGACGGTCGGATCAGCCATGGCCGCCCTCGCGCCGCCAGATGAGCGCCGCCTCGGGAAGGAGGCCCGTGAGCGCGTCGACGACCTGCTCGATATGGGATGCCGGCGTCGAGGCCCCCGCCCCCACGCCCACGAGGGAGGCGTCCGCGAGCCAGGAGGCGTCGATCTCGGCGGCGTCCTCGATATGGTGGGTGCGGCCGCAGCGCGCGGCGCAGATCTCCACGAGGCGGCGGGTGTTGCCCGAGTTCCTGCCGCCGATGACGATCATCACGTCGGCACGGGAGGAGAGGTCGGCGGCGCTCTCCTGACGCTCGTGGGTGGCCTTGCAGATGGTGTTGACGACGCGGAGCTCGGAGACGCGCGGGACGAGCGCCGCTGTGACGGAGGCGAGGTTCTCGTCGGTCTGCGTGGTCTGGACGACGACGCCCACCCGGCGTCCCACGGGGACGTCCGCCAGCGCCGCGGCGTCGCTCACCACGCGGGTGCCCATCCCGGCGTGGCCGACGATGCCCTCCACCTCGGGATGGCCCTCCTCCCCCACCACGAGCACCTGGAAACCGTCGGCGGCGAGGGCCTCGGCGGCGCGGTGCACCTTCGTGACGTAGGGGCAGGTGGCGTCGGCCACCGTGAGGCCGAGGGCGCGGGCGCCCTCGATGACCTCGGGCGTGACGCCGTGCGCGCGGATCACGACGGTGCCGGCGTCGCCCTCCTCGAGCGACGAGGTCACGCTGACGCCGGCCTCCTCGAGCTCGGCGACCACGCGGGGGTTGTGGATGAGCGGGCCCATCGTCCGGACGGGATGCGCGGCCGAGCGGGCGGCGTCGCGGGTCATCTGGAGCGCCCGCTCGACGCCGTAGCAGACGCCGGCGTGCGCGGCCACCTCGATCGTGCGCGGCTCCATGCCTCATCGCCTCCCGGGGTGCTCGGCGCGGAGCGCGTCGCGGATCTCGTAGACGCGGCGCATCCCCTCCCCCTCGAGCCACGCCAGCCGCTCGCGGCGGGAGAGCTCGACGGGGGCGTCGGCGAGTGAGACGGGCCCGCCGACGCGGATCCAGCAGGTGAGGGGCCGCGGCACGCGCGAGCCCGCGGGCGTGATGTCGCGGAACCCGCAGACGGCCATCGGCACGACCGGGGCCTTGCCCATCTGGGCGATGAGGGCGTAGCCGCCGTGGACCTCGACGGGCTGGTCGTCGGTGCGCACGCGGGTGCCCTCCGGGAAGATCAGGACGTTCTCGCCGCGGCCGAGCGCGTGCTGGGCGGCGCGAAGCGCCCCCATGTCGGCGCTCCCCCGCTTGACGGGGATCGAGCCGGCCCGGGCGAAGGCCCAGGCGATGAGGGGGTGCTCGAAGAACTCGGACTTGCCGATCGCGCGCGTGGGGGCACCCGTCATGAGGAGGTGCGCCATGATGGCCACGACCTCGGCCATCGAGGTGTGGTTGCAGATGATGACCGATCCCGTCCCCGCCGCGCGCAGGCGCTCCGCGCCCTCGACGCGCCAGCGCCACATGAGCTTCGACACGACCCAGAGGATGCCCAGGGCCACCTTCAGGAGGATACGGTCAATCAGCGGGAACTCACGCATCGGGCGGTCGTAGAGGTCCTCGTTCGCAAGGCGCGCCATCAGGCCCTCCTCCCGGCGATGAGCCCGCCGATCGTCTCCACGATCTCGTCGATGGCGTGGGCGGTGGAGTCGATGTGCACGGCGTCGGGCGCGGGCACGGTGTTCGCGGCGTCGGCAGCGTCGCGGCGCTCGATGCCGGCGAGGGTCTCCTCCTCCTCGCGGCGAAGCTCCTCGGGCGCGGGCGAAACCTCGTCGCGCTCGTGACGCTGGGCGACGCGGCGCTGTGCGCGGACGCGCGGGTCGGCCGTCAAGAAGACCTTGAGCTCCGCCTCGGGGAAGACCACGGTGCCGATGTCGCGTCCCTCGGCGACGACGTCGCGGCCGGTGGCGAAGGCGCGCTGGGCGGGCAGGAGGGCGCGGCGGACACCGGGGTTCGTCGCCGCCGCCGTGACGATCCTATCGGCGCGCGGCGTGCGGATCTCATGGGAGAGGTCGCGCCCGTCGGCGGCGATGCGGGCGGCCTCGCCGGTGGCCTCGAAGGCGAACTCGAGCTCGCCGGCGCGCCGCGCGACGGCCTCGAGATCGCCGAGGTCGATCCCCTCGTCGGCGCAGACGACCGCGACAGCCCGGTAGAGGGCCCCGGTGTCGAGCTTCTCGAAGCCGTAGCGCCGCGCGACCTCGCGGGCGATCGTTGACTTGCCGGACCCGGCGGGCCCGTCGATTGCGATGATCATCAGTCGTTCCCTTTCGGACGGTTCAGGAGGGAGATCTCCTCCGCGGTGAGCGCGCGCCAGCGACCGGGCGCGAGGTCGGCGAGGTCGAGCGGGCCGAAGCGTGTGCGACGGAGCGCGCGGACCGGGTGGCGTATGCGGCCGAGCATGCGCTTGACCTGGTTCTTCCGCCCCTCGCGGATGATGACCTCGACCACGCTCTCGCCGGGACCCGGCCGCGTCTCGAGGATGCGGCACCGGGCCGGCTGGCAGGGGCCGTCATCGAGCTCGATCCCCTGGCGGAGCGGGTCGAGCTCGGTGTCGTCGACGATGCCGTCAACCGTGGCGACGTAGGTCTTCCACACGTGCTTGGAGGGGTGGAGGAGGTTCTGCGCGAGGTCGCCGTCGGTGGTGAAGAGGAGGAGACCTGTCGTGTCGAGGTCGAGCCGGCCGACCGGGAAGAGGCCGGGGTGCTCGCGCACGGGCACGAGGCTCGCCACGCAGGGGCGCCCCCTCGGGTCGCGCATGGTCGTGAGGTAGCCCGCGGGCTTGTTGAGCATGAGGTGGGTCGCGCCGTCGGCGAGGCGGACGGGCCGGCCGTCGACGGTCACCTCGTCGCGGGCGGGATCGACCTTCGTGCCGAGCTCGGAGGCGACCTCACCGTTCACGCGCACCCGCCCCGCCGTCATGAGGTCCTCGGACCCGCGACGGCTCGCCACACCCGCACGGGCGAGGAAGCGCTGGAGCCTCATCGGCACGAGTCGCTCGGCGCTCTCACTCGTCATAGAGGTCCCCGACAGCCGAGCCGATGATGGGGATCCCGTCGTCCTCATCGTCGGCACCGTCCGCGGCATCGGCCGCCTCGTCGCCATCGGCGAGGTCGATGAGGTCCCGCTCCTCCTCGAGGTCCTCGTCGGCCTCCTCGAGGGTCGACTGGATCGCCCGGCCCGAGAGGCGCTCGCGGATGAACTGGCGCGCCTGCTCGTCGGGGGCGAACTGCTCGAGATCGGGGAGATCCTTCGTGCTCCTGAGCCCGAACTTCTCCAGAAACGCGTTCGTGGTGGCGTAGATGATCGCGCCGCCGCGGCTCGCGTCGCGGCCCACCTCGCGGATGAGGCCCTTGTCGACCAGGGAGGAGATCACGCCGTCGGAGTTGACCCCGCGGATGCCCTTGACCATCTCGCGCGTCACGGGCTGATGGTAGGCGATGACGGCGAGGGTCTCCAGGGCCGCCTGCGAGAGGCGCTGGGTGTCCCAGGAGAGGATGAAGGACTCCACCTGCTCGTGGTAGGCCGGATGCGTGAAGAGCCGCCAGCCGCCGGCCACCTCACGGAGCTGGAAGCCACGATTCGCCTCCGCGTACTCAACCTGGAGCTGGGCGAGGAGCGATGCCACCTCGCCGGGCGCCACGTCGAGCGTCTGGGCGAGCGAGCTCGCGCTCACCGGGTCGCTCGCCACGAGCAGGAGCGCCTCGAGCGCGCCCGTGAGCGAGTTGGGGTTCAGGGTCTCAAGATCTGCCATCAGGCGTCACTCCTCCTCGACGGCGAGGGCGGAGCCCGGTTCGTAGGCCGGCGCCCCCTCGACGCGCTCGATCTGGATGGTGCCGAAGTTCTCGTCCTGCGCGAGGGTCACCGAGCCGCGCTTGGCGAGCTCGAGGATCGCGAGGAAGGTCGCGACGACCTGCTCGGTCGTGGCCGCGCCATCAAGGAGCTCGCGGAAGGTGGTGCGGCCACGGGACATCGTGACCCGGTCGACCGAGGCGACGGTGAGCTCGAGCGGAATCCGGTGCGGCGCGACGTGCTCGGCCTCGAGCAGGAAGCGCTCGCGGCGGCCGTCGATGTCGGCGCAGATGACGGCGAGGCCGCGCAGGGTGATGCCGGCGAGGTAGTCGGGCATCAGGTTCAGGAAGGCCGGGTCGGGGCCGGCCACGCGCGGGTGCATGCGGCTCTCGGCCTCCATGCGGGCACCGAGGGCGGCCGCGGCGGCGCGGAACTGCTTGTAGGCGATGAGCCGCTGGATCAGAACCTCGCGGAGCGCCTCGCCCGATAGGTCGGCGAGCTCGGCCTCATCGTCCTCGCCGAGGGCGGCGCGCTCGGGCTCGTCGGGCACGAGGCTCGCGGCCTTGATGTCCAAGAGCGTGGCCGCGACGAGCAGGAAGTCGCTCGCCACATCGAGGTCGAGCGACTCAAGGCGATCCACCTCGGCGAGGTACTGCTCGGCCACCTCGGCGATGGAGATGGAGCCGATATCGACCTTCTGGCGCGACACGAGTTGGAGCAGCAGGTCGAAGGGGCCCGAATAGGCCTGCGTTGACACGCGATAGCTCACTTGCCGCTCCCTCCCGCCGCGATCCGGCTCCTGCTTCCGAACATCTCAGTGTAGCGTAACGGCGCCGAGGGCGGTGCCCACGAGGAGGTCGGCCAGGGGGTAGACCGTGAGGTCGAAGTAGGCGCCGATCAGGTCGATGCCCGTGAGGCTCGGCAGGAGGTAGAGCACGGCGATGAGGATCGGCATCGCGTAGCGCTGGATGCGGTAGTAGCTCGCGAGGGCCTCGCCACGAAGGAGGAACACGAGGATCGTGGAGCCGTCGAGCGGGGGCAGCGGGATCAGGTTGAAGAAGGCCAGCGAGAGGTTGATGATGACGGCCATGATGAAGAACGAGGAGCCGAGCCGGTAGACGGCGTCCCCAAGGCCCCACGAGGCGGCGGGCCCCGCGAGGAGCGCGAGCCCGGCGGCCGCGAGGGCGGCGAGGACGAGGTTCGAGGCGGGCCCCGCGAGCGCCACGAGCAGCTCGTCGCGCTTGGGGTGCTTGAGGTTTCCAAGGTAGACCGGGACGGGCTTGGCAAACGCGAAGACGGGGCCGCCGGCCGCGAGCATGATGAGCGGCAGGAGCACCGTCCCGAAGGGATCGATGTGCGCGAGCGGGTTCAGCGAGATGCGGCCGCGCTCGCGGGCGGTCCGGTCGCCGAGGAGGTAGGCGGCGAGCGCATGGGCGCTCTCGTGGACGACGATGCCGATGATGAGGGCCGCCGCCTGCATGAGGAGCGTCGGCAGGTTGTTCAAGATGTAGGTCACGGCTCTCCCCTATCGACGCCGCAGCGCCTGCGCGGCGCGCAGGCAGGCGTAGTCGAGGAACAGAAGGAACAGGACGATGAGGGCGAAATCCAGGCGGAAGATCCCGCCGAAGGGCGTTGTGATGACGCCGTAGCCCGCGATCACGGCCGGCAGGGCGCGCGAGAGGTCCACGACGAGGCCCACCATGTTGAGGCGGGCGGTGAGTCCGCTGACGCAGAGGATGACCGTGATCGCCGCGAGGGCGATCGCGGTGAGGCGGGCACCCCAGGCGATGATGGTGAGGGCCACGGCCCCGGCGTTACGCCCCTGCACGCTTCGTCTCCTCCTCGATCGTCCCGGTGAGCTCCAGCCACTCGTCCTCGAGCGCCGGGAGCTCCTGCTTGAGGTTGTTGTATTCCCCCAGGGCGGCGTTGAATTTCTCGGGGTCGGCGTAGAGGTCCTCCGAGGCCATGAGCTCCATGAGCTCGTCATAGCGCGCGCGTTTGGCCGCCATGTCCCGCTCGACGGCGGCGAGGCGTGCCTTCACCTTCTTCAGGCGCTGGTTGAGCTCGCGGCGAGCCTCCGCCTCGGCGCGCCGCTGGTCGCGGGTCTTGCGGCCCTCGCGCGGCGCGGCCGTGTGCGTGCGCGGCGCGCGGGGGGCCGCCGGTGCGGCGGGTGGGGCGGGTTCGGCCGCGGCAGAGGACGCGGCGGCCGCGGCCCGGGCCGCGAGGTCGTCGCGCTTGAAGAGGTAGTAGTCGTAGTCGCCGTCGAAGACCGTGACGCGGCCGTCGCGGATGTCCACTACGCGCGTCGCCACCGAGCGGACGAGGTGCTCGTCGTGGCTGATGAGCACGATGGTCCCCGGGAAGTTCCGGAGCGCCTGCTCGAGCATGTCGACCGAGTCGATGTCGAGGTGGTTCGTGGGCTCGTCGAGGCAGAGGAGGGCCTCGGGCGCCACGAGCATCTTCGCGAGGGCGAGGCGCGCCCGCTCGCCGCCGGAGAGCACGCGGACGCGCTTCTCGACGTCATCGCCTGAGAAGAGGAAGGCGCCGAGGAGGCTCCGCTCCTGGGAGGTGGTCCACGAGGGCGCTACCGAGTCGATCTCCTGGAGGACGGTGTTGCCCTCGAGCATGCCCTCGAGCTGATGCTGGGCGTAGTAGGCCACACCCACGTTGAGCCCGAGCTCGCGGGAGCCGGAGGTCGGCGCCTCGCGGCCGAGGAGGAGCTTCAGGAGGGTGGACTTGCCGGCGCCGTTCGGGCCCACCAGCGCGACCCGGTCACCGCGGTACAGCGTGAGGTTCACGTCCTCGTAGACGGTCTTGCCCTCGAAGGACTTCGAGACGTCCGTGAGGCGCGCCACCATGTCGCCCGAACGCGGCGGGTCGGGGAACTTGAAGTCGACGTGCTTGTGGCCCTCGGGCAGGATCACGAGCTCGCTCTTGATCTGCTCGATCTTGCGGATGCGCTCCTGGGCCTGCGCGGCCTTGGTGGGCTTGTAGCGGAACTTGTCGACGAAGACCTGCATGTGGGCGATCTCGCGCTCCTGCGCGGCCCGCTTGGCGCGCATCTGCCCGAGGTTGTCGGCGCGCTGCTTGAGGTAGCTCGTGTAGTTTCCGGTGTAGACCGTCAGGCGGCGGTTCTCGAGGGCCGCGACGTGGTCCACGCAGGCGTCCATGAAGGCGCGGTCGTGGGAGACGATGAGGACGGCCCCCTCGTAGCCGGCGATGAAGCCGCGGAGCCACTGGACGCTCTCGAGGTCGAGGTGGTTCGTGGGCTCGTCGAGGAGGAGCAGGTCGGGGCGGCGGAGGAAGAGCTTGGCCAGGGCGATGCGCATCTGCCAGCCGCCGGAGAACTCCGAGCAGGGCTTGTCGAACTCGTCGACCGGGAAGCCCAGGCCGGCGAGGATCTGACGGGCGTTGCTCTCGAGCTCGTAGCCGCCGAGATGCTCGAAGCGGTCTTGGACCTGGCCGTATTCGGCGAGGAGCGCGTCGAGGTCGGTGCCCGGGGCGGCTTCGGCGATCTGCGCCTCGAGCTCGCGGGCGCGCTCCCCCATCTCCTGGATCTCCGTCGCGGCGGCCATGACCTCGTCGATGACGGAGGTCTCGGCCGCGAGCTTCGTCTCCTGCTCGAGGTATCCCACGGCCGTGCCCTTGGCGTACTGGACCGTGCCGGCATCGGGCGCTTCAATGCCCATGATGATCTTCAGCATGGTGGTCTTGCCGGCGCCGTTGGGGCCGACGAGGGCGTAGCGCTCCCCCTTGTTGATCTGGAGGGAAGCGCCTGAGAGGAGCTGACGGCTCCCGAAGCTCTTCTCGATTTTGTCGGCGAGGAGGATCATGACCGCACCCGTTTCGCGTTTCCGGTGAACATGAAAAAGGGACCCGTTGCCGAGTCCCGTTCTCTGAGATGGTGGGCGTTACAAGATTTGAACTTGTGACCCCATCCGTGTGAAGGATGTGCTCTACCCCTGAGCCAAACGCCCGTGTGCCTTTCGGCAAAAGAGATACTAACACAGGGTTTCGACGCGGGCAACGAGAAATCTTGGCGGGGACGGGGCGGCGTAGGCCTGGGCCGGCGGCAGGCAGGCGGTACGACGATGCGGCGGGCGCGGGACCGGGACCGATGGGGACGGCAAGGCGACGCTGCAGCGGAAGCGGCCAAGGACTGGCCCGCTGACGGGGGGGGGGGGGGGGGCCCCCCCCCCCCCCCCCCCCCCCCCGCCCCCTCATCACACTCCAACGACGCGATTTCGAACGTTTCTCGTCCTTCCAGGTGGCAAAACCGTTCGGAATCGCGGGATCGAACGATGCGGCGGGGTCGCAAGCCGGGCGAGGGGGCGGACCCAGCGGCGACCGCCGCGCCGCGCCGGGTCGGGAGTGGCCGGATAACGGAGGGCAGGCAGGGCGTTGGGTGACATCAGGGGCGGCGCGGGCCGGGCGACGGTCGCCTGCCCCTGGATGCGGTGCGCGTGATGACTCGCGCAAGGAGCGCCCACCACCGCTCCGAGCCCGCCCATGGGTGCAATCGGCACGCGCGGAGACGCGGCGAGAGCACGGGATCGCTGGATTGCGGGCTCCGGAACACACTGGACGCTTCTGCCCCTAGACTCCGCCCCTGCGAACGGCCGCTCTCCCCGTTCTCCCCTTCCAGTCCTTCCCAGTTGCGTTTTTGACGGCTGTGCACCCCGCCGAGGGCGCATCTGAAGTATCGGTCGGAAAACCGCAGGCAGAGAAGGTGCGTTCTTCGAGCTCTGGACTGCGTCTATGCAGAGCCGCAAGGTTGTTTCGGAAAAAGGTGCACAGCCGCAAAAAACGCAACTGGCAAACGCGTGCATGCCCGTCCAGTGGGCCGGCTGGCGGCGCAGGGGTACCTTGAGGAGGTGACACCTCGCGCGCGTGCAGCCCCCTATAACGCAAAAGGGACCCGGAGAGATAAAACCTGAAAAGTAAAGTTGTTTAACAGGCAAAACGGTGTTGTCGAAAAAAGTTTCAAGAAAGTGCTTGCATCGGTCCGGGCGTTCCCGTATATTACTTCCTGCACCGCTTGGGGGCGTAGCTCAGCTGGGAGAGCGCTTGACTGGCAGTCAAGAGGTCAGGGGTTCGATCCCCCTCGTCTCCACCCAAGTGAACTCGCAGCCCTCGAACTTGTTTCGAGGGCTGTTTTCGTTTACGGGCTCATGGCGCAACGGTTAGCGCAGGGGACTCATAATCCCTGGGTTGCAGGTTCGAATCCTGCTGGGCCCACCACCACCGAACAGCCCGGACGCCCCCGCGCGCCTGGGCTGCTTTTCGTTACGGGTGCAACATGCCCACATCCCAGTTGCGTTTTTTGCGGCTATGCACCTTTTTCCGAAACAACCTTGCGGCTCTGCACAGGCGCAGTCCGAAGCTCAGAAAACGCACCTTCTTTACCTGCGATTTTGCAGTCACTACTTCAGGTGCGTCCGCAAGGGGGTGCACAGCCGTCAAAAACGCAACTGGACTGGCAGGAACCGGGCGTCACGACCGCTCAACGAATGGAACCCGCCACTCCGACATGACCGTGCATCGGGCGGAACCCGCCGCGGCCCACGCACCCCAGGCTGGGCCCGCCATCCCGACGCATCCGCCTCCGAGAGCAGCGGGCCAGCGTGTCCCGAAAAATCCATCTACGCGGTTTCGAACGTTTTCGCTGCCCGCCCACGCTAAAACCGTTCGGAATCGCGTGCTCGAAGGGCTGGACCGGCACCAACCGGCGATGGAGAAAGAGCCGCCGGCGCCCGCCCCCCAGCTGCCGTCGATGCACGTGTCTGAGCCGCCTGCGATGCCCGCGCCCCGGTTGCCGCCGAGTCGAGCTTCCCAGCTGCCGCCGATGTCTGCGATACCCCTGCGCTCCAGCTGCCAGCGAGCACACACGCCCCAGGTGCTCATGGCACCGCCGCCATCGCGGGCGCGGCGTGCCCCGCCCTCAGCCCTACCCCCGGAAGAGGCGCCGCCGCTTAGTGGCGATGCGCTCGGCTCGCGCGGCCGTGGCGTCCTCGTCCACGCGGAGACCGTCGCCGTCGCGCTCGAGCACGGCGCCGTCACGGACCTCCCCTTCGATGTCCAGGAGGGGCATCTCGACGAAGGATCCGTCCCCCACCTCGATGACGGCGAGGCCGCCCTCTATTCGATCGACGATCATGGCAGACCCCCCTATGGGTTGCAGACCTGGCACGGCGTGAGGCCCGTGGCCTCCGCCTGCTGGCGCGTCATGGTCACGAGGCCGTGCGAGCGCGCGGTCGTCCGGCATCCCTCACGATGGTAGCGCTCCCCCGTCCTCGTCACCACCACGAGGTCCTGCTGGGCCTGGGGTTGAGCCTGAGCCTGCGCCACGGCGGCGACCTCTGCCTCCTGCCGGCGCTGCCGCTCCGCCTCGGCCTGTGCCGCAGCGGCCGCAGCAGCCTCCTCCTCGGCGCGCGCCTGCGCCTCGGCAGCCTGGCGAGCACGCTCCTCGGCGCTCACACACGCGACGATCTCTCCCGCATGGTCGCCCGTCACCGTCACCCTCGTCCCATCGGAGACGGCGGTCTCCTCCCCGTGCGCCGCTGTGGAGAAGACGGAGGCGCCCGCACGGCCCGCAGCATCGAGCACGCTCTGGTCAGGATGGCCGTAGGAGTTTCCCTCGGCGTAGGAGAGCACGATCGCGTCGGGCGTCGTCTCGCGCATGACGGCGTCATCCGTTCCGGTCTCGCTGCCGTGATGGGCGGCCTTCAGGACGTCCACGTGGCCCAGGTTCGCCGCGACGATCTCCTCGGCGCTGGCATCCCCGGTGAAGAGGAACGATGTCTCCCCGTAGGTCACCTTCACGATGGCCGAGTAGTCGTTCATATCATCCGAGTGCACATCCGATGCGGGCGCGATGAGCTCGACGGCATGCCCTTCCTTCTCGGGGACGATCTCCCCTCCGGCGCGGGCGGTCTCGATCGAGAGGCCCTGCCGTGCGACCTCATCGAGGAACCCCTCGTACACATCGGTCGTAGCGGGCGCGTCGGGAGCCCACACCTCCCCGACGTCGACCGCGCGGAGCACCGCGGCCATCCCGCCGATATGATCGGCATGCGGGTGAGATGCGACGAGGTAGTCGATCCGGTCGATGCGCTCGCGCTCGAGCGTGCGGAGCACCGCGTCGGCCGAGGCGTCCTCGCCGGCGTCGATGAGCATCGCCTTGCCGTCAGACAGCTCGAGGAGCTCGGCGTCCCCTTGGCCGACGTCGATGAAGCGGACGGTGAGGTCGGCGAGGTCGGGTTCGGGCGCGGGGGTGCCCGGCGCGGCCGCCGCGGCGGATCCGCCCCCGCGTCCCGTCCGCCCGCCCGGACGGGACGCGGGGGCCGCCCGAGGACGTGAGCGTGCCGATGAGGGCGAGGCCGACGACGGCGCTCGCCACGCCGACAGCGAGCCTGCGGACGGCGGGCGGGAACATCAGCGCGCGCTTGGCGACGCCGCTCTCGGGAGCGCGCCCGACAAAGCGCCGCCAAAGAAGCCGGATGACGATCCATGACCCTGCAACTGCGATGAGCCCCGCGATCAAGCTCGACATGCGAACGATGATGGCGATGAGTGCCAGGGCCGCGATCATCCCGATGAGACCGCGCGGCCCCGGCCCATGCCGAACCTTCGTGCCATATACCCTCCTGACTCCCAACCGGTGCGGGCGCGGACGGCGGAGGCACCGGTTGGGAGTCTAGCCCACTCACGGCACGGAAACGGAATCAAGTGACTATATTTCGCTGTGCGTTCGATCTCGGCCCCCGAACAGCGCGCAGGGGACGCCATCCGCGGCGAGAACGGAAACCGAGCGCCCGCGACGCGGCCCCTCAAGCGAGACGGGGCCGAATCGCGCACGCTCGGCATATCAAAGCGAAGCGGGGCGCCCACCCAGCAGGCAGGACCCTCCGGCGGCGCCGCCCTACGCGCGGGCGGCCTCCACGAGGGCGGCGACCTTCGCCACGACCTCGTCCACCGGCACGTCCTCGCGCTCGCCGGTCGCGCGGTCCTTGAGCTCGACGACCCCGCGCTCGAGCCCGCGGCGCCCGAGGATGATCTGGTACGGAAAGCCCATGAGGTCGTTGTCGGCGAACTTCACACCGGGCCGCTCGTCGCGGTCGTCGATGACCGTCTCGATGCCGGCGTCCACGAGCTCCTCGAACAGGCGCTCGGCCACGCCCGCGCACGGCTCCTTCTTGGGGTCGAGCGGGATGAGCGCGACCTCGAAGGGCGCGATCGAGACCGGCCAGATGATGCCGTGCTCGTCGTTTCGCTGCTCGACCGCGGCCGTGAGGGTGCGGGAGATGCCGACGCCGTAGCAACCCATGATCAGCGGCTTCTCATGCCCGTCCTCGTCCATGAAGGTGGCCCCCATGGCCTCGGAGTACTTCGTGCCGAGCTGGAAGACCTGCGACACCTCGATGCCGCGGACGCCCGCAAGCTCGTGCCCGCAGTGGGGGCAGGGATCGCCCGCCACGACGGTGATGAGGTCGGCCCACTCGTCGACCTCGAAGTCACGACCCGGGCGCGCGCCCGTGAAGTGGTAGTCGACCTCGTTGGCGCCGCAGGCCCAGGACACGCTTTCGCGCAGGCTCTCATCGCAGACGAGGCGGATCCCCTCGGGAAGGCCGACCGGCCCGATGAAGCCCTTGTGGAGCCCGGCCTCATCGAGCTCCTCCTCGGTCATCATGTGGAATTCGCCGAAGAGGTGCTCGGCCTTGACCTCGTTGAGCTCGTGGTCACCGGGGACCATCACGACGACACGGGTGCCGTCCTCGGCGATGAGGGCGAGGGACTTGCGCGTGCCGTTCTCCGGGAAGCCGAAGAAGGCCGCGACCTTCTCGATCGTGTCCATGTCGGGGGTGTGGACCTTCTCAAGGGCGCCGTCGCCGGGCCCCTCCGTGACGGCGACCGTGGTGGCGGCCGCCTCGTCGTCCGCCGCGAACCCGCAGGCGTCGCAGTAGACGAGGCTCGCCTCGCCCGCGTCGGCGAGCGCCATGAACTCGACGGAGGTGTCGCCGCCGATCTGGCCGGAGTCGGCCACCACCGGCAGGGCATGGATCCCGCAGCGCTCGCAGATGTTCGCGTAGGCGTCCTTCATCGCGTCGTAGGTGGCCTGCAGCCCCTCCTGCGTGGCGTCGAAGGAGTAGCCGTCCTTCATGATGAACTCGCGGCTGCGCATGAGGCCGAAGCGCGGGCGAATCTCGTCGCGGAACTTCGCCTGGATCTGGTAAAGGTTCACCGGCAGCTGCTTGTAGCTCTTGAGCTCGTTCTTCACCAGGTCGGTGATGGTCTCCTCATGCGTGGGGCCGAGGACGAACTCGCGGCCGTGACGGTCCTCGAAGCGCATGAGCTCAGGCCCGTAGGCGTCGTGGCGGCCGCTCTCGCGCCAGAGGTCAGCGTCGACCATGATGGGGAGCATGAGCTCCTGCGCGCCGGCGGCGTCCATCTCGTCGCGGACGATGGCCTCGATCTTCTTGAGCGAGCGCCAGGCGAGCGGCAGGTAGCTGTAGAGCCCCGAAGCCTGCTTGCGGATGTAGCCGGCGCGCAGGAGCAGGCGATGGCTCGCGAGCTCGGCCTCGGCCGGATCCTCCTTGAGCGTGGGCGCGTACAGGTTCGTCATGCGCATGCTGGCGGTCTTCTTCTTGATGGCCACGGGTCCTCCCAAATCAGCGGGTCATATCTCATGAGACAGCATGATAGCGCATGGCGGCGGCACGGGCGGTGCGGGCAGCGGCGCGGACCCCCCGGCCCTCCGGCGCGCTAGAGGTGCTCGATCTCCTCCATGAGGGCGTCGATGATCTCGGCCTCGGGCACTTTCCGCACGACCTCGCCGTGGCGGAAGAGGAGCGCCTGGCCGCGCCCGCAGGCCACGCCCACGTCGGCGTCCGAGGCCTCGCCGGGGCCGTTCACGGCGCAGCCCATGACGGCAACGGAGATCGGCTTCGAGCAGGAGGCGAGCCGGCGCTCGACCTCCTCGGCAATCGGGATCATATCGACCTGACAGCGCGCGCAGGTAGGGCAGCTCACCATCTCGGGCCCGCGGCGGCGCACGCCCGTCGCCGCGAGGATCCCCCAGGCCACGGGCACCTCCTCGAGCGGGTCGGCGGTGAGCGAGACGCGCAGGGTGTCGCCGATGCCCTCCGCAAGGAGAGCGCCGAGGGCGATCGAGCTCTTGATGGTGCCCTGGCGCACGCCGCCCGCCTCGGTGACGCCCAGGTGGAGCGGAATCTGGGGCAGCTCGGCGGAGAGCCTGCGGTAGGTCTCGAGCGTGGTCGGGACGCTGTGCGCCTTCGCAGAGAGGACGATGTCGGTGAAGCCGCGGTCCTCGAAGTGCTCGACGAAGGCGAGGGCCGAGGCCGTGAGCTTCTCCGCCTGCGTGAGGTCGGTCCGCTCGACGATGTCCTTCTGGAGCGAGCCCGCGTTCACGCCGATGCGGATCGCCGCGCCCGCCTCCCCCGCCGCGTCGATGACGGCGTCCACGCGCTCCCAGGAGCCGATGTTGCCCGGGTTGATACGGAGCTTGGCCGCACCAGCGCGGGCGGCGCCGATGGCGAGGCGGTAATCGAAGTGGATGTCGGCGACGATCGGCACCGGCGACGCCTCGCAGACGCGGGCGAAGGGCTCGAGCGCGGCCTTGGTGGGCACGGACACGCGCACGAGGTCGCAGCCGGCGTCGGCCAGCGCGCGGACCTGCGCGAGCGTCGCGTCGGCGTCCTCCGTGGGAGTGCAGGTCATGGATTGGACGGCGACGGGCGCCCCGCCGCCGATCAGGATATCGCCGACGCGCACGGCGCGCGTGCGCTCGCGGGCGGAACCCTCGTTCATGGGGCCTCCTCAGATCGATTCAGATCGGTCGCTCTACCCGAGCAGCCGCAGGATGTCGGTGCGCAGCATGAAGACGAAGAGCAGCGCGAAGAGCGCCACGCCCGCATAACTCAGGTAGGTCTGGGCGCGCAGGGGCACCGGGCGGCGGATCACGGCCTGGATGATCTCGATCAGGAGTTTGCCGCCATCGAGCGGCGGGATCGGCAGCAGGTTCATGAAGCCGAGCGAGAACGAGATCAGCGCCATGAAGGTGAGGAGCGTCGAGGGGCCGGAGGCCGCGGCCTGCGCCGACATGACGGAGATCCCCACGATCGAGCTGGAGCTCTCGAGCACCTCCATCGTGTGCTGGGGCTGCACGAGCCGGATGACCCCCTCGGCCGTGCGCGCGATGAGGTCCCCGGTGACTCGGACGGCGTCGACGGGCGAGAGGCGGACCGTCGTCGTCGAGACGCCGATGCCGAGGTGCCCCTCGGCATCGAGGGTGGCCGTGCCCTCATGGCGCGCGCCGTCGCGCTCCCAGGTGAGGGCGACCTCGCTGCCGGGCTCGAGCCCGGAGAGTGCCTCGATGATCGCGGTCCACGACCCGGTCTCGGTGCCGTTCACCGTGAGGAGCACATCGCCGCCTTGAAGCCCCGCCGCCGCCGCCGGAGAATCCACCGTGACCTCGCCGATCGTGTTGACGTCGGCGGGCGCGCTCTGGCCGAGGACCGAGAAGGCGAAGACCATGATCGCGAGGCCGGTGAGGATGTTCACGATGATGCCGGCCGTGAGCATGAGGGCGCGCGCCCAGAAGCCCTTGCCGATGTAGGTGTGGGACCGCTCGGCCGCGAAGAAGGCCTCCTGCCCCTGCGGCGGCTCCCAGGGATCGCCTTCCGCGGTCGCTCCGTCGCGCTGGAAGGCGCGGCCGTCATAGATCGTGTTCCCCGCCGCGTCGCGCGGCATCGCGGCGTAGGTGGAGGGGTAGTAGCCGCTCGTGGGGCTCTCCCCCGCCGCGGCGTCGTACACCGGCGCGATGGACCCCCAGCCCATGAGGTGGGCGCAGGCCTCGAGGACCTGCTCCTCGTCGGCGTCGAGCGCGGCGGCGAGCTCGGCCACCGAGGCGCGGCCGCGGCGGTGCACCTCCGTGAGGACGGCGGGCGCGAGCGGCTGATCCTCCGGGTCCATGCCCGAGATGGCGGCGTAACCGCCGAGCAGGATCGGGGTCACGCCGAAGCGGGTGCCGATCCGCTTGCTCGCATGATGCACGTTGAAGCGGCAGGGCAACCCGAGGAAGAACTCGGTCACACGGACCCCGCAGGCGCGAGCCGCGAGGAAGTGGCCGCCCTCGTGCACGAACACGAGGAGGGAGAGGACGATGACGCCCCAGAAGACGGACGAGGCGGCGGAGAGGAGGGTTTCCATGCGGATCCGTTCTAGCGGGCGCGGGAGCGGATGACCTCTCGGGCCCGCCCGCGCGCCCACTCGTCGATGTCGAGAAGCTGCTCCAGGGTCTGGACGGGCTCGGCGGCGTGCTCCCCCATCACGGTCTCGACGACCTCGTCGATGCCGGTGAAGGAGAGCTCGCGCGCCAGGAAGGAGCCGACGGCGACCTCGTTGGCGGCATTGAGCACACAGGGCATCGTACCCCTCACGCGGGCCGCCTCCTCGGCGAGGGCGAGGCAGCGGAACGTCTCCATATCGGGGGCATCGAAGGTGAGGGCGGCGAGCGTCCGGAAGTCGATGCGCGGCGCCGGGGTCTCCCAGCGCTCCGGATACGAGAGGGCGTACTGGGCGGGGATGCGCATATCCGAGGCGCCCAGGTGCGCGATGACCGAGCCGTCGGCGTACTCCACCATCGAGTGGATCTTCGACTGGCGGTGGATGAGCACCTGGATGTCGTCGATGCCCATCTGGAAGAGGTGCATGGCCTCGATCCGCTCGAGTCCCTTGTTCATGAGAGTCGCCGAGTCGATCGTGATCTTCGCGCCCATGTTCCAGGTGGGGTGCGCGAGCGCGTCCTCGGGTCGCACGCGCGCGAGCTCCGCGCGGGTGCGGCCGAAGAAGGGGCCGCCCGAGCAGGTGAGCCAGATGAGATGCGTCTCGCTCGCGCGCTCGCCAAGGTAGCACTGGAAGATCGCCGAGTGCTCGGAGTCGACGGGGAGGAGCTGGCCGGGGCGCGTGAGCGGCATGATGAGGTCGCCACCCACGACGAGCGACTCCTTGTTCGCGATCGCGACGGCCTTACCGGCCTTGACCAGGCGGTAGCAGGCGCTGAGCCCCGCGGCGCCGACGACCGCGACGACGACGATGTCGACCGTGTCGGCGAGGCAGGCGTCGATGGCGGCGTCCATGCCGGCGCGCACCTCGACCCCGCCCCCGAGCTCCGCGAGGACGGGGTCGGCGGCGTGTGCGGGATCCGTCACGGCTACGGTGGGCGCGGAGAAGTCGCGGGCGGCGCGGACGAGCTCCGCGGTGCGGCGGTGGGCGGAAAGGAAGGTGACCTCGAGCTTATCGGCGTGCTGGCGGCAGACGTCGAGCGTCTGGCCGCCCACCGAGCCGGTGCAGCCGAGGACGGCGACGCGACGGCGGGCCATTAGAGCACCCCGCCGAGCGAGAGGATCAGAAGCGCGGTGATGCAGCCGAAGATGAGCGAGTCGGTGCGGTCGAGCATGCCGCCGTGCCCCGGGATGATGTCGCCCGAGTCCTTGACGCCCACCCCACGCTTTATGCGGCTCTCGATGAGGTCGCCAAAGACGCCGAGCACCGAGACGGTGACGCCGCAGAAGACGGCGAGTGGGAGGTTCAGCCGGTAGAAGCCCGTGCCCCAAAGAATCAGCCAGATGATGACCGAGCCGAGGATCCCGCCGGCGAAGCCCTCCCAGCTCTTCTTCGGGCTGATCTTGGGCACCATCTTGTGCGCGCCGAACCGGCTGCCCACGAGGTAGGCGAAGGAGTCGCTCACCCAGAGCGACGCGCAGGCGCCCACGGTGAGGAGCGCCCCCTCGAAGCCGGCGACGCTGCCGCGCAGCAGCACGATCGAGGAGAGCATGAAGCCGGTGTAGACGGGGCCGAAGAGCGTGACAGCCACATCGGCGATGCGGGTGCGCGGCGAGTAGACGTACCAGAGCCCCGCGGCGAGGACGAGCAGGAAGATCGCCCCGATCAGGAAGGTGCGCGGACCCAGGGCCGCGAGCGGGAAGAGCGTCGAGGCGATAAGCCCGAGCGGCACGTTCGGGACCTTGCCGTCCCGGCGCATCATGCGGTAGAACTCATAGCAGCACAGCGCGCTCATGACGGCCACGAACACGGCGGTCGCGATGCGGCCGAGGACGATGCAGCCGATGAAGAGGGCCGCGTACGCGAGCCCCCAGACCGTGCGCGTGAGGAAGCTCTGAAGAGCCCCGCCGCGCCCGGTCCCCTCACGCGATGGCGATGCACTCGAATCCACGTTCTCGCTCCTTCAGGTAGGCAGGCCGCGACTCACGCCGAGAGGCCGCCGAAGCGGCGGTCGCGCCCCTGGAACGAGGCGATGGCGCGCAGGAGGTCCCAGCGGTCGAAATCGGGCCAGTAGGTGTCGGTGATGTAGAACTCGGCGTAGGCGACCTGCCAGAGCAGGTAGTTGGAGAGCCGAAGCTCCCCCGAGGTCCTGATGACGAGCTCGGGGTCGGGGAGCCCCGCGGTGTAGAGGCGGCCGGCGAGGGCGTCCTCGTCGATGGCGGCGGCGTCGATGGTCCCGGAGGCGGCGTCCAGGGCGAGCGCGCGGGCGGCGCGGACGATCTCGGCGCGGGCGCCGTAGTTCACCGCGAGGGCGAGAACCATCCCCGTGTGCCCCGCGCATTCGGAGAGGCCGTACTCGAAGGTCTCACGCGTTGAGCGCGGGAGGGCCGAGACGTCGCCGAGGAAGACGACGCGCACGTTCTCGCGGCGCAGCAGCGGCAGCTCATCAACGAAGGTTTTCGCGAACAGGCGCATGAGGAGGTTCACCTCGGGCTTCGGGCGCGACCAGTTCTCCGTGGAGAAGGCGTAGGCCGACAGCACGTCGACGCCGAGGCGTACGGCCGTGGTGATCACCTCCTGCAGCGAGAGGATCCCCGCCTTGTGGCCCTCCCCGCGCGAGAGCCCGCGCGCGGTGGCCCAGCGACCGTTGCCGTCCATGATGCAAGAGATATGGCGCGGGACGCGGCCGAGGTCGACCGCGTCCAGGGAGATGTCTGCCGGGGGCTCGGCGAAGTGCTCGCGGAGCCGGGTGAGGTCGGGGACCACCTAGATCTCCATGACCTCGGCCTCTTTGGCCTTCAGGAGCTCGTCCACGCGGCCCACGTAGTCGTCGGTGTGCTTCTGGACCTTGGCCTGCTCGCGACGGACGTCGTCCTCGGAGAGCTCCTCGTCGCGCTCGAGCTTGTTGTTGAAGTCGCGGCGGATGTTGCGGATGGAGATCTTCGCCTGCTCGGCGAGCTCGCGGCACTCCTTGACGAGCTCGCGGCGGCGCTCCTCGGTGGGCGCCGGGAAGGGCAGGCGCACGACCATGCCGTCGGAGTTGGGGGTGATGCCGAGGTCGCTCGCCGAGATGGCCTTGACGATGGCGTTGACGAGCGCCTTGTCCCAGGGCTCGACGACGAGCAGATGGGCCTCGGGGGCCTTCACGGCCGCGACCTGCGTGATGGGCGTCGGCACGCCGTAGTAGTCGACCGTGATGTCGGAGAGCACGTTGGCGTTGGCGCGGCCGGTGCGCACCTTGGCGAAGTTGTGCTTCAGGGACTCGAGCGACTTGTCCATGTTCTGAGTGATGCCGTCCATGCTTAATCCTCCTGGTAAACGACGGTACCGACCGGCTCGCCGGCGAGGGCGCGCCTGATGTTCTCATCGCCGTCGATGTTGATGACGATGATGGGCATGTTGTTGTCCTGGCAGAGCGCCGTCGCCGTGGCGTCCATGACCGCGAGGCCGCGGACCAGGACCTCGTGGTAGCTGATCGAGTCGAACCGCACGGCGTCCTCGTTGGCGACCGGGTCCATGTCGTAGACGCCGTCGACCTTGGTGGCCTTGATGAGGCAGTCGGCCCCGATCTCGCAGGCGCGGAGCGCCGCGGCGGTGTCGGTGGTGAAATAGGGGTTGCCGGAGCCGGCCGCGAAGATCACGATGTCGCCCTTGGCGAGATGGTTCATCGCGCGGCGGCGGATATAGGGCTCGCAGACCTCGTTCATCTGGATCGCGCTCATGACGCGGCAGGAGCAGCCCTGCTGCTCGAAGGCGTCCTGGAGCGCGAGGGCGTTCATGACCGTGGCGAGCATGCCCATGTAGTCGGCCTGGGCGCGGTCCATCCCCTTGGCGGAGCCGGCGAGCCCGCGGAAGATGTTGCCGCCGCCCACGACGACGCCGACCTCGATCCCCTCATCGGAGATGGCCTTGATCTGACGGGCCAGCCGCTCGGTGACCTCGGGGTCGATCCCGAAGGACCCCTCCCCCATCAGGGCCTCGCCGGACAGCTTGAGAAGCACGCGCTTGTATCGATAGCCGCTCACATCATCCTCCTTTTGGTTCAATCCCCACTATTCTATCAGGTGCGCCGGAAGAGCCCATGAAAAAGCAGGCCGTGGGACGGATGCCCACAGCCTGCTCTCAACACCTGATCTGACGGGTTACTCGCCGCGGGTGAGGCGGTCGAAGCCCACGACGGTGACGGTGTCGCCGACGGCCTTGGAGACCTGGGCCGCATACTCCTTCACCGTGATGCTCGTGTCCTTGATGAACTCCTGCTCGGTGAGGACGGAGCCCTTGAAGAACTTCTCGAGGCGGCCGATGGCCATCTTCTCCTGGATGGCCTCGGGCTTGCCGGACTCGGCGGCCTGCGCCATGTAGATGGTCTTCTCGTGCTCGACGGTCTCGGCGGGGACGTCCTCGCGGACGGCGCAGATGGGGGCCGTCGCGGCGATCTGCATGGCGACGTCGTGCGCGAAGGTCTGGAAGGCCTCGGCGGACGCGGTCTCGGGCTTCTCGAAGGAGAACTCGACGAGGACGCCGATCTTGCCGCCCATGTGGATGTAGCTGGCGAGGGCGCCGGCCTCGGTGGTGCGGGAGGCGAAGCGGGTGAGCTTCATGTTCTCGCCGATGACATGGATGAGCTCGGTGAGCCCGGCCTCGACGGTCTCGCCGTCCATCTCGGTGGCGAGGAGCGCCTCGAGGTCGGCCGGCTGGGCCGCGACGACGGTCTGGGCGACCTTCGTGGCGAAGCCGGTGAACTTAGGGTTGGAGGCGACGAAGTCGGTCTCGCAGGAGATCTCGACGAGGGCGCCGGTGCGGCCGTCCTCGGTGATGTAGGCGGCGATGGCGCCCTCGTTGGTGGCGCGGCCCGCCTTCTTGGCGGCGGCGGCCAGGCCGTTCTTGCGCATGATGTCGACGGCGGCCTCGATGTCGCCATCGGCCTCGACGAGCGCCTTCTTGCACTCCATCATCGGCGAGTCGGTGAGCTCACGGAGCTGCTTGACCATAGCTGCGGTGATCTGGGCCATGTGCGTTCCTTTCTGGGACAGGTGGTTCTCTCGGGTGCTTGGATGCTTACTCGGCGGACACGGCCTCGGCGGCGGGAGCGGGGGCCTCGGCGGCCTCCTCAGCGGCCGGGGCGGCCTCGGCGGTCATCTCGGCCTCGGAGATCTGCTCCTTGCCGGTGCCGGCCAGGCAGGCGTCGGCGAACAGGTCGCACATGAGGGAGACGGCGGAGATGGCGTCGTCGTTGCAGGGGACGCCGTACTCGACCTCATCGGGGTCGGAGTTGGTGTCGATGAGCGCGACCACGGGGATGCCGAGGCGCTGAGCCTCCTTGATGGCGTTCTCCTCGCGCTTGGTGTCGATCACGAAGAGGGCCTGGGGCAGGGCCTTGAGGTCGCGGGCGCCGCCGAGGTTGGTCTGCAGCTTGGCGAGCTCCTTGCCGAGCACGGCCTGCTCCTTCTTGACGCGCAGCGCCATGGAGCCGTCCTCGACCATGGTCTCGAGCTCCTCCATGCGGTTGATGCGGGAGCGGATGGTCACGAAGTTGGTGAGCATGCCGCCGAGCCAGCGCTGGTTGATGAAGGGCATGCCGGCGCGCTCGGCCGCGTTCTTCACGGCCTCCTGGGCCTGCTTCTTGGTGCCGACGAAGAGGACCTTGCCGCCGTGGGCGCAGGTGTTGCGCAGGAAGGTGTAGGCGCGGTCGGCCTCGACGATGGTCTGCTTGAGGTCGAGGATGTAGATGCCGTTGCGCTCACCGAAGATGAAAGGCTTCATCTTGGGGTTCCAGCGGCGGGTCTGGTGGCCGAAGTGGCAGCCGGCCTCGAGCAGGGTGCGGATGTTGATCTTGGTAGCCATGGGTAACCTCCTGTGGTTTGCCTCCGCGCGGGGTCGGCCCCGTCCGCCACCCGGCCTGTTGCTACCTCAGGGCCGGGCACCACGGCGTGCGAGTAGCCGCGCGTGTGTGATGGTCGCTGCGCGTCTGCGCAACCTGCGAAATAATAGCAGGAACGGGCCGTCTGGCCAAGGGCCGCGCCCGATGAGTTGTCGAGAAGATGTGGGGGCGCCCGCGGCACCCTCACTCGCCCCGGGGGTGGGCCTGGGCGACGGCGGCCTTCAGGCGCTCGGGTGTGAGATGCGTGTAGATCTGCGTGGTCGAGAGGCTCGCGTGGCCGAGGAGCTCCTGGACGACGCGCAGGTCGGCCCCGCCCGCGAGCAGGTCCGTCGCGAAGGTGTGGCGCATCGCGTGCGGGGTGACGTCCGCGGGGATCCCGGCCGCGGCGGCCAGGCGGCGGAAGCGGTGGCGGAGCGCGTCGGCCCCCATAGGGCGGCCGCGGCCGGAGATGAAGAGGGCATCCGTCGCGCGCGCGGGAGGCGCGGCCCTCGCCATGAGGGCGGGGCGTGCGTCCTCGAGGTAGGCGACGACGGTGTCGCGGGCGCGGCGGTAGAGCGGGACGATCCGCTCCTTCGAGCCCTTGCCGAACAGGCGCACGAGGCGGCCGCCGTCCTCGAAGGAGGACGGCGTGAGCCCCGCCGCCTCCGAGATGCGCGCGCCCGTGGCATAGAGCAGCTCGAGCATACAGGCGTCCCGCGCACCGCCCGGGACGGTGCGGTCGGGCGCGGCCATGAGGGCGTCCATCTGGGCGGCCGTGAGGGTGTGCGGGAGGCTCCGGCCGATCTTGGGCGCCATGAGCGCTGCGGCCGGGTCCTCCTCCGTGAGCCCCTCGAGCGCGAGCCAGCGGAAGAAGCCCCTAATCGTCGAGAGGTGGGCTGCGAGCGTGCGCGGGGCGTAGCCGGCGCGGGAGAGCTCACCGAGATAGGCCCGAAGCCCGCGGACCCCCGGGGCGAGCGAGCTCACGCCCGTCCGCTCGCACCAGCGCCCGTAGGCCTCCAGGTGCTCGCCGTAGGCCCGGACCGTCTCAGGCGAGAGGCCCGCCGCGCCGGCCGCGAACGCCACGAAGTCGTCGATCGCGCCCCAGACGGCGTCCTCAGCCACGGGTGCCCCCTCCCCTCCCGAAGAGGTCGGGGCGGGAGGCGAGGTAGGCCTCGAGGTCGCGCGCGCCGCGCGCCGCGTAGGCGGCGTAGCGGTTGCGCTTCGAGCGGCGGCGGCCGTCCGCGAGCGGGGGCACGATGCCGAAGTTCACGTGCATGGGCTGGTAGCCCTCGGTGGCGGGATCGGTGGCGTAGGCGAAAAGGGCCCCGGCCGCCCCCGTCCCGGGCAGGCTCGCACGCGGGAGCCCCCGCACGTCGGCATAGGTGTTCAGGGCCGCGAGGAGGCCTGAGGCGATCGCCTCGGTGTAGCCCTCCGTGCCCGTGATCTGGCCGGCGAGGCGCACGGTCGTGCCGGGCACCGCGAAGCTCCCGTCGAGCACGTGCGGGCTGTCGACGAAGGTGTTGCGGTGCATGACGCCGTAGCGGAAGAACTCGGCCTCCTCGAGCCCGGGGATCATGCGGAAGACGCGGCGCTGCTCGGGGAAGGTGAGGTTCGTCTGGAAGCCCACGAGGTTGTAGGCCGTCGCCGCCTCGTTCTCGGCGCGGAGCTGCACCGCGGCCCAGGGGCGCCGCCCCGTGCGCGGATCGGTGAGGCCCACGGGCTTCATGGCGCCGAAACGGATGGCGTCGACGCCCTTGCGGGCGACCTCCTCGGCCGGCTGGCAGGCCTGGAAGAGGTCGCCGGTCTCGAAGTCCTTGAGGACGGCGCGCTCGGCGCCCACGAGCTCGGCGATAAAGGCCTCGTATCCCGCGCGGTCGAAGGGCGCGTTCAGGTAGTCGCCGGATCCCCCCTCCTCATAGCGTGACTGGCGGAAGAGCACGCCCATGTCGAGGGTCGAGGCGTCCACGATGGGCGCCACGGCGTCGAAGAACGAGAGGGCGGCGCCCCCCACGAGCTCGTGCACGCGCGCCGCGAGCGCGTCCGAGCAGAGCGGACCCGCCGCGATCACCACGTGGCCGGGCGGGATCTCGGTGACCTCGCCGCGCACGACCTCGATCCCCTCGCGCCGTCGGACCTCCTCCTCCACGAGCGCGGAGAAGCGCGCGCGGTCGACGGCGAGGGCGCCACCGGAGGGCACGCTCGCCCGCTCGGCACAGGAGATGAGGACCGATCCCATGAGCGCGAGCTCGCGCTTGAGGAGGCCCGCCGCGGAATCGGGACGGGTCGATTTGAACGAGTTCGAGCAGACGAGCTCAGCCAGGCCCGCGGTGTGGTGCGCGGGCGAGGCGACGGCGGGGCGCATCTCGTGCAGGCGCACGCGGATGCCGCGGTCGGCCAGCTGGCAGGCGCACTCGGTCCCGGCGAGCCCGCCGCCGACGACCTCGACGACTTCGGTGTCCATACGCTTCCTCTCACATCGGTTTCGAGACCATATTGTGTCCCAAGGGCGTCCGGGCGTGAAGGGCGAGTTTCGTGAGGCTCACCCGCCCGTCGAGCAGGCGCTCCACGAGCCCCCTCACCATGAGCTCTGAGATGAGCTGGAGGGTCTCCGGCGCGTCCAGGCAAACGAGGCGCGCGATCTCCTCGACGCGCAGGGGGCTCGCCGCGAGGGCGTCGAGGAGCGCCTGGTCGCGCGCGCCCACGCCCGGGGTGCCGGGCGCGCGGCCACGGCAGAAGCGCAGCAGGCCGAAGACGCGCGAGATGGCCATCTCGAGGTCGTTCTCGTCGGCGATGCAGGTCGCCCCGGTCGCGATCAGGTGGTTGCTCCCCCGCGACTCCGCCGAGAGGATCGACCCCGGCACCGCGAGGAGCTCGCGGCCGAGCTCGACGGCGCACTCGGCGGTCGAGAAGGTCCCCGAGGGCATGCCCGCCTCGGTGACGAGGAGTGCCGCGGAGAGGGCGGCGATCACGCGGTTCCTCCGCGGGAAGGCCCAGCGCCGCGGCTCCATGCCCCAGGGGTCGAGCGACACCGCCGCACCGCCCGTCCGGATCGCCCGTTCGATCAGCGCCCGAGAGCTCCGCGGGTAGGCGATGTCGGCCCCGCAGCCGAGGACGACCACGTGGACCCCGCCGGCGTCGAGCGCCGCCTGCCCGGCCGCCTGATCGCATCCGCGCGCCCCGCCGGAGACCACGGCGAGGCCGGATTCCGCCGCGATCCGGGCGCCCATCTCCGCGACGGCGATGCCGTAGGGCGTGGCCGCCCGCGACCCGATGATCGAGAGCGAGGGCAGCGCGAGCGCAGCCGGGTCCCCGCGCACGTAGAGGACGGGCGGCGCGTCGGAGAGCTCCCGGACGCAGGCCGGGTAGCGCTCGTCGTCGCTCGAGATCTCGAAACGGTCCCCCTCAGATGGCATGGCTCGCCCTCCCCTGGTACATGGAGGCCTCGAGCACGTGGGCCGCTCCCACGCGCCCCTCCTCGCCGATGTCCGCGATGGTGCGCGCGACGCGGCAGAGCCGCACGATCCCGCGGCCCGTCAGATGGCGGCGGCGCGCGATGTCGAGCAGCGAGCGCGCCGCCTCGCCGTCGAGGTCGAAGGCGGCGACGGCCCCCTCCACGCCGACGGGCGCCCGAGTGGCCGGCCGCGCCGAGCGCCGCCGGCCAGCGAAGGCGCGCCCGCGGCACACCAGCGCGGCGAGGTCTTGCGAGCTCATGCCCTGCGTGCCCGAGACGATGAGGTCGGCGGCGGGGCGGGCGATGTCCAAGATCACGTCGATGCGGTCGGCGAGCGGTCCGCCGAGCTTCGCCTGGTATCGCTCAACGGCCGCCGCCCCGCAGGTGCAGGGGACCTGAGGGTCCCCGAGGTAGCCGCAGGGGCAGGGGTTGCTCGCGGCCAGGAGCTGGAAGCGGGAGCGGAAGGTGTAGCCGCCGTCCACGCGGACGAGACGGATCCTCCCCTCCTCCATCGGCTGACGGAGCAGCTGCAGGACCCCCGTGGGGAACTCGGCGAGCTCGTCCAGGAAGAGGACGCCGCCGTGCGCCAGGCTGATCTCGCCGGGCCTAACCGGGCGCCCGCCGCCCACGAGCCCCGCCGCGGAGATGCTGTGGTGGGGCGCGCGGAAGGGTCGCTCGCCCGCGAGGAGCCCCGTGACCTCCTCCCCCGCCACGGAGTGGATGCAGAGCGCCTCCTGCCGCTCGCGCTCGCCGATGGCCGGCAGGATCGAGCACATACGCTTCGCGAGCATGGTCTTCCCCGCCCCGGGCGGACCCACCATGAGGAGGCCGTGGCCTCCCGCGGCCGCGATCGCGAGCGCGCGCTTAGCGACCTCCTGGCCCGCGACGTCGGCGAAATCGGGCGCGGGCGAGGCGGATTGAGCGGCCGGGCGCGCCCGGGAGGGTGCGCGGGCCGCCTCATCGATGCCCTGACGGAGCGCCCCCACGTGCGCCAGGCACTCGAAGGAGACGCCCTTGAGCGGGACGTGCCCCTCGGAGGGGCCTCCCACGAGCGCGAGCCCGCGCTCGCGGGCGAGGAGCGCATAGGCCACCTCGCCGCGCATGGGCAAAACCGAGCCGTCGAGCGCGACCTCGCCGCAGAAGAGGCGCCCGTCGAGGCCGGCGCGGGGGATCTGGTTCGAGATGGCGAGGATCGCGACCATGATGGGCAGGTCGAACCCGGTGCCGGTTTTCCTGAGGTCGCCGGGCGCGAGGTTCACGGTGATGTTCTTCCGGGGGAGCTCGAAGCCGCCGGCCCGAAGCGCCGAGCGGATCCTCACGCGCGCGTCCATGACGGCGGCGTCCCCGAGCCCGACGATGCAGATCCCCGGGATCCCGCCGGAGAGCGACACCTCCACGGTGACGGGGATCGCCTCCACGCCGCGCAGGCAGGCCGCGTGCACGGCGAAGGAGGCGTCCGCGGCCGCGGCGCTCATCGGTCGGCGTCCCAGTCGAAGGCCCCGGGGACGTGGTGCACCTCGATGGGGCCGTGGTCCGGCACCGTGACGGCGATCACGTCGAAGCGGATCGAGGGCGCCGGGAAGTGCTCCATGAGGTACACCGCGGCGATCCGCCGGTAGCGGCGGCGTTTGGCGGCGTCGACCGCCTCCTCGGCGAAGGCGCCCTCGCCGCCCGCGGCCCGCCTCGTCTTCACCTCGACGAGCACGACCGCCCCCTCGTCCTCGTCCACGGCGACGATGTCGGCCTCGCCCTCGCAGCAGCGGTAGTTGCGCTCGATCACGGCGAGGCCGATGTCGATGAGGTGGGCGGCTGCGATGTCCTCCCCGAGCTGGCCGAGCTCATGCCGGGAGAGGTCGGCGGGGTCGATCGGGGCGCCGGGCGGCTCGGCAGCGCGTCCGCCCGGCTCCTCCGTGACCGTCTCGGTGAAGTACATCCTCGTGTGGCGACGTGCGCTCATGGCTCCTCCTTGTCGTCGATGGGAGGAGAAGCATGCGCCCGCCCATCTGACGGGAGGGATATGAAGACTGCCGGAATCTGACGGGGTGCCGTCTCGCGCCTCAACGGAATCTGAACCGGGCAGCTCACGCGGGCGGGCGGGCCCGCGCCCGGCCGGCAGCCTCCTCAAAAGAGCCGCGCGGTCTCCAGGAAGTTCCCACAGAAGCTCACGCGGTGGATGGGCGTGAGGCCGCGCTCGCGGATCGCGGCGATGTGCTCGGGCGAGGCGTAGCCCTTCGACTGAGCGAGGTGGTAGCCCGGGTACTCGGCATCGAGCTCGACCATGAGCTCGTCGCGGGTGACCTTGGCCACGATGCTCGCCGCCGCGATCGCGGCCACGGTGGCGTCGCCGTGCACCACGTCGCGCTCGTTCGGGACCGCGCCCAGGGGGTTGCCGTCCATGAGGACGCAGTCGGGCTCGAGCCCCGTGTCGGCCACGGCCCCCCGGACGGCCTCGCGAAGCGACGCCGCCATGCCCTGCGCGTCGATCGCCTCGGGCGCGATATGGCAGATCCCGATGGCGAGGGCCGCCTCGGCGATCTGCGCCGCGAGGACGGTCCGGCGGGCGGGGCTCAGCTGCTTCGAGTCGTTGATGCCCCAGACGACGGGCTCGCGCGGCAGGCACACCGCGCAGACCGTGAGGGGCCCCGCGACCGACCCGCGACCCACCTCGTCGACGCCCACGACGACGCCCGTCCCGCCGAGCTCGCGCATGCGCTCGTAGAGCCCGAGCACCCGCTCCCGCTCGGCGAGCTCGCGCTCGCGACGGCGCAGCGCCCGCTCGCAGGCCTTCCTGACCTGGATGCGGGGATCATCGGCGAAGCGCGCGACGAGGTCGGCCACCTCCTCGACAGGGGCCGCCGCGAGCTCTGCGGCCACGGCGGTCGCGGAGAGGGATGTGGTCATGTTCGCCATGGGGCTCGCCTCCGGGGGATCGGGATAAAAAGAGGACCGCCCCGGCGGGAGCGGTCCTCAAGAGATGAGCTAGAGACGGGCGCCTAGCGCTTCTCGGGGATGCGGGCGGCCTTGCCCACCTTGTCGCGCAGGTAGTAGAGCTTGGCGCGGCGGACCTTGCCGTGGCGCACGACCTCGAGCTTGCCGATCTTGGGGCTGTGGAGCGGGAAAGTGCGCTCGACGCCCACGCCGAAGGAGAGCTTGCGCACGGTGAAGGTCTCACGGGAGCCGGCGCCGCTCATGCGGATGACGTCGCCCTGGAACACCTGAATGCGCTCGCGCTCACCCTCCTTGATGCGGTAGTGCACCTTGACGTTGTCGCCGACGCGAACCTGGGGGATGTCCTCCCGGATCTGCTGGCGCTCGATTGCGCGGATGTAGTCCATCTTTCGATCCTCACTCTTCCAGAGGTGCCGCACGCGTACGCCGGCACATAGGTTGAACAAACGGAGAACATTATACGCGAGCCCGCGCGTCTGGCAAGGGGCATTCGTAAGTCCTCCACGCGCCGGCTCAGTCCTCGCGCTCGAGCTTCGCCTGGGCCGCCGCGAGGCGGGCGATGGGGACCCGGTAGGGCGAGCAGCTCACGTAGTCGACGCCCGCCTCGTTGAAGAAGGCCTTGATGCTCTTCGGGTCGCCGCCGTGCTCGCCGCAGACCCCGAAGTGCATGCCGGCGTTCGCAGCCCTCCCCCGCTCGACCGCCATCGCGACCAGTGCGAGCACACCCTCGTCGATGGTCTCGAACGGGTTCGCCTCGAGCAGGCGCTTGTGCAGGTAGATGGGGATGAACTTGCTCTCGGCGTCGTCGCGCGAGAAGCCGAAGGCCGTCTGGGTGAGGTCGTTCGTGCCGAAGCAGAAGAAGTCGGCGGCGCGGGCGATCTCGCCGGCCATGAGGCAGGCGCGGGGCAGCTCGACCATCGTGCCCACTGGGATGTCGAGTGCGACCCCGTACTCCTCCTCGACCTCGCGGATCACCTGCTCGGCGACGGCGCGCGTCTGGACGTGCTCGGCGGTGATAGAGACGAGCGGGATCATCACCTCGGGAAGCGGGCGCAGCCCCTCGTCGCGGATGAGGCGGGCGGCCGCGGTGGCGATGGCGCGCACCTGCATGAGCGGGAGGTCCGGGTAGACGATCGAAAGGCGCACGCCGCGAAGCCCCAGCATCGGGTTGGACTCCGTCATCGCGTCGACCCGGCGCAGGCGGGCGCGGAGGCCGGCGAGGTCGGCTTCGGGCACGCCGCGCTCCTCCAGGCGGGCGAGGCGGACGGCGAGCTCGCGGGGATCGTCCAAGAACTCATGGAGCGGCGGGTCGATCAGGCGCACGACGACGGGGCGCGCGTCCATCGTGCGGAAGATCCTCAGGAAGTCCTCGGTCTGGACCCGCAGGAGGTCGGCCAGGGCGTGCATGCGCTCAGAGGCGTCGTCGGTCAGGATGAAGGACTGGATGATGTCCTTGCGCTCGCCGAGGAACATGTGCTCCGTACGGCAGAGGCCGATCGCCTCGGCGCCGAAGCCGAGGGCGAGCTCGGCGTCCTCGGGGGTGTCGGCGTTCACGCGCACATGGGCGGCGCGCCCGTGGGACGTGTCGAGGCGGATCTCGTCGGCCCAGGTGAGGACCGTCTCGAGGTCGCCGGTCATCTCGGCCGAGACGAGCGGCACGGCGCCGGCGGCGACGATGCCCGCGGCGCCGTCGATGGAGATGATGTCCCCCTCGGTGAGGACGACGTCCGTGCCCTCGACGCGCACCTCCTTCTTGGCCGCGTCGATCCGGAACGCCTCCACCCCGCAGACGCAGGGCGTGCCCATGCCGCGGGCGATCACGGCGGCGTGGCTCGTCTTGCCGCCGTGGCTCGTCAGGATCCCCTCGGCCACGGTCATGCCCTTGAGGTCGTCGGGGTTCGTCTCCCAGCGCACGAGGACGACGCGCCGGCCCTCCGCCGCGGCCGCCACCGCGTCGTCGGAGGAGAAGACGATCTCCCCCACCGCGGCCCCGGGGCTCGCGTTGAGCCCGCGGGCGAGGACCTCGATCTTCGCCGTGGCGTCGAACTGCGGGTGGAGGAGCTGGTCGAGCTGGGCGGGATTGATGCGCCGCACGGCCTCCTCGCGGGTGATGAGGCCCTCGGCCACCATGTCGACGGCAATCTTCAGGGCCGCCGCGGCCGTGCGCTTGCCCACGCGCGTCTGGAGCATCCAGAGCCTGCCCTGCTCGATCGTGAACTCGATGTCGCACATGTCGCGGTAATGCGCCTCGAGCACCCCGAAGATGCGCTCGAGCTCCTCGGCCGCCTCGGCGAGCGCGGGGATGGAGGCGAGCTCATCGATCGGGCTCGTGTTGCGGATCCCGGCGACGACGTCCTCGCCCTGGGCGTTCACGAGGAAGTCGCCGTAGAACTCCTTCGTGCCGTCGGCGGCGTTGCGGGTGAAGGCCACGCCCGTGGCCGAGGTGTCCCCCTTGTTGCCGAAGACCATCGCCTGCACGTTCACCGCCGTGCCGAGATCGTCGGGGATCTCGTTCTGACGCCGGTAGATGCAGGCGCGCTCGTTCATCCAGCTGCCGAACACGGCCTGGATCGCGAGGCGGAGCTGGAGGCGGGGGTCTGAGGGGAAGCGCACGCGCCCCCGCTCGTCGGCGAGCTCGGGCGCCCGGGTGGCGTCGACGTTCGCCGCGAAGATGTCCTTGAACTCATCGACGAGCCCCCGGAGGTCGTCGGCCGTGAGCTCCGCGTCCGTCCAGACGCCCGCGACGAGCCGGCGCTCGGTGAGCGCGTTTTCGAAGAGGTCAGCGTCGACACCCATGACGACGTTCGAGAACATCTGGATGAAGCGCCGGTAGGAGTCCCAGGCGAAACGGGCGTCCCCGGTCTGGGCGATGAGCCCCTCGACCGACCGGTCGGTGAGGCCGAGGTTCAAGACGGTGTCCATCATGCCCGGCATCGAGAAGGGCGCACCCGACCGTACCGACACGAGGAGCGGGTCCGCCTCGTCGCCGAGGCGCTTGCCCAAGCGGTGCTCGAGGTCGCGGGTCATGGCCTCGATCTCGTCTAGGGCCCCCTCCGGCCACACGTCGCCGGCGTCGGAATAGGCCACGCAGGTCTGGCAGGTGATCGTGAAGCCCGGGGGCACGGGCAGGCCGATCCGCGCCATCTCGGCGAGGTTCGCCCCCTTGCCGCCGAGCACGAAGGCGAGGCTCGCATCGCCCTCCGTGACGTCGGCGCCGGTCTCGTCGACCCCGAACCGGTACACCATCTTGCCGCTCGTCATGATCGTCCCCCTTATCCCCGCGGCCTGGCCGCGGACCGTCTGACGGGCGCCCGGGCGTCGGTGCCCGGGCTTGTGCGAACTATAGGAAGGGGGCGGCGCGGGGCCGTCTAGATTCGATGGAGGGGGCGTGGGCGGTGCGAAACGCACGGCGGACGGTTGTTCATATGGTCATGATATGTAGATACCAGTTCGAACAAGTTGCAGGTAGAAGGGCTTGTTTGAACATGTTCCCCCGGGTGTCAGCCCCGGGTGCGCGCCCGGGCGACCCGCTCCAGGCGGGCCATGATCTCGGCCGCCGACTCCTCCACGGCCTTGTGGTCGGTCCTCACGACGAAGCACCCGAGCCGGCGCATGAGAGAGCGCGCCTCGGCCATCTCGCGCTCGATCGCGGCGGGGTCGGCGTAGGCGGCGGCCACCGCGCGCGAGAGCTCGTCGCCGAGCCGGCGGTCGCGGATATCCGAGATCACGTCCACCGTGGAGATGAGGCCGATGAGGCGGGCCGGATCGACTGCGAAGATGGAGGCCGGGGGCTCCATACCGGCCGCGAGCGGCACGTTGGCCACCTTGAGCCCCTGGAAGGCGAGGTACATGGAGAGCGGCGTCTTCGAGGTGCGCGAGACCCCGAGGAGCACCACGTCGGCGCCCGAGAGGTCGTCCGCGCCGCGGCCGTCGTCGTGCTCCACGAAGTACTCCATGGCCTCGATGCGCTTGAAATAGCCCTCGTCGGTGCGGTGGATCGTGCCGGGCACGCCCACGGGCTCGCGGTCGAGGAGGATGGAGAGGGTGCCGGCCGCGGGGCCCATGAGGTCGACGGCGGGCACGCCGAGGCGCAGCAGGAGGTCGGCCACCTGGGCCCGCAGCGCCGCGTCGACGATCGTGTGGAAGACGGCCACGCGCTCACCGGCCGCGATGAGCGGGGCGAGCTCGCCCTCCACGCTGCCGGCGGCGTCCACGTGGGCGAGGCGGCGGATCATGACCTCGGCGCCGGGGAACTGGCCCGCCGCGGCGAGCGCCACGTCGGCGGCCGTGCGGCCGAGGGCGTCGGATACGGCGAGGACGGTCACGGACGGCACGGGCATGGGGGCTCCTCTCGATCTCCCCCAGCCTAGCAGAGCCGGACCCGGCCGCGGACGGCGGGCGCTCCGGGGCCGGTTGAGCGGACGGCCGCCCCGCGCAGGTGGCGGGGCGGCCGTGATCGAGCCCTATGTGGCGGCTTACCTGCGGCCGAGCTCGCCGATGTTCGCGACGTCGGCGAAGAGCGCGGCGAAGCGGTTCAGGAGGCGCAGGCGGTTCCCCCGGAGCGCCGGGTCCTCGTCCATGACCATGACCTCGTCGAAGAAGCCGTCGATCGCCTCGCGGAGCCCCGCGAGCGCGGCGATCACACCGGCGAAGTCACGCGCCTGGAGGAGCGCGCCGACGTTCTCCCCCGCCGCGTCCACAGCGGCGAGGAGCGCGGCCTCAGCGGGCCCGAGGAGCCCGGGATCAACCTCGGTGCCGAGGGAGGCGTCAGCGAGGTGTGCGGCGCGGGCGTGGGCGACGGCGAGGTTCTCGAAGGCCGCCGGGTCGTTCGCGCGGGCGTCCTCGAGGGCGCGGGCGAGCGCGAAGAAGTCGGCCGGGGCCGTGACGCTGCCCGCCGAGACGGCGGCGACGGTGTCGGCCGAGAGGCCCTCGTCGCGCGCCATCTGCTGCATGCGGCCGCGGATGAAGGCGCACACGGCCTCGGTGGTGGCGGCGCGGTCGAAGGAGAGGCCCTGCGCGGCGTAGGCGTCGAGCGCGGCGTCGACGATGGGCTCGAAGGCGATCGGGAGCCGGTCGCGCAGGATGTTCACGACACCGATCGCGGCGCGGCGGAGCGCGAAGGGATCCTTGGAGCCGGTCGGGGGCTCCCCGATCGCGAACATGCCGGCGATGGTGTCGAGCTTGTCGGCCGCGGCCACGACGCAGCCGCAGACCCCCGCGGGGAGGTCGTCGCCGGCGAAGCGCGGGCGGTAGTGGTCGCGGATGCCCTCGGCGACGTCCTCGCCCTCGCCGGCGGCGAGCGCGTAGTAGCCGCCCATGACGCCCTGCTGGCTCGTGAACTCGACGACGGCGTTCGAGACGAGGTCAGCCTTGGCGAGGTGCGCCGCGCGGGCCGCCGCGGCCGCGACCTTGGCGCCGAGGCGCGCCTCGCGGGCGATCGCGAGGGCCACGTCCTCGATGCGCTCCGACTTCTGCAGGACCGTGCCGAGCTCGCGCTGGAAGCCGACGCGGGCGAGCCGCTCGCGGAACTCGTCGAGCGGGACCTTCAGGTCCTCCTCGTAGAAGAACTTGGCGTCGGCGAGGCGGGCGCGGACGACGCGCTCGTTGCCGTCGATCACCGTCCGCGCGACTGCCGGGTCGGCGTTGGACACCACGACGAAGGCGCGGGTGAGGTTGCCCGCGACGTCGTAGGTGGGAAAATAGCGCTGGTTCGTGAGCATGGACTCGCAGATGATCTCCGAGGGGACCTGCAGGAACTCCTCGTCGAAGCGGCCCACGAGGACCTCCGGCCACTCACAGAGGTTCACGACCTCGTCGAAGACACGGCGCGGGGTGTCGACCGTGACACCCAGCTCGGCCTCGACGCGCGCGATGCCGGCGCGGATCCGATCGGCGCGCGCGGCGGCCCCGAGGACGAAGGCCCCCTCGAGGACGCGCTCGTAGTCGGAGGCGGATCCCACGCGGTGCTCACCGGGCGCGAGGACGCGGTGCCCGCGCGTGGTGTCACCCGAGGTCACGTCCGCGTAGCGCACGGGGATGGGCTCCTCGCCGAGGAGGGCGCAGATCCAGCGGATCGGGCGGACGAAGGTCTCGTGCGTGGAACCCCAGCGCTGGCTGCGGTAGTTCGGCCACTCGAGCGAGGCGATGATGCGCTCGAAGAGGGTGCTGAGCAGGGGTGCGGCGGGCACGGGCTCAACCGAGCGCTCGGCGAAGACGTACTCGCGGCCGTCGGCGTCCTCGCGGCGGATGAGCTCGTCCGCGGCGATGCCGTTCTTGCGCGCGAAACCCTCGGCGGCGCGGGTGGGCGCGCCCGCCTCATCGAAGGCGATGCTCGCGGCGGGGCCGCGGAGCACCTCGTGGACGGCCTCGGTCTCGTCGGCGACATCGGCCACGAGGGCGGTGAGGCGGCGCGGGGTCGAGAACGTGCGCACGGCGCCGTGCGCGAGGCCGGCCTCGTCAAGGCCGGCGGTCACGAGGGCGGCGAGCTGCTTCTCGGCGTTCATGAGGGGCGCGGAGGGCATCTCCTCGACGCCGATCTCGAACAGGAGGTCTCGGGTTCCTGCCATCTTAGGCCACCTCCCCTTCCTGGGTCGTCTCGGATGATGCGTCGGCGCCGGCGACGTGGGCGAGGTAGCTCTCGCAGGCCGCCTTGGCGAGGGTGCGGACGCGGAGGATGTAGGCGGCGCGCTCGGTCGCGGAGAGGGCGCCGCGGCTGTCGAGCAGGTTAAAGGCGTGGCTGCACTTGAGGACGCAGTCGTAGCCCGGCAGGGGCAGGTTTGCATCGAGGCAGGCATGGCACTCGCGCTCGTAGTCGTCGAACTTCTGGCGCATCATCTCGATGTCGGCGACCTCGAAGTTGTAGGCCGAGAACTCGCGCTCGTTCTCGAGGAAGACCTCGCCGTAGGTCATCGGCGTGCCGTCGGGGGCGACCGACCAGATGAGGTCGTAGACGCTCGTCACGCCCTGGGCGTACATGGCGATGCGCTCGAGGCCGTAGGTGATCTCGACGGGGACGGGATCGCACTCGATGCCGCCCACCTGCTGGAAGTAGGTGAACTGCGTGACCTCCATGCCGTCGAGCCAGACCTCCCAGCCGAGCCCCCAGGCGCCGAGCGTGGGGCTCTCCCAGTCGTCCTCGACGAAGCGGACGTCGTGCTTGGCGGGGTCGAGGCCGATTGCGGCGAGCGAGCCGAGGTAGAGCTCCTGGGAGTTCTCGGGGCTCGGCTTGATGAGCACCTGGAACTGGTAGTAGTGCTGCAGGCGGTTGGGGTTCTCGCCATAGCGGCCGTCGGCGGGGCGGCGGCAGGGCTGTGGGTAGCAGGTGCGCCAGGGCTTGGGCCCGAGGGAGCGCAGGAGCGTCGCCGTGTGGAAGGTGCCGGCGCCGACCTCGGAGTCGTAGGGCTGCATGACGGTGCAGCCGTGGCTCGCCCAGTAGTGCTCGAGGGCGAGGATCATGTCTTGGAAGGTGAGCGGTTGGGTGTCCATGCGCGCGGGATCCCCTCTGTCGATGGAAGCGGTCTGAGACATACTAGCGCAAGCGCGCCGGCCTACAGGGCGCCGATGCGGTCGAGCGGCCAATAGCGGAAGAAGGCCACGCCGATGAGGTCCGAGGTGGGCACGGCGCCGAAGTAGCGCGAGTCGGCCGAGTTCTCGCGGTTGTCGCCCATCATCCAGACGCTGCCCTCCGGGACCGTGTAGGGGTAGCTGATCTCAACGCCGGGGGCCTGGCCCGCGAGCGGGTAGCTCATGCCCTGGGCGTAGTCCTCGGTGAGCTTGACGCCGTCCACGTACACGGCGCCGTTGACCAAATCGACGGTCTGTCCCCCGACGGCGATCACGCGCTTGACGAGGATGTCGTGGTCGGAGCCGGCGTTGGGGTTGTTGAAGACGACGATGTCGCCGGGCGCCACGGGCTGGCCGAGCTCGACGGTGACCTTCTGCGCGAAGATGTTGTCGCCGATCTGGATGGTCTGCTCCATCGAGCCGGTGGGGACCGTGTAGGGGCTCGCGACGAAGCGCTGGATGAGGAGGGCGCAGATGAAGGCGACCGCGAGGACGACCACCCATTCGAGGAGGTCACGCAGGGCGGATTTCTTGGTTTCGGGCATGGGTCATGCACCGCCTTCCTGATACTGGTCGATGAGGCGCCGCGCGAGGACGCGCTCCTCGCCGGTGAGCTCGGCGGACTCGATCAGGTCGGGCCGCCAGCGGCAGGTGCGCTCGAGCGCGTTCAGGCGCCGCCACGCGTCCACGCGGGCGTGGTCGCCCGAGAGAAGGATCTCCGGCACCCGCTCCCCCGCGAACTCAGCGGGGCGGGTGTACTGAGCGTATTCGAGAAGCCCGCCGCCCGCGTCGGTGGAGAAGGACTCGTCGCGGTTGCTCATGGCGTCGCCCAGGACCCCGGGGATGAGGCGGCAGACGGCGTCGGCGACGACCATCGCCGCGAGCTCGCCGCCTGTGAGGACGAAGTCGCCGATCGAGATGCGCTCGTCGGCGAGGGCGTAGGCGCGCTCGTCCATCCCCTCGTAGCGGCCGCAGACGAGCAGGAGCCGGTCCATCCCGGCGAGCCGCTCGGCGACGCCCTGGGTGAAGGGGGTGCCGGTGGGCGTGAAAAAGATGACATGGGGCCGGAGCGCGTCATCGGCGGCGCTGAGGGAGCGCACGGCCTCGGCGATCGGCTCGACCTTCATGAGCATCCCCGCCCCGCCGCCGTAGGGCTCGTCGTCCACGGTGCGGTGGCGGTCGTGCGTCCAGTAGCGCAGGTTGTGGGCGCGGAAGTCGAGGAGGCCCGCCCGCTGCGCGCGGCCCATGATGGAGGCGGACATATAGCCCTCGAAGACCTCCGGGAAGACGGAGAGCGTCTCGATGATCACGCGCCCTCGCCCCCGATAAGGCCGGCGGGCAGCGAGACGGTGATGGGGCCCTTTTCGGGAAGCTCGCGGATGAGCTCGTCCACCACGGGGATCAGGACCTCGCCGCGGCGCCCCCGGACGACCCAGATGTCGTGGGCCGGCGACTCCATGATCTCCTCGATGGCGCCGAGGGGCCCCGCCGCCTCATCCGCGACGGAGCGGCCGATGAGCTCGTCGAAGGCGAGGGCGCCCGCGGGGAGGTCGAGGTCGGCGCGGCGCGCGAGCACGCGGCAGCCGACGATCTCCTCGGCGTCCTGGATCGTGCTGACGCCCGAGAACGACACGAGGGCGCTCCCGTCGCGCACGGCGCCCACCGAGCGCACCGTGGTGAAGCGCTCCCGATCGAGGGCAGGCGGCGTGAGGGCCACGGTGAGACCGGGCGCAACGCAGAAGGGAAGGCCGCGCAGCGCTGCTACGACGACCTCCCCTTTGGACCCGTGCGGTTTGATGACACGGGCGATGTTGCGGTATGGCGTTGACAAGGGTGCCTAACCCAGGACCTCGACCTCGACCGACGTGCCCAGGCGCGCGGCGAGGGCGCGGGCGAGGGTGCGGACGGCCTTGATGGTGCGACCGTGGCGGCCGATCACCTTGGCGACGTCGTCCGCGGCGACGGTGATCTCGATGGTCGAGGAGGCCTCGCCGTCGATGACCTCGAGGCTCACGGCGTCGGGGTCGTCGACGATGTTCAAGACGAGGTACTCCACGAGATCGGCGATGCGATCGGAGAGGAGGACCTCCTCGGGGGCCTCGGCGCCCATGTCCTCGATGAGCTCATCGGACACGGGGGCTACTCCTCGGTCGACTCAGCCTCGGCGGCCGCGGCGGCAGCGGCCTCGGCGTCCTTGGCCTGCTGCTTCTTGGACTTCTTGGGCTCGGCGGCCTTCTTCTCGCCCTCGTTGGCGGCGCGGATGAGCGCGGCCACGGCGTCCGTGGTCTGGGCGCCCTTGGACTGCCAGGCCTCGATCTTCTCAAGGTCGAGGTCGATGGTCTTGGGGTTGGTCAGCGGGTTGTAGCGGCCGACCTCCTCGATCAGGCGACCATCGCGCGGCGAACGGCTGTCAGCCACGACGACGCGGTAGTACGGGCGCTTCTTCGAGCCGTGGCGGGCGAGGCGAATCTTGACTGCCAATGCAAACTCCTCCATCTACGCAGCAGGACGCTGCACCGATAAACAAACGACGTGTAATGATACGCCAACGGCCGGAGCAGGTGAAGCCCCATGCGGGCACTTCTTCAGAATGGCCGCAGGCGGTACACATCTTAGCCATGTTTTCACCGCCGGTCAAACGGGGCGCATCGAACTTCTGTCCGCCCGCTCCGCTATACTGGGGGCATGGAAAGCGAACACACATACGATGCCGCCGCATTCGTGGCGGGGCTCTTCGGCGGGTGGAGCGGTCCGGCCATCGGCCTTTTGGACCTCGACGCCTTCTTCGCCAGCGTGGAGCAGCTCGACCACCCGGAGTGGCGCGGGAGGCCGGTGATCGTCGGCGGCGCGGCCGAGGAGCGCGGCGTGGTCTCGACGGCCTCCTACGAGGCCCGCGCCTTCGGGGTGCGCTCCGCGATGCCGAGCGCCCAGGCGCGCCGCCTCTGCCCCGACGCCATCTGGACCCACGGCCACTTCGACCGCTACCGCGAGATGAGCGGGCTCGTCATGGGCATCCTCGCCGACGAGACCCCCTACATCGACCGTGTCTCCATCGACGAGGCGTTCTTCGACATCACGCCGGGCCGCTTCTCCGCGGAGAACCCCGTCGAGATCGTCGGGCGGATCGCGCGGCGCGTCGCGGGGCTCGGGATCACCTGCTCGATCGGGCTCGGATGCAACAAGACGGTCGCGAAGATCGCGAGCGAGCGCGACAAGCCCCGCGGCCTCACCGTGGTGGTGCCCGGCACCGAGCGGGCCTTCCTCGCGCCGCTGCCGGTGCGGGCCATGAGCGGGGTCGGCAAGCGGGCCGATGCGGCGCTCGCCCGCATCGGCATCCGCACGCTCGGTCAGCTCGCCGAGGCGGGCGAGGAGCGCCTCTCCCCCATCTTCGGCGTGAACGCCGGGCGGATGCGCACGCGGGCGGCGGGCGGCGAGGTGAGCGCGGTCAGCCCCGTGGACGCTCCCGCGGAGGTCAAGTCCGTGAGCAACGAGCGGACCTTCCCGCGCGACCTCACGGACCGCGGCGACGTCGAGGCGGCCCTCGCGCTGCTCGGCGCCTCCGTGGGGCGGCGCCTGCGCGAGAAGGGCCTCGCGGGGCGCACCGTCACGGTGAAGCTCAAGTACTCCTTCGGCGAGGGCCACACCGTGCAGCGGCGCCTCCCGCACGCGACGGACGACGAGAACGTGTTCGTGCCGGCGGCCATCGAGCTCTTGCGCGGCGTCTGGGCGCCGGGGACCCACGTCCGCCTCGCCGGCGTGGGCGTCAGCGGGTTCGCTGAGGCCGGCGGCGTGCAGACGGATCTCTTCGCCGAGGTGGACGAGCGCGGGGCCGTGGCGAGCGGGCGCCGCGAGCTCTCCGTCGCGGTGGACCGCCTGCGCGAGCGCTTCGGCACCGGGGCCGTCGGCTTCGGCCGCGAGCGGAGGTTCTCAGAAGGGACCCTGCGCTCCGACGAGCTGCGGGAGCGCGGCTGACCCGCGCGCCCCGGGGATGCGTCAGTCCAGATCGAGGGCGAGGCGCGGGGCGTCGGCCCAGAGCTTCTCGAGGCGGTAGTAGTCGCGCGCCTCAGGCGTGAAGACGTGCACGAGCACCGTGCCGTAGTCCATGAGGACCCACTGTCGCTCGTCACGGCCCTCGATGGAGAGCGGGTGCTCGCCGAGCCGCTCGGCGACCTTCTCCTCGACCTCGTCGACGAGTGCGTCGACCTGGCGGTTGTTCAGGCCGGTCGCGATCACGAAGTAGTCGCAGACATCGGAGAGCGTCGTGAAGTCGAGGGCGATGACGTCCTCGCCCTTCTTGTTCCAGATGGCGGCCGCGGCCTCGCGCGCCACCTGCTCCCCCTCGATGCCCGCGCTTGAGGCGGAGGCGGCGCTCCGCAGGTTCTCGACGGGCTCGTTCACCGGGTCAGCCGCCTCGTGCTCGGCGGCAGTCTGCTCCGCTGCGGCCTCGGCGGCCTCCGTGCTCAGGTTCTCCTCGGTCATGGTTTCCTCTCTCATTCGCCCGCGCGACGGCGCGCGAGGGCATAGCGGTTGTAGATCGACAGCGCCGTGGGGTACAGGTACCGCCCGGTCTCCATCACGTAGATGAGCCCCTGGCTGAAGCACCGGAAGAAGACCTCCTCCAGGCTCTCCTCCCCCACGAGCGCGCGGAGCGGCCCCACGTGGTCCCCGCGGCGTCCCGGCTCGATCGCGTCGGCGATGAAGACCACCATGTCGAGCGGGGACATGTCCTCGGCGGCCACCGTGTGGCGCGCCACGGCCTGGAAGACGGCACCTGGCAGCTCGGGGAACCGCTCGGCGAGCTCGACGGCGGCCACGGGGCCGTGCAGCGTGCCCACGGCGAGTGTCGGAGACCCGGCGACCTCGAGCCGGTACTGTGCCGCGCGGGCGATGAGCTCGGAGGCGGGCAGCACCTTGTCCCAGTCGTGGATGAGCCCGGCCGCCTCGGCCTCGAACGCGTCGACGCCGTACGCGAGCGCGAGCTCGCCCGCCGTCGCCGCCACGCGGATCGAGTGCTCGAAGCGCCGCGGCAGCACGGCCGCCATATGCGCCTCGAGCTCCGCGCGGATGCGCGCGATCAGCGCCTCCCTGTCCTCGGTCACGCTTCCCCTCCTCGTTCCGGCGTCCCGTCCACGCGCTCGATGTCCTCGGCGCGGTACAGACCCATCTTGCGGATATAGCCCTCGACCGCCGTCGCGGTGAGGTATCGCACGCTCTTGCCGTCCCGCACGAGCTCGCGGATGCTCGTCGAGCTGATCGCGAGCGCGGGGATCTCGATGTAGCGCACATCGAAATCGATGCCGGAGGCCTCGACGACCTCCTGCGCGCGCTCGATATCATACCCCGGTCGCGTGGCCGCGATGAAGGTCGTGAGCGCGGCGAGCCCCTCGGCGTCGTGCCAGGCGAGGATGTCCATGATCGCGTCGGCGCCCGTGATGAAGAAGAGCTTGACGTTATCCGGGTAGTGGGCGCGCAGGGCGCGCAGGGTGTCCACCGTGTAGGTGGTCCCCGCGCGGTCGATCTCGAAGCGGCTCGCGTCGAACAGCGGGTTGGTCGCCGTGGCGAGGAGCGTCATCGCGTAGCGGTCCTCTGCGCTCGTCACCCGCTGGTGGAGCTTGAAGGCGGGGGCGCCGGCGGGCATGAAGAGCACGAGATCGAGGTCGAGCGCCTCGCGCGCCCGCTCCGCGGTCACGAGGTGCCCGTAGTGGATCGGGTCGAAGGTGCCGCCCATGATCCCCAGGCGGTACTCGCGCGCGGGGTCGCCCCCGATCGCCGGCAGGCCCTGGCCCTCACGCATCGGCGCCCTCATCCGCATCGAGGACGAGGTCGTCGGCATCGGGCAGCTCCTCGGGCTCCTCCATCGGCCCTCCCGGCTCCTCGGCAAGCTCCTCGGCGCCCTCGAACTCGAAGGCGAACCCCATGATGCGCACCTCGTCGCCGGGGACGCAGCCCGCCTTCGCGAGGGCGTCGTCGAGCCCCACGCGGTCGAAGCGGCTCTGGAGGTAGCCCACGGCCTCGTCGTTCTCCCAGTCGGTCTGGACCACGAGGCGCTCGATCGCGGTGCCGGTGACGCGCCAGGCATGGGCTTCCTCGCGCGCGATCTCGAAGCGGCGCTCGCGGGCCCGTCGGCGCTCCTCCCACTCCGCGACGGCGGGGGCCGGGTCGGCTGCGGCCGCCTCGGCGAGCTCGCGGCGCAGATCGGACACCATCTCGCCGCAGGCGAGCATGAACGAGCTCATGCCGGCGCCCGTGAGGGCAGAGACGGCGAAGAACCGGTGCCCGTCGGCCACGGCCGCGCGGCGGAGCGCCGCGACCCGATCGGTCATGCCGCTCGCGTCGCACTTGTTCGCGACGACCACCTGGGGCCGCTCGGCGAGTTCGGGCGCGTAGGCGGCGAGCTCCTCGTTGATGACGCGGTAGTCCTCGAGCGGGTCGCGATCCTCGAAGCCGCCCGTGATGTCGACGACGTGCATGATGAGTGCCGTGCGCTCGATGTGGCGGAGGAACTGGTGGCCGAGGCCGCGCCCCTCGCTCGCGCCCTCGATGAGGCCGGGGACGTCGGCCACGACGAAGGAGTACTCCCCCGCCCGCACCATGCCGAGGTTGGGGACGAGGGTGGTGAAGGGGTAGTCGGCGATCTTGGGCCGGGCGGCGCTCATCCGCGCGATGAGCGAGCTCTTCCCCACGCTCGGCAGCCCAACGAGGGCCGCGTCGGCCATGAGCTTGAGCTCGAGCTCGATCCAGTGCTCGAGGGCCGGCTCGCCCTTCTCGGCGAAGGCGGGCGCGCGGCGCACCGAGGACACGAAGTGGGGGTTGCCGCGCCCCCCATGGCCACCCGGGGCCACGATGACGCGCTCGCCCTCGTGTGCGAGGTCGGCGATCTGGCGCGTGTGCTCCATCGTCTCGGGGTCGAGCTCCCAGATGACGGTGCCGAGCGGGACCTTCAGGACCAGGTCCTCGCCGGCGCGGCCGTTCTTGCGCGAGCCCTGGCCGTGGGTGCCGCGCTCGGCGCGGAAGTGGTGCTTGAAGCGGTAGTCGATGAGCGAGGAGAGCTGCGCGTCGGCCTGGACGACGACGTTGCCGCCGTCACCGCCGTCACCGCCGTCGGGGCCGCCCTTGGGGACGTAGGCCTCGCGGCGGAACGACATGCAGCCCGCGCCGCCGTCTCCGCCCCGCACGTTGATGCGGCACATATCGGTGAACTGGGACATGACGTCCTCTCTATCGGGAGCCACGGGTGTCGTGGCGTGGGTCTTTCCAGGTTCCAAGCATAGCAAAAGAGACCCCAGGGCGAACCCTGGGGTCTCAGCTCATGCCTCTGGATGAAGGGTGAGGGGCTCTTAGGCCTCGAGCGCGGGAAGCACGTTCACACGGTGCTTCTGACCGCGGATGAACTTGACCTTGCCCTCGATGAGCGCGAAGAGGGTGTCGTCCTTGCCGCGGCCGACGTTCTCGCCGGGGTGGATGTGGGTGCCGCACTGGCGGACGAGGACCTCGCCGGCCTTCACGGTCTGACCATCGAAACGCTTGGTGCCGAGGCGCTGACCGCGGGAGTCGCGGCCGTTACGGGAGGAACCAAGACCTTTTTTGTGTGCCATTGTGTACCTCTTTCTAGGGGATGAGGGCGTTACTCGGCGACGGGAGCCTGGGGCTCCTCGGCCGTGGTCTTCTTGGCGGCGCGCGAGGTGGCCTGGACCTTGGTGATCTTCACCTGGGTCAGGTTCTGACGGTGGCCGTTGAGCTTGTGGTAGCGCTTGCGCTTCTTGAACTTGTAGACAAGCTGCTTCTCGCCCTTGAACTGCTTGAGGATCTCAGCGGTGACCTTAGCCTTCTCGAGCTTGGCAGCATCCGTGATGATCTTCTTGCCGTCATTCAGGAACAGGACGGGGAGCTCGACCTTGGCCCCGACCTCACCCTCGATCTTCTCGACGGTCAGGACATCATCGGTGGCGACCTTGTACTGCTTGCCGCCGGTTTGAACGATTGCGTACATCTCTTTGCCCTTCATGCATCAGTTCGTGCAACAGCCGGATATGGTACCAGCCCAGCATATCCCCGTCAACACGTCTTTTTCTCCCCTACGACTCGACCACAACCTCCACCCGGGAGGCCCCGAGCGGGTCGGTGAGCGAGCCGTCCGCGCCGACGATTCCCTGGAAGGCCCGCCCCACGCGGTAGCGCTCGATGCTCGCGAGGTCCTGGATCCCGGTGGAGACGATCGGCCCCTCGCCTGCGCCGAGCGCGCGGTCGACCGCGGCGAGCAGGATCTCAGGCCGGAGCGCCCCGTCGTTGTCGGCGGCCGTCTCGAGCGCGAGCGAGAGCCCGCCCGCCACGGCGTCCACCCGGGCGGCCTGGAGCGTGCGCGCGAGGTCGAGCGTCTTCTCCTTCTTGCCGCGGACATAGGGGATCTGACCGAGGGCACGGACCTCGGCGAGGGCGCCCTCGAGCGCGGCGGCGGTGAGGCCGCTCCCCTCGGCGGGGGTGATCGCCACCCGGTAGTCGATGCGCCCGATCTCGGCCGTGAGCGCCGCGCGGCGCACGTCGACGTAGCCCGCCTGGACGGGCGCGAGGTCGGCGGCCGTCACGGCGGCGAGGCGCTCCCGGGCCTCGCGGGCGGGGACGAGCTCGGTCAGGAAGAGATCAAACCACTCACAGGCGGAGGAGGTCCCCACCGGCAGCGCGCTCGAGAACCCGACGCGCATGTGCGGCGAGAACCCCTGGGTGATGGCGAACGGCAGGCCCGCCCGCCGGATCGCGCGGTCGATGGTGTGGATGACCTCGAGGTGCCCGAGGTAGGCCAGGCGGCCGCGCTTGAGGTAGCGCACGCGCAGGCGGAAGAGGGTCTGCTCGAAGGGAGGCGCGGGAGCTGCGGTCATGAGCGATCACCCACCAGGACGTTGTCGGCTCCCAGGGCCTGGCAGATGCCGCAGCCCGTGCAGGAGGTGAAGGTGCAGTCGGCCGTCGTCATCCCCTCGAGGGCGCGACGGTACTCGCGTTTGAGGAAGCCCGCCGAGACACCCGGCGTCACGTGCTCCCAGGGGAGGCGCGCGTCGAGCTCGTAGGGCGTGTGCGCGATCTCGATGAGGTCGAGGCCGAGCTCGGCGGCCGCCTCCTCCCAGCGCGCGAGCGAGAACTGCTCGGACCAGGCGTCGAAGCGCTGGCCCCGGCGCCAGGCGCCCTCGATGAGCGGGGCGGCGTCGCGGCCCATGCGGGAGAGCACGGCCTCGATGAGCGAGGTGGAGGCGTCGTGGTAGTGCACGCGCACGGCCCGGTTCCGGACGCTTGAGACGAGCAGCTTCTGGCGGCGGCGCACCTCGTCGTAATCGAGCTGGGCGCACCACTGGAAGGGCGTGTGCGACTTCGGGATGAAGACGGAGACGGAGATCGACACCGACACGCTCCCCCGCCGCCCCTTCGGCACGACCGAGCGGCCGAGCTCGAGCACGTGGTCGGCGAGATTCGCGATGGCCACGATATCCTCGTCCGTCTCGCCGGGGAGCCCCATCATGAAGTAGAGCTTCATGCGGTTCCAGCCGGCCTCGAAGGCCGCCTTCGCGGCGCGGTCGAGGTCCTCCTCGGTCACGTTCTTGTTGATGACGTCGCGCAGGCGCTGGCTGCCCGCCTCCGGCGCGAAGGTGAGACCGCCCTTCTTGTCGCCCGCGACCTCGAGCGCCATATCGACCCCGAAGGAATCGAGGCGCTGCGAGGGTATGGAGACCGACGCGCCCGTGCCCTCGAGCCCGCGGTTGAGACGGCGCAGGATCTGCCGGCAGCAGGAGTGGTCGGTCGTCGAGAGCGAGGTCAGCGAGACCTCGTCGTAGCCGGTCTCGGCGAGGCCGCGCGCGACGGCCGAGACGACCTGGTCGGGCGTGCGCTCGCGGACGGGGCGGTAGGTGATGCCCGCCTGGCAGAAGCGGCAGCCGCGGGCGCAGCCGCGCAGGACCTCGATCGAGAGGCGGTCATGCACGAGCTGGGCGTAGGGAACGACGGTCTGCGTGAGGGCGTCGGTGGCCCCGAAGTCGGTGACCACGCGCTTGAGCACGCGGGCGGGGACGTCCTCGCCCGCGCGCGGGACCGTGTAGCCGTGCGCGGTCGCCCCCTCCCCATGGCGGACCTCGTAGAGCGCGGGGACGTAGGTGCCGGGCACCCGGGCGAGGCCGCGGAGGATCTCCATGCGGCCCGCGCCCGCGTCGCGCAGGCGCTCGTGGGCGCGGCAGACCTCGACGATGGCCTCCTCGCCCTCGCCGATCATAAAGGCGTCGAAGAAGGGGGCGAGCGGCTCGGGGTTGTAGACCGACGGCCCGCCCGCGATCACGATGGGGTCGTCGTCGCCGCGGTCGGCGGCATGGAGCGGGATCCCGGCGAGGTCGAGCGCCTCGAGGTAGTTCGTGGCGGCCATCTCATGCGGGATATGGAAGCCCACGATGTCGAAGGACGCCACGGGCGCCGCGCCCTCGAGCGAGAGCAACGGCACGCCGGCGGCGCGCATCTCATCGGCCATGTCGACCCACGGGAGGTAGCCGCGCTCGCAGGAGATCCCCTCCTGGGCGTTCAGGATCCGATAGAGGATCGCGATCCCCTGGTTCGGCAGGCCGACCTCGTAGACGTCGGGGTAGATGAGGCAGCAGCGGTAGGCGGCCTCGGCCTTCGAGGCGGTCCCCCACTCGTGGTCGATGTAGCGACTCGGCTTCTCGACGCGGCCGAGCAGGGGCTCGATCTCCTCGAAGCGGTCCCGCCAGACGGCCCGCGTCATGCGCCCACCTGCGCGCGGCCCCGCCCCCCGGCGACGGAGGCGAGCGCGCTCCTGCCGAGGCGCACGGCGGAGGCCACGGCCTCGTTGGCCCGCGTGTAGTCGACGTCGCCGCGGTAGAGCGCGGTGAGCGCCCAGCCCATCGCGTAGGTGCCGGCGCCGCCCGCGAGCGCCTTGACGGCGAAGGCCGCCGGGCCCGCGCGGTGCGCGAGCTGGCGGACGGCGGCGCGCATCAGGAGGGCCGCGGCCACCACGCCCGCCGCCTCGTAGCCGCGCTCGGGGCGGATGGGCTTGCCGAAGATGAGGGCGAGCTGGGCCATCATGCCGAGCTGGGCGAGCGTCATGACCGGGAAGTCGGCGCCGGGGATGAACACGAGGGCGCCCGTGAGGGCGTTGCCGAGCGCGGCCTGGGTGATGACGCCCGACGCCGCGGCCACGCGTAGGATCGGGAAGTTCGCCGCGAAAGCGGCCTGCTTGTCGACGCGCTCGATGATCCAGTGCGCGAGGGCGGCCTTCATGCGCTCGGGGTCCGCGCCGGCGATGAGGCCGAGGACCGGCGTGTCCTCGGTGATGAAGGGGGCGGCGGCCGCATCCTCGGCGATGACCGCGCAGGGCGCGCCGCCGATCACGATCTCCTGGACGGCCGATTGCAGGCGCGGGGTGCCCGCGGCGATGACGATCGAGAGGTCCGTGTCGCCCTTCACCTGGACGGGCCCCTCCCCGATCCGCTCGACGCGGACGAGCCCCGAGGTGGTCTGGGGGACGAACGCCTCGCGGACGAGGCCGATGAGGCCCGCCGGCGCGCCCGCCTCGACGAAGACGGCGACGCGGACGGGGACGTCCACGTCCTTCTTGGCGGAGGGAAGGACCTTCAGGGCCCCGGTCACGGCGTCAAAGGGAATGCCCATGGCGCTCCTTTCGTTAGCGGTCTTTGGATCAGGCGGCCTTTGCGCGGGTCCGCCAGATGGACTGGACGATCCCGACGGTCGCGCACTGCATGATCATCGAGCTCGATCCGAAGCTGATGAACGGCAGCGGGATGCCCGTGATCGGCATGAGGCCGATGCACATGCCGATGTTCTCGAAGATCTGGAACGTCCACATCCCGATGATACCCACGCCCATGAGCTTCAGGAAGAGGGAGTCGGAGCGGTGCACCACGCGGATCGTCGAGAAGATGAGGAGGGCGAAGAGCGCGAGCAGGATCGCCGCCCCAAGGAAGCCGAAGGTCTCCGAGAGCAGGGCGAACATGAAGTCGGTGTGCGCCTCGGGGAGGAAGCCCTGGCCGGACTGGGTCGCGTGCCCGATCCCCTTGCCGAAAAAGCCGCCCGACCCCACGGCGATCAGCGACTGCATGAGGTTGTAGCCGGTGCCCGAGGTGTCGGCCGTCGGGTCGAGGAATACGAGCAGGCGGTTCATCTGGTACTGCTTGATGAGGACGTCGTGCCCGAGGAGGCTGTCGAGGACGGAGTCGGCGGCGAGCAGAAGCGAGACCAGGCCGATCAGGATCGCGATCGTCGAGAGGACCCACTCACGGCGCGGCCCGCTCATGCAGATGATCGCGACGCCGCCCGTGAAGACGACGAGCCCGCTGCCGAGGTCGCCGGCGAGGATGACGGCGCCGAAGGGGATCGCGAGCATCGCGCAGAGCTTCGCGTAGTCGCGCACCGTGTCGATGTGCCCGTGGTACTGCGCGCCGAGGCTCGCCATGAAGAAGGAGGTCACGATCTTCGCGAGCTCGACGGGCTGGAAGGTGAGGCCGATGAGCGGCACGCGGATCCAGCCGGTGAGGCCGTTCGCGCGGTAGGAGAGCCCGGGTATGAAGGGCATGAAGATGACGATGAGGTCGATCACGAGCAGGACCGTCGAGAGGTTCCCGAGGGCCCTGAAGTCGATCCGCCACATGACGGCCCCGACGCCGATGCCGAGCGCGACGCCGAGGAGATGGCGCGGGAAGGAGGCGTCGGCGATCGTGAGCGAGGCGCTCCAGACCGCGAGGCTCCCGAAGACGATCAGCGCGAGGGTGGCCGCGAGGACCGGCATGTTCACGAGCTGTGAGAAGGACCCGCGGGCCGCGCCCATCTTCTTGTTGATGCGCTTGATGCGCCTCTCGTTGGCAGGCATCTCCCCTCCTATCGCGTCTGGTCGCCGCCGGTGTAGGACGCCGTGTCGGGCTCGTCGTAGAGGGCCCCGAGCACGTGGCGAAGCGCCGGCAGCGCCGAGACCGATCCGAAGCCGCCCTGCTCGATGAGGACAGCGACCACGTACTTCGGCTGATCGGCCGGGGCGTACGCCACGAACCAGCTGAAATCGTCCTTGCCCTCCTTCTCGCCGGTGCCGGTCTTGCCGGCGACGCGCACGGAGAGGTCGGTGAAGTGGCGGGTGATCGTCTCGGTCTCCTCGTAGATCACGCCCTCGAGGCCGCTCTTCACGAGCGCGAGGTCGGCGTCGGCGTGGATCTCGGCGCGCAGGCGCTCGCGGGGCTCGAAGGAGACGGCCGTCCCCTCCCCGTCGCGGGCGACGGCGGAGAGGAAGACGTGCGGCACGTACTCGACGCCGTCCATCCCGACGCCGGCGTAGACCGACGCCATCTGCAGCGGGGTCACGAGGATGTCGCCCTGGCCGATGACGATGTTCAGCTCGTCACCGGGGTTCCAGGCGCGGTCCCCCTCCGACCAGTCCGAGAAGTAGTCGCGCTTCCAGGCGGCATCGGGCACGCGGCCCTCCGCCTCGCCGGGCAGGTCGACGCCGCACGCGGAGCCGAGGCCCCAGCGCTTGAAGACGGTCTGGAGGCCGTCCTTGGCGCCCTCCGAGTAGTAGAAGGCCTTGCCGATGTCGTAGAAGACCGAGTCGCAGGAGTTCACGATGCCGAGGCGGAGGTCCTGGATGCCGTGGCCAGAGTGGTTGTAGCACCATTTTCCGGCGCTCTCGCCGAGGCCCGTCCACCAGCCCACGCAGTTGGTGGTCTGCGTCGAGGTGTAGGTGCCGAACTCGAGCGCGGCGAGCGAGGAGAGGACCTTGATCGTGGAGGCCGACATGTACTGGCCCGAGATCGCCCGGTTGACCATCGGCGTGCCCGCCTCCTCGCTGTTCAGCACCGACCAGTCCGCGTTCGAGACGCCGCCGATGAAGACCGAGGGATCGAAGGTGGGGAAGCTCGCCATGCCGAGGATCTCGCCGTTCGTGACGTCCATGCAGATGCAGGCGCCGGCGTCGGCGGCGTCGCCGGCGCGCTTCGCGGCCTCGATGCCGAGTTGGATGGCCTCCTCGCAGGCCTGCTGGATCTTGAGGGAGATCGTGAGCTTGATGTCGGAGCCGGCGCTGCCCGGCACCTCACCGGCCTGGGCAACGACGGTGCCGCTCGAGTCGACGCGCACGGTCTGCTCGCCGCGGATCCCCTGCAGGAGGCTCTCGTACTGGAGCTCCACGCCGGCCTGGCCCACGATGTCGCCCGACTCGTAGACCACCGAGCCCGACCCGACCGTGCCCGCCTCCTCGGCGTCCTCCTGCGCCTTCAGCTGCTCCTGGGTGATGGTGCCCGTGTAGCCGAGGACATGGCAGGCGAGCGTGCCGTAGGGGTAGCTGCGCTCGGTGCTCTCGACCACGTGGACGCCGTCGAACTCCGCGGGGTGCTCCTCGATGTAGGCCACCGTGGAGCGCCGCACATCCGTGGCGACGGTGTGCAGGCTCTGGGCGCTCTGGGAGTAGTCCTGGATCGCGCGGAGGACGGAGATGTTGGGCACGCCGAGCAGGTTCGCCAGATGGCGCACGACGATCGGGTCGTTCGCGAGGTCGCGGTAGGCGGCGAGCGAAAGCGCGGGGCGGTTCGTCACGAGCTCCACGCCATCGCGGTCGAGGATCCGCCCGCGCGGGGCCGCCGTCGTGACCGTGCGGGTGCGGTTCTGCTCGGAGAGGTTCTCGTAGTAGTCGGCCGAGACCATCTGCATGCTCCAGAGCTTCACACCGAGGGCCCCGAGCGCGGCGCCCACGCCGATCGTGAGGAGCTTGAGCCGGCCCTTGAGGGAGAGGTCGACGGTGTTGCCCTGGCCCTCCGTGGCCCGCGGGCGCGTACCGGTCTTCGTGTCGAAGACGAAGCGCCCCGAGTAGCCGCGCAGGAAGATGAGGGAGCCTATGATCGCAAGCGCGAGGAGCGCGCCCGCGATGATGACGACCAGCTGAGCGTCCATGGACCCCTACCTCAGCACCTTGTAGCGGGTGCCGCCGCGCGAGCGCGCGGAGAACCCGCGCCCGGTGTCGCCTGTCGGGGCGATCATGAGGAGCGGCAGGGCGGCCAGGAGCGTGAGGGCGGCGGAGACGAGGCCGTGGGAGAGGATCGCCGTGACGAGGCTCCCCTCGACGCCCATGAGGAAGAGGCCGAGCCCACTCGCGAGCTCGGCGGCCAGGATGCCGAGGCCCGTCAAGCGCACGCCCGCCGCCGTGAGGCCGAGGGGCATCCCCTGGGTCGAGGTGGCGATCGCGAAGCAGGCGACCGTGAGGACGAGCGAGGTAAGCCCGACGGGTGTGCTCGCTGTGAGGTCGAAGGCGATCCCGCAGGCGAAGCCGACGAGGGCCGCGCGCCCCGGGGCGAGCCCGGGCGCGAGGGCGCAGGCGAGGGCCGCGAGGAAGTTGAAGCGCCCGCCGAGAATCGAGATCTGGGGTGCGACGCCAACCTGCAAAAGGAGGGCGGCGAGGGCCGGCGCGAGGCGCGCCCAGGTGCTGCGTGTCCGCTCGTTGACAGCTGCCATGTCACTCCCCTCCCGTCGTCGCGTCCGTGCCGGAACCCTGATCCGCCGCCTGGCCCGAGTCCGTGGCGCCGCCCGCGGCGGCGTCCGCCTGGGAGCTCCCCGCCGGATCGCTGTTCACCGCCTGGACGTCCTCGGCGGTGGCCGTCTGATCGGCCGTGAGCGCCGTGATGACGAGGACCTCCTCGTTGTTCTCGGCGGCGGCCTGGGCGCGGACGACGATCGTGTAGTAGCTCGCGTTCGAGGCGCGCTCGACCGAGGTCACCACACCCAAGGGAAGCCCCTTGGGGAAGACCCCACCGAGCCCCGAGGTGATGACGATGTCGCCGTTCTTCACCTCGGCGTCCGCCGGGACGTAGGCGAGGCGCAGGCTCCCGTCGGGCTGGCCCTGGAGCATGCCCTGCGCGCGCGAGCTCTGGACCATCGCCGAAACCCCCGACTGCTCATCGGTGATGAGGCGGACGGTGGAACTCGTCGCCGAGACCTCGATGATCTGGCCGATGACCCCGCCCGAGTTGCAGACCGGCATGCCCGTGGCGAGGCCGTCCGCGGTGCCCTTGTCGATCGTGACCGTGGAGGTCCAGGCGTCAGAGGAGGCGCCGATGATGCGCGCCGCCGTGGACTGGAGGCTGTAGGTCGAGCGGAGCCCGAGGAGCGCCTCCAAGCGGCTCGCTTGGGCGCTGCTCTCGGAGAGCTCGGCTACCTTGGCCGTGAGCTCGGCGTTCTCGCGCTTGAGGTCGGAGAGGCTCTGCTCGGAGGCCGTGAGGTTGCCGACGGCGTTGCCGATCGCGCCGAAGGGCGCGGCCGCGACGGAGCCGACGAGGCGGACGGGCGTCATGGCGACGGAGACGCCCGCGCGCACGAGATGGACCGGGCCGCCCTCCCCCTCCCGCATGTAGAAGGTGAGGATCAACACGGATGCGAGGACGCAGGCGATGAGCGCCCGGAAGCCCGTGCTCGGTCGACGGGTATTCAGGTGTGAGGAGCCCAGCGAGGATCGCGCCAAGGTGCCGGCGCCCCCTTAGGCGTTGCTCTGCACGAACGTGCCGTCGAAGGCGTTCGCCTCGAGCACGCGCGCGCAGCCGTTCACCACGTTGTCGAGGGCCGTGGGGCTCACGTTCACGGAGACGCCCGTCTCGTCGCGCAGGCGCACGTCGAGGCCGCGGAGCATGGCCCCGCCGCCGGTGAGCAGGATGCCGTAGTACATGAGGTCCGAGGCGAGGTCGGGCGGGGTCATGTCGAGGGCGTCCTTGACGGCCTTGGTCATCTCGTCGAGCGGCTTGTTGAGGGCGCGGCGGATCTCCTCGCTCTCGATGCGCACGGTCTTGGGCAGGCCCGAGATGACGTCGCGGCCGTTGACCTCGACATCGAGCTCGTCCTTGAGGGGCACGGCGGAGCCGACCTTGATCTTGATGTCCTCGGCCGTGCGCTCGCCGATCGCGAGGTTGTAGGCGTCGCGCACATGGGTGAGGATCGCCTGGTCGAACTCGTCGCCCGCGATGCGGATCGACTGCGACACGACGATGCCGCCCATGGCGATGACGGCGACCTCGGTGGTGCCGCCGCCGATGTCGATGACCATCGAACCCGTGGGCTCCTCGACGGGCAGGTCGGCGCCGATCGCGGCCGCCATGGGCTCCTCGATGAGGTAGGCCTGGCGGGCGCCGGCCGAGATCGTGGCCTCGAAGACGGCGCGCTTCTCGACGGAGGTGACGCCCGAGGGGACGCAGACGACCACGCGGGGGCGCGGGGTCCAGGGATAGCGCTTGTCGGACGCCTTGTCGATGAAGTAGCGCAGCATCGCCTCGGTGACGTCGAAGTCGGCGATGACGCCGTCCTTCAGCGGGCGGACGGCGACGATGTTGCCGGGCGTGCGGCCGAGCATGCGCTTGGCCTCGATGCCCACGGCGAGGATGCGCTCATCGTTCTTGTCGATGGCGACGACGGAGGGCTCGCGGAGCACGATGCCCTTGTCGCGAACGCTCACGAGCGTGTTGGCGGTACCCAGGTCGATGGCGAGATCGCCGTCGTACTGCCCGAAGAGCATGTCCATCAAAGAAAACAAGGTCTCTCCCAAAGGATCGGCGCCGGGTGGGCGCTAGTTGGAGGTGTCGGCGGCCTCGGTCGAGGTCGCGGCGGTGTCGGTCGCGGTGGCGGTGCCCGTGTCGGCGGAGCCGGCGGCCGCGGTGCCGGTGGCGGCGTCCGAGGTGCCGGCGTCGGTGAAGTCGATCGAGATGTTGGAGACGACCCACCCGAGGCCCTGGCGCACGAAGGAGACCTCGTAGGTCTGCGTGCCGCCGCGGGAGAGCTCGACCGCGACCGTCGCGGTGGACTGGGTCATGGACTGGTCCATCCCCTGGATCTGCGGGGTCGCGCCCTCGGGGATCGTGGCGGTGATGACGGACTTCGCGTCATCGGTGAGGCCGGAGGCGAGGTAGGCGTCCGTGTCGGTGCCGTCGGTGACGGCGTTGAAGAGGTTCGTCAGGGTGTCCTGCTGCGACGGGATGCCGAAGCCGCGCGTGTAGGCGAAGCCGAGCCCGCCTGCCGCGATGATGAGGACGACCAGGATGACGAGGAAGACCTTGAGGCCCGTGTGGCGGCGGCGACGGCGCACCTTCTGCTCCTGGCGGTCCTGCTGGATCATCTCGGACTCGGTGAGCGTGAAGAAGCCCGTGTCGGACGGGTCGGGGATGAAGGCGCCCGACTGGCCGAGCGGGTCGAGCGGATCCAGGGCGGCGCCGGCCGCGGTGGGCGCCATGGAGCGCTGGGCGGCAAGGGCGTCCTGGGCGAGGGAGTAGGCCTGCTGCTGCTCGGGGGTGAGCTGGTAGAGGGCGTCGGCCGTGGCGCGCTGGAAGGCCTCCACGGCGTCGGCGGGCTTGCCAGCGGCGGCGTAGGCCTCACCGAGGCCCGCCGCGAGGGCACGCGGGTCGTCGGCCGGGCCGGCGAAGTCCGACGCGGTGCGGTAGGACTCCACGGCGTCCGCGGCGCGTCCGAGCGCGATGAAGCAGGCGCCGAGGCTCGCAAGGGCCGCGGCCGGGGCGGGGTTCGTGCCGTCGATCGCGGCCTGGCGGAAGGCGACGCCGGCCTCCGTGGGGTTGCCGAGCTTCAGGAGGACGTCGCCGAGGCCGAGCTGGGCCTTGTAGGGCGTCTCATAGGAGGCGTCCTTGGTGGCCTCCGAGAAGCTCTCGCGGGCGCGGGCGAGGTCGCCGGCGGCCGTGTAGGCCTTGCCCTGGTTCGTGAGGAGGGCGCCCACCTTGCCGTAGGAGGTGTCCTTCAGGGCCTCGCCGTAGGCCTGGGCTGCCTCGGGGTAGCGCCCCAGGCGCATGAGCGCGTTGCCGCGGAGATGGTCGGCCTCGCCGAGGATCTCACCGGGGTCCTTCGCGGCGGTGAACATGTGGACGGCACCGGCGAAGTCCCCTGAGCGGTAGGCGGTCCGCGCCTGATCCATGATCTGTTCGTTCACGTGCTCTCCTTCAATCGGGCCCGACCGGCGGCCGGGACGCTCCCGGGTGCTGGGCCCCGGGTCTCAACGCTTGGGCGCGCTCCTCAAGCCTCGTGGACGATCTGGACGCGCTCGATCACGTCGCCGGCACGCAGGGCGCCGATGACGTCGAGGCCCTCGAGGGTCTGCCCGAAGACCGTGTACCCCGAATCCAGCGCGTGCTGGGGACCGAGGCAGAAATAGAACTGGGAGCCCGCGGAGTCGGGGTCCTGGGAGCGCGCCATCGCGAGCGCGCCGTCCTCGTGGCTGTTGTTGGGGTTGGTGGCGAACTCGCCCTTGATGCTCCAGCCCGGGCCGCCCGTGCCGGGCATGCCGTCCGGACCGCTCTGGCCGGCGGCCACCTGCTCGGGGGTCATGTCGCGCGTGTTGGGGCAGCCGCCCTGGATCACGAAGCCAGGGACGAAGCGGTGGAACTTGAGCCCGTCGTAGAAGCCCATCTGCGCGAGCTCGCAGAAGTTCCCCACGTGGATGGGGGCGCCGGCGGCGTCCAGGCGGACGCGGACGGTGCCCTTCGAGGTCTCGATGACGGCGACCTCGTCGCCGACGGCGTCGTACGCGGGGGTGTGAAGCTGTTTGCCGAACATAGGCACCCTTCTTGCTGACATGTCCATATCCTGTCAATTCTAGCAAGAACGGGCCGTGTTCACGAATGAATCACGCTCGCGGGCGCGGACGGGCGGCGTCAGGCCTCGGAGACGGGCTTCGGCTCGAAGGCGGCGACGTGGGAGAAGAAGTTGTCGCGCGCCTCGGCGTCCGCGGCGGCGCGCTCGCGCAGCGGGGCCAGGATCTCATCTTGATGGCGCGACGGGAGGTCTGTGCCCGTGAACGAGAGCGCGATGTCCCAGGAGGCGCAGTACATGTCGATGCGCGTGCGCACCCAGCCGGCGAGCTCGAGGAGGTTCGCGAGCTCCTCGGTGTAGGCCGACCCCTCGGCGAGCTTCATGGCCTTCAGGTCAGCGACGGTCTCGTCGAGGACGTCACGGGCGCCGTAGGCGCTCGCGGCCCCGTCGGCGCGCTGGTCGCGGTCGCTCGCGAAGATGACGGTGTTGTAGTCATCGATGATCGTGTCGAGGGCGTCGTGCTGGGCGACGATGCGCTTGTAGGCGGCCATGAGGGCGGGCAGCGCCTGGGCGTCCGTGAGCTCGCCGTCAGAAGTCACCTCGCCGGCCTTGGAGGTCGCCTCGGCGCTGCCGGCGGACGGCGCCGCCTCCGGCGCCATGCGGCTCGGGAACATCTCGCTCGCGGAGTCGCGGAGCTGGGCGAGATAGCCGGGCATGACGCCCAGAGGGTCCGCCACGGCGAAGTAGATGCCGCCGCCGGCGATGAGCAGGACGGCCGCCGCGATCAGGAAGGGGCGTGCGCTGCGCCGGCGGGGCCCGTGGTAGGGGTCCTCCCCCGCCCCGGGCGCGACCGGGGCGCAGGTCGCGGGTCTCGGCCTCGATCATGCGCTTGGTGAGCCGCGGGAAGCTCGCGGTCTTGCCCGCCGCGAGGTCGGGGGCGGAGGAGTCCGTGGAGAGGATCCCCGGCGCGGGCCGGCCGCACTTGGGGCAGGTGCGGTCATGCGGGGAGAGCCGCGCGCCGCACCCGTCGCAGAACACGAACTCGGAGGGCGAGGGGCTCGCCGGGTCGCGCACGTAGCCGTGGCAGTGCGGGCAGAGCGTGGAGGCGTCGTCGATGGTTCTCTGGCAATGCGGGCAAATCACGGAGGCGTCCTTCCCGAGCACGGGCGTCAGTCAAGCAGGGTGTCGAGCACGAAGGGCAGGATGCCGCCGGCGCGGAGGTAGGCGGCCTCGGTCCTGGTGTCGATGCGCACGCGCGCGCTGAAGCGGGTCTCTCCCCCGTCGGGGCGCGTCGCGACCACCTGAGCATACGCCGGATCGGGCGCGCCTGTCGAGAGGTCGACGGGCGCGATCGAGAAGATCTCCCGCCCGGTGAGGCCGAGCGCGGCGGCGCTCTCCCCCTCCCTGAACTGCAGGGGAACGACCCCCATGCCGATCAGGTTGGAACGGTGGATGCGCTCGAAGCTCTCGGCGATCACGGCGCGGACGCCGAGGAGCGCCGGGCCCTTGGCCGCCCAGTCGCGCGAGGAACCCGAGCCGTACATCTTGCCGGCGATGACGACCAGCGGGGTGCCGGCGGCGCGGGCGGACTCGGCCGCCTCGAAGATGGAGGTGACCTCCCCACTCACCGGGTCCTCGGTCCACCCTCCCATGCGTCCCGCCGCCAGCGCGTTCTCGAGGCGCACGTTCGCGAAGGTGCCGCGCATCATGACCTCGTGGTTGCCGCGGCGCGAGCCGTAGGAGTTGAAGTCCTCGGGCGCGACGCCGCGCTCCGTGAGGTAGCGGGCGGCAGGCGAGGCGGACGCGATGGCGCCGGCCGGCGAGATGTGGTCGGTCGTGACGAAGTCGCCGAGGAGCGCGAGGGCGCGGGCGCCCGAGAGCGAGAAGGACTCGGAGCGGCGGGCGTCCTCGAAGTAGGACGGGCGGCGCACGTAGGTGGAGGCGGCGTCCCAGGAGAACGTCGAGCCACCGGCGTTCGCGAGGGCGCGCCAGCTCTCCGACCCGCGGTCGAGGGCGTCCGCGGCCCCCGCGAAGAGGTCGGGCGTGAGCACGCGGGCAAGGACGGCGGCAACCTCGTCGTCTGAGGGCAAAAGGTCGGTGAGGAAGACGGGGCCCGAGGCGCCCTCGCAGACGGGCTCGCGCGTGAGGTCGACGTCGACGGTGCCCGCGAGGGCGTAGGCGATGACGAGGGCCGGGGCGGCGAGGTAGTTCTGGGCCACCTGCGGGTTGATGCGGCCGTCGAAGTTGCGGTTGCCCGAGAGCACGCTCGTGAGCTCGGCCTCGCCGGCGATCGCGCGCAGGGGGGCGAAGATCTCGCCGGAGTTGCCTATGCAGCTCATGCAGCCGTAGCCGCAGACCGCGAATCCCTGGGCCGCGAGGGGCTCGATGAGCCCGGCGCGCCCGAGCAGGTCGGTGGTGGCATGCGAGCCCGGCGCGAGGACCTTCTTGACCCACGGCACGGGCGCGCAGCCGAGCTCCTCGGCGCGCTTCGCCGTGAGGCCGGCGGCGACCATCATCGCGGGGTCGGTGGCCGTGGTGCAGCTCGTGACCGCGGCGATCGCGATCGCGCCGTGCCCGAGCGCGACCTCGGCGCCGTCGAAGGAGGCAGCGAAGGAGGCGCCGGGCTCGCGGCCGTGCTCGGCGAGCACGCTCCTGAACCGGGCGGGCAGGTCCTCGATGTCAACGCGGTTGTGCGGACGCGAGGGGCCGGCGAGGGTGGGGCGGATCTCGGAGAGGTCGATCTCGATCACGTCCGCGAAGACGCGCTCGGGGACGGGGGCGGAGGCGAGGAGCCCCTGCGCCTCGAGGTAGGCGCGGGCGCAGGCGAGCTCGCGCCCCGTGCGGCCGGAGAGCTCGAGCTGGGCGAGGGTGGCCTCGTCGGCCGGGAAGAGGGTGGCCGTGGCGCCGTACTCGGGCGTCATGTTCGCCACCGTGGCGCGCTGGGTCGCCGTGAGCGAGGCCGCGCCCTCGCCGAAGCACTCGACGAACATCCCCACGACGCCGATCGCGCGCAGGCGCTCGGCGAAGACGAGGGCGAGGTCCATGGCCGAGGCGCCGTGGCCGAGGCGGCCGGTGAGGCGCACGCCGAGGACGCGCGGGACGAGCATCGAGCAGGGCTGGCCGAGGGCCGCGGCCTCGGCCTCGATGCCGCCCACGCCCCAGCCGAGGACGCCCGCGCCGTTGGCCGTCGTGGTGTGGGAGTCGGTGCCCACGAGGGTGTCGAAGCCCAGGGTGGGGCCGGACGCGGCGGCGGGGGCCTCCATGGCGACGCGGCAGAAGCGCTCGATGTTCAGCTGGTGGCAGATGCCGACGCCGGGCGGCACGATACGGACGTTCTCGAAGCTCTCGGCGCTCCACTTGAGGAAGGAGAAGCGCTCGGCGTTGCGCGCGGCCTCGATGCGCGCGTTCTCGGCGGCGGCCGCGGCGCAGGACACGACGTCGGCGGCGACCGAGTGATCGACGACGAGGGTGCAGGGGATGCGGGGGTTCACGACATCGGGGTCGCCGCCGGCCGCAGCCGCGGCATCACGCATGGCGGCGAAGTCCACGAAGACGGGGACACCGGTGAAATCTTGGAAGAGCACGCGCGTGGGCATGAACTCGATCTCGGGACCCGCCTCGCCCGCCAGGCCGGCGCGGACGATGGAGCGCGCCTGCTCGAGCGCCTCAGCAGGATCGGCGACGCAGCGCAGGACGTTCTCGACGAGCACCTGGAGGGACACGGGCAGGCGCTCGCCCCCGGGAAGGTCGTGGACGGCGTAGTAGGTGTAGCGCGTGCCCTCGATGTCGAGCGCGTGCGCGGCGAAGCGACTCTCTGCCATGGTGTGCCCCTCGTGTCGGCGGTGACGTGTCCCCCAGTATGGCATGGGCGGCGCGGGGCGCGGGGCGCGGGCGCGCGGCGGGCGCGATTGTTCACAATCCGCCGGGCCGGGTGCGTCGGCGGGCGCGGGACGGGCCTGCTCCGCGCGGCCGGAAGTCGGGCGGGCGCGGCGCCGCGGGCGGGCGGCATCCAGGGCCCCGCGGGCGGAGGCAAACGCGGCGGTCGGGGCCTCGGGGCGGCCCCTCCCCTAGCGCTTCCCCCGCTTCGACATGCTCACGCGTATGCCGGTCTGGTCCTGCGAGACGCGCCGGCGCTGCGCGGGGGCCTCCGGGCGCTCCGCCTCGCCCACCCGGCCCCGGTCGCGCTCCCCGCGGCGGCGCAGCGCCCGGCTCCGCGTCCGCTCGATGAGCCGCCGCGCGGCCGAGCCCGTGGAGCTCACCTGACGGGCGCCGCCCTTGAGCGACACCTTGACGCCGCGGCCGAACCCCGTGGCCGAGCGGCGGCCGTGGTCGGTCCGGGCGGAGAGGACGTCGGCGAGGCGCCAGAAGAGGTAGCACCCGAGGGCGGTGATGAGCGCGAGGAGCGCTCCCATGTGCCACGTGAGCGGCGCGATGTTGTAGAAATTCGGGAAGAGGAGCATCCCCGTGGCGAGCCCGATGACGACCACGGCAAGGAGCGCCGCGCGCAGGGGCGTGAACGGCCGGGAGATGCGCCAGATCAGGCAGGCGCCGATGGCGCTCGTCGTCACGAGGCACATGGTCGAGAGCGCGGCGTCGTCGTAGCCGAACAGCGCCGCGGCGGCCATGCACAGGCAGGCGGAGGCCACCACGGCGACCGAGGCCGGCAGCGCGCGCCTGAGCACGTTCACGAGGAAGCGGCCCTCCACCCGGGCGCGGTTGGGCTCGAGGCCGAGCACGAAGCCGGGCATGCCGATGCAGAAGAAGTTGATGAGCGTCATCTGAATCGGCTCGAAGGGATAGGGCGGGAAGGCGATGCAGATGGCCGCGAGGCCCATCGAGAAGAGGGTCTTGGTGAGGAAGAGGGCCGCGGAGCGCTGCAGGTTGTTGATCGAGCGGCGGCCCTCGGCCACCACGGCCGGCATCGAGGCGAAGTCGTTGTCGACGAGCACGATCTCGGCCACGTTGCGCGCGGCGTCCGAGCCCGCGGCCATCGCGACCGAGCAGTCGGCCTCCTTGAGGGCGAGCACGTCGTTCACGCCGTCGCCCGTCATCGCGACCGTGTGGCCGCGGCGCTTGAGTGCCTGGACGAGTTCGCGCTTCTGCTGGGGCGTCACGCGCCCGAAGACGCGGTGTCGCTCCACGGCGGCGTCGAGCTTGGCGGGGGTGTCGAGCGTCGTCGCGTCCACGTAGGCGCCGGCGTCGGGGATGCCCACCACGCGCGCGATCGAGGAGACGGTGCGCGGGTCGTCGCCGGAGATGACGAAGAGGTCGACGCCCTGCTCCTTGAAGTACCCGATGGTCTCGGCGGCCGATGCGCGGATCTCATCGCGGATCGTGACGAAGCCCACGGGCTCCGGGCTGCCGATGATGCCGTCCTCGTCCGTGAAGCCCGCGACCCGGGCCACCACGAGCACGCGGCAGGTGTCGGCGAGCGCGGCCACCGTCTCCTCATGGGCCGCGAAGGTCTCAGCGTCGAGCACGAACTGGGCGGCGCCCATGACGAAGGATCCCGCGGCGAAGCTCGCCCCGCTCCACTTCCGCGCCGAGGAGAAGGCGACGACGCGCGTGGGCTCGACGGCGGAGACCGGGTGGCGCCCGTAGTGCTCGAGGAGGGCGCGGCAGGTCTCGTTCGCGTCGGCCGAGGTGGCGCGCGCGATGTTCGCGAGGGCGAAATCGAGCGCCGAGGTCCCCGCGGGTACGCCTCCCGGGGCGGCGGCTGTGTCCGCAACGGGGATCGGGTGCACGCCCGCGACCTGCATGCGCCCGGAAGTGATGGTGCCCGTCTTGTCGAGGCAGAGCACGTCCACGCGGGCGAGCGTCTCGATGCAGTAGAGCTGCTGCGCCAGGACCTGCCGGCGCGCGAGGCGGACGGTCGCGATCGCGAGCACGGAGGAGGTGAGCAGGACGAGTCCCTGGGGGATCATGCCGAGGAGAGCCCCGACCACGGAGAGGATCGCCCCGGCCGGGATCTCGCCGGCGAGCACGCGCCCGCCGAGCCAGCCCATGAGGGTCGCACCGCCCGCCGCCGCGCCCGACTTCACGAAGGCCTCGTTGAGGCTCGCCCAGAGCAGGCCGATGCCGATGGGGATCATGAACACGCCCGCGAACTTCACGATCGCGTTCAGCGAGTTCATGATCTCGGAGTTGACCTTTTTGACGTACTTGGCCTCGGCGTTGATCTTCGCGACGTAGTTATCCGCGCCCACGTGGACGACGCGCGCGAGCACCGTGCCCGAATCGAGGAAGCTGCCGCTCATGAGCCCGGAGCCCGGCTCCTTGCGGATGAGGTTGCTCTCGCCGGTGAGGAGGCCCTCGTTGACCTGGGCGGTGCCCTCGACGACCACGGCGTCGGCGGAGATCTGGTCGCCGCGACCCAGGCGGATGATGTCGTCGAGGACGATCTGGTCGAGCTCGATCTCGACCTCGGCGCCGTCGCGCATGACGCGCGCCCGCTTCGTGGCGAGGAGCGTCAGCTTGTCGACCATGCGCTTCGAGCGCAGGGACTGCGCGACGCCGATGCCGGTATTCAGGAAGACGATCGCGAGGAAGGTGAGGTTCTTCCAGGAGCCCGTGAGGATCACGAGGACGGCGAGGACGGCGTTGATGAGGTTGAAGACCGTGGCCAGGTTCTCTATCAGGAGCTCGCGGACCGACTTGGTCTTGAGCTCCATGTCGTAGTTGACCTTGCCCGCGGCGACGCGCTCGGCGACCTCGGCGGAGGTGAGGCCCGCGAGGCCCCGAGGGACGCGCTCGGGGCTCGCGGCGGCAGAGGGCGCGGGCGTGGGTTCAGGCATAGGCGATCCAAACGGGAGCTCGGCTACATGGCTACATAGAAAGAACTCGAACGGCCCCGGGTGGGACTGCTCGAGTCAGATGCGAAGCTGGTGCCCCGTATAGGGTTCGAACCTACGGCCTTCTGCTCCGGAGGCAGACGCTCTAATCCACTGAGCTAACGGGGCACAACGCTTTTGCATTATACGCGAATCGGGGCCGCGCGCAACGAAAACCCACAGCGCGTCGGCGCGGGGGCGGGCCGTGGGTGCCCGCGCCCCTCGCGGAGCGCCTGTGTTAAAGGTTCTCGACCGCGCCGCGAGGCCCCCTGCATGGTCTACACTACCGACCAATCTATTGCGACACGCGAACGCGCACAGGGGGAACCATGATCGCCATCTTGAAGAAGGACGCCTCGGAGCAGGCCGTCACGCACCTGAGGACCTGGATCGAGGGGAAGGGCCTCACGACCCACCTCTCTCGCGGCGAGAACGAGATCGTCGTCGGCCTTGTGGGCGACACCACCAAGATAGACCCCTTCCTCCTCGAGTCCATGGACATCGTCGAGCGCGTCCAGCGCGTGTCGGAGCCCTTCAAGAAGGCGAACCGCAAGTTCCACCCGACCGACTCCGTCATCGACTGCGGGCACGGCGTCCTGATCGGCGGCGGCCACTTCCAGGTCATCGCCGGCCCCTGCTCCGTCGAGGGCGAGAACCTCATCCGGATCGCCCGGCGCGTGAAGGCGGCGGGTGCCACGATGCTCCGCGGCGGGGCCTACAAGCCGCGCACGAGCCCCTACGCCTACCAGGGCATGGGCGAGGCCGGCCTCGACCTTCTGCGCGAGGCGGCCGACGAGCTCGACATGCCCGTCGTGACCGAGATCATGGACCCGCGCGACCTGCCGCTCTTCCTCGACCGCGGGATCGAGGTGCTCCAGATCGGGGCACGCAACGCCCAGAACTTCCCGCTCCTCAAGGAGGTGGGCAAGACGACGACCCCGGTGCTCCTGAAGCGCGGCATGTCCGGCACGGTCGACGAGCTCCTCATGGCCGCCGAGTACATCATGAGCGAGGGCAACCCCAACGTCATCCTCTGCGAGCGCGGCATCCGCACCTACGAGACGCGCACGCGGAACACCTTCGACCTGAACGCGGTCCCGACCCTCCACTACCTCTCGCACCTGCCGGTGGTGGCCGATCCGAGCCACGCCACGGGCTACACCCGCTACGTGGGCCCGATGGCCCTCGCCGCGACCGCGGCCGGCGCCGACGGCCTGGAGATCGAGGTCCACGACGACCCGAGCCACGCCTGGTCTGACGGCGCCCAGGCCCTCACCCCCGACATGTTCGACGAGACGATGGAGCGGATCCGCCAGATCCGCGCCGTCGTCCGCCCGGACGCGAAATAGGCGCGCATGGGCTCCCCCACCTCCCCCACCGTCGGCATCCTCGGGCTCGGCCTCATCGGCGGCAGCTTCGCGCGCGCCTACCGCGCCGCCGGCTGGCGCGTCCTCGCCCACGACACGGACCCCGACGCCCTCGCCGCCGCCCGCGTCGAGACGGTCGACGGCGACCTCACCGACGAGCTCATCCCCTCCTGCGACCTCATCGTGCTCGCCGCCTACCCCGCCGCCTGCGTCTCCTGGCTCCGCGCGCACGCGGAGGCGATCGGGCCGCACCCCGTCGTGATCGACACCGCCGGCGTGAAGGAGGGCCTCTGCCGTGAGGCTTTCGGGATCGCCCGGGCGCACGCCTTCGCCTTCTGCGGCGCCCACCCCATGGCCGGGACCGAGCACTCCGGCTTCGCCTGGGCCCGCGCCGACCTCTTCTCCGGCGCCCCGCTCGTCCTCGTGCCGCCCCCGCTCTCCGACCCGGACCGCCTGGACCTCCTCGACCGCGTGCACACCCTCGTGGCGCCCGTGGGCTTCGGGTCGTTCTCCGTGGCGACGCCCGAGGAGCACGACCGCCAGATCGCCTTCACGAGCCAGCTCGCCCACGTGGTCTCGAACGCCTACGTGAAGAGCCCCACGGCCCAGGGCCACCACGGGTTCTCGGCCGGCAGCTACCGTGACCTCACCCGCGTGGCCCATCTGAACCCGCGCATGTGGTCCGAGCTCATGATGGCCAACCGCGGCCACCTCGGCCGCGAGATCGACGGGATCATCGACGCGCTCGCCGCCTACCGCGACGCGCTCGCCGCGGGCGACGCCGCCGCCCTCGAGCGCCTCCTCGCCGAGGGGGACCGCATCAAGCGCGCACTCGACGGCGACTCGTCCGGGCGCGCCGGGAACTGAGAGAAGGGGACGCCACCATGCAGACCATCGCCGTCAACACGGCATCGGGCGCCTACGACGTGAGCATCGGATCGGGGATCCTCTCCGAGGTGGGCGCGATCGCCCGGCGCACCGCCGGCGGGACCCGCGCCTTCGTGGTCACGGACGAAAACGTGGGCCCGCTCTACGCCGATGCCGCCCTGCGCTCGCTTGCGGGGGCCGGGTACGAGGTCGGATCGAAGGAGCTCGCCGCCGGCGAGGCCACCAAGAGCATGGGCGAGCTCGCGGCCCTCCTGGAGGACCTCGCCGCCTTCGGCATGACCCGCGACGACTGCGTGGTGGCCCTCGGGGGCGGTGTCATCGGCGACCTCGCGGGCTTCGCCGCGGCCGTCTACATGCGCGGGTGCCCCTACATCCAGGTGCCGACCTCGCTGCTCGCGATGGTCGACTCCTCGGTGGGCGGCAAGACCGCCGTGGACCTCTCGGCCGGCAAGAACCTCGCCGGCGCCTTCTGGCAGCCGCGCGCCGTCGTCGCCGACACGGACGCCCTCGCGACCGTCCCGCCCGAGCGCTTCGCCGACAGCGTGGGCGAGGTCATCAAGTACGGCGTCATGTGCGACCCCGACCTTTTCGAGGAGCTCGAGCGCGAGCCGCTCCGCCGCGAGGGCGCGGACGCCGGGCGGGTCGAGCGCGTCGTGGCCCGCTGCGTGGCGATCAAGCGCGACGTGGTGGAGGCCGACGAGCGCGAGGGCGGGATCCGCCAGACCCTGAACCTCGGCCACACGATCGGCCACGCCATCGAGTCCGCGAGCCGTTTCTCGCTCGGGCACGGCTCCTCCGTGGCCGCGGGCCTCGCGATCATGGCACGCGCCTGCGCCGCGCGGGGGCTCTGCCCGGCGGCGGACGCGGCGCGGATCGAGGCCGTGATCGCCGCCCACGCCCTGCCGACCTCGACGGATGTGGACACCGACACCCTGTTCGCGCTCGCGATGTCCGACAAGAAGCGCCACGGCGACACCGTGAACGCCGTGCTCGTGCGCGGCATCGGCGCGGTCGAGGTGCGCCGCCTGCCGCTCGCGGACCTTCGCGACCTCATCGAGCAGGGACGCTAGGGCCGCCCGGGAAGTGTCCGCGCGGGCGGGTATAATTGCCCGAAACGCCGCAGAACCGTAGCACGAAGGAGCGCCCCCATGATCGCCACCATCACGCCCGCGCCGCTCGCGGGCAGCGTGCCCGCCATCGCGTCCAAATCCATGGCGCACCGCCTCATCATCGCCGCGGCCCTCGCCAACGGCGAGACCCACGTGGTCTGCAACACCACCTGCGAGGACATCGACGCCACGGTGCGCTGCCTCACCGCGCTCGGCTCCCGTATCGAGGCCGTCACGGACGGCTACCGCGTGCACCCCGTCCCCAAGAGCACCTCGCTGGGAATCCTCCGCGCCCTCGCCGGCGCCGAGCTCGACTGCGGGGAGTCGGGCTCGACCCTCCGCTTCATGCTGCCCGTCGCCTGCGCCCTCGGCGCCGAGGCCCGCTTCACCGGCCGGGGTCGGCTGGGCGCGCGCCCGCTCGAGCCGCTCGCGAGCGAGCTCGCCGCCGCCGGCTGCGAGCTCGAGGGGCTCGGGGGGCTCGGGGGCCTGCCCCTCATCGCCCACGGCCGACTCCGCCCGGGCCGCTTCGAGCTGCCCGGGAACGTGAGCTCCCAGTACATCACCGGCCTCATGCTCGCCGCGCCCCTCCTCGACGGGGAGAGCGAGGTCCTCGTGCGCGGCCGGATCGAGAGCCGTCCCTACGTGAACCTCACGATCCAGGCGCTCGCCGCCTTCGGGGTCGACGTCACCCAGGAGCGCGGCCTCGTCGAGGGCGAGGAGGCGACCCTCTTCCGCGTCTCCGGCACCTACCGCACGAGCGGTGAGGTCACCGTCGAGGGGGACTGGTCGAACGCCGCCTTCTGGCTCTGCGCCGGAGCGCTCGGCGAGGCGCCCATCACGGTCGAGGGGGTCTCGCTCTCCTCGGCCCAGGGCGACCGCAACGTCCTCGCCGCCCTCTCCCGCTTCGGCGCGCGCGTGGGCCGCTCCACCGCGGCCGCCACGGTCCAGCCCGACCGCCTCCACGCCTTCGACATGAGCGCGCAGGACATCCCCGACCTCGTGCCCGTCATCTCCGCCGTCGCGAGCGTCGCGGCCGGCACCACGCGCATCGCCGACTGCGGCCGGCTGCGCCTCAAGGAGTCCGACCGCCTGGAGACGGTGGCGCGCGGCCTCTCGAACCTCGGCGCCCATGTTGAGATCCGCCGCGACGACCTCATCATCGAGGGCGTCGAGGCGCTCACCTCGGGCACCGTGGACGCCGCGGGCGACCACCGCATCGCGATGATGGCCGCCGTCGCCGCCATCCGCGCCGACGGCCCGGTGACGATCACGGGCGCCGAGGCCGTGGGCAAGTCCTACCCCGCCTTCTTCGACCACTACCGGCTCCTCGGCGGCGCCGTCGAGCTCACGGATCAGGAGTAGCCCATGTCATCGACCATCGGAGGGGCGCTCAAGCTCTCGATCTTCGGCCAGTCGCACTCGGCCGCCATCGGCTGCTCGCTCGACGGCCTGCCCGCGGGCATCCCCGTCGACGAGGCGGCGCTCGCCGCGTTCATGGCGCGCCGGGCCCCCGGCCAGCGCGACACCGCGACCCCGCGCGCCGAGGCTGACGCGCTCCGCATCCTCTCGGGCGTGGCGGACGGCCGCACCTGCGGGGCCCCCTTCGCCGCCGTCATCGAGAACACGAACACCCGCTCGCGCGACTACGCCGAGCTCAGGCGCCGCCCCCGGCCCGGCCACGCCGACTTCACGGCGCATGAGCGCTACGGCAACTGGCACGATGTCGCCGGCGGCGGCCACTTCTCAGGCCGGCTCACGGCGCCGCTCTGCGCGGCGGGCGGGCTCGCCCTCCAGGCGCTCGCGACCCAGGGCGTGAGGATCGCCGCGCACATCTCGCGTCTCGGACCCGCCGGCGCGGAGGCCAAAGACACCCCGCTCGCGGCCGCGGAGCCCGGCCCCGTCGCCTTCGAGCCGCCGCTCGACGCCCTCGCCGCGCTCGCCGAGAACGACCGCGACCTCGGGATCGCCATGGTCTCCCGCGCGGCGGCCGAGCGCGCCCGCGCGATCATCCTCGATGCCGCCGACGAGCTCGACTCCGTGGGCGGCGTCATCGAGTGCGTCTGCTGGGGGATGCCCGCCGGCGTGGGCGACCCGATGTTCGACGGCATCGAGAACCGCATCGCGCGCATGGCCTTCGGCGTTCCCGCCGTCAAGGGCGTGGAGTTCGGGGCCGGGTTCGCGGCCGCCGGCATGCGCGGCAGCGAGCACAACGACCCCTTCGTCCCCGGCGCGGCGGGTGCGGTTCCCTACACCAACCACGCCGGGGGCATCCTCGGCGGTATCACGACGGGCGCGGCGATCGTGTGGCGCGCGGCCATGAAGCCCACGGCATCGATCGGCCTCACGCAGCACACCGTCGACCTCGCCACCGGCGAGGCGGCCCCCCTCACCGTGCGCGGCCGCCACGACCCCTGCATCGTGCCGCGGGCCGTGCCGGTCATGGAGGCCGTCTGCGCCCTCGCCCTCCTCGACGCCCTGATCGAGGACGGCAGATTCGAACGCCCCGCCCCGCGCCCCGACGGCGCGGCCCCGACCCCGGAAGGTGCGTGACCGATGGACCTCTCCGACGTGCGCGCCTGGCTCGATGAGATCGACGCCGAGCTGATCCGCCTCATGAACGAGCGCCTCGACCTCGCCGCCGATGTCGCCGACGCCAAGCGCCGAAGCGGCAAGGCCGTCTTCGACCCCGCGCGCGAGCGCGAGAAGCTCCACCGCGTGGCCACCTCCGTGCCCGCCGACCGCGAGCCCCAGTCCATCGCCCTCATGAGCCTGCTCATGAGCATGAACCGTGCCGAGCAGCAGCGGATCCTCGCCGGCACCGGCGCGGGCGGCGGAGCCTCGGCGATCGCGGACGCCCTGCTGCCCGCCGACGCGTGCTTTCCCGCCACGGCGACGGTCGCCTGCCAGGGCACCGAGGGGTCGTTCAGCCAGCACGCCGCCGAGCGCCTGTTCCGGGTCCCGGCCATCACCTACCTCTCGAGCTTCGAGGGGGTCTTCCGCGCCGTGGCCGACGGCCTCTGCGCGTACGGCGTCCTGCCGATCGAGAACTCCACCGCCGGATCGGTGAACGCCGTCTACGACCTGCTGGGCTCCTACGGGTTCTCGATCGTGCGGAGCCTCCGCCTGAAGGTCGAGCACAGCCTGCTCGCCCTGCCCGGCACGAGGATCGAGGACGTCCGCGAGGTCGCGAGCCACGAGCAGGCCCTCGCCCAGTGCGCGGGCTACCTCGCCGGGATCGGCGCCGCGGGGAGGCCGGTCAAGAACACGGCCGTCGCGGCCGAGCTCGTGGCCGCCTCGGGCCGGCATGACCTCGCCGCGCTCGCCTCACCCGACTGCGCGGCCCTCTACGGCCTCGATGAGCTCGCCCACGGCGTCCAGGACAGCGAGGGCAACTACACCCGCTTCGTGGTCGTCTCCGCGACGCCCCAGATCTTCCCCGGCGCCACCCGCACCTCCCTCATGCTCGCGCTCAAGCACGAGCCCGGCGCGCTCTACCGGGTGCTCGAGCGGCTCTTCGCGCTCGATATCAACCTCGTGAAGCTCGAGAGCCGCCCCATCGCCGGCCGCGACTTCGAGTTCGCCTTCTACTTCGACCTCGACTGCCCCGTGGGCTCCCCGGCGCTCGAGACCCTGCTCGACGCCCTCGGCGATGTCTGCGAGCGCTACACCTACTTCGGCAGTTACCAGGAGGTCATCTGATGGCCGGGCACTCGGCGGCCGCCGTCGCGGCCCCGCGTCAGGGGCGCCCCTACGGCGTCCTTGGCCGCGTGCTCGGCCACAGCTACACGCCCACCATCTACCGCGAGCTCGCGGGAATGGACTACCGCCGCTTCGAGGTGGAGCCCGAGGACCTCGGCGCTTTCCTTTCGGGCGACGCCTGGGAGGGCGTGAACGTCACGATCCCCTACAAGCAGGCCGTCCTCCCCCACCTCGCCGAGCTCACCGACACCGCGCGTCGCATGGGCAACGTCAACACGATCACGCGCCTGGCGGACGGGCGCCTTCGCGGCGACAACACCGACTACGCGGGGTTTCGCGCCCTCGTGGGCGAGCTCGGCGTCGACGTTGCGGGCAAGCGGGCCCTCATCCTGGGCCACGGCGGCGCCGGGAGCACCTGCGCGCTCGTCCTTCAGGACCTCGGCGCCACGGTGACCTTCTGCGGGCGCGCGCAGCGGGAGGACGACGCGGACGCCCTCGTCTACGACGACCTGCCCACACGCGGGGCCGCCTTCGACCTCCTCGTCAACGCCACGCCCGTGGGTATGTTCCCCGCCTGCCCCGCCTGCCCGGTCGACCTCGACGACCTCCCCGCCCTCGCAGGCGTCATCGACATCGTCTACAACCCCGCGCGCACCAGTCTCATCATGGCCGCCGAGCGGCGCGGCATCCCCTGCGTGGGCGGCCTCACCATGCTCGTAGCCCAGGCCGCAGCCGCCGTGGGCGTGTACACGGGCGCCGCGCCCTCCGACGCGCGCGTCCGCGACCTCACGCGGCGGCTCTTCGCCACCGAACAGAACGTCGCCCTCATCGGGATGCCCGGCGCCGGCAAGACCCACGTGGGGCGCGAGCTCGCGGGCCTTCTCGGCCGCGCGCACGTGGACATCGACGCCGAGCTCGAGCGCGAGCTCGATATGGGCTGCGCCGCCTTCATCGAGGCGCACGGCGAGGCGGCCTTCCGCGAGGCGGAGTCACGGGTGCTCGCCCGGGTCGGCGCCCAGTCGAACCAGGTCATCTCCTGCGGGGGCGGCGTCGTCACCCGCGCTGGGAACTACGGGCTCCTGCATCAGAACAGCCTGATCGCCCGCATCGTGCGACCGCTCGCCGAGCTGAGCTCGCGCGGCCGCCCCATCACGGCGCGCGACGGCATCGAGCGCCTCGCCGCCGCGCGCGAGCCCCTCTATGAGGCCTGGGCCGATCTCAGTGTCTCCTCCACCGAGAGCGCCCGGCACACGGCCGCCGAGCTCAGGCGCCTGCTGCCGCCGATGCTCTGATCCCATCTCGCAGGAAAGGCTCACCATGAAGGCACTCGTCATCAACGGACCCAACCTCAACATGCTCGGCGTCCGCGAGCCGGCGATCTACGGCCGCGACACCTACGACGACCTCGTGGCCCTCTGCGAGCGCGCCGGGGCGGAGCTCGGCTTCGATGAGGTCGCGTGCTTCCAGTCGAACCACGAGGGGGCGATCGTCGACCGCATCCAGGAGGCCTGGGGCGCCTGCGACGGCATCGTGATCAACCCGGCCGCCTACACGCACACGAGCGTGGCGATCCTCGACGCCCTGAAGGCCGTGGGGCTCCCCGCCGTTGAGGTGCACATCAGCGACGTGGACGCCCGGGAGGACTTTCGCCAGGTGTCCTTCGCCGGGCGCGCCTGCTTCGCGCGCGTCGCCGGCGAGGGGCTCGCGGGGTACCGCCGCGCGCTCGCGCTCCTCGCGGAGCGGCTGCGCGGGTAGCGGCCGCGAAGCGGGCCCCCGGTCGCGCGTGGGAATACGGCTGCGCCTGGGCGCCCCACCGCGCGTGGGCTGCAAGCGATCTTTGCAGCGCGCGGTCGCGGTAGCAGGTGCTGGCGCGGCGACCACCCGCCAGCGCGTGGGCCGCGCCGCGACCGGCGCCGCTGTTCTCATCGGGCATCCACATTGATTGACCGTTTTCTCACGAAACTGCGGCGCTGCGGGGCCGGTTTTGTGATGAAACGGTCCGTCGATGCCGCCGCGTGCCACCGTGCGGGAAAGAGGCCGCACCCACCGCGCGTTCGGGCCCTGACGGGGTGACCCGGCACCCGCGCGCCCACCGGAAGCCCGCGTGAGAGCGGGACGACCAGAAGCGGACGCAGCGGCTTAGAGCCGTCCCGCCTCGCGGAGGAGCTGCTCGGCGTGGGCGAGGGAGAGCTCGGAGTCGTCGCCTGAGAGCATGCGCGCGACCTCGCGCACCCGCTCGGCGCCCGAGACCTCATGGAGCGAGGTTTCCGGCAGCTCATCGCCTGATTTGCTCACCACGTACTGCCGCTCGGCGAGGACCGCCACCTGCGCCACATGCGTGACGACGATCACCTGATGGGTGCGGGCGAGGTCGGCCAGAACCTGGGCGAGGGAGCGCGCCACCGAACCGCCCACGCCGGCGTCGACCTCGTCGAAGACGAGGGTGTCCACGCCGTCCGCCTCGCCGAGCACGACCTTGGAGGCGAGCATCACGCGCGAGAGCTCGCCGCCCGAGGCGATGCGCCGGAGCGGCCGCGGGGTGAGTCCGGCGCCGCTCCGGTAGAGGAGCTCGCACGCGGTGGGGCCCATCTCGGTCCAGGAGGCGCGGGGCAGCTCGCGGGAGTCCCAGACGAGCTCGGCGCGGCCCATCTCGAGGCGGGCCATCTGCCGCCCCACCTCGCGGCAGAAGCGGGGCGCCTGGGCGTTGCGGGCGCGCGTGAGGGCCCGGGCGGCCTCGGCGAGCGCGCGCTCAGCGGCGTCGCGGGCCTCCTCGGCGCGGCGGCGCCGGCCCTCCCCGTCGTCCACGAGCGAGAGCAGCTCGGCCGCCTCGTCGCGGCGGGCGAGGACCTCCTCCATGCCCGGCCCGAAGGAGCGCATGAGGCCGCGCAGCGCCGCCATGCGCTCCTGGGCGCGCGCGAGCTCGGCGGGGTCGAAATCGGCCTCGTCGCGGTAGCGCCTGAGATCGGAGGCGGCGTCCTCGAGCGTGATCGCCGCCGAGGTGAGGGTGTCGGCGAAGGAGGCGAGCTTGACGTCGACGGCCCCCATGCGGGCGAGGCCGGCGATGGCCCCGTTCAGGGCGTCGAGCGCCCCGCCCTCGCCCGAGAGCGCGGCCTGCGCCTCATCGGCGGTCTCAGCCAGGGCCTCCGCGTGCTCGGCGCGGGGCAGCGACTCCTCGAGGGCCTCGTACTCCCCCGGCTGCGGATCGACCTCGGAGATGCGCTCCAAGGTGAAGCGGGCGTCGTCCACCCGGGACCCCTGGGCGCGGGCGGCCTCCTCGACGCGAGCGAGCTCGCGCTCCGCCTCCCGGGCGCGCGCGAGGGCCGCGCGGTAAGCGGCGAGCGCCGGCGCGATCGTCGCCGCGCCCCAGGCGTCCACCATCTCGACATGACTCGCGGCGTCGAGGAGGCGCTGGTGCTCGTGCTGGCCGCAGAGGTCAACAAGGGGGCGCATCCGGCCCGAAAGCTCGCGCACGCTCGCGATGGAGCCGTCGACGCGCACGCGGCTGCGGCCGTCGGCGCCCACGCGACGGGAGACCGTGAACCCCGTGAGGTCATGCGCCCCCTCAAAGAAGCGCCCCTCGACGACGGCCCCCTCCTCGCCCTCGCGGACGAGTGCGGCGTCGGCGCGCTCGCCCATGAGGAGCTTGAGGGCAGAGAGCAGGGCCGTCTTGCCGGCACCGGTCTCGCCGGTGAGCACCGTGAGCCCCGTGCAGGGGGCGAGCGTGGCCTCGCGGATGAGCGCGAGGTTGGAGACGTGGATCTCATCGATCATGGAGCGGGCCGCCTATCGAACATCAGTTGCCTGTAGCGCTATGGTACCCCAACGCCCGAGCAAGCGCGGTGTCGAGGCGGTCTCGCATGTGGTGGCAGGGGAATCGGATGCGGGCGGGAGCGATACGGCGCCAAGGCGGTGGCCGCTTGCGGCGGCGCCGCGCGTGGTCGCAGACGTCTGGGGGGGGCACCGAGGCACAATCAGGGGGTCTGAGGGGGCACCAGGGCGCAGCCAGGGGGCTCGGCAGAGCAACGGGGCACGGCCAGGGGCCCGATGGGGCAGCTCCTTGACGGGCGGGACGCCGTCGCACGGCCAGAGGGCTCTTCGGGGCAGCGACTTGGCGGGCGGGATCTATGAGGTGGGCGGATTCGAGGTGCCGAGGGGGTCGGTCTGACAAATGTCCCCGTTGTGAACGAATCAGGACCGCACGAGATCGTCTCAGAGCGCGATTTGACTAAACAAGGATATGCGAATAAGGAGCGCACGGGTGCCAACGCGCCAGAAGTCCCTGCTGTGTTCGCTCACGACGGGGACTTCCGTCAGACCGACCCCCTATGGCCGTGGAGCCCAGGCGCACCCGGCGCCCGCGGCATGAGGGGCCGTCATCATCGCCCACCTCCTCGCCGTGAGCGAAGGGGGCATGACCGCCTTCCCCGTCGTCGCCAAGGAAGGCGAGAGACCCGGAACGGGCGCCCGCGGCATGAGGGGCCGTCGGCACCGCCCACCTCCTCGCCGTGAGCAAACGGGCGCGCCCGGCGTCACCGTTGTCGCCGAAGATAGCGCGCAGCCCGGAGCGGGCCCACCCGGCGCCCGCGGCATAACAGTGCAGGCGACGCGGCGGGCGCGAGGCCTACCGAGGCCGCCCGTAGAAGACGCGCGACACGCTCGCGTAGAAGCTCTCGGAGCCGTAACCGAGCAGGAGCACGTCGAAATCGCCGCGCCTGACCGTCACGCGGGTGATGTCGCCCACGGGCTCGAGGAACTGCCCGTCAACGGCCACGGCGGGGACCGAGGGCCGCTCCCTGTTGATGGCGATCTCAACCACGTCGGCCGGCGAGGTGAGGAAGGCGCGGGCCTGGATCGTATGCGGGGCGATCGGCACGCAGACCATGCCGCGGTAGTCGGGGCTCACGATGGGCCCGCCCGCCGAGAGGGCGTAGCCCGTGGAGCCCGTCGCCGTGGAGACTACCGCGCCGTCCCCGCGCAGGCGGTCGATATGGTGCCCCGACACCGTGATGTCGAAGGTGACCATCTCGGAGAGCGGGCCGCGCGTGAGGGCCATGTCGTTCAGGCCGCAGGCGGTGACCGTGTGCTCCTCGCCCCGCCCGTCCACGGAGGTCACCTCGCAGAAGAGCGTCGCGCGGCGGCTCACGTTCATCTCGCCGGCGAGGGCGTCGGCCACCACCTGGAAGATGTCCGTCTCCTCGGGGCTCGCCGCCGTGAGGAAGCCGAGGTGGCCGTAGGAGATGCCGAGGATGGGGATCTCGCGGCCCGCCGCGAGGCGCACGGCCCGAAGCAGCGTGCCGTCGCCGCCCAGGCTCACGACGAGGTCGCTCCCCTCGATGTCGGGATCGACCATGAGGCCGCTGCGGTTGTCGGGGGCCCAGGCCACCTCAACGTCCTGGCCCTCGAGCCAGCCCTCGAGCACATGCGCGCTCTCCACGGCCTCAACCTTGTAGAAATTCGGGACGATGAAGACCTTCATATCGCGCACACCCTCTCGATCATCTGCTCGAACGCCCGCGCGTCCGCCGCCGCACCGGATACCGAGCGATCGCCCAGCAGGAAGAACTCATGGTTGCCCTTGGCGCCGGTGATCGGCGAGGGGACGAGCCCCGTGCAGGCGAGGCCCGCGGCGGCGAAGCCCGCGGCGACCCGCCGCACGCAAGCGGCCCAGACCGCCGGATCGCGCACGACGCCGCCCTCCCCCACCTCTGCGGGCGCGGCCTCGAACTGAGGCTTCACGAGCGTGAGGAAGCGGCCGTGGGGCGATATGAGGGCGAGCACCGCCGGGAGCACCGTGAGCACGCTCGTGAAGGAGACGTCGCAGACCGCGAGGTCGAAGGGGCCCAGCCCGAGGGCGGGCACGTCAACGATGTTCGTCCGCTCGAGGAGCGTCACGCGCGCGTCGTTCCGGAGCGACCAGTCGAACTGCGCCCGCCCCACGTCGACGGCGACGACCGAGGCGGCGCCGCGCTGCAGGAGGCAGTCGGTGAAGCCGCCGGTGGAGCAGCCCACGTCGAGGCAGGAGAGGCCCGCGGGATCGATGCCGAGGGCGTCGAGGGCGCCGGCGAGCTTGAGGCCGCCGCGGCCCACATAGGGGATGCGGCCCCGCACGTGGATCGCGAGGCCGGGGGCGACCAGCATGCCGGGCGAGGTCAGACGCTCGCCGCGCGCGGAGACGTCTCCGGCCATGAGGACGCGCAGGGCCTCTGCGCGATCGCGGCAGAGACCCTGGCGCACGAGCTCGTCATCGAGGCGGACGCGAGCCATGGAATCAGGCGCCCTCGGCAGGTGTCGGCTCACTGGCGGCCTCCGCCTCGGCCCCTGCCGCAGCGGGCGTCGCGCCCGCCTCGGAGGCATCGAGGAGCTCCTCCTCGCGCGGGGAGAGCTCGAAGCGGTCCACCATGTCGACGGCCTCGGAGCCGAGCTTGATGGCCTCATCGAACAGGTCGAGCGAGCGCTCGAGCGAGGTGTCCTTGGAGCGCACCTGCGAGACGATCTCGTCCAGGCGCTCCGTGATGTCGTCGAAGGTCTTGCCGCCGGTGGGCGCCATGCTACTCACCGGCCCCAGCGGCGGGCTCAGACGCGGTGGCCGCGTCTGCCCCGGTGTCCTCCGCCGCGGCGGCCGCCTCGGGCTCGCCGGGGAGCTCGGGCTCGCGGGCGATGCGGCCGAGCACGCCGTTCACGAAGCGGGCGGACTCGTCCGTCCCGTATGCCTTGGCGACCTCGACGGCCTCATCGATCACGATGGCGTCGTCCAGGCGGCTCCCCTCGGGCGCGAAGCGCATCTCGTAGACGGCGAGCCGCAGCAGGTTGCGATCGGGCCCAGGCATGCGCTCGAGCGGCCAGCGCTCGGAGACCGCACGGAGCGCCGCATCGATGCGCGCGCGGTAGACCCAGCACCCGCGGGCGATGGCGGCCGCGTACTCGTCGAGCGGGCCCTTGGAGAGGAGGTAGTCCCCGGAGAGCACGCGGTCGACGCTCTCGTTCAAGGCCTCGGCCTGGAAGAGGACCTGCAGCGCCTGGCTGCGGGCGAGGGTGCGCCCGCGATTCACCTTGGAAGAATTGGACACGCCCTACTCCTTGGGGAAGACGAGGCCGTCGATGCAGACGTCCACCTGCGCGATGCCGACGCCGACCTGGGCGTCGATGGCCTTCGCCACGGCCCCGCGCACGGCCTCGGCCAGCTGCTTGAAGGGATAGCCGAAGAACACGACGACGTGCACCGTGATCGCGAGCTCGTCCGCGACGACGGAGGCCTCGACCGCGGGGCCGGCCTGCGCGCTCTTGGACGAGAACATGGACACGAGGTTGGCGGCGAGGTCGCGCACGCCCACCGACGCGACGCCCTCGACGCCCTCCACGGCGCGGGTCACGAGGGTAGCGAGGACCTCAGGGGCGATGCCGAAACCGGCGATCTTGATCTCTTCTGTCATGAGCACTCCCTTGTTGCCGACAGGTCATCTCTCCTCAGGATAGCATGCGCGGCTGAAGGGAGATGACCTGCCAGGATACGTACATCGTAAGCGCCTGGGGCGCCCGGGCGTCCTACGCGCGGGAGACGAACTCGCCGGTGCGCGTGTCGACCTTGATCTGCTCGCCCTCGTTCAGGTACATGGGCACCTGGACCTCGGCGCCCGTGTCGATCGTGGCGGGCTTGTAGGCGCCCTGGACGGTGTCGCCCTTGGCACCCGGGACCGTCTCGGTGACGGTGGCGATGATGAACATCGGCGGGTTCACGCCCATGAGGTCCTCATCGGCGTAGAGGAGCTGGCAGGTGTCGTTCTCGCGGAGCCACTTGGAGTTGTCCCCCACCATGTCCTCGGGAACGGGGACCTGCTCGTAGGTCTCGTTGTCCATGAAGATGTAGTCGGCGCCGTCGTTGTAGAGGTACTGCATCTCCTTGGTGATGAGCTGCACGCTCTCGAACTTGGTGCCGGCGTTGCAGGTGTTCTCCACCACGCGGCCCGTCTTGATGTCGCGCGTCTTGTAGCGGACGAAGGCGCCGCCCTTGCCGGGCTTGACGTGCTGGAACTCGACGATGGTGTAGATCTTGTCCTTGATCTTGAGGCCCATGCCGTTCTTGAAGTCAGCGGTGGAGATCGATGCCATGGAATACCTTTCTACCTACGGGCGGGGCCCGTCACAGCGGTTAACTCTCAGATTATACAACGGCGCCTGGCCGCGCACGCGCTTTGCACGAACACGACAGGCGGCGCCCGGCGGGCTCCTAGCAGTCGATCACGACGAGGTCGTGCGTGCTCGTCGTGAAGGGCTCGTAACCGTCCTTCGTGACCACGCCGTAGTCCTCGAGGCGCACGCCTCCCACACCGGGCAGGTAGACGCCAGGCTCCACGGTGATGACGGCGCCCTCCTCGACGATGTTGCTCTTCCGGCCGAAGATCGGCAGCTCGTGGATGTCGATGCCCACGCCGTGGCCGAGCCCGTGGCCGTAGTAGTCGCCGTAGCCCGCCTCGCCGATGATCTTCTTCGAGAGCAGGTGGATGTCATGGCCGTCCACGCCGGCGTGGATCGCGCGGACGCACTCCTCGTGCGTGCGGCGGACGAGGTCGTAGATCTCGCGCTGCTTCTCGCTCGGCTCGCCGAGGACCACCGTGCGCGTCATGTCAGAGCGGTAGTCGCGGTAGCCCGCGCCGTAGTCCATGAGGACGAAGTCGCCGCGCTCCACCACGCGGTCGCCCGGGATCGCGTGCGGGTTCGCCGTGTTGGGACCCGAGGCGACGATGGACCCGAAGGCGAGCGAGTCGGCGCCGTTCTCGAACATGAACGACTCGAGCTCGGTGCGAATCTGCTTCTCGGTGAGGCCCGGGCGGATGAAACCGCACATGTGCGTGAAGGCGGCGTCGGTGATGGCCTGGGCGTGCCGCATGAGGGCGAGCTCCTCCTCGTCCTTCACGGCCCGCATGCGGCGGATGTCGCCGTGGAGCTCGGGCAGGGCGGCCGTGATGGAGCGGTCCTCGAGGCCGCGGACGATGCCGCGGTAGAAGCTGAGCTGCATGTCGTCCTCGATGGCGATCACGCGGCTCTTGGTCTCAAGTGCGCGCTCGGCCACCCAGTCGGGGATGGCGATCTCATCCATGTCGACGGTCCAGGGATGGCCGGCCGGCAGGTTCTCCTCGAAGCTGTTGAAATAGCGCGAGTCGGTGTGGAGCCAGCAGCCGTAGGCCGTGATGAAGGCCGCGTGCGGGAACTCGCCGGTGTAGTCGAAGACGCCGGGGGCGCCGGTCAGCCAGCGCAGGCTCGCCTCGTCGCGGACGACGACGGCGTCATAGAGGCGGTCGTCCATGAGCGAGCGGAGCGCGGCGATGCGCCGGGCGGGACCGGCGAGCGGCGCGGTGACGGGGGTATCTGCCATGGGGATTCCTTTCCTTGTAGGATCGCGTTCGGTTCCCCGGCATTCTACCGCAATGGCCGCGCGCCCTCGGGCGCGGGCGGGCGCCCTCAGACGTCGGCGTCCATGAGGTCGGCGCGGCTCGCGAGGTAGGCCTCGGCGTGGCGGAGAAGAAGCTCGTCCTCGACCACGGTGAGGCGGATCGAGCCCACCATCTGCGGCAGGGGCAAAAGGAAGCGGTTCGAGCGCTTGAAGCACGCCGCGCGCAGGGCGGCGACGAAGCGGTCGGCATCGAGCTCGAAGGGGAGCTCGTCGATGCCGAAGGCCGCGAGGCGGTCGTCGAGCTCGAACATGTCGTCGGGCTCGAAGCGCCCGGCCTCGACGCCCAGGCGCGACTCGAAGCGCATGCCCTCGGCGAGGAGGCGGTGCCACGGGATGTCCGGCCCCAGGCAGGAGCGGAGCGCGCGGGCCGTCACGGTGCCGAAGAGCCGCCCGGCCCGGGCCGAGGGGCTCACCGACTTCTCGGCCATGAGCAGGCCGGTCTGCGCCTGGGTGAGCACGTCGATAAGCGCGATCTCATCGGCCTCGAGCAGGGCGTCCACGCGCTCGCCGAGGCGGTCCCACGAGCGGCGGCAGTCGATCAGGGCCGCGGTGATGAGCTCGAGGTAGCCGAGGCGACGGGCCTCGGGCGCGGCCTCGGCGACGAGGGCGAGATCGGCCACGACCATCGCGGGGCGGGCGGCCGTCCAGATGAGCCCCGGCTCAGCGCCGACGGCGAGCCCCTCCATCGCGGTGGCGGCCGTGACCATCCCGTCGAGCGTCACGGGGATGAGCACGGTCGCCGTCCCGCCGCACCAGGCCCGGCCGCAGAACTGCGTGAGGCCGCAGAGGCCGGCGCCGCCCACGGCCACGATCAGGTCGTCGGCGGTGGCGCCCGTTCCCGCAAGGGCCTCGAAGAGCCTGGCGGCGTAGGCGAGCGAGGCCGGGTCCTCTCCCGCCGGGATCGAGAGGTCGCTCACCGTGAAGCCGGCGTCGATCAGGGCGCGCGAGACGGTGAGCGCGGGCCCGGCGGCGAGCTCCTCCTCGCAAACGATGACGGCCCGCTTGGGTGCGCCCACCACGGAGCGCGCCATGGGGCCGAACTCGTCGAGGGCACCGGCCCCCACCCGGTAATCGCAGCTGGCATCGGGGAAGTTCACGAGCTTGCGACGGATCACAGAAGACCACGCTCCAGGAGCAACTCGGCCACCATGTAGGAGACCTCGGTGAATGATTTGCGCCGGATGTCCACCGTGAAGTCGGCGGCGGCGCGGTAGAGGGGACGGCGGTGCTCGAGCAGGCGCGCGGCGTGCTTCGGCGAGCGGAAGTCGGGCCGGGTGTCGCGGCGCTTGATCTGCCGGAGCGAGTCGCGGATATCCCCCTCGAGGTAGACACAGTAGCCCATCTCATGGATGAGCTCGATGTTCTCGGGCGTCTCGACGATCCCGCCCCCGCAGGAGACGAGCAGGCTCCGCTCGTGCTCAAGCGACGCGAGGGCCTCGGTCTCCAGGAGGCGGAACTGCGGCTCCCCCTCGAGGTTGAAGATCTTCGTCACCGTGAGGCCGCGCCGGCGCTCGACCATCTTGTCGGTGTCGATGTAGCGGCGGTTGAACATCCGGCCGAGGTTGCGCGCGAGCGTCGACTTCCCCGCCCCGAGGAAGCCCACGAAGAAGATGTGGTCGCGCCCGCGGCGCGGGACGGCCTGCTGCCCGGTCTCGATCCCCATCGGCGCCTACTCCTCGCAGGGGACGTCGCGCAGGGCGCGGCGCTCGAAGATCCGGAAGATCTGGGTGTACCAGAGATCCTCGCGTGACTGGGGCTTGACGAGGATCGTCCTGATGCCGGCGAGCTTGCCCGCCCACACGTCGGTGTAGATCTGGTCGCCGATCATGACGGCCTCGCGCCGGGCGATGCCGAGGCGCGCGAGCGCCCGCTTGAGCGCGAAGGGGGCCGGCTTCATGGCATGGCTGATGAAGCCCATGCCGAGCTCGTCGGCCGAGCGCGCCACCTGGCTGCGGTGGAAGTTGTTCGAGACGATGTAGAGGGAGAAGCCGAGCGCGCGGGCGCGGTCGAGCCACGCCTCGACGGCGGGCGGTGCCGTCTCGCGGTCGCGCGGGACGATCGTGTTGTCGCGGTCGAGGAGAATCGCCCGGACGCCCGAGCGCCTGAGCTCCTCGAGGTCGATCCGCTCGACGGCGGCCACGTAGCGGTCGGGTCCGAGGGCGCCCATCAGCGGTTCTCCTCAATGGCCTTGAGATGGTCGTCGTAGGTCGCCGAGAAGTAGGCCGAGTCGGTGGTGATGAAGAAGTAGAGGTAATCGGTCTCAGCCGGTGCGAGGGCGGCCTTCAGGGACGCGAGCGAGGGCGTGCAGATCGGGGTCGGCGTGAGGCCGTGGTTCAGGTAGGTGTTGTAGGGGCTCTCGACCTTGAGGTCGGCGGCGGTGACGGCGCCCCCGGTGACGTACATCATGGTCGCGTCGCTCTGGAGCGGCATATCGACCTTCAGGCGGTTGTAGAAGGTGGACGACACGTTCAGGCGCTGCTCATCGGTGAGCGCCTCGCGCTCGATGATCGAGGCCATGATGACGAGGTCGTAATCGGACATGTCGACCCCGTAGGCCGATTTCAGCGAGGCGCGGGCGGCCTCGAAGTCGAGGGAGCGGTACTCGGACTCGTATTGGTCGAGGAGCTTGCGGATCACGGTGTCGGCCGTGGGGGCGCCCGTGAAGGTGTAGGTCTTGGGGCAGAGGAAGCCCTCGAGCGAGTCGTCAGCCGCCTCGGCAAGGAAGGGGTAGTCGGCCGCGTAGGCGGACGCCTTGGCCTGGGCGATGAAGTCATCGGCCGGGATGCCGAGCGCTTCCTCCACCCGGGCGGCGGTCTGGGAGACCGTGAGCCCCTCGGGCAGGGTGAGCTTCTGCCCCTCCACGTTCGGCCCCTCCATGAGCTGGCGGACGACCTCCTCGGCGTCCTGTCCAACCGTGAAGGAGTAGGTGCCGGGCTGGAGCGATTGCTCCGCCGAGAGCGCGTTTACCGCCGCATAGTAGTCGCGCGGGTCCTCGATGACGTGGGCCTTCGAGAGGATGGTCGCGATGGCGTCGCCGCCCGAGCCCTCCGGGATCTCGACGGTCACCGCCGTGCCCGCCGCAGGGGCGTCCGAGGCGGGAAGGAGGCGCGGGACCAGGAAGACGCCGCCGGTCACGAGCGCGATGAGGAGGAGCGCGATCACGCCGAGGGCGACCGGATGCGGCCCGCGGCGCACCTGCCGGTACGGGCTCGAGGCGGAGAGCTGCCCCGGGGCGCGCCTGAAGCGGGAGCCGCCCGCGGCGGGGCGCGCGGAGGAGCGGCCCTTGAAGCGCGTGCCCGGGCGCGTGCTCGAGGGCCTGCCGTGTTCGTTAGCCATGGTGTTCCTCTCGGTCGTGGCCGTCGAGCCAGGCCTGCAGGAAGAGCGAGGCGGCGATCATGTCGACCTTGCCGCGCATCTGCCGCTCGTTGAGCCCCTGGGCGCGCAGCACCCGCTTCGCCTCCGCGGAGGAGAGGCGCTCGTCGGCGAAGGCGAGCTCGATGCCGAGGCGGTCGGCGAGCTCGCGGGCGATCCCCCTGATGCGGGCGGCCTGCGGCCCCTCCTCGCCGGAGAGCGTCCGCGGCAGGCCGCAGACGAGGATGTCCGGCTCATGGTCTGAGACGATGAGCCGGAAGGTGCGGGCGAGCCCCGTGACCTCGGCGGCGGGAAGCACCTTCACGGGCATGGCGACCCGGCCGGCGGCGTCTGAGACGGCGATGCCGACGCGGGTCTCCCCTATGTCGAGGGCGAGGGCGACCATCGGGGCCCCTAGGCCCCCAGGCGCTCGCGCGCGGCCTTGAGGGCGGCGTCGATGCCCGCGGCGTCATGGCCGCCGGCCTGGGCCATCTGCGGCTTGCCGCCGCCGCGGCCCCCGACGTGCTCGGCGATGCTCCGGATGAGGTCGCCCGAGCCGAAGCCGGCCTTGACCGCGCCGTCGGTCGCGGCGGCGAGGAGCGCCACCTTGCCCTCGGGCGTGGCCGTGGCGAGCACGCAGGCGACGTCAGCGCCGTTCGCGCGCTGGCGGATGGTGTCCCAGGCGTCGCGGAGCTCGCGCGCCTCGAGGCCGTCGAGGCGGGCGATGACCGCTCGGTAGGCGCCGCAGTCGATGGAGGCGGCGAGCGCCGTCTGGATGCGGTCGGAGGAGCCGCCCACGAGCGCGGCGCGGAGCTTCTGCTCGGCGGCGCGCACCTGGCCCTTGAGGTCGGCGGCGCGGGCGGGGACCTCGTCCTCGCGGCACTTGAGCTCGGAGGCGGTCTGGGCGAGGAGGGTCTCCTTGCCCTCGAGGTAGGCGATCGCGCCCAGGCTCGTGACCGCCTCGATGCGGCGGACGTTCGAGCCCGTGGAGCTCTCGGAGACGATCTTGAACAGGCCGATCTCGGCGGAGTTGGAGACGTGCGTGCCGCCGCAGAGCTCGCGGCTGAACGGGGCGTCCTCGGCGCCGACCGAGACCACGCGGACGACGTCACCGTACTTCTCACCGAAAAGGGCCACGGCGCCGGCGGCCTTGGCCTCGTCGATGCCCATGATCTGGGTCACGACGGGCTTGGCGGCGAAGATCTCCTCGTTGACGAGGTCCTCGATCGCGCGGAGCTGATCGGTGCTCACGGCCTCGAAGTGCGTGAAGTCGAAGCGCAGGCGCTCGTCGTCGAGGAGCGAGCCGGCCTGGTTCACGTGGTCGCCGAGGACCTGCTTGAGGGCGGCGTCGAGCAGGTGCGTGGCCGTGTGGTTGCGGCGGATGAGGGCGCGGCGGCGCTCGGAGACCCGAGCCGCGACCTCGGCGCCTGCGGTGATCGAGCCCGCGCTCACCACAGCGTGGTGCACGTAGAGGCCGCCCTTGGCCTTGGTGTCCGAGACCTTGAGGAGGGTGTCGCCGAGGGCGATCTCGCCGGCATCCCCCACCTGGCCGCCCATCTCGGCGTAGAAGGGCGTGCGGTCGAGCACGACCTCGACCTCGTCGCCCGCCTCGGCCGCGTCCACGCGCTCGCCGCCCGCCACGAGGGCGAGCACGCGCGCGCCCGCGATCTCAAGCGTCTCGTAGCCGGCGAACTCGGTGGCCGGCAGCTCGTCTGAGAGCGCGGTCCAGACGTCGTTGAAGCTCCCCCAGGCATCGCCCTCGGCGGCCGCGCGGGCGCGGGCGCGCTGCTCCTCCATCGCGGCGTCGAAGCCGTCCATATCGACCTCGTGGCCGGCGGCGCCGGCGATCTCGACCGTGAGGTCAATCGGGAAGCCGAAGGTGTCGTGCAGCATGAAGGCGGTCTGCCCGGCCAGGGGCTCGCCCGCGCCGAGGCCCGCGAGCGCCTCATCGAGGTAGGTGCGGCCGCTCTCGAGGGTGGCGGAGAAGCGCTCCTCCTCGGCGGCGACGATGCCGGCCACGAGCGCGCGGTTCTCGACGAGTTCGGGGTAGGCTCCGCCCATGAGGCTGTTCACCTCGTCGATGAACTGACCGAGAAAGGCGCCCTCGATGCCGAGGAGCCGGCCGTGGAAGACGGCGCGGCGCAGCAGGCGGCGGAGCACGTAGCCGCGGCCCTCGTTGCCGGGGAGCACGCCGTCGGCGATCAGGAAGTCGACGGCGCGGGCGGCGTCGGCGATGATGCGCAGCGAGCGGCTCGCACCCTCATAGGAGGCGGGCTCGTAGGCCTTGCCGGAGATGCGCGACCCGAGGGCGATCAGCGACTGCATGAGGTCGCCGTCGTAGTTGGAGCCCTTGTGCTGCATGATCGCGGCCATGCGCTCGAGGCCCATGCCCGTATCGAGGTTGCGGTGCGGGAGCTCCGGCATGGAGCCGTCCTCCTGGCGGTCGAACTGCGTGAACACGAGGTTCCAGAACTCCAGGAAGCGATCGCAGTCGCAGCCCGGCGCGCAGGTGTCCTCGCCGCAGCCGAACTCCTCGCCCTGATCGTAGTAGATCTCGGAGCAGGGGCCGCACGGGCCGGTGGGGCCGGCCGCCCAGAAGTTGTCGTCCTCGCCGAGGCGCGAGATGTGGTCCTCGGCGACGCCGAGCGAGCGCCAGATGTCGTGCGCCTCGTCGTCCTCGGTGAAGACGGTGAAGTAGAGGCGGTCGACGGGCAGGTGGAACACCTCGGTGATGAACTCGAAGGCCCAGGAACAGGCCTGCTGCTTGCTCACGCCGCCGAAGGAGAAGTTGCCGAGCATCTCGAAGAAGGAGAGATGGCGGCCGTCGGAGCCGATGACGTCGATGTCATTCGTGCGCACGCACTTCTGGCAGGAGCAGGCGCCGATCTCCTTCATGGTGCGCTTGCCCTGGTAGAACTCCTTGAACTGGTTCATGCCCGCGTTCGCGAGCAGAAGCGACGGATCGTCGGGGACAAGCGAGGAGCTGGGGTAGCGCTTGCAGCCGCGCTCCTCGAAGAAGGAGAGGTAGGCGGAGCGGATCTCCGCGGTGGTCATGGACGGGAAATCGGCGGTCATCGGGCGTCTCCTCGCTGTGCGTCATGCATCGTCTCGGGGCCCCAGCAGCCGCGCCCGCCTCGGGCGCGGCTGCTGGGGCCGTGTTCTATCGGCATAATCTTCGTAAGTATAGGGTATCGGCGGCGCGCGGCGGCACCGCGCACTCGAAGACCACGTATTCGGCGGCTGGATACGGCCTCAGCGGGGGTTCTCGCCCCCGGCCTCGGGGCCATCGGCCGCGTCGGCCCGGGCGGACGGGGCGCCCTCCCCCGCCGCGGGCCCCTCGTCGCCGGCGGCGGCCGCGTCGGGATCACCCGCGAGGATCCGCTTCATGACGAGCTCCCACGGATTCGCCTCGGCGGCGCCGGCAGCGGGCTTCGGGGCCGCCGTGGCGCTCGGGACGTCGGCCGCGCGCACGAGCTCGGACTCGATCACGAAGCGGTCGTTGCCGAGGGCGTCATAGGCTGGCACGGGCGCGCCGGCGGCGTCGCGATAGGGCGTGCCCTTGAAGATCGCGCCGTCGTAGGAGACGATCTGCCGGCCGGTGCGCCCCTCGTAGTAGAAGATGAAGAGACTCTTCGCGACCGCGGCGAGCGGGATCGCGATCACCATGCCCATAGCGCCGCCGAGGGCGGAGCCGATCATGAGGGCCGTGAGCGAGAGCACGGGATGCACCGACATCGTGCTCTCATTGATCTTGGGCGCGATGACGTTGTCGGTGATGTTCTGGGAGACGACGGCAGCCACGAGGGTCCAGAACGCCACGGTGCCGCTGGCGAAAAGGCCCGTCACGGTGGCGATCGCGGCCGAGAGGGCGGGGCCCACCACCGGGATGAACGAGAGCACGCCGGAAAGGAGGGCCATCACGCCCGCGTAGGGGTGGCCGGCGAGCCAGAACCCGGCGAAGGAGAGCGCGCTCCTCACGATCGCCGAGAGGATCATCGAGCGCAGGTAGCCGCCGACCGACTGCCCCACGACGGCCATCATGAGCCGGTAGTCGCCGGCCTTCTCGTCGCCCAGGGCGCGGCAGATCTCGTCGTTGATCTTCGGGTAGTCGCAGGCGAGCCAGTAGGCCAGCACGAAGCCGAGGAACACGGTGAACAGCGTGGAGGCCACGTTGTTCACGAGGGGCACGATGCCGTTGCGCACGGCCACGAGCAGCTCGTTCACGATCTGGTTGAAGGCGTCCTGGAGGGAGGAGACGAGGGCGGCGAGGTCCACGTGCTCGCTGATGCTCCGGACGGCCGCGAAGCGGTGCTCGAAATCGGTGAACCAGGTGCTCAGCTGGGCGATGTAGGTGGGGCTGTCGCGCAGGAGGTCGATGATCTGCGACACGGCGACGGGCAGGATCAGCGAGAAGACGAGCGCGACCCCCACGGCGACGAGGACGAGCGCCGCGATCGCGGCGAGGGCCCGCGGGACGCGGTGGCGCTGGAGCCAGTTCACGAGCGGCGAGGCGATGAAGGCGAAGATGCAGCCGACCGAGAGGAAGAGGACGGCGCTCGAGAGCACCCCCAGGACCTGGAGCACCCCGAGGGCGATGACGGCGAGGCCGATGACCGCCCAAATGCGCATCAGGGCGAGCCGGACGGGGCTCGCGGGGTCAGGTGACGGGGACGCTGCCATGCTCTCTCTCCTCATAGGTGCCGGGTGCGGGCCTCAGGCCTTCGCGGACATGAGGCCCTCGGGATCGATCTTGTCCTGGATCTTCTTCAGGGTGCGGCGCAGCAGGCGCGAGACCTGGACCTGCGAGATGCCGAGGAGCTCGGCGATCTCGATCTGGGTCATGCCCTTCACGAAGCGCAGCTCGATGACCTCGCGCTCGCGCGGCGAGAAGCCGGCCAGCGCCTCCTCGATCACGAGGCGGTCGTCGGTGAAGTTCAGGGCGGCGTCCTCGGTGGCGTAGCGGTCGATGACCGAGGGGGCGTCGTCGGCGTCGGAGCTGCCCGTCCCCTCGAGCGGCACGGAGCTATAGGCCGAGGACGACTCCATCGCCTCGAGGACCTCGTCAACGCTCGCATCGAGGTACTCGGCGATCTCCTCCACCTTGGGCGAGCGCTGGAGCTCGGCGGTTAAGGTGTCGGTTGCCTGGTTGACCTTCGCGGAGAGCTCCTGAAGGCGCCGGGGCACGCGGACGCTCCAGCCCTTGTCGCGGAAGTGGCGCTTGATCTCACCGAGGATGGTGGGTGTGGCGAATGTGGTGAACTCGAGCCCGCGCGAGGGGTCGAAGCGGTCGATGGCCTTGAGGAGCCCGAGGTAGCCCACCTGCACGAGGTCGTCCAGGGGCTCGCCGCGGTTCTTGAACTTGTTCGCGAGGAAGCGCACGAGGTTCATGTGCGACATGACGAGCTTCTCGCGCGCGTCCATGTCGCCCTCCTCCTTGAACCGGCGGAAGAGCTCGCGCGTCCGTTCCTTGTCCCAGGCGGTCTTGGTGGACCGCCGGCGCACCTTCTCAGACTCCGCCATCAGACATCCGCCTTGAGCGTGAGCAGGAGCGTCGCCGGGGAGGAGCGCTTCTCGTAGGAGTCGGCGACGGAGGCGAGGATCAGGTCGGCGTAGGCCAAGGTGGGATCGTCCGGGTCGGGCTCGGGGAAGGTGTCGGCCGCGAGCGCGAAGCCCATCGTGAGATGCTCCTCATCGACCTCGAAGGTGACCGTGACCGGGGCGTCGGGCTCGACGGCGCAGGCGTAGATGAACGCCTCCTCCGCGGCCATGCGGATGTCCTCGACCCGCTCGACCGACATGGACGAGAGCAGGCCGACGTTCGAGGCGGTCATGCGCACGAGGCGCGCGAGGCGCGGGTCGGCGCTCACGGCGAGCGTGATGGGGCAGGCGCTATTCATCGACGTCCTCCTTGGGGGCGGCGTCCTCGCCGCCGTAGGTGTAGTAGTGCTTGGGGGCATCCTCCCCGGCGGGCGCGGCGTCCACAGCGTCCGTGGCATCGGCCGTCGCGGGAACCTCGGCACCGGGGCCACCGGTGAGGGCGGGCGCATCCGCGGCGGGGGCCTTCTCCTTCTTGCCGAAGAGGCTCTGGACCTTGCTCGCCGCCGCGCCCGTGATGTCGGATACGGCGTTCGAGGCGCCCGAGACGGTGCCCGTGACGTTCGAGACGTCGCGCAGGACCCCGTTCACCTCAACAAGATCGGCCGTCAGGGCCTCGACGGCGGAGTTCACCTGCTTGAGAATCGGCTCGACCTGGGCGAGCGCGGGCTGGACCTCGTCTAAGGCCCCGTCGATCTTGGCGACCATGGGCCGCGCCTCGTTGACGGTATCGTTGAGCTCGCTCACGGTCTTGGTGAGGTTCTCGACCGTGCCGCGCGTGCTCTTGAGCACGAGTGCGAGCTCGATGACGGCCCAGGCGCCGGCCAGGCCGAGGATGATGAGGACGATCTGCAGGGGATCCATAGCGCCTCCGTAGCTTCCGTGTGAACAATCCCGACTATCGTACCCGAACGGGCGGGCTGGTAACGCCCCGATCAGGGCGCCGCCGGCGCATCCGGCTCCGCACCGGCGGCGCCGGTTGCCGGCGCGCGCCCGTGGCGGTCGCGCTCGGTGAGCTCGAAGCGCCATTCCTCCCAACCCCGCCCCGCGGGCCTCCAGAAGGCGCCCCGCTCGAGCCCCTCGGGCAGGTAGCGCTGATCGACCCACCCCTCGGGGTAGTCGTGCGGGTAGCGGTAGGGGCCGTAGGCATCCGACCCCGGGCGGTGGCGGTCGCGCAGGTGCGAGGGGACCTCGCGCTGGCCGCTCGCATGCACGTCGGCCAGCGCCGCGTCGATGGCCGCCTCGGCGGCGTTGCTCTTGGGCGCGAGGGCGTTGTAGATGGCCGCCTGGGCGAGGATGATCCGGCACTCGGGATAGCCGATGACCTCGGCGGCCTTGAAGGCGGCCTCGGCCACGAGGAGGGCCTGCGGGTCGGCGTTGCCGATGTCCTCGGCCGCCTGGATCATGATGCGGCGGGCGATGAACTTGGGGTCCTCCCCCGAGTCGATCATGCGGGCGAGCCAGTACACGGCGGCGTCGGGGTCGCTGCCGCGCATGGACTTGATGAAGGCGGAGATGATGTCGTAGTGCATGTCCCCGGACTTGTCGTAGGTGAGGCCGCGGCGCGGGTTCGCCACCCGCACGTCATCGAGGGTGATCGCGGCCGCCTCCCCCTCCGCTGCCCGGGTTCTGGCGATCTCGCTCGCGAGCTCGAGGGTGGTGAGCGCCGAGCGGGCGTCTCCGGCGGCGAGCGTGCAGATGGCCGCGACGACCTCGTCTGAGGCCGTGAAGACCCCGGCGAGCCCCTCGGGGGCGTCGAGCGCGCGCCGCACGAGGCGGGCCACGTCGGCGTCAGCGAGGTGGACGAGCTCGACCACGCGCGATCGGGAGATGAGGGCCGAGTTCACCTCGAAGTAGGGGTTCTCCGTGGTGGCGCCGATCATGACGACGGTCCGGTTCTCGACGGCGTGCAGAAGCGCGTCCTGCTGCGAGCGGGAGAACCGGTGGATCTCATCGATGAAGAGGATGGTCCTGCGGTCGAACTGCATGAGCCGGTGCCTGGCCGCGTCGATCTCGCGGCGGAGGTCCTTGACGGTGCCGGTGACGGCCGAGACCTCCACGAACTCGCTGCGCGTGCGCGCGGCGATGATGTGCGCGAGGGTAGTCTTGCCCGTGCCGGCCGGGCCATAGAGGATCACGCTCGAGAGGACGTCGTGCTCGATCGCAGAGCGCAGCCATGAGCCCTCGCCCACGGCCTTCTCCTGCCCGACGTAGTCGTCCAGGGTGCTCGGGCGCATGCGCACCGCGAGCGGGGCGTTCCGGATGGTCTTGGCGCGGTCGTTCTGTGTGAAGAGGTCTTCCATGGCGTCCATTCTAGCGCAGGGGCCGGGGCGTGCGGGAAGCGGGCCTCAGCGCTCGTTGATGTAGGTGCGGCGCGGGAAGTGGAGCTCGGGGAAGAGCTTGGTGGCGAGCTCCGTGAAGTAGCCGTCCGACATGCTCGCGATGTAGTCGACCACCGTCTGGTCCATGTCGGCGCGCCAGGCGTATGAGCGCCCGTAGCGGGCGAGCTGCCGCTCCAGGCGGTCGATATGGTGGCGGAAGATGTAGCTCGCGCGGTCCTCGGCCTTGAGGTCGCCGAGGAAGTGCTCGTACATGAGGTTGAAGGCGCGGGCGAGGACGTCTGCCCGCTCCCCCTCGACGCCGCCCGAGCGGTAGATCTTCTCGTAGTTCTCGGCCTTGGCGCGGCGGATCTCGGCGAAGAGGGCCTCGCTCATCTCGATGCGGTTCTTGCCGTAGCTGTGCTCGATGATGTCGACCGAGGCGCGCGAGAGGATCCAGGAGTTGTAGCCGCCGCCGAGGCCGTCCTCGAAGGCGTCCTCGGAGAGGAGGCCCGCCTCGATGGCGTCCTGGCGGTCGCGGCCCACGTAGGCGATGATGTCGGAGATGCGGACGACGCAGCCCTCGAGGGTGGCCGGGCGCAGGTGGCCGATCGCGAGGTCGCCCTCGGTGTAGCAGGACTCGACGATCCCATCGAACTCCTCAAACCCCGTGAGGCCGGAGAGCTCGAAGACGCGCTGCTCGTACTCGCCGTTGTGGGTGAGGGCGCCGTCGAGCGTCTGCAGCGAGATGTTGCGGCCGTAGAGCACGTCCATCACGCGGACGGAGTGGACGTTGTGGAAGAAGTGCCGCCCGGTGCGGGCGTGGAGGATGTCGTTCAGGCAGCGCTCGCCGGCGTGGCCGAACGGCGTGTGCCCGAGGTCGTGCCCGAGGCCGATGGCCTCGATGAGATCGCAGTTGAGGCCGAGGGCGTAGCCGATGTCGCGGGCGATGCGGGCCACGAGCTGCACGTGGAGGCCGCGGCGGGAGAGGTCGTCGTTGCTGCGGAAGCTGAAGACCTGGGTCTTGCCGTTGTAGCGGTTGTAGGCCGGGAGGTGGAGGATCTTCTCCGTGTCGCGCACGAACGGCGGCCGCCAGATGCTGCTCCGGTCCTTGGGCCGGTCGACGCGGCGGATGGCCGCGGCGTCCTCGGTGCGGAAGGGGTTCCTCCACCCCGCCGCGCGGTCGCGCTCCATCCGGGCGACGAGCTCATCGCTCAGGGAATCGGTCATGGACATGAGGGAGTCCTGCAGGTTCGACATGTGCGTCCTTTCTCGTGTTTCATCTGACGACAGTCTCCCATATCGTCCGGACACAGATGCGAACGATGTGTAGAGCGTGCGTGATTCGGGTTTTCAGGGCCGCGGCGGGCCGCAGGCGCCCGACGGGGCACCCCTCAGAGCAGGAGGGCCGGAAGCCAGGTGAGGGCGATGAAGGGGATCAGGGGCAGGCTCGGCCGCCTGGCGAGGACGCAGGCGAGGGCGAGGAGCGCGAGCGCGGCGGCGAACGACGCGAGGCCGGTCAGGGGATCCGCCAGCATGAGGGCGGCGAGCAGCTTGACGTCGCCCATGCCGAGGCCCGCGCTCCCCCGCCGCGCACGCCATCCGACCTCAAGCGCCGTGAGCGCTCCCGCAGCGAGGGAGGCGGGCACCGCATGGGAGAGGAGGCGGGCCGCGAGGGCGGCCGCGAGCTCGCCGGCCGGCGGCGCGCCCGCACCGGCGGGGAGGGCGGCCAGGACGGGCCAGACGGCCGCGAGCGCCCCGAGCGCGAGCGCGGCGGCGGCGAGGGCGTTCGGGAACCGGCGCGAGCGCGCGTCGATGACGGCCGCGGCGGCGAGGGCGGCCGCGAGCGCGAGCTGCGGCGGCGAGAGGGGGAGGTCCCCCACCGGCCCTTGGCCGAGCGCGGCCAGGGCACCCGCGATCGACGGCGCCATCCGCCCTCCTCTCCCGCGCGCGCCGAGCCGGGACCGCCCGGGCGCCCACGTTACAAAACCCCTACATACGCCCCGATACGGTGGCGATACCCCAGCTGTACCCGTATACTGGTTCCATCGACACCAGACCCCAGGAGTTGTCATGCCATACGAGAACACGCCCCAGCAGACCACCGACGCCGCCCAGGACCGCGGCATCGAGAGCGCGAGCGCCGGCACCGCCTGCCAGACGACGACGTCCAAGTTCGCCTACATCCTCACCGCCTCGGTGCTCGGAGGCATCATCCTCATCGGGGCCGCCTTCTCGGCGCTCGCCTTCGGCGCGCTCCAGAGCTACGTCGCCGCGGGCGGGCTCGAGCACCGCTACGAGGACTACTCCTACGATTACGACGACTACGATTACGATTACGACTTTGACTACGATCGCGACAGCCCGCTGACCCCCGAGCAGGAGCGCGAGCTCGAGGGCCTCGTCGACCGCCTCTTCGACGAGGGGAACCTCCCCTCCTAGCGCCCGTCCCCTGAACGCGAGACGCGCCGCCGCGGACCCCCGCGACGGCGCGTTTTTTCATGCGGGAAGGCAGCGCGGGCAGGGGCGGCGGGCGCTGGGGGCCTCCTGCTTACCGGGCCCCCTCGACCACCTGGTCGAGCGTCACCGAGACGTCGTGCGGGGTGGGGATCCAGTCGACCTTGAGGAAGAGCGCCGTGACCGTGAGCGGGATGTAGGTGAACATGAAGAGCGGGAAGGTGAAGAGGTTCGCCACGACGCGCCACCGCGCGGGGCAGTGGATGTGCTTGCGCTCGAACACCGTGGTGGAGAGTGCCACGAGGAAGAAGGTCAGATAGGACCCGGCGAGCGAGAGCACGATGCTGCCGACGCAGCGCGCGAGCTCGGCGTCCGTCGCCAGAAAGCCGCGCGAGAGCGACCCCACCACGAGGAAGGTCCCGTTCGCGAGCAGCGAGACGAGGGTGAGCAGGGTCGCCGGGGCGATGACCATGAGCAGGTCGTAGGCAGCGAAGGAGCGCTTGCGCGCGATCGAGCCCACGAGCTGCGCCCCGTAGGTGAAGAACACCTGGTAGAACCCCTTCGACCAGCGGCGGCGCTGCTTGATCGAGGCGTCGAGCGTCACGGGCTGCTCGTCGTAGAACTCCGCCGGCGCGTAGCCGATCCGGATGCCGTGGACCGCGCAGAAGGTCGAGAACTGGATGTCCTCGGTGAGGGTGTGGAAATGCCAGCCATGCATGGCCTCGACGATCTTCGCCGAGATGAGGTACCCCGAGCCCGAGACCGCGCAGGAGGTCCCGCAATGCATGCGGGCGTTGTTCAGGAAGCGCGCCTCGCGCAGGAACCAGATGGAGTAGGCCGCCGAGATCCAGGAGCTCCCGAAGTTCTTGGAGTTGCGGTAGCTCGTGAGCGCGAGGTAGCCCTGGTCGAAGGCATCGTTCATGACGCTCACGTAATTCTTCGAGAGGAGGTTGTCGGCGTCGAAGATGATGAAGGCCTCGTGCACGCCCGGGTACTCGGTGAGGATCCGGTTGAAGCCATAGTCCATGACCCAGCTCTTGCCCTTGCGGGCGAGGTCGTGCCGCTCGTAGACGATGGCCCCGGCCTCCCGGGCGCGCTCGGCCGTGGCGTCGGTGCAGGCGTCCGCGACGACGAAGATGTCGATGAGCTCCGCGGGGTAGTCCTGGTCCTTGATCGATTGGACGAGGTTCGCGATCACGGTCTCCTCGTTGTGCGCCGCGATGAAGAAGGCGTAACGGTGCCGCCGACGCGCCGGCGGGAAGGTCACCTCGTTCTTGATGAGGCCGACGAGGAAGAAGATTCCCTGGTAGAAGAAGCAGATGGTGAACAGGACCGCGATGGCGGTGTTGAAGATCTCGATCGGTGCCACGGGCGCTCCATCAGATTTGAGGTCAGGTTCTCCGAGTGTAGCGAAACGGGGGCCGCACATGGTGGAGCCGGTATGAAGCATGGGGGCGGGGCGGGCGGCGGGGGCTGGCCTGCGCGCGGGGGCGGGCCTCGTGGGAGCCTACGGCGGGGAGCGGACGCGGCGGGGCTGCGCAGGACCGGCATGGCTCTCGCGGCCCGGGGCGCACCCCGGCCCTCCCCCTCACTCGTAGGGCTCGAGCAGACCCAGGCGCGGGACGATCTCCTCCCCCGCCTCCGTGCGGCCCTCCGAGCGGTCGGCGATCTCATCGAGGGCGGCGGCGAGGTCCCAGGGGAGCTCATCGGCGCAGACGATCTCCTCGCCCGTGACCGGATGCGCGAAGGAGACGTGCCAGGAGTGCAGGAACTGGCGGGTGAGGTCGAGGTTCATGTGCGCCGGCCCCTTGCCGTAGAGGGGGTCCCCCACGAGCGGGTGGCCGATATGGCGCAGATGGACGCGGATCTGGTGCGTGCGCCCGGTGAAGAGGTGGCACTCGACGAGCGTGTATCCCTCGTCGCCGCGGCGCGCCTCGAAGCGCTCGAGGACGCGGAAGGTCGTGATCGCCTGACGGGCCGCCGGATCGTCTGAGACGGCCATCTTCTGGCGGTCGCGCGGCGAGCGGGCGATACCCGTGGAGATCGTGCCCTCGTCCATCGCGATCCCACCGTGCACGAGGGTGATGTAGCGGCGGTCGAGGGTGCGGGTGCGGATGAGGTTCTGGAGGGCGCGCTGGGTGTCGTCGTCCTTGGCGGCGAGCATGAGCCCGGAGGTGTCGCGGTCGAGGCGGTGGACGATGCCCGGACGGTCCTCGCCCTGCACCGTGCCGAGGTGCTCGATCCCGCAGTGGTGGACGAGGGCGTTCGCGAGAGTTCCCGAGTCGTGCCCGTGCGCGGGATGGCAGACGAGGCCGCGCTGCTTGGAGAGGACGATGAGGTACGCGTCCTCGAAGCGGATGTCCAGGGGGATCGGCTCGCCGAGGACGGGCCCCGCCTCCACGGGCTCGGGGAGCGCCACGGCGATGGCGTCGCCCGCGCGCACGGCGTAGCGCTTGGAATCCGGCTCGGCGCCGTTCACCCGCACCGCGCCCTCCTCGATGAGGCGGGCCGCGGCCGAGCGCGAGGGCACGCCCTCGACGGCACCCACCCAGGCGTCGAGGCGCATCCCGGCCTCGTCCGACGCGACCGTGAGCTCGCGGGCCTCACCCACGGCGCCCCCTCTCCGCCCGGCGCGCGGCCGCCACGGCGTCGCGGCGGTTGAGCTCGGCCGTGGCGTCCACGCGGTTTGCCGGCGAGAGGAAGGCGAAGCCGATGAAGGCGACCACGACGCCGACGGTGATCCCGATGTCCGCCACGTTGAAGACGGCGAAGTCCATGAACTCCGTGGCGAAGAAATCCGTGACGAAGCCGAAAAGCACGCGGTCGAGCGCGTTGCCGACGGCGCCGCCCGCCACCATCGCGAGGCCGGCGACCTCCACGCGAGAGACGAGGCGCGTGCGCGCGAGATAGGCCGTCATGGCGATGACGACGGCGACGGCGAGCACCACGAAGGCGCCCGAGAAGCCCTCGCCCAGGCTGAAGGCGGCGCCGGTGTTCCGCACGAAGCGGAGGCCCAGGACGCCGGGGATGAGCTCGGCGGCCCAGAGCCCGCCGCCCGCGGCCGCGGCGGCGCGCACCGCGGCCTTGGTGAGCTGGTCTATGACGATGACGGCGCCCGCGCCGCCGAGCGTGGCGACAGCGCGCCAGGGCAGGCTCGGCGTGAACGCCGGCTCCTTCGCGCGCTCGGCGCCGTCGGTGTCAGGTGCCGTCATGGGGCCTCCTTAGGCGCTCGCGCCGAGCACGGCGGCGCAGCGGTCGCAGATGTGCGCGTGCTCGCCGTGGGCACCCGTCGAGGTGCGGTAGTTCCAGCAGCGGTCGCAGCTCTCGCCCTCGGCCGGCTCGACCGTGGCCGCGAGCTCCTCGCCGCGCGCGAGCTCGACCTCGGACACGATGAAGAACTCCGCGAGGTCACAGGCCGCATCGCCCGTGAGCAGGTCGTAGAGGGCGGCGGGAACCGTGGCGCGGACGCGCACCTGCTGGCTCTTGGTGAAGGTGCCCTCCGCGCGGGCGGCCTCGATCGCCTTGGTCACCGCGCCGCGGAGCTCGAGTGCCGCCGCGAGGGTGGGCAGGTAGGCCGCGGCCTCGTCCATCGTGATGGGGGCCCGGTACCAGTCGAGGAGCGCCGCGCGCTCCTGATGGGCGCGGCAGCCGGCCGGGGCGAACTCCATGGCCTCGTCCGTGGTGAAGGCGAGGATCGGCTGGAGGTCGCGCAGGAGCATCGAGAGGAGCTCGGCCACGACCGTCTGGGCGCTCCGGCGGCTCGACGCCGTGGGCGCGTCGCAGTAGAGGCGGTCCTTCAGGGCGTCGAGGTAGACGTTGGAGAGCTCCGTCACGACGAAGTCGTAGAGGGCGCGGAAGGCGTGGTTGAACTCGTAACCCGCATAGGCCGCGTCGACCTCGGCCTGAACCTCGGTGAGGCGCGCCACCATGAGCTTGTCGAGCGGCTCGAGGTCGGCGAAGGCGACGCCGTCGCGCTCGGGCTCGAAGTCGTCCTCCACCACCGAGAGCAGGAAGCGCAGGGTGTTGCGGAAGCGGCGGTAGGCGTCCGACGTGCGGGCGAGGATCTCATGGTCCACAGCCACATCCGAGGAGGTGTCGACGCTCGCGACCCAGAGGCGCACGATGTCGGCGCCCATCTCGTCGCAGACGGCGTTCGGGTCGATGACGTTGCCGAGGCTCTTGGATTGCTTGCGGCCTTCGCCGTCGAGCGTGAAGCCCTGGGAGACGACGGCCTTGTACGGCGCGATGCCGTTCGCGCCCACGCTCGTGAGCAGCGAGCTCTGGAACCAGCCGCGGTGCTGGTCGGAGCCCTCGAGGTAGACGTCGGCCGGGTAGGTGAGCTCGGGGCGCCCCTCGCAGACCGCGCGCCAGGAGACGCCGGAGTCCCACCAGACGTCGAGGATGTCGCGGTCGGCCTTGAGGGCGTGGCCGCCGCAGGAGGGGCAGGTGCAGGCGTCGCCGAGGTAGCTCGCCGGCTCCTCGGTGAACCAGGCGTCCGATCCCTTCTCGTGGAAGAGCGCGATCACGGCGTCCAGGGTGGCGTCGTTCATGACCTTGGTGCCGCAGTCCGCGCAGGTGAAGCTCGGGATCGGAACGCCCCAGTTGCGCTGGCGCGAGATGCACCAATCGGGGCGCTGCTCGACCATGGCGCCGATGCGGTTCGCGGCGTGGGCGGGGTACCAGGTGACGTTGTTGCGGATCTGGTCGGTCGCCTCGGCGCGGAGCCCGGTCTTGTCCATGGAGACGAACCACTGGTCGGTGGCGCGGAAGAGCACGGGGTTCTTGCAGCGCCAGCAGTGCGGGTAGCTGTGGGTGATCTTCTTCTCGGCGACGAGCGTGCCGCGCTCGCGCAGGAACTCGATGATGTGGGGATTCGCCTCGTCGGTGTCCATGCCGGAGAAGGGGCCGCCCGTGCCCATCGTGTCGCCCACGTAGAAGCGGCCGTCGTCATCGACGGGCATGACGATGTCCATGCCCTCCTTCAGGCAGACGTAGTAGTCGTCAACACCGTGGCCGGGCGAGTTGTGGACGATGCCCGTGCCGTCCTCAGTGCCCACGTAGTCGGCCAGGAGCGCGACGCCCTCCTCGCCCTCGAAGACGGGTTGGCGGTAGCGCAGGTGATCGAGGGTCTCGGCGGGGACCACATAGGGCTTGCCGTCCACCATGACGGGGGTGTACTCCCAGCCGGCGATCTCGCAGACCTGGGGCGCGAGGGCCTCGAGCATGATCTCGGCGCGGCCCTCGTGCTCGACGGCCACATAGGCGGCACCGGGCTTCAGCGAGACGGCCTGGTCGGAGGGGATCGTCCAGGGGGTGGTGGTCCAGATGATGAAGTCGACGGGACCCTCGAAGGACTCGAGGCCGGCCGGCTTGCTCGTCAGCTCGAAGCGCACGTAGATGGACGGGCTCGTCTCATCGCCGTACTCGATCTCGGCCTCGGCGAGCGCCGTGTGGCAGTGCTTGCACCAGTGCACGGGCTTGTGGCCGCGGTAGATCATGCCGCGGTCGAACATGGCCTTGAAAACCTCGATGTCGGCGGCATCGTGCTCGTGGTAAAGCGTGAGGTAGGGGTGGTCCCAGTCGCCGAGGACGCCGAGCCGGCGGAAGCCCGCCTTCTGGAGCTCGATGTTCTCGACCGCGAACTCGTTGCACATCGCGCGGATCTCGGCCGTGGACATCTCGTTGAACTTGTCGGTGCCGACCGTCTCCTCGACCTTGTGCTCGATGGGCTGGCCGTGGCAGTCCCAGCCGGGCACGTAGGGCGTCTCGAAGCCCCGCATGGCCTGGTAGCGGTTGATCATGTCCTTGGAGATCTTGTTCATGGCGTGGCCGATGTGGATCGGGCCGTTCGCGTACGGGGGGCCGTCGTGCAGGACGAACTTCTTGTGGCCCTCGTTCTTCTTGAGCATCTGCTGGTAAACGCCGCTCTCCTGCCAGGAGCGCAGGCGCTCGGGCTCCCTCTGCGCGAGCGCGGCGCGCATGGGGAACTTGGTCTTCGGCAGGTTCATGGTCTGCTTGTAGGCGTTGGCCATGGCGTGCCCCTTCCTCTCGTGGGCGCCATGAAAAAAGCGCCCGTCCCTCAAAGCTGGGACGAAGCGCCTGTTGGAAGCGGCGGCGGGTGCCGGCGCATGCGAGCTCTTCGCTGTACCACCCAGCTTAGGCTCGATGGTGCGGCCATCTCGCCCGTTACTCGGCTGGCCGGTGACGGCGGCCATTCCGGCGGCGCCTACTGGGGTGCGGGATGCTCCCGCGCCCGTTGGGGCCGCGGCTCCGGGGTGATCTTCGCCGGGGTGCGCACGCGGGGCTCTCAGCTCTGCCCTGCTCTCTGGGGTGCGCGGGGATCCGGCTACTCGTCCCCTTCATCGCCTGTGGTGAGGATTGTAGCACGGACGCCGCGAGGGCGACGGCGTTCACGGGGCCGTAACGGAACCGCCACAGGGCGGGGGGGGGTGCGAGGCGGGGGACGGTGGGCGGCGGGGCGCGCCGGGGCTTAGAGGCGGGTGGCAGTCAGACTCGGGCGCGGGGCGGTACGAGATGGGCGAAGCCGGCGTCGAGCACGCAGCGGAGAGCGGCCTCCAGGGCGGCCGCGGCGGCGCGGTTTCGAAAACCGGCGGCGGTCGGGAGTGATCGGACGTTGCGACGGCGGGGCGAAACCGGGCCGTTCTCGTCCTGATCGCGCACGAAAGGGGGTCGGATGTTTTCACTTTTACGATTCTGGACTCTAATTGCGACAGTGGCCGAGTACACTCCATCGAAGTGCAGCGCTCATCGGGCAATATAACAGGGGGTACAGGCGCTCTACTCCCCCGCTCCCCCGCATGCCCTCAAATTAGAGTCCAGAAACGTTGTTTTCAAATCAGGCAACCCCCCTAAATGGGGGCACCCGAACAACAGCGGCACAGCATCACGACAGAGCATCCGGTGTACCGGACGCGGCCTTCGCTGGCGCCTGCGCGGTATCGGCACGCGGGCTCAGAGCTCGAGGTCGTCGAGGTCCGCGGCGTCCACAACGCGGATGCCGCGGCGGGCGAGCTCGGCGGCGAAGAGCCCCTGCCCGGGGATGAGCCGGCCGGTGAAGGTGCCGTCGTAGATCTGGTTGACGCCGCAGGTGGGGCTTCGCGACTGCAGGATCGCGAGGTCGATGCCGGTGCCATCCAGGTCGAGCGCGGCCAGCGCGGCATCGACGCCGGCGCGGAAGGCCGCGCTCACGTCGGCGCCGTCCACCGTGCGGACGCGACCGCGCGCGAGCTCGACGGGCGGGCGCGGCACGGAAAGCCCGCCTGCCACCTCGGGGCAGACGGGCAGAATCTCGTGGCCGCTCAAGCGGGAGACCAGGCCGGGGACGAGGTTGTCGCCCCCGTTGTACTTCACCCGCTCACCGAGCAGGCAGGCGGAGACGCAGATGCGCACGGCCTCCCCCGCCGACGCTAGGCGAGCGTGCGGCCGAAGGCGTCGGCGGCGCGGATGGCCTCGACGAAGCGCTCGGGTTCGAAGGGCTGGGGGTTCGCCTGGCGCCACTCGTTCGTGTTCTGGGCGAGCTCGGCGATGCGCGCGAGGTGGCTCTCGTCAAGATCGAGCTCGGCGAGGGTCACCGGCAGCTCGAGGGCGCGGTTGAAGCGGGCGTAGCGCTCGAGCTCGGCGGTGTTTCCCGTATAGGCGAAGAGCACGAGCACGCCGAAGCTCACGACCTCGCCGTGCAGGTGGGTGCGGCCGGGACGCTCGACGCCGGTGGTCGCGTTGTAGAACGCGTGAGCGAGCGAGGAGTTGTAGTAGAAGTCGGGCTGGTTCGTGAGGTTGCTCACGTAGCCGGTGTTCACGAGGATGTCGAGGGCGATGCGGCGGACGGCCTCGCTCGAGGTGTCCGCGCGGACGTCGGCGAGACCCTGCTCGCCGTAGGTCATGAGCGGCTCGGTGCAGGTGTGCGCGAGCGAGAGCCCGAGCTCGGCGGTGTGCTCGAGGGCACCGGCGCTCGTGGCGTACTCCACCTCGGGCTGCTTGGAGAGCGCGTCGCCGATGCCGGCCCAGAAATACATCGCTGGGGCCTCGGCGATGACCTTGGGGTTGATGAAGATGTGCGCCGGGGCGTGGGGGTAGGCGTAGCGGTCGAGCGAGCCGTCGTCGTGGTAGATCACGGCGATCGCGGTGGCCGCGGAGCAGTTCGAGCAGATCGTGGGCACGGAGAAGACGGTCTTCTCAAGCGAGAGGGCCGCGGTCTTCACGGTATCGATCGCCTTGCCGCCGCCGATGGCGAAGACCACGTCGGCGTCGCGGAAGTTCGGGTCGCCGGCGAGCTTATCCACGTTGGTCTGGGTGGAGTCCTTGCCGTAGACGATGGTGTCGAGCACGAGGATGTCAGCGGCGTTCAGCACCTCGATGATCGCGGGCGAGGCGGCGGCCAGGGCGCGCTCGCCGCCGACGAGGGCCACCTTCTTCGCTCCGTACTGGGCCAGGACCTCGGGGATCGCCTCGAAGCAATCCTCGCCCACGGTGTAATCGCTCATCTGAATGGTGCGCATGCCATCTCGCTTCCGCTCGGGTTCACCTTCCGTGCGAGCCATTATAGCCGCTGCGGTTGCGCGAACCGGAAAACGCCGCGGGACGCCGGGACCACGCACGGAGGCATGCAGTGCGTTTGACGAGGTCACAGAGCTAGGAGCGAAGCCCGGGGCGCGACGCGGGGGCACGGCACGAAACGACTTGGAAAAGAACGGGGACGCGGATCGGGTCGCACGCGGCGGGGCCGGGCGTGCCTCCTCGCCGAGCGGGCGGGTCTCAGTCCTCGTCGCGCTCGTCGCGCTCGCGGAGGTAGATCTGCTGGAGGCCGTACTCGCCCTCGGGATCGTAGAACTCGTAGACGCCGAGCGAGTTCAGGAAGGGGCGCAGGCGCTTGTAGCCGTAGTTGCGGACGTCGAAGTCGGAGAGGCGGCGGGAGAGCTGGTCGCCGAGCTGGCCCAGGGTGATCCAGCCGTCCTCGTCTCCATAGGCGTCGATGATCGCGGAGATCGCGGAGCGCACGGCCTTGAGGTGGCGGCGGCGGTCGGCGCGGGTCATCTCGCCGAAGGCCGCGGTGTCCTTCGCGGCATCGTCGTCATCGGCGTCGTCCACCGCGGCGTCGGCGGCGTCCGCGCCCGCGGAGCCTGCCGAGGACTGGCGGCGCCGGCGGCCCTGCTTCGCCTTCTCGGCGGCCTCCTCGGCGGCCTTCGCCTTCTCCCCCTCCGAATACAGCAGGTCGAGGTACTTGAACTGGTTGCAGGCCGAGATGAAGGGCTTCGGGGTCTTCTGCTCGCCCATGCCGATGACCTGCATGCCGCTCTCGCGCAGGCGCGCGACGAGCCGGGTGAAGTCGGAATCCGAGGAGATGATCGCGAACCCGTCGACGTTGCCGGAGTAGAGGATGTCCATCGCGTCGATGATCATCGCGGAGTCGGTGGCGTTCTTGCCGTAGGTGTAGCTGTACTGCTGGATCGGGGTGATCGAGTTGTCGAGCAGGCAGCTCTTCCAGCTGGTCATGCGCGTGCTCGTCCAGTCGCCGTAGATGCGCTTGTAGGTGGCGACGCCGGCGTTGGCCACCTCGTCGAGGACGATGCTGACGTATTTCTCGGAGATGTTGTCCGCATCGATGAGGATGGCAAACCGGGGTTCCGCGTCGGAAGCGTACATGGAAGAGGCCTTTCTGTCGTGAGGCGATTGGAAACATTGTAACGCTCCACGAAGGGCGGGCGGGACCAGGGGCGGGCCGGGGGTGCGGCCGGTGCGAGCGGCGGCGGGCGCGGGGCCGGGGCGCAGCGGGCGGGGTGGGCGCGGGGCTGGGACGCAGCGGGCCGGGCGGCCGGGCCGCGCGGTGAAACGCGATGTCGTGCGGCCGAGACGGGGTCGGCGCCGGGGTCCGCAACGAAATGGGCGCAGCTGCGGCCAGGCTGCAGCGGAGCGGGCGGGTGCAGGGCTGGATGCAGCGGGGCGGGCGGGCTGCGTACCGAAATGGCGGTTGTGAACGACCCGGTGGGGCCCCCTTCCCGATCGCTCGGGGAACCCGCAGGTAGACGCGCGTACCAAAAACGCGGTTGTGAACGAATCTCGCATTGCCGCCATTTCGGTACGCGAAATCGTTCACAACCGCGATTTCGGGACGCGGGCGGGGCGCGGCGCTGCAGCAGGGTCGGGGCGCGGGCGGGGCGCCGCGCTGCGGCCGAAGCGGCACCCGCCGCCGGGGCGCAACGAGATTCACCGTAACGTCATATGACAACACACCGCGTACAGTATCGAGACGTTAGCCGAGAGCGTATAGCCTGCACAGCAAAGGCTTCAACTACCCTATCAGGATGAACCCTCGACATCGCTCATAAGGAACAGCGGTTCAAACTCGGACGACCCCTCGCTGAGGCGCTCCCGGTTCCGCGCAACGGTTTCTTCAAAACCTTCGATCGGACTCACGCGGAAGCGGTTGGTCTGCGTCGAGCCATCTTGATACGTTACCTTCACAATGAACACGGACTCAGAAATCTGCATGGCAGCCTGGTACTCAGCCGCATCCAACGATTGACCTTGTCCTGGAACGTATGTGACCACGGCATACGTTCCCTTAAGGAAATCCCGATCAACCGTAAAGGACCGTCGGCCCTCAAAATCTGATAGTCGATCACCATTCTCAACGCCTTCGCGGCTCTGGTTGAAATCAAACAGCGCCTCGCCGCCCTCGATCTCATAGGTAACCGACCGGAGTCCCGCCCCGTCGATGGAAAAGTCCATGGAATACGACACGCGGATTCGACCGTCCTCACCTTCTGACACCGAGGACGCGGAGCCGAAGCCCGCGGGAAGCAGCACCGATCCGTCAGCCTGCGGGATTCCGGCGGCATACGCTTTGAGGGCGAAGCCGCTTCCCGCGCCCGAAACCTTTGTGGAGTCTGCGACACATGGTTTTGAAACGCTTGGGACAAGCCTACCGAGCGCATGAAGCCCACCGCCCGCGAGGATCGCTGCGCCCACCAGCACAGCCGCCACCTTCACTATTGCCCCACGCCGTCCATCGAGGAGCCGAAACACATTTTGCTTCGAATCGCCCTTGGTACGCGACTCTTTCTCCCGCTTCATTCTCTCAACAATCGCCTCTTTAGAACCATCAGGCGCCTGGATGCTCCTCATTGATGCCGCATATAACCTGATCTCGTCTTCGAGCATTATTTGCCCTCCTCCTCATGCCGCGACTCCATTTCGAGCATTTCCCGCCTGAGACGCTCGCGCGCCCGACGGATCCGTGTCCGTGCCGCCTCATCACCGCATCCAATCACCGCCGCGGTCTCGGAAATCGAGAGTTCCTCCACATAGCGCAGGTGAATGACGGCGCGATCCTCCTCCTTCAGATGGGACAGCGCTTCCCAGACGGGGTGGCAGACGAGTTCAGCCGGATCGGAATCGGGTACGCCTCCCATCACCCGCTCCATACTTTCCTGCATATTCACCCGCTGACGCCACACCTGTCGAAAAAGATCTCGACAGCGATTCAGAGTGACACGCAACAACCACGCGCGAAGATGTTCCTCGGACTTGAATGCACGGGTCTCTGTCAGCAACTTGATGAACACCTCTTGCGCGACATCTTGCGCATCGTCCGTGCTCCGCATCTGGCTCAAAGCAAACCGGTACACCATATCGTGATGCCGTTCGAGTGCGTTGCACATGAACGTCTCCTCTCGCAGATAACCAGCACCTTCCCCCATATGGCATCACCTCCTCACCCTATATACGAATCAGACCAAGAAACGGGGTCAGGCAATAGCAAAAATGTTTGCGGCGGGCCCTCGCCCTCCTCGAGCATGGGGCGTGGCCGGGACGTGGCGGGGTGCGACGGGCCGGAATCGGCGCCGGGGCCCGCAACGAAATGGACGTAGCTGCGGCCAGGATGCAGCGGGGCGGGCGGGCGGCGTACCAAAAACGCGGTCGTGAACGACCTGGCGGGGACCCCTTCCCGATCGCTCGGGGAAACCGCAGGTAGATGCGCGTACCAAAAACGCGGTTGTGAACGAATCGCGCATTGCCGCCATTTCTGTACGCGAAATCGTTCACAACCGCGATTTCGGGACGCGGGCGGGGCGCGGCGCTGCGGGTGGCCGGCACGCGGAAGGAGCCGTGCTGCAACTGGGTCGGCACGCGAGCGGGATGCTGCGTTGCAGCCGGGGCGGGGAGCTGTGCTGCGGGCGAGTCGGCACGCTGCGGCCGGGACACGGGCGGGGCGGCGCGCTGCCGGTGGGCCGGGTCCGCACGGGCACGCCGCGGTGCAGGTAGGTCGGCACGCGAGCGGGGCGCTGCGTTGCAGCCGGGGCGGGGAGCTGTGCTGCGGGCGAGTCGGCACGCTGCGGCCGGCACGCGGGCGGGGCGCCGCAGCTGAGTTGGAACGCGGGTGGGGCCGCGCTACAACCGGGTCGGCACACGGGCGGGCGCCGCGCTGTGGGCAGGTCGGCACACGGACGGGCCAGCACCGCCCGCCCCACCACTCCCCCGCCCCCCGCACATGAAAACCGCCGCCACCCCGAAGGGTGACGGCGGTTCCCGCGAGGCAAACGCCCTCATGCAACCATGTCGCGTGCCTTACGCGTCGGTTCCGCGACGACGGCGCAGGCCGTCTGCCAGCGCCGCGAGGCCGAGCACGCCTGCCAGCGCGAGCGCGCCCGGGGCGAGGATGTCGCCGGTCTTGGGCAGCGCGCGCTTGGAGGGCTTGGGCTCGTGGCTGTTCGTGACCGTGAGGCCCTCGGCCATATCGCCCGTGTAGCTCGCCTCGTACCCGTCAACCGCGTTCTCGGAGACCGTGTAGACGATCTCCTCGCCCGCCGCGTTCACGTCGAGGTCGACGAAGCTCGCCTTCCAGTCGTCAGACGCCTTGAGCTCGAGCGTCTCACCGGTCTCCTTGCCATCGGCCAGGAGCTTGACGGTGATCGAGCCCGGACGGATGCCGTCCTTGTCGTTGGCGTCGTCCCAGACCTTGGTGACGTCGATCGAGCGCTTGGCGACCTCGTGGGTGTTGGTGACGGTGAAGCCCTCCACCATGTCGCCCTTATAGCTCGCCTCATAGCCCTCGACGGGCTCCTCCTCGACCGTGTAGTCGATCTCCTCGCCCGCCGCGTTGACGTCAAGCTGCTCGAAGGTCGCCTTCCAGTCGTCCTCGGCGTTAAGCGCGAGGGTCACGTCGGTCGGCTCGCCGTTGGCGATGAGCTTCACGAGGATGCTCTCGGGGCGGATGCCGTCCTGGTCATCCGCGTCCTCCCAGACCTTCTCGACCGGGATGTCGCGCTTGTACACCTCGTGCGTGTTGGTGACGGTGAGGCCGTCCTCCATCGTGCCGGTGTAGCTCGTCTCGTACTCGTCGACCGCATCCTCCTCGAGGGTGTAGTCGATCTCCTTGCCGGCGCGGTTCACATCGAGGTCGGTGAAGGAGCCGGCCCACTCCCCCTCCTCGTTGAGGGTCAGGCTCTGGCCGGTGTCCTCGCCGTCGGCGATGAGATGGACCGTCACGTCCTCGGGACGGATGCCGTCCTGGTTGTCGGCATCCTCCCAGACCTTGTTGACCGCGATGTCGCGCTTGTACACCTCGTGCGTGTTCACCACGGCGAAGCCGTTCTCCGCGTCGCCCGTGATCTCGGTCTCGTACTCGTCGATGGCGGTCTCGGCGACCGTGTAGGTGATCGGCCGGCCGTGGTCGTCGAAGGTCGGCAGGCCCGTGAAGGAGAAGCTGCCGTCGCCCGTGGCGTCCACGGGGATAACGGTGTTCGTGGGCTCACCGTTGCGCACGAGACGGATCTCGGCGGTGTCGGGGCGGATGCCGTCCTGGTTGTCGGCGTCAATCCAGCTCACGGTACCCGAGACCGCGATCTTGGGGTTCACGAGCTCGTTCGTGACGGTGTAGGAGAGGTCCTTGCCCGCCACCTTGACGTTGTAGTCGTGGCCGCCGGCGGCGAGCTTGCCGCCGTTCGCGCCCTCCTCCTCGATCGTGTAGCGGATCTCACGCCCGCCCTCGTACTGATCGAGGTCGGCGAAGGTGTGCTGCCAGCCGTTCCCGCCGTTGAGCACCTGGGAGTCGACCTTGGTGCCGTTGGCGATCAGATTGACCGTCACCTCGGGCGCGGCCTCGGGGACAATCCCCGACCAGGCCTTGGTGGCGGCGACGGAAACCTTGCCGACGATGGTGTTGGTCACCGTGTAGCCGGTGGCCGCCGTGCCGGAGACCACGGACTCGTAGTTGTCGACCGCGTCCTCCTTCACGGTGTAGGCGATCTCCTTGCCGGCCTTGAACTTGGGAAGGTTCGCGAAGGAGCCCTTCCACGAGCCGGCGGCCGTGAGCTCGATGGCCTTGCCCGCGACGGGGGTGCCGTCGGCGGAGAGGCGCACGGTGACGGAGGCCGGGCGCAGGTCCTTGGCGTTGTTGTCGTCGACCCAGGCTTTCGTGACCGGGACGGTGACCACCGCGGGGATGTGCGTGTCGAGGACCGAGAGGCCGCCCGTCATGTTCCCGCCGTAGCTCAGGGTGTAGCCCTCGACGCCGTCCTGGACGATCGTGTAGGCGATCTCCTTGCCGGCGGCGTTCTTGTCGAGGTCGGTGAAGTCGGCGGTCCACTTGTTCGCACCGTTCAGGGCCACGGTCTTGCCCGTGTCCTTCCCGTCGGCAAGAAGGCGCACCGTCACGGATTCGGGACGGATGCCGTCCTGGTTGTCCGCATCGGAGAAGCTCGCGCTGACCTTCACGTCACGCTTCTCGACCGGATGGGTGTTTGTCACGGTGTAACCGGACGCGGCGGTGCCGGTGACGGCGGCCGTGTAGCCGGCAACGGCGTCCTCGGAGACCGTGTACCTGATCTCGGTGCCCTCGTCGCGGTTCACATCGAGGCCGGTGAAGCTCGCCTTCCAGCCGTTGGCGGCGTTGAGCGTCACGGTCTTGCCGGTGTCGCGCCCGTCGGCGGCGAGGTGCACGGTGACGGATGCCGGGCGGATGCCGTCCTGGTTGTTCGCGTCGCTCCAGACCTTGGCGGCGGAGATGTCGCACTTGGCCGGGGTGTGCGCGTCGAGCACCGTGAGGCCGGCGGTCATGTTCCCGCCGTAGGTGACCGTGTAGTCGGTCACGGCGTCCTGCGCCACGGTGTAGACGATCTCCTTGCCGGCGGCGTTCTTATCGAGGCCGGTGAAGCTCGCCTTCCAGTTGTTGGCGGCGTTGAGCGTCACGGTCTTGCCGGTGGGCTGCCCGTCGGCGAGCAGGCGCACGACGAGCGAGGTCGGACGGATGCCGTCCTGGTTGTTCGCGTCGGAGAAGCTGCCGCTGACCGCGACGTCGCGCTTCTCGACCGGGTGGGTGTTGGTGACGGTGTAGCCCGCCTCGGCGGTGCCCGTCACGACGGCCGTGTACCCGGCAACGGCATCCTCGGAGACCGTGTAGGCGATGGCCTTGCCGGCGTCCGTGTGGGTGCGCAGCCCCGTGAACGAGGCGGTCCAGCTGTTGGCGGCGCTGAGCGTCACGGTCTTGCCGGCCGCGGCACCGTCGGCCAGGAGGCGCACGGTGACGGAGGCCGGGCGGGCGCCGTCCTGGTTCTCAGCGTCGTTCCAGACCTTGCTGACCTTCACCGCGGTGCGGTTCAGGGCGTTCTCGGCCGTGACCGTGGCCGTGGTGGCGGCGCGGGTCAGCGTGACGGACTTCTTCGCGGTGTCGAGGGCGTAGCCGGTGGGGGCGCTGACCTCGCTCACCTGGTAGGTGCCGAGCGGGACCTTGGCGAAGCTCGCCTTGCCCTGGGCATCGGTCGTGGCATCCGCCACCTCGACGCCGTCGGTGCCGATCACACGCGAGCCGTCCGGGGCGGTGATGCGGAAGACGGCGCCGGCGAGCGGGCCCGCGGCGCGGCCGTCCTCGGCCTTGGAGGTCTTGGTGACGTTCACCGTGCCGGGCACGAGGACCACGCCGACGTTGCGGATCTGGCTCATCGAGGAGCTCGAGAGCTCGGCGGCCGTGGTGCGACCGGTGTTGCCCTGGACGCTCGCCGCCTCGACGGTGTTGCCCTGGACGCCCGTGCCGAGCGTGGCTACAAAGTCCTCCGTCCCCTGCTTGGTGGCGACCATGCGGTAGGTGCCGCCCGCGTAGACGGTCGCGGCGTAGGTGCCGTCGGCCGCAGTTACAACCGGCGGGATGACCTTGCCGCTCGGATCCTTGGCGGGGTTGCCGGAGGCGTCCACGATCTGCAGGGTGCGCCCGGCGAGCGGGGTGTCCTTGCCCTGGGTGAAGGTCGCGTCGCCGTCGACGTCGGCGAAGTAGGTGCCCTTGATCTCGTAGTTGGCGACGTAGGCGGTTGTGGAGTTCGCCTCGGTGAAGGTGCGGCCGTCCGTGCTGTACGCGGCCGTGTTCACGGCGCGGTCGGGCGTGGGATCGAGGCTGCCCTTGAGCGAGGTGTCCGTCGGGAAGCGCGACGGGATCACGATCACGACCTCCGTGCGGCTCGGGATGGTCTGGCCGCTCTTGAGGATCGCGCGGATGGACTTGACCTGGGAGAAGTCCTTGACTTGGGCGGCCGTGAGCCAGGCGCCGTCGCGCACGGACTCGAGCGTGGCGCCCTGGGCCGTGAGCTGGTAGGAGAAGGAGAACTTCTCGTTGATCTCGGCCGTGTTGGCGGCCTCGAGGCTGCCCGTGAGGCCCGTCACGAAGGTGGTGCCGCGGCCGGTGTAGTCCCCTGCCGTGTTCGGCACGATCGTGTGGTCGCCCGCGTAGGGCAGGACATCGAGGACCGTGAGCGAGCTCACCGCATTGATGGCGTTGTTGTAGATCGAGAGCTGGTAGGAGAGGGCCGAGCCGCGGTCACCCGTGACGCGGGCGGCGGTGACGCCGGAGGCCATCGCGCGCTTGGTGAGCATGAGCTCGAGCGGCGGGGTGAATGTGAGCGTTGAAGTCTTGAGCTGGTAGACCTCCGCGGTGTCCCCGTCGCCATCGAGGTCGAGGGCATCGGTGTAGGGGTTGCTCTTCGGAGGAACTGTATCATTGCTGTCCCACACCAGGTAGGTGGGAATCTCATTGGCGCCCCGGGCGGTGCCGGCGTTGGCGCGCAGGCTGAGATAGATGCGCGAGTACTGGCCGTCGGGGAGGTTGCCGTAGTCGACGATGACTGCCGTCTTCCCCGTTCCGCGGAAATTCTCAACCGTGGTCACCTTAGGCGTGTCCAAGCTGGAATTCGATTTGTTCTGAGTGCCCAGCCCATCGAACTCCACACCGTCAGGCAGGAGTGTGATCGTCTTCATGTTGGCGATGGTTGTCACCGGACCCGCACCAGAGGAGACTTCCGGACCCACGTTGATGCTGAATGACACGCCGCCATTGCGGTAGACAACAGAAGCATTACCGGGCTGCTGTTCGTCCACCGTGAGGTAGAGGGGTTTGATCCGCACGTAGGAGTACGAGCTGTTCGGGCCGTAGCTGTATGCCGTCCCGGTATCCGTCTTTGCCTGCATGCTTGTGCGGTACGTGGTCGCCGCAGCTGTGACGGGCTGCGCCTTCAGGCGGGCATCCTCAGTCGAAATCAGCTTGGAGTAGTCGTAGGCGTAGAGCAGCGTGTTGTCGAGGGTGATCGGGGACTCAAAACGGAGCGCCAACGAGACGAATTCACGCTCGCGGGACTCGGTGATGGGAATCGTCTCACCGAGCTGCACGTGCTCCCTGATGAGAACCTCAGTACCATCCGACCGAATGCCGTAGAGCTTCGTGTTCCCCTCGTTGATCGCCTTGTTCGCGGCGGCGATGGCCGCGTCCGTGAACGGCTTCTGGGCCGCGCTCGGGGTGCCGTAGGTGGAGACGGTTGCAGGAAGGCGGAAGGAGCTGTAACGCAGGTTGGGATCATCGTTCGTCGTGACGACCTCGGAGATCTTGCTCACCTTGCCGCCTTCATAGGGCTTCTCCTGGCTGGTGCCGTTATTGGTGTTCCGCACCATGGTGCGGAAGCCGAGCCCGCTGTTAGTCACCTCGTAGCGGCCTGCATACAGCTTACCGTCGATATAGGTGTATTCGTAGCCTCCAGAGGCGCCCACTCCGCCATAGGTGTACGGGATGTAGCCCTCTTTCTCAACGAGAATTTTACCCGTCTGCACGAACTCTCGCGGCGCGATCGTGAAGGTCTCGACACGGTTGCCGAGCGAGGTTCCTCCCGTACCGTCCGTGTTCGCGTTGATGTAGTAGTCAATCGAGATCGGGAGCTCGGTGTTGAAAGGGGCACCCGGGCCCACCACAAAACGAAGGCCATCGGAAACACTCGATGACGTCGAGCTTGCATTCGACATATTCGCGAAAGCCGCAAAACGGTTCGTGCCAACGCTGGATTCGCTTCGAGGGACGAAGGTAGGGTTGTTCCGCAGGTAAGTGATGCGCTGACGCCCGTCGGGAAGGTTCTCAACTGTCGAATAGACACTAGGATCGAGTATCTTGACGTTCGCGGGCAACGTCACAACCACCTTGTAGTTGTCGGGAACAGCGAGGCCCTTGCTCGTGGAGCCTCCGTTATTCGGGGCGATCGAGAGGTATAGCATGTCGGTGTAGCTATAACCATCAGGTATGACGGAGGTGTTCCCCCCAGGCACGGTCAGTTGGCGCGTGTATCTATGGCCATTCGGCGTTTCGCCAACAGGGCTCCACATGCTCACCTGCGACCAGGGCACAAGATCGTAGGCCGTGGTGGAGTAGGTCTTCTGGTCCTTCGCGACCTCGACACCGTCGCTCGTGTAGAGCGTGGCGTCAACCGTGACGGTGTCGCCGGGCTTCGCATAGCTGCCATCGAAAGAGAAGCTGTAGGGATACGTGGAGTTCGCACCGCCCGAGACCGACGGGAAGCGGTAGATGACATAAGTGTAGTTGTCATCCTCGGTGCGCGTGGTCGTGCCCGCCTGCGAGTCGACGATCGTGAAATCTTTGACCTTGTTGGTCCTCGGGATACGAATCTGCAGGTAGGGATTGGACAGCGTGTAGTCCTTGCCCGAGACATCGAGGTTCACCACATCTGAGATCGTCTCGTTGTTGGCAAACTCGGTCTGGCCGGGAACAATCCCGCCGTCGGTGAGGGTGCCCACCGTGACCTTCACGCGGGAGGTGTCCTCCTCGGCGGCTGGCGCGGCGTCCTTCTCGACGCGCATGGCCGGGGCCGCCTGGGGCTCGGCGGCGGCATCTGCCGACGCGTCCCCGGGCGCGGCCGCGGGTGCGGTAGCCTCCGCAGCGGGCGCCGCCTCGGTGGCCGCCGGAGCCGCGGGCTCCTCAGCCGCCGCGGTGTCCTCGGGGGCCTGGACGGCCTCAGCAACCGGTGCGGCGTTCGCGGATTCCAGGGCCTCGGCGATCGCCGTGGTCGGCACGCTGGACAGCACCAGCACGAGCGCCAAGAGGGCCGATAGGAACCTCTGTTTGTTGTTCATACTCACTCCCTTTCATCTTAAGATGAACTTATGTTATACGAGTATATCGGTAGCCTATGCAATCTACCTCGTGAATCACGTTTCGTTTCAATTTGATTGCGCAACCTATTGGATTAGGCCCGTATGGCAAAACCGCCTTTTCGCAGGTATAGATTGCCATTTGAAGACACGTGGTTGCGCAACTCGATGGCCAGCCGGTGCCATCCCCGTACGACAGGTGTTTTATACATACTTTGTTATTTTTTATGGCTCTGTCACAACAAATGGTTGATTTTTGACGAGAAATAGCGTATAATAATAGTAAGAAACAGTACCACCGAAGGAGGTAATTGGATATGCCTACTATCAAAGACGCATTAGATATTATCGGTAAGTTGACTGTCG
>JAXEGS010000002.1:0-50272 GCA_034102905.1 Collinsella sp. | reverse complement strand
TGTCTGAATTTGGCTTAGCAATCATAGGCGGATGACGCGGAAACGGCCCCTCCCGGGGCCGTTTCAGTTCCAGATCGTTGTTTTCGCCCGCTGAGCTGGGCCTATGCCGGAATCTCTCCCACAGAAACCACCGAAGAGCCGGTTTTCCCGGCGCATCCCAAAACCTTCAGCAAAGTCCCGGAGTTTTACCATGCGCTTCGTGTCTCGAAGCACGGGGCCGCACGGAGGGTCATAATGGGCGGGCAAGTTATCCGTCACTTACTCGATCGGAAGGACCCTGTCCCATGTTCGACCCGCGGCTCATCCGTCTCGCCCCGCAGGTGGCGGGCGCCATCATCGCATCTATCATCGCGCGCTGGGTCGCGCTCCTCATGAACATCGCCATCATCATGGCGCTGGGCGATACCGCCGCCGCGCTCCTCGAGGCGGGCCGCGGATCCCTTGTCGCGGCGCTCGCCGCGCCCGCGGCCCTGGGGGCTCCGCTGCCCCTCGCGCTCGCGTTTTCCATCGTCGTGCGCTCCCTCGCTATCGCTGCCTCGCAGCGCGCGGGGGACGAGGCCGCCCTCGCTGCCAAGCGCGCCATCCGCCAGCGCGTCTACGACAAGCTCGCGGCAATGGGCCCTGCCTATGCCGAGCGGGTCTCCACGGCGGAGGCCGTGCAGACGAGCGTCGAGGGGGCCCAGCAGCTCGAGGTCTACTTCGGCGGCTACCTGCCCCAGCTCGCCTACGCCGTGATCGCTCCCATCACCCTGTTCTGCGCCCTCGTGGGCCGCGCGCCGCTCCCCGCCCTCGTGCTCCTTGTCATCGTCCCGCTCATCCCGGCGTCCATCATGGTCGTGATGCGCCGCGCCAAGCGGGCGGCGGGGGCCTACTGGGAGAGCTACGTCGATCTGGGCGGGAGCTTCCTTGAGGCGCTGCAGGGCCTCACCACGCTCAAGATCTATGAGGCCGACGGACGGTGGCACGAGCGGATGAACGCGGAGTCCGAGGGGTTCCGCCAGGCCACGATGCGCATGCTCCGTGTCCAGCTCAGCTCCATCACCGTCATGGACCTCGTGGCCTTCGGCGGTGCCGCGGCAGGGATCGTCCTGGCCGTCTTCGAGCTCGCCGCCGGTCGGATCGGTTTCGCGGCGGCCTTCTCCGTGGTATTCCTCTCGCAGGAGTTCTTCCTGCCCATGCGACGGCTGGGCTCGCTTTTCCACACGGCCATGAACGGCATGAGCGCGGCGCGGACCATGTTCAAGATCCTCGACGCGCCCGAGCCCGACCGGGGCGGCGACAAGATCGCGGGCGCCGGGGACATCGTTCTCGAGGATGTGGGCTACGCCTACGGTGAGCGCACCGTCCTCTCGGGCGTGACCTGCACGATCCCCGCGCGCGGCCTCACCGCGATCGTCGGTGGGTCGGGGAGCGGCAAGTCCACGCTCGCCGGCGCGCTCTCGGGTCGGCTCGCCGGCTACCGGGGGCGGCTCACGGTGGGCGGCACCGAGGTGCGCGACGCCGAGCTCGGCTCGCTCATGCGCGCGGTGACGCTCGTGCCCACGAACGCGCACCTGTTCATGGGCACGCTCCGCGAGAACCTGCTCATGGCCAAGTCCGATGCCACGGATGAAGAGCTCATGGCCGCCCTCGCCCGCGCGCGTATCGACGGGTTCGTGCGCGCCTCGGGCGGTCTTGGCATGATGGTTGCGGAGGGGGCCTCCAACCTCTCCGGCGGCCAGCGCCAGCGGATCGCCGTGGCCCGCGCCCTTCTCGCCGACACGCCCGTCTATATCTTCGACGAGGCGACCTCGAATGTGGACGCCGAGAGCGAGCGCGCTCTCAACGAGCTCATGGCTGAGCTTGCGGGGGAGCGCGCCGTGATCGTGATCGCGCATCGGCTCGCGAGCATCGAGGGCGCGGACAAGATCCTCGTGATCGACGGCGGCCGGCTCGCGGAGGAGGGTGCCCACGCGGACCTGCTCGCCCGCGGTGGCGCCTACGCACGGCTCTGGGAGAGCCAGGCGGAGCTCGAGGCGGCCCTTGCCGGGGGAGCGGGCGCGAGGGCGGAGGACGCCGGGGCGTCGTGCGGCGGTGCGGCGGGCGCTGCCGGGGATGCCGTCGCCGCTCGCGCGGAGGGCGCCGGGAGCAGCGCAGTGTCCGCTGGCGCGCCCGGGGATGCCGCACCCGGGGATGCCGCGACCGGTCCGAAGGGCGCCGGAAGCGGCGCTGCGGCGGAGGCTTCCGGCGCGGTGAGCGGTGCGGGCGCGGCACGCCCCGCCTCAGCTCCCGCCGGCGCCCCGCGGACGGGGGAGGACGTGCCGGGTGGCCGAGCCGCCTCCGCTTCCACCCCGCGCTCCGGCCTCTCGGTCATGGCGCGGATGCTCGCGCTCGTGGGGCCGCTCGCGCCCCTGCTCGTCCTTGCCGTCGTGCTCGGGTCGGCGGGCTCCCTTGCGGCGACCTTCGTGGCCGGGTTCGGGGCGTTCGGCCTCGTGGCGGCTGCCGGGCGCGACCTCTCGCTCGGCGTCGCGCTCGCCGTCACCCTCGTGGCCGCCTGCGGGGCCGTGCGCGGCCCGCTCCATTACGGGGAGCAGCTCTGCAACCATGACATCGCCTTCCGCCTGCTCGCGCACATCCGCGACCTTGTGTTCGCGGCGCTTCGCCGCCTCGCCCCGGCGAAGCTCGAGGGCCGTGGCCGCGGCGATCTGATCTCGCTCATCACCGCTGACATCGAGCTCCTCGAGGTCTTCTTCGCGCACACGATCTCGCCGGTCGCGATCGCGGTCGTGACGGGAGCGGCCATGCTCGCCTTCATTGCCTCCTTCTCGCCTGTCCTCGCTGCCCTCGCGCTCGCGGGCTACCTCCTGATCGGTGTCGTCCTCCCCGCCGTCTCGGCGCGCCTCTGCGGCCAGGCCGGGCGCGCCTCCCGTGACGCGGCGGGCGCCATCAGCGCCTTCGTCCTCGACAGCCTCCGCGGCCTCTCCGAGAGCGTCCAGTTCGGCGCCGTCGGCGCCCGATCCCGCGACCTCGACCGGCGCACCGCCGACGCCGCCGGCGTCGAGCGCGCCCTCGCCCGCCGCATGGCCGCCCTCGAGGCCGCGGCCGATGCCCTTCTGCTCCTTGTGAGCCTCGTCATGGGCACGGCCTCCGTGCACCTCGCAGCCGTCGGAGCCATCTCGATCGAGGCGGCCTTCGTCTGCACCTTCGCCTACTTCTCGAGCTTCGGGCCGATGCTCGCGGTCGCGCGTCTGGGCACCTCCCTGCAGGCGACGATCGCCTCGGGCGCCCGCGTGCTCGACCTGCTCGATGAGGTACCCGAGGTGGAGGAGATCTCCACCGGGTCTGGCACCGAGCTCCGGCCGGATGCCTTCACGGGCGCCTCCCTCGCAGACGTCGACTTCACCTACGGCACGGGCGAGCGCGTCCTCGCGGACATCTCACTTGAGATCCCCCGCGGCCTTGTCACCTGCGTTTCCGGTGCATCGGGCTCGGGCAAATCGACTCTGCTGAAGCTGCTCATGCGGTTCTGGGATGCCACGGAGGGCGTGGTCCGCGTGTCCGGCGAGGACGTGCGCGATATCGAGACTGCGAGCCTGCGCGCCTGCGAGGGCTACATGACGCAGGACACGCATCTCCTCACCGGGACCCTCCGCGACAACCTCCTCATCGCGCGCGAGGGTGCGGATGAGGACGAGCTGTGGGACGCCTGCCGCGCGGCCGCGCTCACGGGGCTCATCGAGCGGTTGCCGGAGGGTCTCGACACGCCGGTGGCCGAGCTCGGTAGCTCGCTGTCGGGAGGGGAGCGCCAGCGCCTGGGCCTCGCCCGCGTCTTCCTGCACGATGCCCCGCTCATCCTTCTCGATGAGCCCACGAGCAACCTCGACGCCCTTTCCGAGGCGGCGGTCATGCGCTCGGTGGCCCGCCTGAAGGAGCGCGGGAAGACGATCGTGCTCGTGAGCCACCGCGCGAGCACCGTGAGCTTCGCGGATCGGGTGGTGAGCGTCGAGGGCGGCAGGCTGAGCTAGGGATGCGGCTGGCGTGCGGTCGCATCCGTCCGGCCTGCGGTCGCATCGCGCCCGACACGCAGCCACATCGCGGCTTGCGGCGTGGCCGTACCGGTCGCGAGGCCGCAAGCCGCGTGGTGCCCCCGCCGCCTCTCGGGCCCCTGCCGCCCGAACCCCTCCTGCGAGCCCCGCCGAATCGCCGCCGGCCCTGCTCCACGGTCAAACCTCGCCGGTTTGCTGAAGGTTTTTCCTTTCCGGTGTCAAACCTCGGCACTTTGCTGAAGGTTTTCGGCGCGGCGCTGAGTAGACGCGGTTTTGGCAACCTCTCTACCTGCCGGTTCTTGCGCCATAATCGGCCGTCTACGTTGGCCTCCCGCAAAAACCTTCAGCAAAGTGCCGAGATTTTTCACGGCGCGACCGGAACCTTCAGCAAACCGGCGAGTTTTCCCAACAGCGCCCGAGGTCGCCCACCGCACCGGGGTTTCCCGCGCATCGCGTGCGCATCGCGTGCGCGGCGCTTACGCGGCAGCTCCGGATCCCCACCCGCGCCTATCCAACCAGCTTGAAGCCCATGCCCCAGACGGTCTTGATATAGCCGTCGGTCCCGCTTGCGCGGAGCTTGGTTCGGATATTCGAGATATGCACGTTCAGGGTGTTGTCGTCGGCCGCGTAGGGCTCGCCCCAGGCGCGCTCGAAGAGCTCCCGCTTCGACCAGGCGCGGTCCGGGCTCCCCATGAGGATCTCGATGATGCTGAACTCGAGGCGGGTGAGCTCCACCGGCTCCCCGTTGGCGCAGAAGGTTCGGGCATCCGGGTTGAGCTCCCAGCCGCGGAAGGTGAGCGCCCCCGCCCCGGTGCCTCCTTCGGCTTCCCCGCCGGCGAGCGCGCGATGACGGAGCTGCACCTCGATACGGGCCACGAGCTCATCGAGGTCGAAGGGCTTGGCGAGGTAGTCGTCGGCCCCGAGCTTCAGCAGGTCGACCTTGTCGGCGGTCGCGGTCCGGGCCGACATGACGATGATCGGGGTCGATGCGTCCCGGGCGCGGATGAGGGAGATGAGCTCCTCGCCGGTGAGGCCGGGGAGCATGAGGTCGCAGACGATGACCGAGAACCGTGCGCGGGCACCCTCCGCCGCATCGAGCACGAGCTTCGCCTCCGTGCCCGAGAACGCCTGCGTGCAGGTCATGCCCGCCCGCGCGAGGCGCGTCGCCACGATCTGGTTGATGTCGGCATCGTCTTCGATGATGAGGGCGCGCGTGTCTGCCATGGGGCTCCTTCCCGTCCAAACCATTGTAGCCGGGAGGCGCCGCGGCGGGACGAACGGAGCTGCTTGGAGTAGGATAGCCCTATCTCTGACCGTCCCCGCGCCCTGCGCGGTGGACCCGGCGCGCGGGGGAGGTGCGCGGTGTACGACAATTCGATCGCCCTGATGCAGGCCCTGTCCGAAGAGGGCATCGAGCACCGCAGCGACACCCCGCTCGATGACGACAACCTCATCGACACCGTCCGCGTGAGCTGGGCGGGCGCCAACCTCCCCGTCACGCAGATCCGCTTCCGCGTCAGCGACCGCGGCGCCCGCCTCGAGACCGAACCGCTCGGTCGCGTCGCGCCGGAGGGCCGCACGCCCGCGCTCGAGCTCGTCAACGCCCTCAACGGCGAGTACCGCTGGGTCACCTTCACCCTCGGCGATGAGGGGGAGCTCGCCTGCGCGACCGATGTGTTCATGGTTCCCGAGGTGGCGGGCCTTTTCGGCATCGCCGCGATGGGCCGGATGTTCGACACCTTGGACGAGGTGTACCCCCGCCTGCGCCCCCACCTCGGGATGCGATAGGCCCGAAGGGCCACCCCGACGTCCCACCGATTCTGAAAGGGTTCTCCTATGTTCGATGAAAGCATCCTGCAGGCGCTGCTCTGGGCAGCGCTCGGCTGCGGGTTCACCTGGCTCATGACCACGGCCGGCGCCGCCGTCGTGTTCTTCTTCCGCTCCGACCGCGAGCTCTCGCATCACATCTTCCTCGGCTTCGCGGCCGGCGTCATGATCGCCGCGAGCATGTGGTCGCTCCTGAACCCCGCCATCGAGCAGGCGGGCGAGATGGGGCAGGTCGCCTGGATCCCCGCCGCCGGCGGATTCCTCCTCGGCGTCGCCTTCCTGATCGTTCTCGACTCGCTCCTCCCGCACCTCCACGCCGACGCCGACGAGGCCGAGGGCATCCAGACCTCCTGGAAGCGCACGACCCTGCTCGTCTCGGCCGTGACCCTGCATAACATCCCCGAGGGCATGAGCGTGGGACTCCTCTTCGCGATGGCGGCCCAGGCGAGCGGAGCCGAGGGGAGCGCCTACCTCGGCATGGCCTTCGCGCTCGCGATCGGCATCGGCCTGCAGAACTTCCCCGAGGGCGCCGCGGTGTCGCTGCCGCTCGCCCGCGAGGGCCTCTCGCGCCGGCGCGCGTTCGTGATGGGCAGCCTCTCCGGCATCGTCGAGCCGATCTTCGGCATCGCCGTGGTGCTCGTATCCGGCTGGATTCAGCCCTTCATGCCCTGGCTCCTGTCGTTCGTCGCCGGGGCGATGATCTACGTGGTGGTCGAGGAACTCATCCCCGAGGCGCACCTCGGCGAGCACAGCAACGTGGGCACCCTCGGCGTGATCGCGGGCTTCGTGATCATGATGGTGCTCGACGTGGCACTGGGGTAGCGCCCGGGTTCGCGTCGGCTCCGCCTGAGCCCGCGCCTGCAGACGGCGCTCGGCCTCGATTCCGGTCTCCGCGCTTACCGCTGGCGACCTCGTCCCGCCGCCCCGTCCCCATCCTCCTCCCGCCCCGTTTCGTCCCGTTTTCCGGAGTCATATGATCAAGCTCTTCGCAACCGATCTCGACGGCACGCTGCTGAACCTGTTCCACCAGGTAGACGGTACGATCCTGCGCGCCCTCCGCACCGTGACCGACGCCGGCGCCCACGTGGCCATCGCGACGGGGCGCACCATGCGCACGCCGAACGACTTCGGCCTCGCAGGCGTCCCGCTGGAGGCCGTGTGCGCGAACGGGTCGATCGTGCTCGGCCGCGATGGCTCGGTGCTCAGGCACAGCCCGGTTGACCCGGCGTTTCTCGAGGAACTGATCGGCCGCTTCCCGAACGTCTGCTTCGAGTGCGTGGGCCTTGAGCGCACGCTCGTCACCGGCACGCCCGAGATGCGGGCGCAGGGGTTCCAGCGCGACGGCCTCTTCACGCGCATCGTCATGGCCGGGATGCGCGCCCGGGCGACGCAGCTCGCCGCGGGGTTCCTCTACGAGCAGACGATCGCCGACGTGCTCGCCCAGGACATCTGCAAGGTGAACGCCCGCGTGGCCGATCCGGCGCTCGAGCGGGAGCTCCACGCGTTTCTCGCCGAGCACGCCGACGCGGTGGTGAACACGCCGTTCAACCCCGTGATGTTCGAGATCACGGATGCCCGCGTGAGCAAGGGCGCCGCGGTCGCGTGGCTCGCCGGGCACCTCGGCTTCACCGAGGACGAGGTGGCCGTCTACGGCGACGGCGGCAACGACATCGCGATGCTCGACCGGTTCGAGCACGCGTTCGCGACCGCGAACGGCAGCGATGCGGCGAAGCGCGCGGCCGGGACCGTCATCGGCAACTGCGCATGGCACGCGGTCCCGCGGCACATGGCCGCCACCGTCCGTCGCGAGCGCGCGCGGTAGGAGGGGATTGGGCGGCGGATTCGCGCGATTGCCCACGGAAGGTCGGGGGTTGAGCGCCGCCCGCGGTCGGTCGGGGGTTGAGCGGCGGACCCGCGCGATTGCCCAAGCGATGACCGCACGCAGGTGGATTGCCCACAGGTGGATTGCCCGCGGGGCGATAGTCGGACCGGGCGGCGACGACCGCGTCCCGGTGCGTCGGCTGATGGCGAGCTGGCGAGTGGCGGGTGATGCGGCGCCCCCCCCGCCCGCAGGGGGTCGGTCTGACAGAAGTGCGCAGCATGAACGAGGTCGCGCCCGCATCGGATCGGTCAATATGGTTGTTCGATCAATCTACCTGCGCTTCTTATCAGACCATGCGGCGAAGGCCATTGAATTGCCGCGCGTGCGGCTCAAAAATCCGTGCACGCCGCGCACTTCTGGCAGGAACCCCGCCCCCGCGCACATGGCTACGTCGCGCACTTCTGGCAAGAGCCCCGCTTCCCGCCCTGACCGCGAACGGGGCACGTCCCCCACCTTGATCGCGGGCGAGGGGCCCGCCCCGCATCGTCTCGCAGGCCCATCACGGGCTCTCGCCCTCATCCACCCCGCCCAAACGTGAAGCTCCTTTGATGATGCACAGATTGTGCAATAATGCGCACGCAGTGTAATTGCAGCATCCATCGGAAGGGGCCTATGCCGCAGACCGACCTCAAGTGCGACCGCCGCTCGCTCCGCTCCCAGAAGGCGCTCATGAACGCCTTCGCCGCGCAGCTCGCCGACGGCGAGGACCTCGCGCGCATCACCGTGGGCGCCCTCACGGACCGCGCCGGCCTCACACGCCGCACGTTCTACAGCCACTACCGTGACATCCCCGACTTCGTCGCCGCCGTCGAGCGCGCCCTCATCGAGGACATCCGCGAGCTCATCATGGCCCTCTCCCGGGCGACCCTGCCCGAGGTGTACCGGAGCATCAAGGATCTCGATCCCGCGCCCGGCTCCGTGGAGCTCCTCGAGTACTTCGTCAGGAACCGCGCGCTCGTCTCGGGCCTGCTCGGCCCGTCGGGGGACCCGGCCTTCATCAAGCGCATCGTCGACATGGCGCGCGATGCCATCGCCGAGCGCATGCAGATGGGCATCTACCCGGTCGCCCTCGGCACCTTCTTCGACTACTACGTCTCCTACGTCGTCTCGGCGGAGACGGGTGTGGTCCAGCGCTGGCTCGAGGGGGGCATGGCCGAGAGCCCCGAGACGATGGCGCGCATCATGACCGTCATCGCCTTCGTCCGCCCCGGCGACCTCTACGGCCTTCCGATCGACATCAACGTGCCGGCCTACGGCATGAAGCTCATGAGCATGAACATCGACGCGACTGAGGGGAACTGACCCATGAACGAGATCACGCTTGACACCACGGACGGCGCCTCCTGCGGCTGCGGAGGCGGATGCTCCCATGACGACGGCGCCTCCTGCGGCTGCGGGGCCCCCGCCCCCGCTGTCTTCGACGACACCCCGGAGGAGCCGATCAAGGACACCGCGACCGAGCCCGCGCTCTGGTTCCCCGAGCGCGCGGAGGGCCGTCTCCACCTCGGTATCGACGTCGGCTCCACGACGGTGAAGCTCGCCGTCCTGAACGACGCGCATGAGATCGTCTACGCCAAGTACCAGCGCCACCACACCGACGTGCGCGCCTGCGCCCGCAGCCTCTTCGAGGGCGCCCGCAGCCTCCTCCCGGGCCGCGAGATGACCTGCGCCATCACCGGCTCGGGCGGCATGCTCCTCTCCCAGTGGCTCTCGCTCGAGTTCGTCCAGGAGGTCATCGCGAGCAAGCGGGCCGTGGAGACGATGATCCCCGAGACCGACGTCGCGATCGAGCTCGGCGGCGAGGACGCGAAGATCATCTACTTCGACTCCGGCATCGAGCAGCGCATGAACGGGACCTGCGCCGGCGGCACGGGGGCCTTCATCGACCAGATGGCCGCGCTCCTGCACACGGACGCCTCGGGCCTGAACGAGCTCGCGAAGAGCGCCACGAACATCTACCCGATCGCGAGCCGCTGCGGCGTCTTCGCCAAGACGGACGTGCAGCCCCTCCTGAACGAGGGGGCCCGCCCCGAGGACGTGGCCGCGAGCATCTTCCAGGCTGTCGTGACCCAGACCATCTCCGGCCTCGCCTGCGGCCGTCCCATCCGCGGGCACGTGGCCTTCCTCGGCGGCCCGCTTCAGTACCTCTCCGAGCTCCGCCACCGCTTCAACCTCACGCTCGAGCTCGACGAGGCCCACCGCATCGTGCCCGAGAACGCCCACCTCTTCGTGGCCTCGGGCGCCGCGATGGCGCACGAGTCTGAGAAGCTCACCACCTTCGAGGCGCTCATCGAGGCCATCGACGACCTCGGTGACACCCAGGGCTCCGAGGTGGCCCGCCTCGCGCCCCTCTTCGAGGCCGAGGAGGATTACGCCGCCTTCAAGCGCCGCCACGACACCGAGGTGGTCCCCCGCGAGGACCCGGCCGCCTACACGGGCCGCCGCGTCTTCATCGGCCTCGATGCTGGCTCCACCACCATGAAGGCCGCAATGGTGGGGGAGGACGGTCAGCTCCTCCACACCTGGTACGGCAACAACAACGGCGACATCCTCGGCACGGCGAAGACCATCATGGCCGACTTCTACGCCCACATGCCCGCCGGCGCCCAGATCGGGCACGTGACCACCACCGGCTACGGAGAGGCGCTACTCATCGAGGCGCTCAAGGCCGACTCCGGCGAGATCGAGACCGTCGCCCACCTGCGCGGCTCCAAGGCGTTCCTGCCCGGCGTCGAGTTCATCCTCGACATCGGCGGTCAGGACATGAAGTGCCTGCGCGTCCGCGACGGCGTGATCGAGCACATCATGCTGAACGAGGCCTGCTCCTCGGGTTGCGGCAGCTTCATCGAGAGCTTCGCGGTGTCCATGAACATGGACGTGCGCGCCTTCGCGGAGGCCGCCATCGGCGCCGCCGCCCCGGTCGATCTCGGCAGCCGCTGCACGGTCTTCATGAACTCCCGTGTCAAGCAGGCCCAGAAGGAGGGCGCGACCGTGGGCGACATCGCGGCGGGCCTCTCTTACTCGGTCATCAAGAACGCCCTGTTCAAGGTCATCAAGCTGCGCGATCCCAAGGAGATCGGCACGCAGGTGATCGTCCAGGGCGGCACCTTCATGTCCGATGCCACGCTGCGCGCCTTCGAGCTCCTGACCGGCGTCGACGCCGTGCGCCCCGACATCGCCGGCTGCATGGGCGCCTACGGCGCGGCGCTCCTCGCGCGCGACCGCGCGGGCGCGGATGGCCTCTCCTCCGTGCTCCCCGCCGAGGAGATCGCCCGCCTGACCGTGCGCCAGCGTCACGCCCGCTGCGGGCTCTGCTCCAACAACTGCCAGCTCACGATCAACGACTTCGGGGGCGGTCGGCGCTTCATCACCGGTAACCGCTGCGAGAAGGGGGCGGGCAACCGCCGCCGCAAGAGCCAGGCGCCGAACCTCTTCGCCGAGAAGAACAAGCTGATCTTCGACCGCCCGGTCCTGTCCGAGGACGAGGCCATCCGCGGCACCGTGGGCATCCCGCGCGCCCTCAACATGTACGAGAACTACCCCTTCTGGCACACCTTCTTCACGCGCCTGGGCTTCCGCGTGGTGCTCTCGGACAACTCGAGCAAGAAGGTCTATGAGTCGGGGATCGAGTCCATGCCGAGCGAGTCGGTCTGCTACCCGGCGAAGCTCTCGCACGGCCACATCATGAACCTGATCGCGAAGGACCCCGACTTCATCTTCATGCCCTGCGTGCGCTGGGAGCGGAAAGAGGACCCCACGGCGGGCAACTGCTACAACTGCCCGATCGTCATGAGCTATCCCACGGCGCTCGGCCTGAACATCGAGGAGATCGTCCAGGGCGACGTCGAGTTCCTCTACCCCTTCGTGCCCTACCACGACAAGGTCGAGCTCAAGCGGCGCCTCTATGAGGTGCTCGTGGAGGACCGCGCCCGCGACGCCGAGGGCGGCCGCGGCCGCGTGACGGGCCCCAAGCTCACCCGCTCCGAGATCAACGCGGCCGTGAACGCCGCCTTCGAGGAGGACGCCGCCTTCCATGAGCGGATCCAGACGATGGGCGAGGAGTGCATGCGCTGGATCGAGGAGAACGGCGGCCACGGCATCGTGCTGGCTGGCCGCCCCTACCACAACGACCCCGAGATCAACCACGCGCTGCCCGAGCTCATCAGCTCGTTCGGCTTCGCGGTGCTCACCGAGGACTCGGTGGCGCACCTCGTGAAGCCCGAGCGGCCCATCCGCGTCGTGGACCAGTGGATGTACCACTCGCGGCTCTACGCCGCCGCCCGCTTCGTCACGATGCGCGACGACCTCGACCTCATTCAGATGAACTCCTTCGGCTGCGGCCTCGACGCCCTCACCACCGACCAGGTGCAGGAGATCCTCGAGGCGTCGGGCAAGATCTACACGGTGCTGAAGATCGACGAGGTCTCGAACCTCGGCGCGGCCCGCATCCGCATCCGCTCGCTCATGGCGGCGCTGAAGGACCAGGCCGCCGAGCGCAAGGCCGCGGCCGGCGACGCCTTCGAGCAGGGCGCGGACGCCCCGGTGGGCCCGTCGTCGGATGCGCCCGTGTTCGCGACGCATAAGTACGCGCTCGCCGCCCAGCGCAAGAGCAAGAGCGCGGCCTGGGGGAAGGTGCCCTTCACCGAGGAGATGAAGGAGGCGGGCTACACGATCCTCTGCCCGCAGATGGCGCCGATCCACTTCGACCTCATCAAGGAGGTGTTCCGCGCCTCCGGGTACAACCTGGAGCTTCTGCCCTCCACCGACCGCGGGGCCGTCGAGGCGGGCCTGCGCTACGTGAACAACGACATCTGCTACCCGTCGATCCTCGTGACCGGTCAGATCATGGAGGCCATCGAGAGCGGCCGCTACGACCTCGCGAAGACGGCCGTGGTGATCTCGCAGACCGGCGGCGGCTGCCGCGCGACCAACTACATCGCGCTCATCCGCAAGGCCCTGCGCGACGCCGGCCATCCTGAGATCCCGGTGATCTCGCTCTCGGCCGTGAAGCTCGACGAGCAGAACCCCGGCTTCAAGCTGACGGTGCCGATGCTCAAGGCCGCCGTGTACAGCGTGCTCTTCGGCGACGTCATGATGCAGATGCTCTACCGCTGCCGCCCGTATGAGGCCGAGCCGGGTGCCGCCGAGGCCCTCTTCGAGGAGTACATGGCTCGCGCCCGCGCCCTCGCACCGCGCTTCACGCGGCGGAGCTTCACGAAGCTCGCCCGCGAGGCGATCAACGCCTTCGACACGATGCCGCTCGTGGGCGAGGGCACGAAGCCGCGCGTGGGCGTGGTCGGCGAGATCCTCGTCAAGTTCCATCCCACGGCGAACAACCACGTGGTCGACGTCATCGAGAGCGAGGGCTGCGAGGCCGTCGTGCCGGGGCTGCTCGACTTCTTCCTCTACTCCATGAGCAACGCGAACCTGCAGAAGGACGAGCTCGGCAGCTCGGCCGTGCAGCGCGGCGCGATGAGCGGCGTGGTGGGCCTCGTGGATTGGATGCGCAAGCCCGTCGATGAGCTCCTGGAGCGGAGCGCGCGCTTCGAGCGGCCCGAGCCGATCTCGGTGATGGCCGAGAAGGCCTCGAAGGTGCTGTCGCTTTGCAACAACATGGGTGAGGGCTGGTTGCTCACGGCCGAGATGCTCGACCTGATCGACCACGGCGCCCCGAACATCATCTGCACGCAGCCGTTCGCGTGCCTGCCGAACCATGTGGTCGGCAAGGCCGTGATCAAGCAGCTGCGGCGCATGAACCCCGAGAGCAACATCGTGGCTGTGGACTACGACCCCGGCGCCTCCGAGGCGAACCAGCTGAACCGCATCAAGCTGATGATCTCGGTGGCGAAGGAGAACATGCGGGCCGGCCGCGGGTTCAAGATGGAGAGCGTGAAGCCGCTCGCCCGCGACGAGGTGAGCGCCCGGTTCCGCCCGGGACATGATGGCGGTTCGAGCTGCGGCGGGAGCTGCGGTGCCTTCGGCGAGGACGCCGTGGAGCAGGTCGCCGAGCGCCTCGGCCGCGGCGTGCGGTAGGGGGCTGCTTCCGGGCCGGCTCGGGATGCGGGGTCCCGAGCCGGCCCGTTTTCGCTCGCCGTTCGCGCGGTTGCCGCTGCATTCCCGCTTCGTGACCACGCCACGCCGCCGCCGTTGCTGTGCCTCCGCCCGCTTCCGCGCCTCAGCCGCGCCGCCGCCCCTGCTGCGTCCCTGCCCCCTGCCGCTGCGTTTCAGCTTCGCGCCCGCGCCGCCCCTGCATGTGTTTTCGCTCCTGCGCGCGCCACCCTGTACCCGCGCCGCCTCACAGCTCATCCTCAGCTTGCGTCCTTATACTGGGGTTGTCCGATGCCAACCGGCAAACGACCAGGGAGGGAGGGGCCATGCGCGTGCTGATCGTCGAGGATGCCCGTCGCCTCGCGGAGGCCATGGCGGAGATCCTGCGTGTCAACGGGTTCGCATCTGATGTGGCGCATGACGCCCATGAGGCCATCGACGCGCTCGCCGTCTGCACATACGATGTGGTCCTTCTCGACATCATGCTTCCCGGCCAAGATGGCCTTGACCTCCTCGCCAGCCTGCGCGCCGATGGGGAGGAGACCCCGGTCATCCTCATCACCGCTCGCGGGTCTGTGGAGGACCGCATCCGCGGCCTCAATCTCGGAGCCGACGATTACCTTCCCAAGCCCTTCCATACGGAGGAGCTGATTGCGCGGATCCGCGCGGTCACGCGCCGCCCGCGTTCGCTGGACGGGCCCGAGGGCATCCGCGCCCTCGGCGTCGTTCTGGACCCCGCCACCCACGAGCTGCGCCTCGATAGCGCGGCGCCCTCGCCGGTGGCGGTGCGGCTGAGCGCCCGCGAGTGCCAGCTCATGGAGGATCTCCTGCGCGCGCCCAGCCGCATCCGCCCGAAGGACGCGCTCATCGCCCGCATCTGGGGTCCCTCAGCCGGCGATGCGTCCAACCGGCTGGAGGTCCTCGTCCGATCGGTCCGAGCCAAGCTCAAGACGCTGACGACCGCGATCGAGATCGTGACGGTTCGGGGTGTAGAATACGGGCTTCGGGAAGGGGAGGAATCATGAGCGCAAGGATCAAGGACGTTGCGGCCCGACTGGGGGCGCTCTGGCGTGGCGGGCTGCCTGCCGAGCTCGTGCGCACGCGAACGCGGTTCACCCTGCTCGCATCGGTGATCGCCCTCGCCGGGCTCGCCTTCGCCCTCACGGCCTCGTATAACGCGATGGTCGAGCGGGCGTGGTGGGCGGACCGCGATGCGCTGCAGTCGTATGACGGCGAGGTGAGCGTACCCGCACAAGCGCCCGAGCTGCGGATCCCCGCGCGTGCCGATATCGATGAGCGCGGCGTGCGCCCCGCGCTCACGCAGCTCGACTCCCTTGCCGCAGTGGGGGACCCCTCTTCCTTCCGATCCACGTTTCACCTGCTCGTGCAGAGGGACGGAGCGGCACTCCTCCTGTTGGACGCTTCGCGTCGGGCTGAGGCGGAGGAGTTCCTCGCTGCGTTCGGCCAGGAAGGCCTGGCCGATACCTGGCACGGTTCGGGCGGCGGCGGGGCCATCAACGCCTCCCGGTACTGGAGTTACACCCAGATCCCGATGACGGGGGAGAGCACTCGGCAGCTGCTCGGCGGCGGGAGCGTGCCCTATGGAGAGCTCGCGCGCGGCGTGCCCGACGCCTCGGACCCATCCGTCACGGCGGCGCTCTACACGGTGCTCGACGCCACGCCAACCTACGCGTTCAGTCTCTCGACCGCGCGGTCGATGGGTGTCATCTGGCTCGTTGCCGTGGTGCCGGTGCTCCTCGCCTGCCACCTGCTCGCACGTCTCGCCCTGCGTCCCGCGGCCCGCGCCTGGGAGCGCGAGCGCACGTTCGTTGCCGATGCCTCCCATGAGCTCTCGACCCCGCTCGCCGCGCTCGCGCTCGACGTGGACGCGCTCGCGGCGCAGCCCGAGGCGACGGTGGGGAGCCAAAGCCGGTGGGTTGGTTACATGCGCCGCGAGCTAGAGGAGATGGAGGGGATCGTGTTCGCGCTCCTCGCCGATGCCCAGGCGGACGCTGCGCGGGAGGACGATCGCTCCGGCTCCTGCGACGCGCGCGAGGAGGCCGCCGCGGCGGTCGAGCGGGCGCACGGCCGACACGGGGCGAGGGCGATCGCGTTTGAGAGCGAGGTCGAGGGGGTGCGCGTGGGATCCTCGGCACAGGTGCTCGGTGAGGTTCTCGACGAGCTGCTGGAGAACGCGATGAGGTTCTCGGGTGAGTCCGACCGGGTGGGCGTGCGGGTGCGCGCGGCCGGTCGGCGGGAGGTCGCGACCGCGGTCTCGAATACGGGGCCGGGAATCGCAGAGGACGATCTTCCCTGCGTGTTCGACCGCTTCTACCAGGCGGACGCCGCCCGCACGCGCGGCGGGGAGGGCCGCTCCGGCTTCGGTCTCGGGCTCTCGATCGCCCGCAAGCGAATCCGGGCCTGCGGCGGGGACATCCGCGCCGCGAGCACGCCGGGCGAGCAGACGACCTTCACGGTGACGGTTCCGACGGCGTGAGGCGGCGGGGGCTCGACCGGGTGCCGCCTCACGCGCGGATTCGGGCCGCTTCGTGCGGTTCGCGGCCCATCGGCCTTCCCGATCGATGCCCTTGCACCGCGGCTCGGGCGCGACGGAGGTTTCTTGAGGTTGGGAGCGTAAAACGTCATGATTTTGGAGGTTGGGAGCGAGGGGGTTCCCAATCCAAAAAACATGACGGCGTTTACCGGCGGCTTTGCGGTGCGGCCTCACGCGGGAGGGTCCCAACCTCAAAAGTCCTCCGCGCCACGGCGGATGCCCGCGGCGAGCGAGGTCCCTGCGCCCACGCCCAGCCGCTCTGCAAGGCGCATCCGCGGCCGTCGGCCCCATCCCGTCCCGCGCATATTAAATGCTACCTGTTTGTGACCGTTCCCTCGGGGTACCAGCATGTAGTACCATGACGACCTGATCGACAAGCGAAAGGAGCCCCTGTGGCCATCAACGAGAAGCTGCTCAAGGAAGTTCTCGAGGAGATCCGTCCCAACCTGCAGGCCGACGGCGGCGACATGACCTACCTCGGCGTCGACGACGAGGGTGTCGTCAAGCTCGAGCTGACCGGCGCCTGCGCCGGCTGCCCCATGAGCTCGCTTACCCTCGGCATGGGCATCGAGCGCATCCTGAAGGAGCACGTCCCCGGCGTCACGCGCGTCGAGGCCGTGAACGACGACGGCGCCGCCTCCGATCTGTACGACGAGTACGCGCCGTTCTAATCGGATTCAGGGGTGCGCATGGGCGAGGCAGGGGAGATGAACGCGACCGCGGGCGGCGACATGAGCGCCTCGCCTGCCGATCCGATCCGTCCCACGGCCCCGTGTCCCGTCCCGCCCTTTGACCCCGCAGCCTCCGACCTCCGCGCCCGCGACCACGAGGCTGCGGACCCCCGCGGCGCGGACGGCGTCATCCGATGCTGGACCGTCCGCGGCTGCGCGGGCCTCTTGGGGCCCACGGGCAACTACATGGAGCTCGACTGCCCCCACAACCTGCCCGACCGCTACTCGCCCTGCCCGGGCACCTGCGCCTTCACCCACTGCCAGCGCCCGTGGCACGAGGAGGCGACCACACTGGACGACCTCCTCGACCCGAACGTCGACCGCCTCCAGGCCATCAAGGAGGAGTGCCGCCACTGCCTCCATTTCATCCGCCGCGGTCCCCGCGCCCACGCGACCCAGGAGGGCCCCGCATGCTGAACGACCTCTACCATGCCCTTGACCCGGTTGCCTTCTCCGCCGGGCCCATCACGATCTACTGGTACGGCATCGCCTACATCGTCGGCGCGATCCTCACCGGCGTCATCATGTACCGCACCCAGCGCCGCTGGGGCCTCGGACTCAGTGTCGAGGACATCTGGGTCGTCGTCACCGGCGTCGTGTTCGGCCTCATCGTCGGCGCCCGCCTGTTCTACGTCGTCTTCTACGGCAACGGCCTGGCCTTCTACCTGCAGAACCCCCTCGAGATTATCGCGGTGAACCACGGCGGTATGAGCTTTCACGGCGGACTCGTCGGCGGCATCGTGGGCGGCGTCCTCGCCTGCCGCTCGCTCGGCATCTCTGCCTGGACCGTCGCCGACCTCGCCGTCTGCGGCGCCCCGCTCGCGCTCGCGGTGGGCCGCTTCGCGAACTTCGTGAACGGGGAGCTCTGGGGCAAGCCGACCGATCTGCCCTGGGGCGTCATCTTTGGCGGCGCCGCGGGCGACATCCCCCGTCACCCGAGCCAGCTCTACGAGGGCCTGCTCGAGGGTATCGTCCTGTTTGCGATCCTCCAGCTCATGAGCAGGCGGAAGAAGCTCCCACCCCAGGGTGCCTTCATGGGTGTCTTCGTGCTCGGATACGGTGTCGCGCGCATCCTCGTGGAGTTCGTGCGCGTCCCCGACGCCCAGCTCGGCTACCTTTTCGGCGGGGTGGTGACGATGGGGCAGCTCCTGAGCCTCCCGCTCGTCGTCGCGGGGATCGCGCTCCTCGTTTTCGCGTATCGCACCGCACGGCCCCAGCGCGGGCATGTGGCACCCTAGGGGCGCCGTGGCAGACCCTCTCTGCGCCTGCCCCGCCGCAATCGTCCGGGGCGCGGCGACCTATGCGCTCGGCCTCGCCGCCGTCCTGCTCCTGTGGCACCTACTCGCCGTGGGCATCTCGTCCCCGGTCCTCCCGACCCCGGCGGAGACGATCCCGGTGCTCGCGGAGTTCCTCCCCAAGATCGCGCCGGCCTTCGCCGTGAGTCTCTCCCGCGTGACGGTCGCCCTCATCCTCTCCTGCGCCCTCGCCCTCCCGGCGGGTCTCGCCCTCGGCCGCGCCCCTACGCAATCGCGGCCCCCGTCCTCCACATCCTCTATCCCATCCCGAAGGTGGTCTTGCTGCCGATCCTCCTGGTGCTCCTCGGCCTCGGGGACGCGGCGAAGGTCGCGCTCATGGCGATCACCGTCTTCTTCCAGGTGCTCGTGGGCGTGCGCGACGCGGCGGCGAACGTTCCCGCTGAGGCGGTGGACGCGGCTGCGAGCCTCGGCGCCGACCGCTGGATCACGATGCGGCACTTGATCGTGCCCGCCGTGCTTCCCGAGCTCTTCACGGCGCTCCGCCAGGGGATGGGGACCTGCGTGGCCATCCTCTTCCTGTCCGAGGCCATCGCCGGCTCGACGGGCCTCGGGTACTTCATCGTGGACGCCTGGGGGATGCTCGACTACCCGCGGATGTTCGCCGGGATCGTTGGCATGGGGGTGCTCGGCGCGGGACTCTACGAGCTCATGGTGGGTGTCGAGTGGGCGCTCACGCCGTGGCGGCGGGCAGGTCGCGGGTCTGCGGCCCGACCGGCACGCGGGCTCCGGGGCCGCTGTTAGGCGGTGAAGCGCCCCGTCTCCTCATCGAAGCTGAGCGAATCCGCGAGGTATCTCTTCATGCGCATCCAGTCGAGCTGCGGTTGGATGAGCTCCGCGGTCGGCGCGGCATCCGTGGGATAGGTGGGGATCGGGTAGGTTTCGGCGAGTGATTTCGGGAGGCTCGCGGCCGAGACGAGGAGCGCTCGGTAGCGCTCGGGATCGGCGTTCACGGCATCGACGCCCCGCATCCAGCCGTCGCGCACCAGCTCGAGCGCATCGCCGAGCGCGCCCGAGCCGTCCGCCTCCAGCCGTTCGACGATCACCGACTGGGAGAGGTTCTCGCCCGCGGTGTCGTCGGCCACGGTGCGGCATCCCTCGAGCTCGCCGAGGGCGATCAGGCTCGCCGGGAGGGCCGCGGCCGCCACCTGGCCGGCAGCCATCATCTGGAACCGCACGGGCAGCTTTTTGACCTCGACCTTCTCGATTTCGTCGAGGCCGATGCCCGCGTGCCCGAGGAGGCGGTCCATCACGTACTCGGGGACGGTGCTCGAGCCGACGGCGATCTGCTTGCCCTTGAGGTCCGCGAGGGATGCGATGCCGGAGGCCGCCCCCGCCTGGATGCCGAAGCGCCCTTCGGCGGGCGTGGCACCGAGAGCGATCCACCGCAGCGCGACCTCCGTGCCGGCACCGCTCAAGGTGGCCGCGACCTGGGGATCGGTGAGGGCGAGATCGAGCTCGCCGGCGGTCATGGCCGCCGTGAGCTCCTGCGCGCTCTGGAAGGTTTGGATGTCGACGCGGAGGGTCTTGTCGAACAGACCGTTCTCGGCTGCGATTCATCCGGGCAGGAAGTCCTCGGTGGGCATGGTGCCGATGCGCACATGCCGGGTCCCAGTGCCTGCGGCGGATGAGCCGGCGGGCGCGGTCGAGCCGCAGCCGGAGAGGAGGAGGGCCGCAGCGCCTCCCAGCGTCCCGGCGATGATCTGGCGGCGGGAGGGCGTGGGCTGCTCAGGGGAGATGCGCATGGTGCTCCTTCGGGGTGGTTGGGCAGTGCTCGCGCAGCAAGGCCGGTCTGCGGGTGCAGTCATGGGCTGTCAGTATAGCGTGTGGTCGCAGGCGGGCGGGATGGGCCCGGGGGCGTCAGGCACTGGCCTGCGGCGGTTGGGCCCGGCGCTGCGGCGAGCGGGCACGTGCCCTGCGACGGCCGGGCGCCGACCTCGCAGGCGGTGGCGAGCATCGGCCCTGTCTCGGCGGATGTCGGACTCAAGCGGTCGTGCGGGATTGGTGCCGCAGGGAAGGGCTGCTCTGCGGTGCAAAAACTGGTCTCGCCTGGTCGGGAGGAATACGGCTTCGCGGGATGCATCGGGCGCCGGCTCTGCAGGGGGCTGGCCCGGCCCTGCGGCGAGCGGGCATCGGCACCGCGGTGCATGAGGCCGGCTTCGTGCCGCTCTCACCGGTCGATCTATCTGCGAGTTGCATTTCTTACGGCTTTGCACATCCGTTTCGGCGCACTTCGAGTATCGGGATGAAAACCCCAGTTCAGCGCCGTTGCGTTTTTGACGGCTCTGTACAGCGATGTGCACAGCCGTCACCTTGTTTCGGATTTCTATGCAAAGCCGTAAGAAATGCAACTGGTTTTGGCCGAATGTGGCGAGCCGGGTGCTGCGGGGTGGGGGCGGGCAGGGCGCCGACGCTCCGGCACCGTTCCCGAAGGCATCCCGGACCTGGCGAACAACTCCATAAGGTATTTTGCGCCAATGTGGTTGCCGGCGCATCTGCCCACGGCTCATCGGCTTCCCGCGAGCCCACACCCCGATGAGATGCACGTCGGTGAAGTCCCTGCCCCTTGCGCCCCAGCATTCCTGCTTGGGTCAGGCTTGGGTCAGCCGAAGTCTCCGTTGTCGTTCGCGATGTCTTTCAGCGAGTGCATGTGGCCCGGCTGGATGGCCCCGGCATCTCTCCAGAACGCAGGCCGCCCGTTCGGCTTTGGGTTTCAGCTGAGTCTCAGTTGCGTTTTCGACGGCTTTGCACAGAATCCTGAAACAAGGTGACGGCTGTGCACATCGCTGTGCACAGCCGTCAAAAACGCAACGGCGCTGAACTGGGGTTTTCATCCCGATACTCGGAGCGCGCCGAAACGGATGTGCAGAGCCGTAAGAAACGCAACTACAGAACGTCAGAAGCCCGGGAGGGGCATCAAAAGCCCGGGGCGGGACCGCGCCGCACACCGCGCGCCTCCGACCATAGCCCTCCCGACCGCTCTCGGCCCCAGGTCCGCATCGCGTCCGCTAACGACGCCGCCGGCCCATCCCGCCCTCGCCATTGACGCCGCCGGCCAGCCCGGCGCCCATAATCGTCGGCACCGCGGCTGCCTCCTACGCCGCATTCCCGACAGCACCCCGCCCGGTATCGGCATACCGATCGGCCTCGCCATCGTCGCCCCGCGGCCCCGCCCTGCGGCCCCCGCCCACCATCCGCACCGCCGCCCCACCCCGCACTCCCGGCACCGCCGCGCCTGAGCTGTGGGAAGCCTGCGATGCACGTTGCGCCTGCCCGACATTGGGTATATCATCTGCCAACGTCTGACTATAGGGAATGAGGGTCATCGGCCAGCGCGCCACGCGCCGGCGAGCCGGCCCCGTGCACATCAAAAGGAGCCTCGCATGTCCGGACACTCAAAATGGGCCACAACCAAGCATCGCAAGGGCGCGCAGGACGCCAAGCGCTCGGCGCTGTTCTCCAAGCTCAGCCGTAACATCACGGTCGCCGCGCGCCTCGGCAACGACCCCAACCCCGAGAACAACGCCAGCCTCGCGGCCGCCGTCGCCAAGGCCAAGGCGCAGTCCATGCCCAAGGACAAGATCGATTCCGCGATCAAGAAGGCCTTCGGCGCCGGCGCCGACGCCTCGGCCTACGAGAACATCGTCTACGAGGGCTACGGCCCCGCGGGTGTCGCCGTCTACTGCGAGTGCCTGACCGACAACCGCAACCGCACCGCCGCCGACGTCCGCTCCGCCTTCTCGCACGCGGGCGGCAACCTCGGCACCGCCGGCTCGGTGGCCTTCCAGTTCGAGCGCCGCGGCCAGGTCGTCGTCGCCAAGCAGATCGTCGACCCGAACGACAAGAAGGAGAACCTGATGGCCAACGGCGCCGCAGGTGACGAGGAGGAGTTCATGATGGCCGTCGCCGAGGCCGGCGGCGAGGACTACGAGGACGCCGGCGAGGAGTGGGTCGTCTGGACCAACCCCGGCGAGCTCATGTCCGTCTCCAAGGGCCTCGAGGGCCAGGGCATCGAGGTCAAGGGCTCCGAGCTCATCATGGTTCCCACCACCCCCACCGAGGTCTCCGCGTCCGACGCCAAGAAGGTCCAGCGCCTGATCGACCGTCTCGAGGAGCTCGACGACGTCCAGGATGTCTATCACACGATGGACATGACCGACGAGGTCATCGCCGCGCTCGAGGAGGAGTAGGCAGCTCAGCGCCGCCGCGCACATAACCACCACGGGGCCGGACTCGCTCATGCGGGTCCGGCCCCGTTCGCAATCGGGGTAGAATGGTGCGGACATGACGCGTCGAGAGGAGAGGTATGGGGCCGATCAAACGGGTGGGAGCCGCGCTCTACCTGCTTGCCTGCATCGTGGTGCTGGGCGGGGTCACAGCGGCGCTCGCGGGCCCCGATCCCGAGCGCGTCCGCACCCTGCTCGAGGCCCCCGCGGGCCGCATCGTCTTCCTCGCCTGTGTCGCCATCATGGCGCTGCAGGCCCTCTACGTGCTCGGACGCGTGCTCTTCGCACGGCCCGAGCCCACGGCGGTGCACCCGGCGGCAAATCCCGGCATCGAGGTGACCGCCCGGGCCCTCACCGCCGTGGCCCGCGCCGCCGCGTCCGAGGACCCCGAGCTCATGCTCGAGGACGTCAGCGCGCACGTCTGGGGCCGCGCGAAGGACAGCGTGCTCATCAAGGTCGACGCGATCGACCTCGCGGGCCGCAACCTCACTAAGCTTGCCGGCGCGCTTGAGACCCGCGTCCAGCGCGCCTGCGAGCGCACCCTGGGCGCCCCGGGAGTCTCAGTGCGCGTCCGATTCTTCCCCGCCAAGACTGTGACGATAACCCAGGAGGCATCGTGAGCGACAAGACACCCAAGGCACCGCGACCGGTGATCGAGCAGGCGGCCCCGACCCCCGGCCAGCCCGAGGCGGCAGACGCGGCCGAGGCGGCATCCCGGGCCGCGACGGCGTCCTCCGCGCCGACCCCCGAGCCTGCCCCTGAAACCGCCCCCGAGGTACACGTGACCGGCGGCTTCCAGGACACCACCTGGGGCTTTATCGAGGGTATGGGCAAGCGCGCCTGGTCCTACGCCGACGGCCACCCGCATACGGTGCTCTACGGCGCGATCGGGCTCATCCTGGCCGTCCTGATCCTCGTGCTCGGCCTCTGGCGGACGATCGTGATCGCGATCTTCGTCGGCGTCGGGGCGGGCATCGGCCAGATGCGCGACGGCCGCGGCGGACTCTACAACATCTTCAGCCGCATCTTCGGCGGCCGATGAGAAAGGACACGAGCATGGCAGACGAGATCCTGAACTCGGACGAGGAGACCGCATCGACCGAGGACGTGCCCGTCGAGGACGCGCCCGCGCCCGAGGCGGCACAGGACGCCCCCACTGCGGATCGCGACGGCGATCCCGCAGAGCCAGAGCCTGAGGAAGACGACGACTTCGAGTCTGAGGACTCCCTCACCTACTCGAACGGCGTGATCGAGAAGATCGTCGCGATGGCCACCCGCGAGGTGCCCCATGTGCTCGGCATGAAGGGCAACCTCATGCACTTCGTGCAGGAGCAGTTCGGCGCCGAGAGCCTCACCAAGGGCGTCTCGGTGGAGGTCACCGAGGAGAACAGCGTCGTGGTGAACATCTCGGTGATCATCGAATACGGAGCCTACGCGCCCGACATCTTCGAGGACGTGAAGGAGCGCGTGACCGAGCGCCTCGCGGCGATGACGGGTCTCGAGGTCGCGGGAATCAACCTGCGCATCGAGGACGTCCTCACCCCCGAGGAGTTCGCGGCCCAGGACAAGCACGGCGAGACCGCGCACGCTGAGTGATCGGATAGGGGAGCGAGGGGCCGGCGGCCGCCCCAGAGACGAACCGCCCGCCGGCCCCTCCGTCCCGACGCGACCGCTCACCGCCTCCGCCCCCCGCTCGCCCGGCGCCCGCGCATGTCCTGATCCGCCCCGGGTACGATCACCGCGTACCCCGACGATGGGAGGGCCCATGAACGCGCTCACCAAGATCTCGCAGACGCACCCGCTCGCGGTCGATCTCGTCCTCGCCGCTGTCTTCGCCGCGCTCATCATCTCCTCGCAGTGGCCCGCCAAGGGCACCTCGGCGGAGCTTCCGCTGCTCGCGGCCTCGGTGGTTCCCTTGGGGCTTCGCGCCTACCTTGCCCTCCGCCGCCGTTCATAGCTTCTACCTGCGAAAACATCATATCGATTCTTTTGTTTCCCGCTGGTTACACCCGTTGCGCGCCCTCTCGGCCCCTGTTATCCTCACCGGTATGGATACGACTGCCGCACATATCGCGATGATGATGGTCATGGAGATGCCCTCGCCCGGGCACTTCGTCATGGCGCGCGCATGTCGCTGCCTGACGGGGACCGGGCGCCTCTGATAGGCTCATCTCCGGCGGGAGTGAGCCCGCCTTCTCTGACAGCACCATCCGCGGAGTTTCCTCGTGATCAGCATCCAACACGTCTCAAAGACCTATGACTCGACCGCGCGCGCCGCGCACGGGGTCGCTGCCCTCACCGATATCAACCTCGAGATCGGCGACGGCGAGCGCTTCGGCATCATCGGCATGAGCGGCGCCGGGAAGTCCACCCTCGTCCGCACCATCAACCTGCTCGAGCGTCCCACCGCGGGCCGCATCGTGGTCGACGGCCAGGACGTGACGGACCTCACGGGCGGGGCGCTCCGCGCATACCGCCGCCGCGTGGCCATGATCTTCCAGAACTTCGGCCTCCTCGCGCAGAAGACGGTCCTGGAGAACGTGTGCTTTCCCTTCCTCGCGGCCACCGGGCGCATCACGTCCGAGAACCGCGAGCGGGCGCGCGAGCTCCTCGACCGCGTGGGGCTCGCCGAGAAGGCAACCGCGTATCCCAGCCAGCTCTCCGGCGGCCAGCAGCAGCGCGTGGCGATCGCCCGTGCCCTCGCCTGCGACCCCGAGGTCATCCTCTGTGACGAGGCCACCTCGGCGCTCGACCCGAAGAGCACGAACACGATCCTGAAGCTCCTGCGCGACATCAGCCGCGAGACGGGCGTGACCCTCGTGGTCATCACCCACTCCATGGACGTGGTCGAGAAGATCTGCACCAAGGTCGCCGTCCTCGAGGACGGCCGCGTGGTCGAGCAGGGGCCGGTCGAGCACGTCTTCGCCGAGCCCACGGCCGAGGCCACCCGCGTGCTCCTCGGAAAGGTGGATTGGGATGCCTGATATCGCCGGCTTCATCGACCAGTTCGGTGGCCTGCTCGCGCAGGGCACCCTCGACACCCTCGTAATGGTCTTCGTATCCACGGCTATCGCCTATGTCATCGGCATCGTGCTCGGTGTCGTCTTGAACCTCACGGCCCCCGACGGCCTGCGTCCGGCGCCCGCCGTCTACGCGGCGCTCGGATGGGTCGTCAACATCGGCCGCTCGCTGCCCTTCATCATTCTGATGATCGCGCTCATGCCGGCCACGAACGCGCTCGTGGGCACCTCCACGGGCATCCGCGGCGTCATCCCGCCGCTCGTGGTGGCCACCGCACCTTTCGTGGCGCGCATGATCGAGCAGTCCCTCGCCGAGGTCTCGCGCGACGTCGTCGAGGCCGCCGAGGCCTGCGGCGCCTCGATCCCCCGGATCGTGTTCTCGGCGCTCCTCCCGGAGGCCCTGCCCTCGATCGTCCGCGGCGTCGCTGTCACCCTCATCGCCGTGCTCGGCTACACCGCCATCGCGGGCGCCCTCGGCGCCGGTGGCCTCGGTGACATCGCCGTCCGCTACGGCTACTACCGCTTCGAGGACCAGGTCATGATCGTCACGATCATCCTGCTCGTCATCCTCGTCCAGCTCATCCAGAGCGTCTGCAACCTGATCGCCCGCAAGGTCGATCACCGCTAAGGGCCGCACCGCGACTCAGCGGCCCCCCGACCATCTAGAAAGGATGTTCACCATGTCCAAGATCAACGCCACCATCTCCCGCCGCTCGCTTGTCCGCGCCGCCTTCGCCGGCCTGGGCGTCGTCGCCCTGGGAGGCCTCGCCGCCTGCGGGGGCAACAACGCCGCCACTTCCGCGGCCGGCAGCGCCGCCGGCGCCGCGGGCGCCACGCTCACCGTTGCCGCGAGCCCCACGCCGCACGCCGAGATCCTCACCAAGTTCGCCGCTCCCAAGCTGAAGGAGGAGGGCATCGAGCTGGTCGTCAAGGAGTACACCGACTACATCCAGCCCAACAAGGACACCACCTCCGGCGCCGTGGACGCCAACTACTACCAGCACACGAACTACCTTGAGAACTACAACGAGGAGAACGGCACCGACCTCGTCTCCGTGGGCGCGATCCACTACGAGCCGATGGCCATCTACGCCGGGAAGTCGAGCGATCTCGCGAACATCGCCGACGGCGCCGTGATCGCGATCCCGAACGATCCGACCAACGAGGGCCGCGCCCTCCTGCTCCTCCAGGACCAGGGCCTCATCAAGCTCAAGGACGCCACGAGCCTCGAGGCCACGCCGAACGACATCGCCGAGAACGCGCACAACATCGAGTTCCAGGAGGTCGAGGCCGCCGCGGTGCCGCGCGCCCTTGATTCCGTCGATTTCGCGGTCATCAACGGCAACTACGCCATCGAGGCCGGCTACCACGTGAAGGACGCCCTCGCGCACGAGGAGGCCGGCTCCACGGCCGTCGAGCAGTACGCGAATCTGATCGTGACCACGCCGGCGAAGAAGGACGATGAGAACATCGCCGCCCTCGTCAAGGTGCTGCAGTCCGACGACTTCAAGGCCTACCTCAAGGAGACCTACGGCGAGGACGTGCTCCCCGCGTAAAGGACGGGTCCGCACCACCCATCCCGTAAAACCGAGGCCCCGGCTGGACACGCGCCAGCCGGGGCCTTCTGCATGCCCGGAGGGGGAGCCGCGCGCGTCGAGGGCCTCCCGCGGCCCCTGATCGATCGCGCGCGGCCGGCAACGGGCCCACGCCGGCTGCGCGATTCGGGATGGCGCACGGTTATCGGTCCCGATCGCCTGCCCTGCCCGCGTGCGGCCGGCATCTCTGCCCGCCGCCGCGCCCCGCCCCGTCAGGCCTCCGGGCTCCGCCACTGCGTCCTGCCGCCCCGCCAAGCCACAAAAAAACGGGGCCTGCGCACTCGACGCAGGCCCCGTGGCCGTCATAGGCCGGCTGCGGCCCGATGCGGACCGCGGCGCGCCTTAGCGGTTGCGGCGGCGGATGCCGCGCGCGGTCGCGATGGCGCCGATGCCGCTCACGGCGGCGCCGGCGAGGAGCGCGAGGCTCGCGTCACCGGTCTTCGGGAGGCGGCGGCCAGCCGTCGCCTTGGCCTTGACCTTGGTCGTGGACTCCTGGGGCTTCACGTCGCCCTTGCCCTGACCCTGGCCGGCACCCGGCGTGGGCTCGGGCTTGGGCTCAAGCTTGGGTTCGGGCTTCTTCACCGTGATGGACGCGCCAACGCCGGTCGGCTGCCCGTTCAGGGCGAAGGCGACGCTGTAGGAGCGGTCCGCGTCTCCGGAGTTCCCGGGCACCGCGACGGACCCGGTGTAGGTGGTCGCCGCGGCGTCAGCTGCGCGGTCCGTGCCGGCGGCGGAGAGCGTCACCGGCGACAGGGACTGGCCGGTCTCGAGATCGGTCACCTGGGCGGTCACGATGTCGCCCTCGTTCAGGTTCGTGCCGGCGACAGCGAGCGCGACGGTGCCGCCGTCGCTCTCCAGCACGGCGGAGCCGGAGCCGTTCGCCGTGCCGTCCGAGAGCTCGCCGGGGAAGTCGACCGTGAAGGTCATGCTCTTGGCACCCTCATCGGTGGAGGTGACGCGGATCCCCGTGTCGACGCGGCCCGCGGGGTCGTCGCTGCCGTTGTAGGCGAGCAGCGGCGTCGTGGCGGTGCCGAGGACGCGCTCGGAGTTCGCGTTCAGGAACGGCATGAACTGGAGCGGGCGCTTGTTGCCCACGTTCTCGAGCTCCGGGTAGGCCGGCATGACGCCCGGGCGGTGCTTCATGACGTTCACCGAGTTGGCGGGCAGGCCGTGCTCCACGGCGATCCCGTTGTCGATGTGCCAAACCACCACGCCGCCCGTGGGGTTCTCGTACGCGTAGCTGTTGTCGGGCTGGCCCTCAGCGGCGCTGCTCGGGATCGTGCCCTTCCAGAAGCTGTAGTCCATGCCCTCGTCGAAGGACTCGTACTGGCGGTTCTCGATCACGTAGTACTCGTTCTCATTGATGCGGATGAGGTAGCTGGAATAGCCCTCGTCGCTCATCTGCGAGGTGACGGTGTAGGTGCCGTCGGCCGTGATCTCGGTCGGCTCGATATAGCCGAGGAAGATCTTGCTGTAGGGATCGAGGAAGGTGGGACGGTACTCGCCAGAGCGGGTGTAGCCCCAGGAGCCGCCGGCCATGAGGGAGAGGTAGCCCACGTAGTACTCGGAGTACGGGCCGGTCTCGTCGGCGGTGTCGTAGAGGTCGGGGAGGCCGAGGAAGTGGCCGAGCTCATGCCCGAGCGCGCCGATGCCGCTCTGGTACTGGTTGCCGTTCGCATAGGCCTCGGTCTCGGACTGGATGATGTACTTGTCGATCGTCACCGACGAGCCCTCGCCGAGGTCGATCTTGTAGGGTTCGCCCACGGCGGCGCTGAACTCCCACTGGTGCGACCAGATGCCGTTGTTGCCCTCGGGCACGTAGCCCGTGGCGGCCTCGTAGCCGGCGAACACGATGCCGAGGCCGAGCTCGTTCGGCTCGATCGCGCCGTTGCCGTTCGCGTCGTAGCTGGCGAAGTCCGTGTACTTCGCGGCCGTATCGATGATCTCCTCGAGCGTGGCGATGTAGTTCGGCCAGCCCTCATCGGTGCTCGAGTCGAGGTTGCCGTACTTGTGCGGGAGCGTGATGTGGAGGATGCCGTCGTTGGCGGCGTCGCTGGGGCTCGTGTTGCCGTCCACCTCGTACGCGCTCGTCTCCTGGGCGGGGGCCCAGGTGAACTTGCCGTTCGAGGAGATGTCGTACAGCGAGGAGATGCTGTAGTCGGCCGTGAAGAAGGTCTGGGCCCAGTCGTACGTGGTGCTGTAGGGCTGGTCCTCGAAGCCCACGACGATGAGGAGGAGCGGCAGGGTCGCCTGATCGGAGCCCGCGCTCCTGAACCCGCTCTGCCCATCGAGGCTGCGGTTGGCGGTGCGGACATCATCGAGCGTCACGGTCTCGGCGGGCTGGCTCAGGGCCTCGCCGCGGTAGACCTTGCCCTGGAGCCGGTAGAGGGCGGAGCGGGCGGCGTCGCCGGTGAGGTCGTCGGCCGTGAGGGCGCCGGCGGCGGTGCCGGCCTCGGCGCGGGCGCCGAGCGAGAGCCCGCCCTGCTCGGCGACCACCTGGCGCCAGGTGCCGTCGGCGTCCTTCAGGACCACGGCGCCGTTCTCGTTCAGGGTGAAGTTGAAGTTCTCGTCACCGCGGACGTTGACCTCGACGGCCGAGCCGTCGGGCTGGGTGAGGCCGAGCGGCTCCGGGTTCGCCGGGAGTGCGAAGGCGGGCGCCGCGGCCCCGATCGCGAGCGCGGCGGCGAGGGCCGCCCCGCACGCCGCGCGTGCGATGCGCGCGGGCCACGGTGTGGCGGTCGCGCCGGTCGTAGCGTGTTCCATGATTCCCTTTCTGTAGATGCAGACATTCCTTCCCTAGCGTCGAGCCCCGATCCCATGTTTCAAGGGCGAAACGCTCATGTCATCCATCGTATCGAAGGGATAGTTGGCAACTTGAGTTGTTTTCGGTGGCAGGGCCATATATTCGGTAAACGGTGTCTTTTGGCCCTGAGCTGTGCATAGAGCAGGTGCGCGGGGAGGTTTGGGCGGGGATCGTGGCCTGCGGAGGGCCCCGTTTGTTACATCCTCGGGAACCGAAACGTCGGCAAGGCGTCCGCACAGGGAAGACGGGGCCCGCGCGCACGCGGACCCCGTCGTCAGCTCGAAGGGATATGTGTCCCCGCAGGGCCTAGCGACGCCGGCGGATGCCGCGTGCGGCCGCGAGGGCACCGATGCCGCTTAGCGAGGCGCCGGCGAGGATCGCGAGGCTCGCGTCACCGGTCTTCGGCAGGGCGCGAGCGGGCTTTCTCACCGAGGCGGGGGAGGGCTTGGGCGCGCTCGGGAGGTCCTGCCCGGCCTCGTTCCCATCGCCGGGCTTCGGCGCGCCCGCATCGCCGGAGCCGGTCGCGCCGGGCTCGGGCTTGGGCTCGGGCTTCTCGGGGGCCTTGACCGTGACGCTCACGGCCCCGCCCGCGCTCTCGCCGTTCAGCGCGAAGCCCACGGAGTAGGCGTGGTCCTCGTCGCCCGTGTTCGCGGGGAAGGTCGCCCGGCCGGTGAGCGCGGTGCCGGCCGCAGCCGAGCGGTCAGCGGGACCGGCCTCGAGGGTGACGGTGTCGATGAGCGTCTTGCCGTCGAAGACCTGGGCGGTCACGACGTCGCCCGCGCTCAGGTTCTCGGCCGTGACGGCGAGGTCCACGGAGCCGCCGTCGCTCTCGAGCACGGCGGAGCCGCCGCCGTTGACCGTGGCCTCGGAGATGGTCGCCGGGAAGTCGACCGTGAAGGTCATGCTCTTGGCGCCGTCCGAGGTCGAGGAGATGCGGATGCCCGTGTCGACGCGCCCGGCCGGGTCGTCGCTGCCGTCGTAGGCGAGCACGGGCGTCACGGGGTTGTTCAGCATCCGGTTCGTGTGGTTGTTCAGGAAGGGCATGTACTGGAGCGGGCGCATGTTGCCGAAGTCCTTGAGCTCCAGGTAGGCGGGCATGACGCCCGGGCGGTGGGTCTTGACGTTCACCGTGTTGGCGGGCAGGCCGTAGGCCTCGGCGATCCCGTTGTCTATGTGCCAGACCACCACGCCGCCGGTGGGGTTCTCATACTGGTAGCTGTTGTCGGGCTCGCCCGCTCCGGCGGTGCTGCCGATCGTGCCCTTGCCCATGAAGAACCATTCCATGCCGCGGTCGAAGGACTCGTACTGGCGGTTTTCGATCACATAGTACTCATCCTCGTTGACGCGGATGAGGTAGCTCGAGTAGCCCTCGTCGCTCATCTGCGAGGTCACCGTGTAGGTGCCGTCGGCCGTGATCTCGGTCGGCTCGATGTAGCCGAGGAAGATGCGGCTGTAGGGATCGAAGAAGGTGGGACGGTACTCGCCGCTCTTGGTGGTGCCCCAGGAGCCGCCGTCCATGAGGGAGAGGTAGCCGGTGTAGTAGGCGGAGTACGGGCCGCTGCCGTCGCGGGTGTCGTAGAGGTCGGGGAGGCCGAGGAAGTGGCCGAGCTCGTGCCCGAGCGCGCCGATGCCGCTCTGGTACTCGTAGGCGGGATAGGCCTCCGTCTCCGACTGGATGACGTAGGTGTCGATGCTCACCGGGGAGCCGATGCCGGGCTGCTCGATCACGTATGGCTCGGACTGCGCCGAGGTGAAGGACCACTTGTGCGACCAGGTGCCGTTCTGGCCCGCGGGCACGTAGCCCGTGGCGGCCTCGTAGCCGGCGAACACGATGCCGAGACCGAGCTCGCTCGGCTCGATCGCGCCGTCGCCGTTCGCGTCGTAGCTGGAGAAGTCCGTGTACTTGGAGGCCTCGTCAAGGGCCGCCTTCAGGGTCTCGAGGTAGTTGGCGCGACCCTCGGTCGTGGTGGTGTCGAGGTCCCCGTAGACGCGGTCGAGCGTGACGTGCAGGATGCCGTCGTTCACCGCGTCCGTGGGGCTCGTGTTGCCGCCGACCTGGTAGGCGCTCGTCTCGGGCGCCTCGGTCCAGCTGAACTTCCCGTTGGAGGAGATGTCATAGAGCGTCTTGATACTGTACTTGGAGGTGAAGAAGGTCTTGGCCCAGTCGTACTCCGTGTTGTAGGGCTGGTCCTTAAAGCCCACGACGATGAGGAGGAGGGGGAGCTCGGCGCGGCCGGTGTCAGCGCTCCGGAAGCCCACGCCCGCCGCGCTGCGGCGGTTGGCGGCGCGGATCTCGTCGAGGGTGACGGGCTCGGTCGACTCGCTCAGGCGGTCGCCGTCGTATTCGCGGCCCTGGAGGGCGTAGAGGGCGGAGCGGGCCGCGTCAGAGGTGAGGTCGTCGGCCGTGAGGGCGCCCGCGGCGGGGGAGTCGCCGGCGTCGGCGCCGAGCGCGAGGCCGTCCTCCTCGGCCACCACCTGGCGCCAGGTGCCGCCCTCATCCTTCAGGATGAGGGCGTCGTCGGCGTTCAGCGTGAAGTTGAAGTTCTCATCGCCGCGCGTGCGGACGGTGATGGCCGAGCCGTCGGGCTGGGTGAGGCCGAGCGGCTCCGGGTTCGCCGGGAGGGCGAGGGCGGGCGCCGCGGCCCCGAACGCGAGCGCGGCGGCGAGGGCCGCGCCCGAGGCCGCCCGGGCGCGGCGCCGCGGGAGCGAGGCCCCCGTCGGGCTGGTCGTAGCGTTATGCATGGTTCCCTTTCTGTCGTTACGAACCGGTTCCTTCCCACGCGCACCGCCCCGGATCCCATGCTTCAGGGGCGAAGACGCGACGGCACGGGATGTTACCGAGGGGAAACACAAAACGATTGTTGTTTTCGGCCACCGAGCGATATTGTCGATGGATGGTTAAACCTGAAGGAAACAGGATTTTTATGCCATATGCCCATCCGTCTTGAAAATGTGGAGTTCCGCAGCTAGCAGATGGGGCGCAAAGATTTATCTGGCAATCGGGGCCGCCCACGCGTATCATACCGAACGTATTACCCGGCTCCTGCCGGTCAGTCGTCATGCCGCTCCAAGCCAGGGAGGCGTGATGCGGCAGGAGGCGCGAGGACAGCTGAGCTGCGAGAACGAGCGGCGAAGCCACCGCCCCGCGCTTAAAACCCCAAAGGAGTTCTCATGGCTGAAGAGAAGTACGTACCGCGCCTCAAGACCAAGTACCACAACGAGGTCAAGCAGGCCATGCATGACAAGTTCGGCTACAAGAACGTCATGCAGATCCCCAAGTTCGAGAAGATCGTCGTCAACATGGGCGTCGGCGAGGCCGCGACCGATTCCAAGGCCATCGACGGTGCCGTGCGCGACCTGCGCACCATCACCGGCCAGCAGCCCATGGTCACGCGCGCCCGCAAGTCCATCGCGTCCTTCCGCCTGCGCGCCGGCATGCCCATCGGCGCCAAGGTCACCCTCCGCGGCGACCGCATGTGGGAGTTCTTCGATCGCCTGACTTCCATCGCGATCCCCCGTATCCGCGACTTCCGCGGCATCTCCCCCAAGAGCTTTGACGGCCGCGGCAACTTCTCCATGGGCGTCACTGAGCAGCTGATCGTCCCCGAGGTCGATTTCGACTCCGTGGACCACACCCGTGGTATGGACATCACGATCGTGACCACCGCCAACACCGACGAGGAGGCCAAGGCCCTTCTTGACTTCTTCGGTTTCCCGTTCAAGAAATAGGTTCCAAGCCCCGGTGAACTCGGGCGGCGGGCAAGAGGGTCCGCCGCCCGCGCGGGGTGCATATACATCATGTGTGAGGAGGAAATAAGTGGCTAAGACATCGATGATCGTCAAGTGCTCTCGCGAGCCGAAGTTCTCGACCCGCAAGTACACGCGCTGCCAGCGCTGCGGCCGTCCGCATTCGGTCTACCGCAAGTTCGGCCTGTGCCGTGTCTGCTTCCGCGAGCTGGCGCTGAAAGGCGAGCTTCCCGGCATCAAGAAGGCCAGCTGGTAAGTCACTGCCAGCGCGTCGGGCGGCTGCCCTGCCTTGCCCGCACGCATGGAAGTGCGTGCCGAACCCAGGCTTTCCCGCCACGGGTGGGAGAGGACCGCGGCACGTGTTCATCAAGAACGAAGGAGAATCAGCATGAATCTCACAGACCCGATCGCGGACATGCTCACGCGCATCCGCAACGGTAACTCTGCGAACAAGACCGAGGTCTCGATGCCGAGCAGCAAGAAGCTCGTCGAGATCGCTCGCGTCATCTACGAGGAGGGCTACATCGAGGGCTACACCATCGAGGACACCGCCCCGTCCAAGACCCTCCACATCACCCTCAAGTACGGTCCCAAGAAGGCCAAGGTCATCAACGGCATCAAGCGCATCTCCAAGCCCGGTCTGCGCAAGTACGCCGGCGTGAAGGACCTCCCCCGCGTCCGCGGCGGCCTCGGTACCGCGATCGTCTCCACCAGCCAGGGCGTCATGGCCGACCGCGATGCTCGCAAGAAGGGCATCGGCGGCGAGGTCGTCGCCTTCGTCTGGTAACCAAGTCGGCGAGTAGAAGGAAAGGAGATCACCGTGTCTCGTATCGGTAAGAAGCCTGTCCAGATTCCCGCCGGGGTCGAAGTGGCAGTCGATGGCAACAAGGTCATCGTGAAGGGGCCCAAGGGTACCCTCGAGCAGGATTTCTATGAGAAGCTCACCGTGTCCGTGGAGGGCTCCGAGCTTGTCGTGACCCGTCCGGACGACGAGCGCGAGACCCGCGCCCGTCACGGCCTCACCCGCGCCCTCATCCACAACATGGTCGTGGGCGTCTCCGAGGGTTACGTCAAGGGCCTCGAGCTCGCGGGCGTCGGCTACCGCGTGCAGCAGAAGGGCAAGGACCTCGAGTTCTCGCTCGGCTACTCGCACCCGGTCATCGTCGAGGCCCCCGAGGGCATCACCTTCGAGGTGCCCGACAACACCCACGTGAACGTCAAGGGCATCAACAAGCAGCAGGTCGGTCAGATCGCCGCTGAGATCCGCGCCAAGCGTCCGCCTGAGCCCTACAAGGGCAAGGGCATCCACTACGTCGGCGAGCACATCCGTCGCAAGCTCGGCAAGGCCGCCAAGTAGTAGGCTCGCGCTGATCTAACGTAAGACCGGCACCCCGTCAGGTGCCGGCGGACTCAAAGGAGTTTTCAATGAACAAGCACAAGGCGAAGCAGGCGGGCCTCAAGCGCCGCCAGCGTCGCATCCGCGGCAAGATCACCGGCACGCCCGAGCGCCCGCGCCTTCGCGTGGTCCGCTCCAACGCCAACATCTACGCCATGATCGTCGACGACACCAAGCACGCCACGCTGATGTCCGCCTCCACGCTCGAGGCCGAGTTCAAGGGCGAGAACGGCGGCAACCAGGAGGCCGCTAAGAAGATCGGCGAGCTCGTGGGCAAGCGCGCCATCGAGGCCGGCATCAAGGCAGTCACGTTCGATCGCGGTGGCCGTATCTACCACGGCCGCGTCAAGGCTCTCGCCGAGGGCGCCCGTGCCGCCGGTCTCGAGTTCTAGGAGGTATTGACCAATGGCTCGTAATCAACGTCAGCAGCGCGAGGCCTCCGAGTTCGAGGAGCGCGTCGTCTTCATCAACCGCGTCGCCAAGACCGTCAAGGGCGGTCGCCGCATGTCGCTCGTCGCCCTCGTGGTCGTCGGCGACGGCAAGGGCAACGTCGGCCTCGGCATGGGCAAGTCCGCCGAGGTGCCCACCGCCATCTCCAAGGCGAGCATCGACGCCAAGAAGCACATGTTCCACGTCCCGGTGACCGAGGCCGGCACCCTCCCGCACGAGGTGCTCGGCTCCTTCGGCGCCGCGCGCATCCTCATCAAGCCCGCTGTCGAGGGTACCGGCGTCATCGCCGGCGGCGCCGTGCGCCCCCTCTTCGAGCTCGCGGGCATCAAGAACGTCCTCTCCAAGTCGCTCGGCTCGGACAACGGCCTGAACATCATCAAGGCTGCCGCCGAGGGTCTGAAGGAGCTCTCCAGCCCCGAGGACGTCGCTGCGCGCCGCGGTCTCACCGTTGCCGAGATGTTCGTCGGTAAGGAGTAGCGAAAATGGCTAAGACCATCAAGATCAAGCAGGTCCGCAGCACCAACGGCTGCAAGCAGGACCAGGTCAAGACGGTGCGCGCCCTGGGGCTCCACCGCATCAATCACACGCGCGAGATCGCCGACAACGAGGGCGTCCGCGGCATGATCTTCAAGGTCAAGCACCTTGTCGAGATTGTAGAGGAGTAACCATGCAGCTTCATGATCTCACTCCTGCGAAGGGGTCCAACAAGCGCCGCAAGCGCGTCGGCCGCGGCAACTCGTCCGGCAAGGGCACCTACTCGGGTCGCGGCCTGAACGGCCAGGGCTCCCGCTCCGGCGGCACCAAGGGCGCCGGCTTCGAGGGCGGCCAGACGCCGCTCGCGATGCGCCTGCCCAAGCTCCCCGGCTTCCGCAGCCCCCGCCGCATCGAGTTCGCCCCCATCAACGTCTCCGAGCTCCAGGCCCGTTTCGAGGACGGCGCCGTGGTCGACGGTGAGGCCCTCGTGGCCGCCCGCCTGATCAAGCATGTCGACGAGCCCGTCAAGGTGCTCGGCGACGGCGAGCTCACCCACAAGCTCACGGTTCGCGTCGACAAGGTCTCGGCGTCCGCCAAGGCCAAGATCGAGGCCGCGGGCGGGAAGGTCGAGCTGCCGTGCTAACTGGTCTGAAGAACACCTTCCGCATCAAGGAACTCCGCGGAAAGATTCTCTTCACCATCGCGATGCTCGTGCTCTACCGCATCGGTGCGCATCTGCCTGTGCCCGGCATCCCCTTCAAGGGGATGCTGGACCTCTCGCTCTCCAGCGGGAGCCCGGTCGCAGGCGGCGCGATGGCGTTGCTGAACCTCTTCTCCGGCGGGGCGCTCTCCTACGTTTCCGTGTTCTCTCTGGGCATCATGCCCTACATCACCAGCTCCATCATCATCCAGCTGTTCCAGAGCATCATCCCGAGCCTGCATGAGCTCGCGCGCGAGGGCGAGGTCGGTCAGACCAAGATCACCCAGTACTCGCGTTACCTCACGCTGGCGCTCGCGATCCTGAACTCCATCGGATACCTCTTCCTCTTCAAGAGCTTCGGCATCAGCTTCAACGGCGCCGGCGCCCCTGAGTGGATCTTCGATGTCATGATCGTGGGCACCCTCGTGGCGGGCGCCATGCTCATCATGTGGATCGGCGAGCTCATCACCCAGCGCGGCATCGGCAACGGCATGAGCCTGATCATCTTCGCCAACATCATGGCGGGGCTGCCCCAGGCGATCTTCCGCTCCTCCGAGGGGAGCACGACCGACATGATCGTGACCGCCGTCATCTTTGTGGTGATCCTCTGCGTGATCCCGCTCATCGTCTACCTGGAGCGCGGCCAGCGCCGCATCCCGGTGCAGTACGCCAAGCGCGTCGTGGGTCGGCGCATCATGGGTGGCCAGTCCACCTACCTGCCCATCAAGGTGAACACGGCCGGCGTCGTGCCGATCATCTTCGCCTCCGCGCTGCTGTACTTTCCGGCCCAGATCGCCGTGTTCTTCCCCGGCGTGACCTGGATCCAGGTGACGGCCTCGGCGCTGTCCTCCGGTTGGCTGAACTGGGTGCTCAATGTGCTGCTCATCGTGTTCTTCGCGTACTTCTACACCTCCATGGTGTTCAACCCCGATGACACGGCCGACAACCTGAAGAAGCAGGGCGGCTTCATCCCGGGCGTGCGCCCGGGCAAGGCCACCGCTCAGTACATCAAGAACGCCCTCAACAAGATCACGCTGCCCTCGGCCATCTTCCTGGCGCTCATCGCCATCGTGCCGTCCATCGTGTTCTCCTTCACGAATAACCAGCTCATCCAGGCCTTCGGCGGCACCTCGGTGCTCATCATGGTCGGCGTGGTGCTGGATACCCTCGCGAAGGTCGAGAGCCAGCTCAAGATGTACGATTACGACGGGTTCTTTAAGTAGGACGGCTGAGAGGAGCCGCACATGAACATCGTTTTGCTCGGGGCGCCCGGCGCCGGCAAGGGGACGCAGGCCCAGCGCCTCGTCCGCGACTACGGCCTCGCGCACATCTCCACGGGAGATCTCCTGCGCGCCGCCGTCAAGAATGGCACCGAGCTCGGCGTCCAGGCCAAGGGCTATATGGATGCCGGCGAGCTCGTTCCCGACCAGCTCGTCATCGACCTCGTGAAGGAGCGCCTCGCCGAGGATGACGCCCAGTCCGGCTTCATGCTCGACGGCTTCCCGCGCAACACCGTCCAGGCGGTCACGCTCGACTCCGAGCTCTCCGCCCTCGGTCGCGAGCTGGATTGCGCGCTGCTCGTCGATGTCCCGTTCGAGACGATCATCCGCCGCCTCTCCTCGCGCCGCACCTGCCGCGACTGCGGCCACATCGGCACCGCCGCCGACGAGTCCTGCTCGGTCTGCGGCGGGGAGATGTATCAGCGCGACGATGACAAGCCTGAGACCATCAAGAACCGCCTCGACGTGTACGAGAAGTCCACGAGCCCGCTCGTGGAGTACTACCGCGGCCAGGGGATCCTGAAGACGGTCGACGGCGATCGCGACGCCGACGAGGTGTACGTCGATACGAAGAAGGCCCTCGGTCTATGATCAAACTGAAGTCTGCACAAGATATCGAGCAGATGAAGGTCGCCGGAGCGCTGTCTAAGACGGCGCTCCGGCGCGTTGGGGCCATGGTGCGCCCGGGCGTGTCGACCTTCGAGCTCGACCAGCTCGCCGAGCAGATCATCCGCATGCACGGGGGCACCCCGGCCTTCAAGGGCTACGGCGGCTTCCCGGGCACGGTCTGCGCCTCGGTGAACGACGCCGTCGTGCACGGCATCCCCAACCCCGACGTGATCCTGCGCGACGGCGACATCATCTCGATCGACACCGGCGCCGTGGTGGACGGCTGGGTGGGGGACAACGCCTGGACCTTCTTCTGCGGCACGCCCTCGCCCGAGGTGCGGGCCCTCTGCGAGGTCACCCGTGACTGCCTGAAGGCCGGCATCGAGGCCGCCGTCCCCGGCAACCGCATCGGTGACATCGGCCACGCGGTCCAGCAGCTCGCCGAGAGTCACGGCTACGGGGTGCTCCGCGACTACGTGGGCCACGGCGTGGGCCGCAACATGCACGAGGAGCCGAACGTCCCCAACTACGGCAAGCCCGGCCGCGGCGTCAAGCTCGAGGCGGGCATGGTCATCGCGATCGAGCCGATGATCACCCTCGGCAGCCCCCGCGTGGAGACGGGCTCGGACGGCTGGATCGTCTCCACCCGCGACCACCTGCCGGCGGCCCACTACGAGAACACGATCGCCATCACCCTCGACGGCCCCGTGATCCTCACCGCCGACGACCACGGCCCCTGGTGCTCCATGGAGGGCGGCATCCTCTAAAGAAAGGGGAGGAGTCCACGTTTGGGACGAGGGCCGCCGGCTGAGCTTCAGGCAAGTTCTTCGCGAAGCGAAGCTGTCTGAAGCCTGAAGCTCGGCCGGCGGCCCTCAGTTTAAAAACGCGGGCCAAAGGCCCGCACAAACTTCCATCCCTTCTGTGGAAGAAGCTCCACCCTCTTCTTGCTCTGTGCAAATCCGTCCGCCTCGACCCTCGAGCGCGTGAGGCGCCATGCGATGCCCAGGCGAGTTCTTCGCGTAGCGAAGCTGTTTGAAGCCTGGGGATCGCATGGCGCCTCACGCGACCGAATGTGGAGTCAAGACGGATTTTCACAGAGACAACAGACGGGTGATGTATCATTCCACGTTGCTGTGTTTTGTGTCGAGAGAAAGATGTTTGCCTGTGAAAAAGGAAGATGCCATCGAGCTTGAGGGAACGGTCACGGAGCCGCTGCCCAACGCCATGTTCCGTGTGGAGCTCGAGAACGGTCATTCGGTGCTTTGCTCGATCTCGGGCAAGATCCGCATGAACTACATCCGCATCCTCCCGGGCGACAAGGTCGTCGTGGAGCTGTCTCCCTACGATCTCACGCGCGGGCGCATCACCTACCGATACAAGTAACGCGCAGCCCATCGCGCATGTCCGACCGGGAGGCCGCTCAACCTCACGGTCGCTTACGCATGATGGGGCCTATCCGGTTATTCACGCCTGCGGCTGGGCGAGTAGATACGCATTCCATTGTAGTTTGAGCACTACCGAGAGGAAGAACGATGAAGGTACGTCCTTCGGTCAAGAAGATGTGCGATAAGTGCAAAATCATCCGGCGTCATGGCAAGGTCCTCGTCATCTGCGAGAACCCGCGCCACAAGCAGCGCCAGGGCTAAGAGAGGAGATCAACGTTGGCCCGTATCAATGGTGTCGACCTTCCGCGTGAGAAGCGCGTTGAGATTGGTCTGACCTACATCTACGGCATCGGCCGCACCACCGCCTCCAAGATCTGCCAGGAGGCGAACATCAACCCCGACACCCGCGTGAAGGATCTCACCGAGGACGAGGTGAACGCCATCCGCGCCTACATCGACCAGAACCACCTCATGGTCGAGGGCGATCTGCGCCGTGAGCGCAACCAGAACGTCAAGCGCCTTATGGACATCGGCTGCAACCGTGGCCTGCGTCACCGCAAGGGCCTGCCGGTTCGCGGTCAGCGCACCCACACCAACGCTCGCACCCGCAAGGGTCCGAAGCGTCAGATCGGTGCTAAGAAGAAGAAATAAGGAGCGCTAGATGGCTACTGCAAAGAAGAACGTCCGCGCCACCCGCCTGAAGCGCGCGGATCGCAAGAACGTCTCCGTGGGGCAGGCCCATATCCGCTCCACGTTCAACAACACGATTGTCTCGATCACGGACGCCCAGGGCAACGTCATCGCCTGGAAGTCGGCCGGCACCGTGGGCTTCAAGGGCTCCCGCAAGTCGACCCCGTTCGCCGCGCAGATGGCCGCCGAGGCCTGCGCCAAGATCGCGATGGAGCACGGCATGCACAAGGTCTCCGTCTTCGTGAAGGGGCCCGGCTCCGGTCGCGAGACCGCGATCCGCTCCCTCCAGGCCGCCGGCCTCGAGGTCTCGAGCATCCAGGACAAGACCCCCATCCCGCACAACGGCTGCCGCCCCAAGAAGCGTCGCCGCGTGTAACTGAAAGGATCGATACACTATGGCAATCGACAGGACTCCTGTTCTTAAGCGCTGCCGTCAGCTTGGGCTCGATCCCGCTGAGCTCGGTTACAGCAGCAAGAAGGAATCTATCCGCCAGCCCCGTCGCCGTCGCAAGGAATCCGAGTACGGCATGCAGCTGCGCGAGAAGCAGAAGGTCAAGTTCATCTACGGCGTGCTCGAGAAGCAGTTCCATGGCTACTTCAACCGCGCCCGCAAGATGCAGGGCATCACCGGTGAGAACCTCCTCGTGATCCTCGAGAGCCGTCTCGACAACGTGGTCTTCCGCCTCGGCTTCGCCCGCACCCGCAAGGAGGCCCGCCAGTCCGTCCGCCACGGTCACTTCACCGTGAACGGCCGCCGCGTGGACATCCCCTCCTACCAGGTCAAGGCCGGCGACGTCGTCGCGGTCGGCGAGAAGTTCCGCGACCTCCTTCCCATCAAGGAGGCCCTCATCTCGTCCGAGCGCTTCGAGGTCCCCGGTTGGCTCGAGGTTGATATCGAGAAGCTCTCCGGCAACGTTATCTCGCTCCCCGCGCGCGAGCAGATCAGCGGTGACATCAAAGAGCAGCTCATCGTCGAGCTCTACTCTAAGTAGTCCATTCGGGCTGCTGAAGCTGGAGGTAATACATGTCAGAATTCATTAGGCCCCAGGTTCAGGTCGAGGAGATCAACGACACCTGCGCCCGCGTCTCGGTTGAGCCGCTTGAGCGCGGCTACGGCGACACGCTGGGCAACTCGCTCCGTCGCGTGCTGCTGTCCTCCCTTGAGGGCGCCGCGGTCGAGGCGATCCAGATCGATGGCGCGCAGCACGAGTTCATGGCCATCGACAACATGGTCGAGGATGTCACCGATATCGTTCTGAACGTCAAGGGCCTGGTGTTCCACTCGCTCGGCACCACCGGCGAGGCCACGGCGACCATCTCGGTCAACGGCCCGTGCGAGGTCACCGGTGCTGACTTCTTCATCCCGTCGGAGTTCGAGCTTGTGAACCCCGAGCAGCATATCGCCACCCTCACCGAGGGCGGTCACCTCACGATGAGCATGCGCATCGGCTACGGCCGCGGCTACGTCTCGGCTGAGGCGAACAAGCGTGACAACGATCCCATCGGCATCATCCACGTGGATTCGCTGTACTCGCCGGTGCACCGCTGCGCCAAGCTCGTCGAGGCCTGCCGCGTGGGCCAGCACACCGACTACGATCGCCTCGTCCTCGAGATCGAGACCAACGGCGCGATCACGCCGCGCGAAGCCGTCGTGCAGGCTGCCAACATCATCAACCAGCACATGGCCGCCTTCATGAACCTCGCCGACGCTCCGGAGGAAGAGGAGGACACCTCGATCTTCGCTCCCGAGCAGACGAACGACAACGCCGAGCTGGATAAGCAGATCGAGGACCTCGATCTCTCGGTCCGCTCCTACAACTGCCTCAAGCGTGCGAGCATCCACTCGGTGCGCCAGCTTGTGGAGTTCTCGGAGAACGACCTGCTGAACATCCGCAACTTCGGTGTGAAGTCGATCGAGGAAGTCAAGGACAAGCTTGAATCCATGGGTCTGGGCCTCAAGGCCTAAGCTCGTGTTCTAGAGGAGAACGACCATGCGTCACAACAAGAAGAAGGGCCTGAAGCTCGGTTCGTCCGCTGCGCACACCAAGGCCATCAAGAAGAGCCTCGCCAAGGCGCTCTTCGAGAACGACCGCATCAAGACCACGATCACGCGCGCCAAGGCGCTCCGTGGCTACGCTGAGCCGATTGTCACCTGGGCGAAGAAGGGTGACCTGCACTCCCGTCGCCTCGCGATCGCCAAGCTCGGCGACAAGCAGCTCGTGGCCGAGATCTTCGACAAGGCCGCTCAGGGCATGTGGGCCGACCGCGACGGCGGTTACACCCGCATCATGAAGCTGGGTCCCCGCAAGGGCGACTCCGCCGAGATGGTCATCATCGAGCTCGTGACCGAGCCGGTGCAGAAGAAGGCCAAGAAGGTGGCCCCGGTCAAGAAGGCCGCCCCGAAGAAGGTCGTCAAGGAGGAGGCTCCCGCCAAGGAGGCCGCCGCTGAGGAGACCGCCGAGTAACCGGCTCCGCGACCGCACCGCAGCACATGCGATCAAGGGCGTCCATCGGGGCGCCCTTTTTCATGCCGGTCGTCCCCTCGGACGCACGCCGGCACGGGGTCGGCCCTCACCCCGTGCAGCTTCAGGTTCCGCCTGCTCGGATAGGGGAGGGCGGAGGCTCCCGCGACCGCGATCCCCCCACGTCAGACGCCGTATATGGAAATTCGATGCTATTGAGGGAAATCGTAGATACGCCCGATGGCGTGGTCTGTTGACACCGCAGCCTCGCGCGCGTAAAGTTGCAAACCGCATGATTCGCGGGCGGATGCTGACGCCTCGTATCAAGCCGTTGCACATCGTACAAGGCTGGAAGCAAATCGAAAAGGAGTACGCTTTGCCTACTATCAACCAGCTGGTTCGCCAGGGCCGCAAGTCGACCGCCAAGAAGTCCAAGAACGCGGCGCTGCAGCACAACTCGCAGAAGCGCGGCGTGTGCACCCGCGTCTTCACCACGTCGCCCAAGAAGCCGAACTCGGCTCTGCGCAAGGTCGCCCGTGTGCGCCTTGTCAACGGCATCGAGGTCACCGCTTACATCCCCGGTGAGGGCCACAACCTGCAGGAGCACTCCATCGTGCTTGTCCGCGGTGGCCGCGTGCGCGACCTCCCCGGTGTGCGCTACAAGATCGTCCGCGGCGCGTACGACTGCGCTCCGGTGAACAACCGCATGCAGGCTCGTTCCCGCTACGGCGCCAAGCGCCCCAAGTAGGCAAGCGCCCGCACCCATTCAGCTAACACGTAAGAGGAGATAACTCATGCCGCGTCGTGCATCCGCTACCCGTCGCGAGGTTCAGCCGGACTCCGTCTACAACAACCGCCTCGTGACGCAGCTCATCAACAAGATCCTTCTCGATGGCAAGAAGGCCACCGCCGAGCGCGTGGTCTACGGTGCCTTCGACATCGTGGCCGCCAAGTCCGAGGGCGACGCCCTTGCCGTCTTCAAGAAGGCCATGGACAACGTCCGCCCGACCCTCGAGGTCAAGCCCAAGCGCGTCGGTGGCGCCACCTACCAGGTGCCCATGGAGGTCAACTCCCACCGTGCCACGCAGCTCGCCATCCGCTGGATCGTCGGCTACAGCCGCGCCCGCAAGGAGAACACCATGGCCGAGCGCCTCGCCAACGAGATCCTCGACGCCTCCAACGGTGTCGGCGCCTCCGTCAAGAAGCGCGAGGACGTCTTCAAGATGGCCGAGGCCAACCGCGCCTTCTCGCACTACCGCTGGTAAGCCAGGGAGGAACCTACAACTATGGCTAAGACCAAGTACAACCTGAAGGACACCCGCAACATCGGCATCATGGCCCACATCGACGCCGGTAAGACCACCACGACCGAGCGCATCCTGTACTACACGGGCAAGACGCACAAGATCGGCGAGGTGCACGAGGGTGCCGCCACCATGGACTTCATGGTGCAGGAGCAGGAGCGCGGCGTGACCATCCACCCCGCGGCCACCACCTGCTTCTGGAAGAAGGACGGCTCCGACTACCGCATCCAGATCATCGACACCCCGGGCCACGTGGACTTCACGGCCGAGGTCGAGCGCTCGCTCCGCGTTCTCGACGGCGCCGTGGCCGTGTTCGACGCCGTGGCCGGCGTCCAGCCGCAGTCCGAGACCGTGTGGCGCCAGGCCCGTAACTTCGGTGTCCCCCGCATCGCCTTCATCAACAAGTTCGACCGCGTGGGCGCCGACTTCTTCCACGCCATCGAGACCATGAAGGAGCGCCTGCACGCCAAGGCCGTCGCGATCCAGCTCCCCATGGGCGCCGAGGACAACTTCTGGGGCATCGTCGACCTCGTCACGATGACCGCGTGGGACTTCAAGGCCGACGACAAGGGCATGACCTACCCCGAGCCGATGGACGAGATCCCGGCTGAGTTCGCCGAGCTCGCCGCTGAGAAGCGCTCCGAGCTGCTCGACGCCGCCGCCGAGTTCGACGACGAGCTCATGATGATGGTCCTCGAGGACGAGGAGATCACCCCCGAGCTCCTCAAGGCCGCCATCCGCAAGGGCGTGCTCGCCAACGAGCTGAACCCCGTCCTCGTGGGCTCCGCCTACAAGAACAAGGGCGTGCAGGAGCTGCTCGACGCCGTCGTCGACTACCTCCCGAGCCCTCTCGACGTCGCCGCTGTCGAGGGCACCGATCCCAAGACCGGCGAGGCCGCCTCGCGCGAGCCCTCCAACGACGAGCCCTTCTCCGCGCTCGCGTTCAAGGTCTCCACGGACCCGTTCGTCGGCAAGCTCACGTTCTTCCGCGTCTACTCCGGTAAGGCCACCGCGGGCTCCTACGTGGTGAACGCCACCACCGGCCAGCGCGAGCGCCTCGGCCGCATCCTCGAGATGAACGCCAACGAGCGCATCGACCAGGACTCCTGCGAGACCGGCGACATCCTCGCCGCCGTCGGCTTCAAGAACACCACCACGGGCGACACCCTCTGCGAGGAGGGCAAGGAGATCATCCTCGAGTCCATGGAGTTCCCCGACCCGGTCATCGACATCGCTATCGAGCCCAAGACCAAGGCCGAGCAGGACAAGATGGGCCTCGCGCTCACCAAGCTCGCCGAGGAGGACCCGACCTTCCAGGTGTCCACCAACCACGAGACCGGCCAGACCATCATCGCCGGCATGGGCGAGCTGCACCTCGAGATCATCGTCGACCGCCTGCTCCGCGAGTTCAAGGTCGACGCGAACGTCGGTAAGCCCCAGGTCGCCTACCGTGAGGCCCCGGGCCACGACGTCGAGAAGGCCGAGGGTAAGTTCGTGCGCCAGTCCGGCGGCCGCGGCCAGTACGGCCACGCCGTCATCAAACTCGAGAAGATGGAGGAGGGCTTCGGCTACGAGTTCGTCAACGGCATCGTCGGCGGTGTCGTGCCGAAGGAGTACATCCCGTCCATCGACAAGGGCATCCAGGAGGCGCTGAACACGGGCGTCATCGCCGGTTACCCGGTTATCGACGTCAAGGTCACCCTCTTCGACGGCTCCTACCACGAGGTCGACTCCTCCGAGGCCGCGTTCAAGATCGCCGGCTCCATGGCCATCAAGGACGCCCTCAAGAAGTCCGACCCGATCCTGCTCGAGCCCGTCATGGCCGTCGAGGTCGAGACGCCCGAGCAGTACATGGGCGATGTCATGGGCAACCTGTCTGGTCGCCGCGGCAAGATCGAGGGCATGGACGACCGCTCCGGCAACAAGGTCATCCGCGCCAAGGTGCCGCTGGGCGAGATGTTCGGCTACGCGACCGACCTCCGCTCCCAGACCCAGGGCCGTGCGTCCTACACCATGCAGTTCGACTCCTACGAGCCGGCTCCCAAGTCGGTCACCGAGGAGGTCATCAGCAAGGCCGGCGGCAACGCCTAGGTCTTGAGCCACACGCCCAGTTCTCTTTTATGGAGGTAGAAGTTGTCTAGCCAGAAGATCCGTATCCGCCTCAAGGGCTACGATCACGAGGTGGTCGACCAGTCCGCGAAGCTCATCGTTGAGACCGCCCAGAAGACCGGCGCCCGCGTGTCCGGCCCCATCCCCCTGCCCACCGAGCGCAACCTCTACACGGTCATCCGCTCGCCGCACATGAACAAGGACTCCCGTGAGCAGTTCGAGATGCGCACCCACAAGCGCCTCATCGACATCCTCGACCCGACCTCCGGCACCGTCGACTCGCTGATGCGCCTCGACCTGCCTGCCGGCGTGGATATCGAGATCAAGCTGTAAGCACGCAGCTGCTCGAGTCCCTCTGAGCGCCCCGGTGCTTCCACGCGCGCGTCCTCGGCCTTCGGCCTGCGGGATGCGCGCTTTGGAAGCACCGGGGCGCTCTTGCGTTCGCGGCCGCGCGCGGGAGGTGGGGCCGAGCTGGTATGGCTCGGCTTATGCGCGGACTCGTGGGTGGCCCTCCGCAATCAGGGTCTCGCGGTGGCTAACTGCATCAATGTACGTCGTAGCGCCCCGTGTGCCTTCGGGAGGTATGAGGCCGAATCCGGTCTCAGAGACTGTGGTGGCGGGAGCGCGTGCGATGCTGCATGACTCATGTTGGTCGAGGAATGAGATCTCTCACTCCGTAGGGTGTTCTTAGTTTTCACTTTTTCGTTTCTGGACGCTATTTTGGCCGTAGTGGAAGTAACCCCTGGTATCGTTCAGCGGCGACCTGCGACAACGAGGTCGATTTCCTGCTTGTGGGGATGTCTGCACGTCAACCCACCGAATTTGAGTCCAGAAGCGACAAAATGGAAACGGGCAACCCCTCAAGAGGGAAGTGGTGCGGTGTAAAGCGCCGCGTTTTGCGTGCAGCGCGTGACCCGGCGGCAGGAGAGGACGCAGATCGTCATCTCCTGTCGTCGCCGTATTCGGTGAACGCCGCCATCCGGCTTGCAACCTCAAAAAACCGGGTTGCGCTCGCACGGCGAAGGGCGCTTTGGGTACGCTGGACGTGGTTGAGAATCCTATGGCCGCGGCGACCACGCGATGGCCGCTCGCGGGATGTATCGGAGGTACGCCATGATGCGGTGGGGGATTGTTGGGGCGGGCGGGATCGCGCGGCGGTTCGCGGCGAGCCTTGCGCATGTTGAGGGAGCCGAGCTCGTGGCCGCAAGCCGGCGGACACGCGAGGCGGCCGAGGCCTTCCTTGCGGAGGTCCCCGCAGCGTCGGACGCCCGCGCCTACGGTTCCCATGACGAGCTCATCGCCGACGAGGGCGTCGATGCCGTCTACGTTGCGCTCCCGCACAGCCTGCACGCGGCATGGTCGATCCGGGCGCTTGAGACAGGGAAGGCGGTCCTCTCCGAGAAGCCAGCTGCCATTAGCGTCGAGGAGACGCGCGCGGTCTCCGCGGCGGCGCGGGCGGCGGACGTCCTTTACATGGAGGCCCTGAAGACGCGGTTCGTCCCGCTGCATGAGCGGATCATGGCCGCCCTGCCCCGCCTCGGGCGGTTGCAACGGGTGGAGGCGACGCTCTGCAACGACGCGATGGCCGAGCTCACGGGATCTGGAACCTATCATCTGGCCGACGGCCCCGGAGCGGGCGCCCTCCTCGACTGCGGCATCTACTGCGCGGGATGGATCGAGGAGCTCGTGTCCGGTCCGTGGGAGGTGACCGATTCCGTCGCGCGCCTGCACGGTTCGGCGGATGTGTACTCTCGCACCGCGTTTCAGGCCGGGTCCGTCACCGCGGTGCTCGAGTGTGCTTTTGACGAGGGCAAGCCGCGGCAGCTGACGGTCTTAGGCGAGCGCGGCCGCCTCGTCGTCGAGGAGCTGCACCGCCCCCAGCGGGGCGTCCTCGAGCTCACGGGGAGCGCCCCCGAGGTCCTTGCCGCCCCCTACACGGTGGACGACTTCTACGGCGAGCTCATGCACTTCCGGGATCTCTACCGGGCTGGCCTCAAGGAGAGCCCGCTGATGCCGTGGGCTGCGAGTATCCGCTGCGCTGAGCTTCTTGACCTCGCCCGCGCCCGCATCTTCGAGAACCGCGCGGGCTAGGTGCGGCCCGCGCGTAACGGCTACAGCAATGACACCTCCACCGTGTCGCCCGCGGCGTAGCGGGTGTCGGCGGGCGGGATCGCGCGTGCCTGCAAGGCTCATGCCGTGCAATGACCGCTCACGGCATATTTGCAGCCTTTCGCGGCGAAGGGGATGAATGCGCGTATTTGTTTCGGAAATGCAGGGCATATATCGAGTATCAAAACGTCGCCCAGACAACAGGCGACCGACCGAGGAGGTGGTTCCGATGGGCTCAGAAGAGATATCAGTCCTTGGGCTCGCCTTCGGTTGCGTCGAGGTCTCCAAGCACTAGGAGCGAGCGGACTCGCTCACGCTTTCCGAGCGGATCGGAGAGACCGGTGAGACGGACCAGCGAGCCCAAGGATCTGACAACTGAATGCGCGTATCGGCACTTCAGATGTGAGAGATGAGGAGATACCACCGTATAGACAGCAGGGGACGGGGTCTTGGCCCCGTCCCTTTTTCTGTGCCGTCCGCGCGGGCGCGGCCGAAGCGTGTAAGAATCAAGGGCATCTGCCGGCTGTCCTCGGGAGGCACCATGTCAACGCTCTATCTCATGCGCCACGGCCAGACCGTGTTCAACGTCGCCGGTCTGGTGCAGGGGCACTGTGACTCGCCGTTGACGGAGGCGGGTGCTTCCCAGGCGCGCGCCGCGGGCCGATGGCTTGTTGAGCAGGGTGTCGAGCCCACGCGGCTCTGCGCGTCCCCGCTCGGACGGGCGCGCGCCACGCTCGCGATCGTGCGCGACGAGCTCGTGGCCTCCGGAGCGCGGCCGCCCGAGCCCGAGGTCGTCGACGGGCTGATCGAGCGGAGCTACGGCTCGCTTGAAGGCGGTTCTCGTGACGAGGTTCCCGCCGACCTCTGGAACCCCGGCGAGGAGATCGTCGCCTACGGTGGGGAGGGGAGCCGCGCCCTCGGGATTAGGATGACGGAGGCCCTCACGGCGCTCATGCGCGGCGCCTCCTCGGAGCGCGTGCTCGCGGTCTCGCACGGATCGGCGACGGCGCGGTTCAAGGACGTGTGGGGCGAACACGCCCGTTGCCCACAGGACGTCTGGATTGGCAACTGCTTCATCCTGGTCTATGAGTTCGAGCCCGCGTCGGGTTTCTTCGTGAACACCGCGATCGTGGATCCCATGGCACGGTGAGGGCACCGGGGCAGGCGCGCCGTCGGGGCGCAGGCGGGCCGAATCGAGCGGCTTGCGGTTGATCGCGGCGCGGCGGTGGCAAAACAGGCCACTTTGCTGAAGGTTTTCAAATGGGTGCGGTAAACCTCGGCACTTTGCTGAAGGTTTTCGGGCGACTTGCGAGTAGAGCCGTGTTTTCGCGGTTCATTCGCGCAGGTCAGAGAGCTGACGATACCAGCGCTACTGAGAGCAGATGAGAAAACCTGGCTCTTCGGTGGTTTCTGTGGGAGAGATTCCGGCATAGGCCCAGCTCAGCGGGCGAAAACAACGATCTGGAACTGAAACGGCCCCGGGAGGGGCCGTTTCCGCGTCATCCGCCTATGATTGCTAAGCCAAATTCAGAC
>JAXEGS010000001.1:0-14594 GCA_034102905.1 Collinsella sp. | reverse complement strand
CGCCCCCGGCCCGCCCGGCGTCCCATCGCGCCCGGGCCCCCCGCCGCCCCGCCCTGCCGTGCCCCCCTTCCGCCCCGACCGCTCCCGTCGCCCCCCGTCGCGCCCGTCGCCCCACGCCGTGTCGCCCTTCGCCCCATCGCTCCCTTGCCCTCTGCCGCGCCGCCCGCGCGACGCCGCACAACAGGCAGCACCACGACCATCCCCCACCGACCGCCGGCGCGCCCGAAGCGACCGTCCACGAGATCCGGCCCGCGCCTCTCCTCCCACGTGCGCCGTCGCGGGTACAGGGACGCTACACCGAACGAAGGGAGGCGCCATGTCGGGCCTTGTTGAGCGGCAGATCGCCCAGCGTTTCGAGGAGGCCGAACGGGCGCGCCTCCTCCTTCATCCTGAAACCGACGCGGAGCGCGCGGCGCTTCGGCGGCGCATCGCGACAGGCGAGGTTGTCCGGGTGCAACGCGGGCTCTACGCCCTCAGCGCGCGCTGGTCGGCCCTTCTCCCGCACGAGTGCACGGCGCGGATCGCCCGGTCGATGACGGCCCTCCATCCCACCTGAACGATCTGCTCCCACACCGCCGCCGCCCTGCACGGCCTGCCCGTCGCCTTCCACCTCCAGCGCTCGGCCCACCTCCTCAGCCCGCGCCCGCCGCACGGGCAGACCGGGTCGGCCGTTACCCTCCACCAGGGGCATCCGCAACAACCGTCCACGGCCCTCGACGGCGCCGCCGTGACCTGCCTCTGGGAGACCGTCGCCGACTGCCTGCGCGCATCGACGCTCCGGGAGGGGCTGCCGATCGCCGACGCCGCCCTCCGTCGGCTCGACGTCCCGCTCGACGCCTTCGTCGCCGGCATCGCGCATCTCGGCCGCGGCCGCCCCGGCGTCCGCAACGCGCTGCGCACCGCGTCCTTCGCCGACCCGCGCGCGGAGAGCGGCGGGGAGTCGTTCGCCCGCGCGGCCATCATCGAGGAGGGCTTTCAGATCCCCGAGCTCCAGGCGAGCTTCCGCGATCCCGTCGACCCGTGGAAGGCCATCCGCGTCGACCACCTGTTCACGCGCGCCGATGGCAGCCTCGTCGCCGGGGAATCGGACGGCATGGGAAAGTACCTCGATGAGGGGATGCTCGAGGGGCGCACGACCGCCGAGGTGCTCGTGGAGGAGCGCCAACGCGAGTCGCACATCAACGCGCTCGGCATCACCGTGATGCGGTACCGGCATCGCGACGTCGCCCAGCCGGGACGGCTCGCGAGGATCCTCACGGCCTTCGGCATCCCCCGTCGCGCGGGCCGCGACTGGAGCCGGGAGCTCGAGCGGTATCGGCCGAGCGAGCTCGTGGACCTCTTCAACCGCTTCGGCGAGCTGCCGGGATGCCCTCGGGGGCGATCCTAGAGACGGCGCGGCAGAGGCGGGGCGGCGGGAGAGGAGCGGTCGGAGGCGAGGGCGATAGGGCGCGGCGCGACGATCCCGGGGCGGTCGGGAGGCGGGAGAAGGATGACCCGATCCGCCGCCGGTGTCGCTTCATCCCGCGGTTTCGAACGGTTTGCCGCTCTGCAACGGCGGATTTCGTCCGAAAACGCGGGGCGGATGCTGCCAGCCGAAACCGAAAGCGCTCCATCCCGCGTTTCCGAACGGTTTGCCGCTCTGAAACAGCCGATTTCGTCCGAAAACGCGGGATAGATGCGTTGCCGTGGTTCGCTTGTCGTGCGCGACGCCCGTCCCCGCGGCCGCGGCTCGTCGGCCCCGCGCCCGCTGCAGCCTCCACGTGCCCTCTCCGCCGCGCTTCCACGCCACGCCACCCCAGGTCCGCAGCTGCTGCAGTCTCCTCTACATCCATCGCAGCGCGACTCCCGCCCCCCCCCGCGCCTCCGCGGCCACCGCGTCCATCGCGACCACGCCCCCACGCCCGCCGCAGCTGCCGCGCCAGTGCCCTCCGCAGCCCCTTCGCCCGCCGCGACGCCCGCGCGCGCCGCAACTCCGCGGCTCTCGCGTCCCCGCGACCACGCACCCCCCCCCACTTCTCCAAACTCGCTTGAATACCCCCGGGGGGTGGGGGTATCATGCCCCTTGAGATCAAGAGAAAGGAGCTTCCCATGGCTCATGAGAAATTCGATGTCACAGGCATGACCTGCGCCTCCTGCCAGGCGCACGTCGACCGCGCCGTGCGTCGCCTCGATGGCGTCTCCGAGGTCGCCGTCAACCTGCTGTCGGGCTCGATGGCCGTGGACTACGACGAGTCCCGCGTCTCGCCCGCGGACATCGTCACTGCCGTCGACCGTGCGGGCTACGGCGCCTCGCCCGCCGAGGCCACCGCCGCCGCGACCCCCACCGCCCCCGGCGCCCCGGCCCCCGCCGCGCGCCCCGTCTCCCCCACCAAGCGGCTCGAAGCCGAGGCCGAGGCCATGAAGAGCCGACTCATCATCTCGCTCATCTTCGAGATCCCCCTCTTCTACCTCGGCATGGGCCACATGCTCGGCTGGCCCCTGCCCGCCGTCTTCACCGACCACGCCCACAGCATGACGCTCGCCCTCACGATGCTCCTGCTCACCGTCCCCATCGCCTTCGTCAACCGCGCCTACTTCATCAACGGCTTCAAGTCGCTTCTCCACGGCGCCCCCAACATGGACGCCCTCGTGGCGATCGGCGCGGCGGCGAGCATCGCCTGGTCCGTCTACGCGATGTTCGTCATGGCCGACCAGCTCGCGGCCGCCGACGTCCACGGCGCGATGACGACGGCGATGGACAACCTCTACCTCGAGGCAGCCGGCACGATCCTCGCCCTCGTAACCGTGGGCAAGTACCTCGAGACGCGCAGCAAGTCGAAGACCGGTGGCGCCATCGAGAAGCTGATCGACCTCGCCCCCAAGGAGGCGACCCTCGTTGCCGAGGACGGCACCGAGACCGTGGTCCCCGCCGACTCGATCCAGCTCGGCCAGGTCATCCGCGTGAAGCCCGGCGAGTCCGTGCCCGTCGACGGCGTCGTGCTCGACGGCCTCTCCGCCGTGGACGAGTCCGCGCTCACGGGCGAGAGCATCCCCGTGGAGAAGAAGGCCGGCGACACCGTCTCCGCCGCGACGATCAACCGCACGGGCACCTTCACCTTCCGCGCCACCCGCGTGGGCGCCGACACGAACCTCGCGCGGATCATCCAGCTCGTCGAGGACGCGAACGCCACGAAGGCTCCTATCTCCCGCCTGGCCGACCAGGTCGCCGCCGTCTTCGTGCCCATCGTGATCGGCATCGCGATCGTCACCTTCGCCGTCTGGCTCGCGATCACCGGCAACGCCAACGAGGCCCTGACCGCCGCCGTCGCGGTGCTCGTCATCAGCTGCCCGTGCGCGCTCGGTCTCGCCACGCCCGTGGCCATCATGGTCGGCACCGGCAAGGGCGCCGAGATGGGCATCCTGTTCAAGAGCGCCGAGGCCCTCGAGACCCTGCGCGGCGTGGGCACCGTGGTGCTCGACAAGACCGGCACCGTGACCGCCGGCACCCCGCAGGTGACCGACGTCATCCCGGCCGTACGCGCCGACGGCTCGGCCGCCATGGGCGAGCGCGCGCTCATGAAGCTCGCGGCGGCGCTCGAGCGCGGCAGCGAGCACCCGCTCGCCGAGGCCATCATGGCGCGCGCCGACGAGCTCGGTATCATCGCGCGGCCCGTCGAGGACTTCCGCGCCATCCCCGGCCGCGGCGTCACCGCCCGCGAGGGCGCCAACGAGATCGCCGCCGGCAACGCGGCGCTCATGGCCGAGCTCGGCGTCACGGTCGACCCCGCCCTCGTGTCCTCCCTCGCCCACGACGGCAAGACCCCGCTCTTCTTCGCCAAGAACGGAGCGCACATGGGCACGATCGCCGTGGCCGACGAGGTGAAGCCCACGAGTGCCGCAGCCATCGCCGCCCTGCGCGAGCTCGGCGTGGGCGTGAGGATGCTCACCGGCGACAACCGCGCCACGGCCGAGGCGATCGCCCGCGAGGTGGGCCTCGCGCGCGAGGACGTGATCGCCGACGTCATGCCCGCCGACAAGGAGCGCAACGTGCGCGAGCTGCAGGAGGCGGGCCAGAAGGTCGCGATGGTGGGCGACGGCGTGAACGACTCACCGGCCCTCGCCCGCGCCGATGTGGGCGTGGCGATCGGCACCGGCGCCGACATCGCCAAGGAGGGCGCGGACGTAATCCTCATGCGGAGCGACCTCGCCGACGTCCCGCGCGCGATCGAGCTCTCGCGCGCCGTGATCCGCAACATCAAGCAGGACCTCTTCTGGGCCCTCGTCTACAACGCCGTCGGCATCCCGCTCGCGGCGGGCGTGTTCTTCCCGCTCTTCGGCTGGCAGCTGAACCCCATGTTCGGCGCCGCGGCGATGAGCCTGTCGAGCATCTGCGTCGTGACGAACGCCCTGCGCCTGCGCGGGTTCCGCCCGCGCGCGGCGCGCTAAGATGGCATCATCGGGCAGGGGGCGCTCCCGTCCGCTGCCCGTCGTGCGATACATTCCCCGCGCCCGAGGGCGCACCGAGAAAGGATGAACCATGAACTACATCATCAAGACCGAGGGCCTGCACTGCGGCCACTGCGATGCCTCCGTCGAGTCGGCGCTCCTGAAGGTCGCCGGCGTGACCGACGCCGACTCCGACCACGAGACCCAGACCGTCACCGTCGAGGCCGAGGGCGCCGTCTCCGAGGACGCGCTCAAGGCCGCCGTCGAGGGCGCCGGCGACTTCCGCGCCCTGTCCGTCACGGCCGCCTGAGGCGCGCCGCGCACCCGAGCGACCCCGGGGAGGGATGAGCCCATGATGGCAGACCACGAGAAGACCCTGCGCCTGCTCAAGACCGCGCGCGGGCAGATCGACGGGATCATGCGCATGGTGGAGGACGACCGCTACTGCATCGACATCTCCACGCAGCTCATGGCCACCGAGTCGATGCTCGCGCGGATCAACGCCGACGTGCTCAAGGCCCATATCGAGGGCTGCGTGCGGCGCGCCTCCGAGACCGGCTCCGAGGAGGAGAAGGCCGAGAAGCTCGCTGAGATCGAGCGCGTGATCGACAAGCTCGCGCGGTGAGGACGGGGCGCGGCAGCGACCCTGACCGCTCAGGCCGTGGGTGCAACCGCTCAGGCCGCGACCGCCCGCGCCCGGCATCCGCGCCGCGGCCACGTATCCATGCGCTCGCCCTGTGAACCCGGTCGCATCCCCGTGCGGGGTGCGGCCGGGTTCGGGTATAACGTGGGTCGTTCAGACCACGACGGGAGACACCGATGAACGAATTTATGAAGGACCGCTATGGCGCGGACGACTTCACCACCACGCTCGGCATCGCGAGCATGATCCTCGCGCTCGCGGGCAACATCGCGCGGTTCAACGCCCTGATGTGGATCGGGCTCATCCTCGCCGTGGTGGCGCTCGCCCGTGCCTTCTCGAAGAACCACGCCGCGCGCGCCCGTGAGAACCGGGAGTACCGGGCCTTCGTCGCGCGACTCCCCCTGATCGGTCCGCTCGCCGCCCGAAGCCAGGGCGCTTCCACGGGAACGGGGGCCGGGGCCAACCTCAAGCGCCAGGCCCGCACCGCGCGGACCATGTGGCGCGACCGCAAGACGAAGGCGTTCATGAAGTGCCCCACCTGCGGGACCACGCTCGCCGTCCCGAAGGGCAAGGGCAAGTTGATCGTCACCTGCCCCAAATGCCACACAAAGACGGAGGCCCGCTCCTAGCGCGCCGCACGGGGCCGCGCCGAGCGGCAAACCGCCATCAGCCCGAAAGCGAGGAACCATGTCCGATCCCTCCCCCACCGCGGCCGCCGTCATCGACGAGGCGCTCTCCTTCCCCTCGACCGACGACGCGACGCGGGTGCACGCCCGCCTCTGGATGCCCGCCACGGGGACGCCCCGCGGCATCGTGCAGCTCGTCCACGGCATGTCGGAGCATATCGAGCGCTACGCCCCCTTCGCGCACCGGCTCGCGGAGGCGAGCTACATCGCAGCCGGCCACGACCATCTCGGACACGGCAAGACCTCGCCGCGTGAGCGCCACGGCATGATCCCCCGAGACGGCGGCGCCGACATCCTCGTGGGCGATGTCCATCGGCTGCGCGGCCTCCTCGATGAGCGCTTCCCGGGCCTTCCCCATGTGATCTTCGGGCACTCTATGGGGAGCTTCGTCACCCGCTGCGAGATCGGACGGTCCGGTGCGGGCCTGGCGGGTGCCGTCATCTGCGGGACCGGGCAGATCCCCGGGGCCCTCACCTCGGGCGGGAAGGTGGCGGCGCGGGCGATCGCGGCGCTTCGCGGCGAGGATCGACGGAGCCCGCTGCTGCAGCGCCTCTCCCTTGGAAACAGCAACGCGCGGATCAGCCACCCGAGGACGGAGGCCGACTGGCTCTCGGCGAGCGCCGAGAACGTGGACGCCTACCTCGCCGATGAGGACTGCGGCGCCCTCTTCTCAGCAGGCGGCTTCGCGACGCTCTTCGCCGTGACGCATGAGGCCTGCGCCCGTGCCACCTTCGAGCGGATCCCGCATGAGCTCCCCCTTCTCTTCATCGCCGGCGCCGAGGACCCGGTCGGATCCTACGGGGCGGGCGTCCGCGACGCCGCAGAGCGCGCCCGCATCGCTGGCGTGCGGGATGTGGCCTGCACGATCTACCCCGGCATGCGCCATGAGATCCTGAACGAGACCGAGGGCGGGCGCGTCATGGACGACGTCATCGCCTGGTTGAACGAACGCGTCGGCTGAGACCGCGCCCCGCAGCGCATCCGCCCCTGAGAACGGCCCCGCATGGGGCCGTTTTTCATGCTGGGGCGCGCCCGTGGTCAAAAACGGCGTAAATCGGTGATCGCCCACCTTGGACGCATAGCTTTTACTATTCAATTTCCTTCGCTGCGCGCGCCGCGGCCGTCCGCGAGGCCGGCTGGGCGCCAGATACCCATATAAAGCTGTGCGCCTTCGCCGACCAACATACCGATTAACGCCGTTTTTGACCACAGGTGCGGATGCGCGTGAAAAAAGGGGCCCCGGATCGCTCCGGGGCCCCTTCGATGGGCGCTTCCGCTCAGCCGTTAACCGTTCTGGCGACGGCGGCGCACGCCGCCCGCGAGGGCGATGGCGCCGATCGCGCCCACCAGGGCGACGAGGGCGACGCCCTGCGTGTCCCCGGTCCGGGGCAGCTGGCGACGGCGACCGGCCTTGCCGGCCTTGCCGCTCACTCCACCCTTCCCGGCCTCGGCGGGCGAGGGCTTCGGGGTGTGGGTGTTGACCACCGTGAGCCCGTCCGCCATCGAGCCCGCGTAGGAGGTCTCGTAGCCGTCGACCCCGTCCTGCGAGACGGTGTAGGCGATCTCGGCGCCCTCCTTGTTCACATCGAGGGCCTCGAACACCGCCTTCCAGCCGTTGGCGGCGGAGAGCTCCACGGTCTTGCCCGTGTCCTCGCCGTTGGCGAGCAGGCGCACGACGACCTTCTCAGGACGGATCCCATCCTGGTCGTCGGCATCGTCCCACGTAACGGACACGGAGACGTCGCGCTTGTCGACCTCGTGCGCGGAGGTGACGGAGAAGCCGTCCTCCATCGAACCGGAGACGGTCGACTCATAGCCGTCGGCCTGCTCCACCTCGACCGTGTAGGCGATCTCCTCGCCCGACGCGTTCACGTCGACCCCCTCGAAGACGGCCTTCCAGCCATTCTCCTCGGAGAGCTCCACGGTCTTGCCCGTGTCCTCGCCGTTGGCGAGCAGGCGCACCACGACCTTATCGGGACGGATCCCATCCTGGTTCTCGGCGTCGTCCCAGGCGTTCTCGACCGTGATGTCGCGGGTGCGCACCGCATGGGCGTTCGTGATCGAGAGCCCCTCATCGAGGTCGCCCGTGACCGCGGTGTCGTACTCGTCGACCGCGTTCTGGATCACGCCGTAGGCGATCTTCTCGCCGCGGTCGTCAAAGGTGGGCAGGCCCTCGAAGGAGAAGCTGCCGTCGCCGGCGGTATCGACCTCGACCGTGGTGTCGGTCGGCTCGCCGTTGTGGGTGAGCGTCACCGTCACCTTCTCGGGGCGGATGCCGTCCTGGTTCTCGGCATCGTCCCAGGAGACGGTGCCGGTAGCGGTGAGCTTGGGGTTCACCATGGTGTTCTTCACCGTGAACCCGCCATCGGCGGCGCGGGACACCTGGACGCCGTACTCATGGCCGCCGGCCGTGAGCGTGCCGTCCGCAGCGCCCTTCTCCTCCACCGTGTAGGCGATCTCCTTGCCGGAGGCGTACTGGTCGAGGTCGGCGAAGGTGTGCTTCCAGCCGTTCGCGGCGGAGAGCGCCTGCGTCGCGACCACGCGGCCGTCGGCGAGAAGGTTCACGCTCACCTCGGGCGCGGCGGCGGGGACGATCCCCTCCCAGACCTTGGTGACACCCACGGAGACCTTGCCGACGATCGTGCTCGTGAACACGAACCCGGTGCCGGCGGTGCCGGTCCTCACCGTGCTATAGGAGGCGATAGACGGCTCCGTCACCGTGTAGGCGATCTCGGTCCCGTTCTCGTACTTCGGAAGGCCGGCGAAGGTCGCGCTCCAGGAGCCGTCGGCGCCGAGCGTCACGGTCTTGCCCGCCACGTCCTTGCCGTTGGCCTGGAGCTGGGCGGTCACGCTCGCGGGGCGGATGCCCTTGGCGTTGTCGTTGTCCACCCACGCGTTGCTCACGTCGACGCTGACCTGCTCGGGGGTGTGGTCGTTCGCGATCGTGAACCCGGCGCCGGCCGAGCCCGTGATCGAGGTGGTGTAGGCGGGAACCGCGTCCTCGGAGACCGTGTAAGCCACGGCGGTGCCGTCCTTGTGGGTCACGAGGTTCCCGAAGCTGCCCGTCCAGTTGTTGCCGGCGTTCAGCGTGAGGGTCTTGCCCGTGTCCTCGCCGTCGGCGAGGAGGCGCACCGTCACGGAATCGGGGCGCTTGCCGTCCTGGTCGTTCGCGTCGGACCAGGTCACCTTCGCGGAGACGGCCGTGCGCGCGAGGGCGTTCTCGAAGGAGACGCCCGCCTCCTTCGCGGTGGCGGAGATCGTCGCCTGCGGGGTCGCGGTGCTCTTGGCGTACCCGGTCGGCGCGCTCACCTCCTCGACCTTGTAGGTGCCGAAGGGGATGTCCGTGAAGGACGCCTCGCCCGCGGAATCGGAGGTGACGTCGGCCACCTGCGCGCCGTTCACGTCGGTCACGCGGGCGCCCGCGGCGGTGGTGAGGCGGAAGGTCGCGCCCTCGAGCGGAGCCGCGGCGGCGCCCTCCTCGGCCTTGGAGGTCTTGGTCACGGTGATGGTGCCGGCGTTCTGCACGACGGCCACGTTGCGCGTGAGGCGCACGGTCGCAGGCGAGAGGACCGTGGCCTTCGTCCGGGCGGTGTCCCCGGAGACCGTGGCGGCGTCGATCGAGTTGGAACCCGCCCCCCTCGGGGGTCGCCGTCACGAAGTCCTCGTGCGCGCCCTTGGTCACCACGGCGCGGTACGTGCCGCGCTGGTAGACGATCGCGGAGAAGGAGCCGTTGGCGTCGGTCGTGGCGGTCACGTCCGCGCCGCTCGGATCCTTCGCGGGATTGCCGTCCTCATCGACGATCTTCACGACACGGCCAGCGAGACGCTTGTCGATGCCCGCGTCGAAGCGGGCGTTGTCGTTCTCATCGGCGAAGTAGACACCCGTGATCTCATAGGAGCCCGCGAAGACGCTCGTGGAGTTGGCCTCCGTGTAGACGCTGGAGCCCGAGTCGACGCTGAACGCCGCGGAGTTCACGGCCTTGTCGGGGGTCGCGCTCGCGACACCCGTGATGGGCGCGCCCGAGGGCATCGCCGAGGGGATGAGGATCGCCACGGTCGCGTTGCTCGCGATGGACTTGCCATCTTTGAGCACGGCCTTGATCGACTTGATGGCCGAGAAGTCGGAGACCTTGTCGGCCGTGACCCAGGCGCCGTCGCGCACGGAGACGAGGTCCGCGCCCTGCGGCGTGGTCTGGTAATAGAAGGTGAACAGGTCGTTGACGGCGGCCGGGTTGACCGACTCGAGGCTCTTCGTGAGCCCCGTGACGAACATCGACCCACGGTCGACGTAGGCGCCCGCACCGTTCTCGACGAGCGCGTGGTCGCCCTTGAAGGGCAGCGCGTCGATGAGGTTGAACGTGGTCACGTTCTCGCGCGAGTAGTTCGCGATCGTCAGGCGGTACGTGAGGGCGTCTCCCAGGTCGGCCGTGGTCGCGCGGCCGAAAGTGCCGCTGCCGTCGCCACGGGACACGTCCTTGATGAGCGCGAGCTCCATCGGCGGGGTGAAGTCGATGTTCCGCGACGTCACGGAGAAGGTCTCGGTGGTGTCGCCGTCCTCGTCGAGGTCGAGGGCGTCCACGTAAGGGGCGTCCTTGATCGTCGGATCCTCCTTAGGATGGATCACGCCGTTGTTGTCGTAGACGAGGTAGGTGTAGACCGGGTTCGTGCCCTTCTGCGTGGACTGGGAGACGTTGAGGTACAGCGTCACGCGGGCAAGGGCATACGAGCTCGACGCCCCGCTTGGGGGGACATCGAGGTCGGGATAGCTCACGATGACCGCGGTCTTGCCGGTGCCGTGGTAGTTCTCGACGAGCTCGACGGTGGCATCGGAGGCGCCGGCGTCGTAGGGGCTCATGCCGTCATAGGTCACTCCGTCCGGGAGCAGGGTGATGCTCTTGACGCCGGTTACCTTCGAGACGCCGAGGAAATTGACCTTGTCGCTTCGCTCGAGCGTCGCACCGACATTCCAGTAAACTCTCGTGCCGCCGGCGGTGCTGGTCACGGACTGGTCGCTCTGCAGCGCCTGCCCGATCTCGCTGCGTGCCGGCGCGATGATGATGTCGCCGCGGTCGGAGGCCGTGGCGCCGTTCGCCGTGATGGTCGCCTTCGCCCGATATGAGGCGACCGGGTTCGCGGCAAGGGCCTCATGGCCCGCCGCGGTCGGCACCACGTACTCGTACACATTCAAGCGGAAGTTGTCGAATGCGACCGGCGTGGAGGGGCGGATCGCCATCTTCTGGAACTCCTCGGTGGAAAGCGCCGAGATGTCGACGGTGTCGCCCAGCTTCACCTGCTCCTTGAGCAGGACCTCGCTGCCGTCGGCGCGGATGCCGAAGAGCTTCGTGTTGCCCTCATCGAAGGCCTTCTTCGCCGCAGCGGCAGCCGCCTCGTTCGACGGATACGCGAAGGCATCTGCGATGCGAACCGCTTTGAGCTTGAGGTTGGGCGTCCCCAGATCGACGGCGAGCTCCGTGACATCGGAGACGTTGCCGCCGCTCGTGGGGCTGTCGGGCCCCGAGCCGTTGTTCCGGTTCAAGAAGACGGAGGTCAGCTCAAGTCCCGTCTCGGTGACATCGTTCGAGCCGTCGTAGAGCCTCCCGGCGCCATAGGCACCGGTTTTATCGTATTGATACGCCTCGGCGGAACCGGTCTTGGTGAACACCTTGCGCGAGACGACGACCGTCTCGTTGCGGTGGCCGACGAATGTACCACCGGTGCCGTCCTCGGCGACGTCTCGGTACACGTCGAGGAGGATCGAGAGGGGCTCGTTGAACGGCGCCCCCTCGATGAGGAAGGTCCCCCAGCTCGAACCCGCAGTGGGCGAGAAGTTATAGGTTCCGAATCCGTGATACAGGCTCGTGTCCACAAAGGTGTAGACCTTGGACCCGTCCGCACGGTCCTCGACCGACACCGCGGACGAGGGGGAGTCCACGCTCACACCCTTTGGAACCGTCAGCACGTACTTGAGGTTCTTCGGGTAGATCAGGCCCTCAGTGGAGTTGCTCTGGCCGTTATCGACCTTCGCGCCCAAGTAATATGAGGTGCGGACGACCTGCCCCGAGAGCATCGTCGTGTCGCTCGCGCTGTTCGCCAGCGACTCCTCCGTCTTGAGATGGCCGTTGGCGTCGGCGCTGCCGGAGGCGACGCCGTCCTTGGCATCGAGCCCATTGCCCCACGGATCGCGGGAGGTCGCGACCAGGTCATAGCTCTTCGCCTTGTAGGTCTTGGAGGCCTCCTTGAGCACGGTGCCGTCGCTCGCGTGAAGCACGGCGTCGACGGTGATCTCCTCGCCGCTCGCGAGGTCGGGGCCGCCGAGCTTGATCGTGTAGGGGAAGCTGCTCAGCATGCCGCCGTACAGCGACGGGAGGTCGTAGCGGACGTAGTTGACCCCGTTCTCCGTGTAGTGCGTCGTCTCGCCAACGGTGGAGGCGGTGATCTCGAACGAGCTCACCTTCGCGTCGCTGGGATACGACACGATCAGATACGGGTTCGCCGTGCTGTACTCCGTGTCAGACACCCTCAGGTCAACGACACCGGAGAGACTCTTGAAGGTGTAATCCTCGGTGGTGCCCGTGTTGATCGAGCCGTCGGAGGCGAGCTCGCCGATCTGCAGGGTCATCGCGGGGACGGCATCGCTCGCGGCGGCGCGGGCCGCCGGGGCTGCGATGGGGGCGGCGTCCTTCTGGACCGCGGCGGATGCGGCGGTCGGCTCCTCCGCGGGCGCGGGGGCAGCCTGCTCGGTGGGAGCCGTCTCATCCGCCGTCGGGGCAGCGGGCGCCTCCTGCTCGGTTGCGGGCTCGGCGTTCACGGCGGCCGCAGCAGCCGCCTCCGTTCCCGACACCGCCTCCGCGAGCGCGGGCGCAGGAAGGTCGATAGCGCCAGCACCAGCGACAGCGATGCGGCTACTATCCTCTCTCTCCATTTCATACGCAAATCCAATCTTCTCGTTCCCACCCCTACGATATGCAGGGTTGCACAACTACGCTACCATAGGAGAAGAAGATGACGTAAGCGAATTCGGTTTGTTTATAAATTGTCACGTAACGTCTGACAGTTATTTTTCACCTGTTCTACCTGCGGTTCTATGAGCCACAACTCTGATGGCGTTTTGAAAACAGCGCAGGAAACGGGAAACGGGCGCTTCAACCCGATTTCACCGTCAGATTCTTTATCCAATATATTTTTCCGAATAAGCAGGTTATAAAGACATGCCAACCAACACATGAAGCAGCAGGCGGAACACACCGCTCAGACACAACGGCCCCCGCGCGGGCATATATGATAGGTACGCACGCGAAGGCCGCTGCGCTGTTGATGGGAGCACGCCATGGACGATACGAAGAAGACCGCACCGGGTGCGGACACCCCGGAGGAGGCACCCGCCGAGGCCCCGCTCACACCCACCTTCCTCACCCGCGAGGAGTACGAGAAGATCGGCGACGACCCTGAGCCGCTTCCCAAGGGCTTCGAGGTCATCGATGGCACGGGGGTCTTCCCGCGCGTCGAGGAGGAGCATGGGGCCGCCGCGAGCTCCGAGGCGCCCGAGGAGCCCGAGGGCGCGGTGGCGGCCGTGCGCTCCTTCTTCTCGCAGGGCGCCCATGCCGTGCGCCAGGTGAGCGCCGCCAAGAAGGCGCACGACACCGCCAAGGAGGAGCTCGCCGAGCTCGAGGCGGGCATCGCCGAGCGCACCTCCGAACTCGAGCACCGCCGCGACATCACAGCGCGCTTCGATGAGATCATCGCCGCGGAGACGGAGCGCAAGAGCAGCTCCGAGGCGGGCGCCGAGGCCGCCGAGGAGGCCGCCCGGACCCTCGGAACCGAGATCGAGGGCCTGAAGGGCGAGCTCCAGCAGATGAGGGACGCCGACACCCAGACCGAGCGGCGCCTCAAGGCGGCGGTCGAGGCGGCCGAGGCCAAGGAGGCGAGCGCCCGGGAGTCGGGCGCTCGCCTGCAGCGCCGGCTCGACGACGCCCGGCGCAACCTCGAGCGCGCCGAGGCCGAGCGCGTGACGGGCATCAAGGCCGCGGAGGCCGCCATCAAGACCGCCGAGGAGCGCCTGCAGACCCTGCGCGGCGAGTTCGCCGAGATTCAGCGCAACCCCTCCGCCAACTCTGCCGCCTACTCCGTGCGCCTCTCCGAGCTCGAGCAGGAGATCTCCGATGCGCGCGAGGGGCTCCGCACCGCCGAGGCCGAGCTCCCGCGGGTGAGCGCCGAGGTTGACCAGACGCTCGCCACGGCGCGCGCCCTCGTGGTAGAGGCGGAGAAGCCGATCGACGCGGCCAAGCAGGCCTTCCACGCCGTCACCGAGGAGGCCGACGCCGCCCGCGACGAGCTCGACCGCGCCAAGCTCGACGCCCAGGGCCGCCAGCGCGACCTGCGCGAGCACATCGCCTCGCAGGAGAAGGCCCAGCGCGAGAAGACCCAGGAGGCCGAGGACGCCCGCGCCGTGGCCGCCGAGGCCGAGGCCGCGATCGCCGAGGCCACCGACATCCACGAGCATCCCGAGGTCATCGAGGAGCTCGCTGCGCGCATCGCCGCCGACGAGGGCCTCCGTGAGCAGAAGGCCGCCGAGGTGGAGTCCCTCGCCGCGACGGAGCGCGAGGTGCGCGAGAGCACGCGTGGGTCGCGGGCGAAGTTCATCGGCTCCATCGCGGGCTTCGCAGCGATCATCGTGCTCATCGTGGTGCTGTGGATGGTGTTCGCGCGCGGGTAGGCCTCGCTCGCCTTGGCTCCCATCGGCCGGGTCGGGCGTGCCCTCCGGGTGTGGCTTTTCGCGCGAACCCCCTGGTCCCATCGGCCGGGTCGGGCGTGCCCTCCGGGTGTGGCTTCGCAAACACCCT